>NZ_JBIRXG010000002.1:0-545843 GCF_044388685.1 Streptomyces sp. NPDC020192 | reverse complement strand
CGCTTCACCGACAGCCTCCACCACCTCTCGCAAAACGGCGTCACCACCCTCCTCGAACTCGGCCCCGACACCACCCTCACCGCCCTCGCCCGCACGACGCTCGAACACACACAGGCCACCGCCGTCCTCCGCAAGAACACCCCCGAGCCGGAGGCTCTGCGCACAGCCCTCGCCGAGCTCTGGACCCACGGCACCCCCGTCACCTGGCCCACCACCACCGGCCGCCCCCTCGACCTCCCCACGTACCCCTTCGACCACCAGCACTACTGGCTGGACGCCACCCCCGGCACCTCCGCAGTCTCCGTACGTCCGACCCCTTTTGAGGCCGATGGCGTGCAACCCGCCTTCGCCGAACGGATCGACGGCCTGTCCGCGGGCGAACGGCTGGACGCGGCGGAGGAACTGGTTCGCGAGACGATCGCTCTGGTCCTGGGCTTCGCCGACTGCGAGGAGGTGGACGCGTCGACGCCCTTCATCAAGCTGGGCATCGACTCCCTGACGGCCGTCGAACTGCGCAGGCGGCTGGGCGAGTTCACCGGCCTGGCCATCCCCGCCGTGGCGGTCTTCGAGCATCCGACGACCCACGCCCTCGCCGAGTATCTGGTCGAGGCACTGGACGCGGCCCCGACTGTGGTGCACCCGGTCGAACGGGCGACCGCCGCGGACTCCCTCTCTGACCTGTTCGTCCGGGCCTGTGGTCAGGGCGACTTCGCCGAGGCCCACCATCTCGCGCTGCGTCTCGCCGAGTACCGGCGGACGTTCGAGGGGGAGTTGGACGAGGCGCAGTCGCCGGGTGTCGTCAGGCTCGGTCATGGTGACAGGAGGCCGGCTGTGGTGTGCTTCCCGTCTTTCGTGTGGAAGCCGGACTTCCAGCAGTATCTGGCGCTCGCAAGGGAGTTGGGGGACGGGCGGGACATCTCGGTGGCGGGGTTGCCCGGGTTCCGGCCCGGGGAGCCGTTGCCCGCTTCGGCCAAGGCGCTGGCCCGAGCACAGGCCGCGGTGGTGCGCGGGGCTGTTGGGGAGCGGCGGTGCGTACTGCTCGGTCACTCCTCGGGCGGCTATGTCGCCGCGGCGGTGGCGGCCCATCTGGAGGAGACCGGAGAGGCGCCGGCGGGGCTCGTGCTCATCGACACGCCGTGGTGGGAGTCCGGAGACGGGCTCGGGTCGCCGGAGTGGCTGCCGGTGATCAACGAGATGCTGCTGGAGCGCGACACCTCGACGGGCTCCGAGGACGACGGCGCGGGCGATGCCTGGGTCACCGCGCGGGCGAAGTACTTCAGCCTGGACTTCGCCGTCGCTCCACGCGATGTGCCCACCCTGCTGCTGCGCCCGGCCGAGCCGCTGACCGGTTCCGCCGCGGATCCCGGTTGGCGGGCCGTGTGGCGGCCGGGCACCACGGTCGTCGAAGTCCCGGGAAATCACTTCACGATGCTCGAGAGCGCCCATGCCGGGGCTTGTGCCCGTGCGGTGGAGGACTGGCTCGACACCCTCGAGTAGGAATGGGACACGCAGGAGAAAGGGCTCTTCGGTACCGTTTCCTGGTACCGAAGAGCCCTTGATTACTCGGACGTATCGATCAAATGGATTCAGCGACCCGCTTGATTCCGTCAAGGTGGGAGTTGCTTTCCGCGAGCCCGAGTCGTGTGCGGTCCGGGCCGTCGGCGGTGAGGGTGAATTCGATGAGCCGGGAGTTGGTGTCGTCGGGTGCCGCCTCGGTGGGCACCGTCAGCACGCGGTAGGCGAAATACCTGGGGGGCTCGATCCCCTCGATGGTGGCGGAGAACACACCGCCGTTCTTGAAGCGGAACACCATCTTTCCGCCGGGACGCAGGTCCATCTCCGTGTCGGCCTCGCCGAACCACTGGTTCAGGTACTTGTCCTCGGTGAGGACCGCCCACACCTGCTCCACCGGGGCCGAGATGAGCATTTCCCGCGTATCACTCATGTGATTCCTCCCTGTCGGACGACACGTCGCTGCCGCTGCCACGCTACTCAGCCCCGACGTGCCGCGGTAACCCTTACCGGCACCCCTACCCTCCCCTATTCATGCATGGTTGCGGGAATTCACCTCTTCACCGAACCCGGTCCCGGAGTACGGTGTCGGTCGATTCCTCGCCACGGGAAAGGATCGCGTGAACCGATGACCAGTACCCGAAGCGCCGTGGTTTTGGGCGGTGGCATGGCCGGAATTCTCGTCTCCTCGATGCTGGCCCGTCATGTCGGCTCGGTGACCGTGATCGACCGGGACGAGTTTCCCTCGGGACCGCAGCTGCGCAAGGGAGTTCCACAGGCCCGGCACGCACACATTCTCTGGTCCGGTGGCGCCCGGATCGTCGAGGAGCTGCTGCCCGGTACCACGGACCGGCTGCTCGCCGCCGGAGCGCATCGCATCGGAATTCCCGACGGTCAGGTGTCCTTCACCGCGTACGGCTGGCAACACCGGTTCCCCGAGGCCCAGTTCATGATCGCGTGCAGTCGTGCGCTCCTGGACTGGACGGTACGCGAGCAGGCCTTGCGGGACAAACGCATCGCCCTGGTCGAGAAGACAGAGGTTGTCGCGCTGCTCGGAGACGCGGGCCGGGTCACGGGCGTACGCGTGCGGGACGGTGAGTCGGGCGAGGAGCGGCAGCTGCCGGCCGATCTGGTCGTCGACACGACCGGCCGCGGTTCCTCGTTGAAACGGCTGCTGGCCGAGCTGGGAGTGCCGGCGCCCGAGGAGGAGTTCGTCGACTCGGGGATGGTGTACGCCACCCGGATCTTTCGCGCGCCGGAAGCCGCGGTGGTGAACTTCCCGCTGGTCAGCGTGCATGCCGACCATCGGGCGGGCCGGCCCGGGTGCAACGCGGTGCTGATGCCGATCGAGGACGGCCGCTGGATCGTCACGGTCTCCGGGACCCGCGGGGGCGAACCGCCCGCCGACGACGAGGGCTTCGTGAGGTTCGCGCGGGACGGCGTCCGCCATCCGCTGGTGGGCGATCTCATCGCCAAGGCACGGCCGCTGACCTCGGTGGAGCGGTCCCGTTCCACGGTCAACCGACGACTGCACTACGAGCGGTTGCCTTCCTGGCCCGAGGGTCTGGTGGTCCTCGGGGACGCGGTGGCCGCCTTCAACCCGGTCTACGGGCACGGGATGAGCGCGGCGGCTCACAGCGTGCTGGCGCTGGAGAAACAGCTCCGGGAGCAACCCTTCCGGCCGGGCCTGGCACGCGCGGCACAGCGTGCGATCGCCCTGGCCGTGGACGACGCCTGGGTGCTGGCCACCTCGCACGACATCGGCTATCCGGGGTGCCGGACCCGGACCACGGACCCGCGGCTGACCCGCCACGCCGGCGAGCGGCAGCGCGTCACCGACCTCGTGGGTCTCACCGCGACCCGCAACCGCGCGGTCAACCAGGCCGCGGTCGCCCTCAACACCCTCTCGGCGTCCATGGCGAGCATGCAGACTCCCGAGGTCATGGCGGCGCTCCGGCGCGGCCCGGAGACACCGGCGCTCACCGAGCCGCCACTGCACGCCGATGAAGTGGCTCGGCTGGCGTCCGGCGCCGACGTGACGGCCTGAGGGGGGACGGGACATGCCTGCGGAGTCGGTGCGCAAGGATCTGGCCCTGGAGTACTGCCGTCGCGTGAACGCCGGTGAACTGGGCGGCGTGCTGGAGCTGTTCGCACACGATGCGCGGCTCGTCGACCCGCTGGGCAGCGAGCCGGTAACCGGTCGCGAGGCCATCGGCGCCCGGCTGGCCCCAGCGTTGCGCGGCGCCCTTCAGGAGGAGCCGGGCCGCCCGTACGCGGCTCACGACGGCCGTTCCGTCGTGCTCCCGGCGACCGTCACGGTGGGCGCCCCGGGGCTGCCGCCGGAGCGACGGATGCGGACACAGGTGATGGGCATTCTCGACGTGACCGAGGACGGCCTGATCCAGGAGCTGCGCGTCATGTGGGGCAGGTCGGACTCGACGTGGCCCGCCGGCCCCGCATCCGACGAGGAGCGCCGCAAGGAGCTGGCCCGCCAGCACTGTCTGTGCATCAACGACGGTGACGTGGACGGCCTGCTCAAGCTGTACTCGCCCCGCATCCGTTTCGAGGACCCCGTCGGCTCCTGGACCCGGACAGGCCTCGAGGCGCTGCGCGCGCACGCCACGATGGCCGTGGGCAGCAACGTCCATGAGGCGGCCGGGTTCACGGTCGCCGGCCAGGACGGGCGCCACGCGGCCGTCACGGTCTCCGCGACGATGGACTACCTGCCCTCGGGCCCGCTGCTCGCCCGCCACCATCTCATGACCCTGCCGACTCCGGCCGACCCGGACCGGGCCCGTATCGGCATCGAGTACGTGATGGTGATCGGCGTGGACACCGACGGCCTCATCGACGAGATGCGCGCCTACTGGGGAGCGACGGACGTCTCACTGCTCGGCCCGTGACGCTGGGACGCGGTGTGCGTGATAAGTAAGCCGCGACGGCGGTGGCAGGTGTCGTCCGTGGTCGCACAGTCGCCGTGGCCGACATCGATGACGGTGACGGCGGCTCACGGGCGCAGGCGGGAGGACGTTGGCCCGGCACCGGGGGAACCTGGAGCAGCCGGCTCGGTCGGCTGCACAGCCTCGAACTCTCTGACCGCGGAAGGGGCGCCGGTCTGCAGGCCGGCCAGGTTGAACGCCTTTGTCCCTCGACCGGCTGAGCGTGGGCGGTCAAGCCTGACTTCCGCTCGCCTATCTGCTGCGCGCCGACCGCCGCCAACTTTCCGTGGCGGTCGGTGTGTTCACCGTCAAGCACAGCCCCATCTGGCTGCTGCCGCTGATCACCGCGTCCGTCATCGACACGGTCGTCCAGCACCAGCCGATCTCCCGGCTGTGGACGGCCACCGCGGTCATCACGGTGATCCTGCTGGTCAACTACCCCTTGCACGTGCTGTACGTCCGGCTGCTCTACGGCAGCGTCCGCCGCATGCGCACCACCCTGCGCTCCGCGCTGTGCACCCGCATGCAGCAGCTGTCCATCGGCTACCACTCCCGGGTCAGCGCCGGCGTCCTGCAGGCCAAGGTCGTGCGTGACGTCGAGACCGTCGAGCAGATGGTCCAGCAGGCCGCGGAGCAGGGCCTGGGCGCTCTGACCGTGCTGGCCGGCGGACTGGTCATCATCGCCGTCCGCACACCGGAGTTCCTGCCCGTCTTCCTCGTCGTGGTACCCACCGCGACCCTGCTCGTGGCCCGGCTGAGGTCCCGGCTGCGCTCCCACAACGAGCACTTCCGGCACGAGGTCGAGACCCTGTCCTCGCGGGTGACCGAGATGACCCGGCTCATCCCCGTCACCCGCGCCCACGGCCTGGAGGGCAAGGCGCTGCGCCGCATGGACGGCACTCTGCGCCGGCTGCTCACCTCCGGGATGCGCCTGGATCTGGTCAACGGCCGCTTCGGTTCCCTGGCCTGGGTGGTCCTCAACGTCATCGGCGTCGCCGTGCTCACCACTGCGGCGCTCGTGTCGTACTACGGCGTCTGGGGCGTGACACCCGGCGATGTCGTCATGCTCAGCGCCTTCCTGACCACGCTCACCAACTCCACGACCACACTGACGAGCCTGGCCCCCGTCATCACCAAGGGGCTGGAGTCGGTGCGTTCGGTCGGCGAGGTGCTCCAGGCGCCCGAACTGGAGGACAACGAGGGCAGGAAGGAGGTCACCGCCGTCCGCGGCGCGGTCACGTTCGAGCGGGTCGGCTACGCCTACGAAGACGCCGGCCGCCCGGCCGTGGCGGCCCGGCTCTCCGGCGGGCAGCGCCAACGCCTCGCCATCGCACGGGCGTTGATCCGCGACCCCCGCGTCCTCGTGCTCGACGAGGCCACCTCGGCGCTGGACACCCGCTCCGAGGCACTCGTCCAGGAGGCGCTGGCCCGCCTGCTGCGCGCCCGTACCACCTTCGTCGTCGCCCACCGCCTTTCCACCGTGCGCGGCGCCGACCGCATCGTGGTGATGGACGACGGCCGCATTCGCGAGATCGGCACGCACGAGGAACTCCTGCGCCGGGGCGACGCATACACCGCCCTGCACGGCGGGCAGGTGGCCTGACACCCGGCGGTGTCCGGTTGTCATGCCCAGAAGGGGCCCGCCGGGGGCCAGTTGGGCCATGGTGCAAGATCGCCTTGTGAACAACAACAGCAGCAGACGCACCGTTCTCGCTTCCGTGGCCGCCATCGCCGCCGGCCTGCCCACCCTCAATGCGGTGATGGGCAGCGGCGCCACGCCGGCCGCGGCAGCCGACCAGTACGCGTCCAACACCGAGCTGTACACCCGTACCGCGGCCAAGGAGGGAACCGACTGGGTGCGCCGGTTCCGTATCGGGGCGCCGGTACAGGTCACGGACAACGCCCGGAGCACGAGCAGCCCCGTCAGCAGTACGGCGGTGATCGCGCCGCACGGCGGCGGGATCGAGGCGGGTACGAGCGAGCTGTGCATGGCCGTCGCCGGTTACACGCCCTTCGACACCAACACCGACCCGGCGAGCGCGGCGGTGCCCGGAGAGCCGCAGCGGGACTACTGGATGTTCGAGGCCCTGGCCAATTCCACCGCGCAGCACGTCACTTCCACCCACTGCGACGACCCGGCCGCCCTCGCCGTCTGCACCGGCAACCTGTACGCCCTCGCCCTGCACGGCTTCGACGACACGACCGTGAAGAAGATCATCATCGGCGGTCGGGACGAGCGGCTCAAGCGCAACCTCCAGGCGGCCTTCACGAAGTACGGTCTGGCCTCCCCCACGACCAACGCCGACTGGAACGTGACCGTGGTCTTCGCGGGCACCACAGACCCCATCAACGGCGACGACCCGGCCAACATCGTCAATCGCACGCGCACCGGCGCCGGCGCCCAGCTGGAGCTGTCCACGGCGCTGCGCCAGGCGATGTTCGGTGACTTCTCCGGCGCGGCCAAGCGCAGGACGACAGCCGGCGTGCCGAGCGCCGACAACCCCTACGCCGACCACTTCTGGAACGCTTTCGTGAGCGCCGTCCGCGAGGCGATCAAGAACCACGAACTCGGCCTCGACTCCCTCTAGTTGCGCTTCGTCAGGTTCCGGTTCACCAAGTGCGGGCTCGTTCACTCCGTGACGAAGTCGGCCATCATGGCCATGTCCTCGTGCTCGAGGTTGTGGCAGTGCAGCATGAACCGGCCCGGGTAGTCGGTGAAGCGGGTGAGGATCTCCACGGATTCGGCGGGGCGCAGGTCCACGGTGTCCTTCCAGCCCGCGTCGTAGGGGCCGGGTGAACGGCCGTTGCGTGCGGTGACCCGGAAGTGGTTGAGGTGGAGGTGGACGGGGTGGTGGAAGTCGGTGACGAACCGCCACAGTTCGGTGGTGCCGAGCCGGACGGTGGCCAGGGGTCTGCCGGGCTCGTAGGGGCGGCCGTTGATGGCCCAGCCGGTGGATCCGGCCCGCCGCTGGAAGTGGAACGTTCGGATGACCGCTGCCCGCTCCGGCCGCGGCGCGGGTATCGCGGACAGCCGCTCCGGTATGCGTGAGTCGTCGGCCGGTGGCCGGGCGGTGGAGACGTCGAAGCGCATGACGTCCGCCGTGCTGCCGCTGCCCAGCCGGTTCACCAGGCGCACCCGGGTGCCGGGCCGGTAGCGGGAGAAGTCGACGATCACGTCGAAGCGTTCGGCCGGGGCGACGTCCAGGGTGTCGTGCGCGAGCGGCCTTTCCAGCAGGCCGCCGTCGCCGCCGATCTGGACGAGACCCCCGCCGCCCGGTGGTGGGGGGTCGAGTGCCAGACGGTAGCGGCGGGCGTTGGAGGCGTTGAGCAGACGCAGGCGGTAGCGCAGCCGTTGTGTCTCCAGCACCGGCCAGGGTGCCCCGTTGACGAGGAGGACGTCGCCGAGGACGCCGTCCATGTACGGGCCGGTGACACCGGGTGTGTGCTGGGCCGCGTCCAGGGCGGGGTACCGGAAGGACCCGTCGGCGGCGAAGGCCCGGTCGGCGATCATCAAGGGGATGTCCCGCTCACCGCGGGGCAGGGGCAGTGCCTCTTCCTCGTCGTCGTGGACGAGGTGGAAGCCGGCGAGACCGTGCCAGACGTTCGGGCCGGTGAAGCCCATGCGGTGGTCGTGGTACCAGAGGGTGGTGGCCCGTTGCTCCATCGGATACGTGTACGTCCGCTCGACGGCGACGTCGTCCCGTGGACCGGCCACCCCGGACATGCCCGGCATCCCTGCCATGCCGTCGGCGTGGGGGTGCGTGCCGTTGCGCGGCAGGATCAGCGCGGTCGGATAGCCGTCGCTGCCGTAGGGGGTGTGACCGCCGTGCAGATGGACCACGGTCGGGTGCGGCAGTTCGTTGCGGTGCCGTACCACCGTCCTGCGGCCGGAACGGGAGACCAGCGTCGGCCCGGGGAAGGTACCGCCATACGTCCAGGCGGTGGTCTCAAGCCCGGGAAGGATCCGCAGACGCACCGCCTGCTGGACGATTTCGTACACATCCGTCGTGCCGCTGGATCGCATCGGCGCGAGTACCGGCGGGACGGGCAGCGGCACCGCGTACGGCCGTGGCAGGGCTGTCTGGCTGCGCAGCAGCAGCCCTGGCTGACCCGGCGTCAGCGACCCTCCGGCCATGGCCCATCCGCCTGCGGTGAGTGCACTGCCGCCCAGGGCGGCAGCGGCGAGCAGGCGACGTCTGGCGATGCCCCCGGTCATGCGCGCTCCTCAACGGCAACGTTCGGGCCTGCTGCCGGGCGCCAGGCCCAGACGAGCATGAGGAAGGTGCAGGCGATGATCGCCACACCCAGCGGGACGTGAACGGCGAGCACGCGTCCATACCCCATGGCGATCTGTCCGGCCTCCGCGCCGAAGAGCGCGACACCGGCCAGGACCGGCCAGCCCGGCCCCCCGCCGGGCCGCCACAGCAGCACCGCGGCCGCTATCTGGGCCACCGCGGTCAGCCCGGTGGCCGTGGCGTTGAGGGCGTGCAGGTCAAGGGCTCCGTAGTGACCGGACAGAAAGCTGCCGGCCAGCACGGCCTGGCCGAGTGCGAGTGCGGCCTCGCAGGTCACCACGGCCCGGAAGACCGCAAGGGTCCAGGGCCGAACCATCGAATTAGGCATAGTCGGGATAGTGCCACATGAGACTATCCCGGTAAAACCAATCTCGGCCTGCCCTATGCTGGGAGCTGATGAACGCGCCCGACCTTCCTTCCCCCGCGCTCGGCACCGGCCCTGCGCGCATCGGCCCACTGCTCCGTCTCGCCCAACGCCGTGCCGCCCGGACGTTCGCCGAGGCTCTGCGCCCACTCGGCATCGAGGGCCGGCACTACGGCGTCCTGCTCAATCTCGGCATGCACGGGCCGCTCAGCCAGCGACAGCTCATCGATCTCACCGGCAGCGACAAGTCCGCCATGGTGCGCACGGTCGACGACCTGGAGGCTCGCGGCCTGGCCCTGCGGCGGCCCTCCCCCGCCGACCGGCGCGCCTACGCGGTGGAGATGACCGACGAGGGCAGGGCGCTGTTCGCCGACGCCTCACGGATCAGCCACGAGGTGGGCGCCCGGCTCCTCGACCGCATGGAGGAAGACGACCAGGAACTGCTGTGTGTGCTCCTGGAACGCTTCGTCACCGCCACCCCGGAAACCTAGTTGGTCCCTGGCCGTCCCTTTCGCCCTCGCCGCAGTCGTGCCTGATGTGAGAGAGGACGGCAGCGGTGTGAGACTGGGCACGGAAGGGGTGATCCCCGTGTCGGACCCATCGCAGGGGTCCATTGGTCCCGCGACCGCCGTCGACGAGAATCGGCTGGAAGAGCTGATCACCGAGGCGCAGACGGCCCTGCCGTTCGAACTGCCCGATCTGGCGGACCGGTGCGCCTCCGCGCTCGGCCTGGACTCCGCGCTGATCTACCTGGTCGACCTGCAACAACGGCTGCTCATCCCGTTGGGCGAGACCGTGCAGCCGCTGCCGGTGGACCGCTCGCCGGCCGGCTGGGCGTACCGCACCATTTCCCCGCGGGTCGTCAACGCCGACGACGGCGTGACGGTCTGGATGCCTCTGATCGACGGTGCGGAACGGCTGGGCGTGCTGGCGGTGCGGGCCGCCTCGCCCGACGAGGTGTGGATGCGCCGCAGCCGGATGCTGGCCCATCTCTTCGCCATGCTGATCACCTCCAAGCGCGCCTACAGCGACTGGCTCGCCGGCCGCACCCGCACCCTGCCCATGGGGCTGCCCGCCGAGATGCTGCGGGCCTTTCTGCCACCCCACACCGTCGGCAGCCGCAGGTGTGTCTCGACCGCGGTCCTGGAGCCGGCCTACGACATCGCCGGCGACGCCTTCGACCACTCGGTGGTCAAGAACGTGCTGCACACCATGATCCTCGACTCCATGGGTCACGATCTGGCCGCCGGTCTGAGCACGTCGGTCGCCATGGCGGCGGCACGGAACGCGCGCCGCAGCGGCGGCGCCCTGGCCGACGTCGTCGGCGCCGTCGACCAGGCGCTCGCCCAATGGCTGCCCGACCATTTCTGCACCGGCGTGCTGTGCCGGTTCGATGCCGAGACCGGAGTGCTGCGCTGGGTCAATTGCGGCCACCCCCCACCGCTGCTCATCCGTGCCGAGCGGGTGCTCGCCGGGGCGCTGGACAGTCCCCCGCAGCCGCCGATCGGCCTGGCCGGCCCACTCGCCCCGGCAGCCCGGCAGGTCCACGAGACGGTACTGGAACCGGGTGATTGCGTCCTGCTCTACACCGACGGTGTCGTGGAGGCCCGCGACGCGGACGGTGCGGAGTTCGGCCTCGACCGGTTCACCGACTTCATCATCCGCTCCAACGCCGCCGGCCAGCGCCCCGCCGAGGTGCTGCGGCTGCTCATCCACGCCGTCCTCGACCACCAGCGCAACCAGCTGCGGGACGACCTGACGATCCTGCTCTTCGAATGGCGCCCGGTGCCACCGCCGGCCATCTGAACATCGGCACGACCCCGGCAGAACGTGTCCTCACAGGCGTACGACGATGAGGGCGACGTCGTCCCGGCCGCCGCCGGCCACCCCGAGCCGAGCGAGCAGCGTGTCCGCGAGCTCCTCGGCTCCCAGTCGGCGGGATTCGGCGAGGAGGCTGGTCAGGCGGTCCAAGCCGACGTCGATGTCCTCCTCGCGGCGTTCGATGAGCCCGTCGGTGTACAGCACCAGTGTGTCGCCCGGTTTGTAGGGGGTGCTGGCCTGCGCACGGGGCACGTGTTCCGGCCGGGCGCCGAGCGGCGGGTCGGTCGCCTGGTCCAGCAGCTCGACCCGGCCGTCGGTGTGTACCAGCAGCGGGGGCGGATGGCCGGCGCTGCTGTAGCTGATCAGTTTGCTGCGCCGGTCGACCATCGCCTTGACCGCGGTCGTACCGAGGGCATCCTCGATCGAGCGGGCGTACAGGCCCAGCACCTCCAGAGCCTGGGCGGGGCGGGGCGCTCCAGCGCGCGGATGGCCGCCGACAGGGCACTGCGCAGCATGCCCATGACCGCGGCGGCCTGGAGGCCGTGACCGACGACGTCCCCGACGGCCAGGGCGATACGGTCCGGCGGGATGTCGACGATGTCGTACCAGTCGCCGCACACGTTCAGTGAGCCGGTGGCCGGCAGGTAGCGCACCGCGATGTCGTGTGCGTGGTGCGCCAGGTCGGGGGCGTGGAGCAAGGCCTCCTGGAGCGTGACGGCGACCTCCCGTTCCCGGGTGTGGGCGCTGCGCAGTTCCTCGTTCAGGCGTTGCAGTTCCCGCGCCCACGCGTACAGCTCCGCCTCCAGCGAAAGAGCCACATCCAGGCGCTCACCGGCTCCGGCGCCCACGGGACGGGCAGCCTGCCGGTCCCTGACGAACGCGGTGACGTCCTCCACCCGGTGGATGATCCACGCCACCTGCCCGTCGGGACGGGTTGTCCGGGAACGCCTGGAAGACGTGCTGGCCCACCAGGTCCTGCCGGGTCCGCCCGGTGGCCTCCAGGTAGGCACGGTTGACCTCCACGATCACCAGATCAGGGCCCAGGACCAGGTAGGGGCTGGGAATGGCGGCGAACAGGGCCGAGTGATCGACGTGCGCTGTCATGGTGGCCGCACCTCTTCCCGTATCTACCGACGGCCCACCGGCCAACCCCAGGATCTACTCGCCGGACGCGCTCGGCCACCCTCACGTCGCGGAGGAGACCGAAGGCGACTCCAGGCCACCGGTCTGCGGCCACGCGACGGGCTAACCGCGGGCGGTGAAGCGGCGCCGACCGACGACCACCGCAAGGGTCAGCGGAACGGTCGCGGCGGCGGCCAGGCCGAAGATCGCCCCGAACCGCGCGTGGTCGGCCGCTTTGCCGCCGAGCCCGGCGCCGAGGGCACTGCCGACGAACAGCGCGGCGACGTAGCACGAGACCGCCGTTCCGCGCGCCTCGGGCACCACCGATGTCGCCCACGCCTGGAGCGTGGAGTGCAGGAACGCCCACCCCGCGCCCAGCAGCGTGGCCACCAGCGCGTAGGTCCACACGCCGGGCGCCGCGGCCGCGGCTGTGTATCCGACGACCACGAATCCGCCGCCGATCGCGGCCAGGCCGTGCGGCGGGATCCGCCGCGTCAGGGCCTTGACGGCGCGGGTGAACGCCAGCGTTCCCGCGCCGTACAGGGCAGTGATCGCCCCGGCCGCGGCGTCGGACAGGCCACGGTGCTGCAGCGCCGGGGCCACGAAGGTCAGACCGCCCAGCAGCACGGCGCCCTCGACCACGCCGAGCGCGATGACGACGTACGCGAACCGGGCCCGCAGCACAGCCCCGACCTGCCCCGCCAGGCTGCCGACCGGGGCGCGATCCGGCTCGGCGGCGCCGCGCAGCCCGACCGCGGCCGCCGTGGCCACGATCGCCGGACCCGCGAACACCAGCCGCCAGCTCAGCCAGTGCGCGACCACCCCGGCGAACAGGGCGGCCAGGCCGCTGCCGAGCCCGAGCGCCGCCATGAGGTCGGCGAGCACGCCCTGTCGGCGTTCAGGGGCCACCGCATCGCCGACGAAGCTCAGCGACGACGGCACCACCGCGCCGAAGGCAAACCCGGCGAGGATACGCAGCACGGCGAGCGCCGCCAGGTTCGGCGCCACGGCCGAGGCCATGCCTGCGAGCGCGGCGAGGGTCAGCCCTGTGCGGACCACGCGCAGCCGCCCGATCCGGTCGGACAGCACGCCCCAGACCGGCTGCGACAGACCGTAGGCGAGGGCGTAGCCGCCGGCCAGGGCCACCGTGGCGGTCAGCGGAACGCGCAGGGCAGCGGCGACAGTCACCAGGACCGGGCCGAGGGCGAACCGGTCGAAGTTGGCGGTGAAGGCGGCAACGGTGAGCGGGAGCGGCACCCGGGTCTCCGAGAAAGCACCCGGCACGGCCGATTGACTGAGTGTCATGTACTCATCGTCGGCCCGCCGCGGGCTCCTCCCGGCCTCCAAGCGCTCAGCGATCATCCTGGGAGCGGAAGTAATAGCCTTGGGCCCACCATGGACGATCGTGAAGCACAGCGCCGCGCGACGCTCGGCCAGTTCCTGCGCTCGCGGCGCGAGCGCCTGACCCCGAGCGACGTCGGCCTGACCGGAGGACCCCGGCGCAGAACACCCGGCCTGCGCCGCGAGGAGGTCGCGCTGCTGTCTGGCGTGAGCGTGTCCTGGTACTCGTGGCTGGAGCAGGGGCGCCCGATCGCGGCGTCCGGCCAGGTCCTCGACGCGCTGGCCACCACCCTGCGGCTGAGCGGGGCCGAACGGCGCCATGTCTTCGACCTCGCCGGCGAGAACGACTCCGGTCCGCACCCGGTCGCCGAGGGCTGTCCCGCCGTGGGCGACCACCTCCGCGCCACCGTCACCGCCCTGGCCCCGAACCCGGCCTGCCTGCTGGACCGGCACTGGGACATCCTCGCCCACAACGAAGCCGAGGCAGCCCTCTACGCCGGCTTCGACGAACTGCCCGCGAAGCGCCGCAACATGATCTGGCTGTACTTCGGCTGGCAGCCCATGCGCACCATCCTGAAGAACTGGCAGACCGAGTCCTGGGCGGTGCTGGCGCAGTTCCGCGCCTCCGCCGACCGCCACCCCGACGATCCGCGCTTCGCCGAGATCGTCGACGACGTCTCCAGCACCGACCCGGGGTTCCCCGCACGCTGGGATCGCCACGACGTGGCGGGCTTCACCCCGGCACTCAAACGCTTCGACCACCCACGGCTCGGACCGCTGACGTTCCGGCAGACCAAGCTGATCGCGGCCGAAAACCCCGACCTGCACCTCGTCGCGCGATTTCCGGCGGATCCTTCCACCCGCCGGGCGCTGGAGGACACCACCGCGCGGCACATCACGGGGTGAGACCCGGTCACTGCTTGGGCGCCCCCAGCAACTCGTCAGCCGTCACGAAGCGGTGCTCCTGCGGCTGGAGCACTTCGTAGAGGTAGCCGAAGTACT
Source organism: Streptomyces sp. NPDC020192 (assembly GCF_044388685.1). Classification (NCBI taxonomy): domain Bacteria; kingdom Bacillati; phylum Actinomycetota; class Actinomycetes; order Kitasatosporales; family Streptomycetaceae; genus Streptomyces; species Streptomyces sp. NPDC020192. Next base: position 531,447 of record NZ_JBIRXG010000002.1, on the reverse strand, counting down.
CCGTCTGCGCCGTCCTCGTCAGCACCGCGAGCAGGAAGGCGACGCATCCCACGTCGTGATGCTCCCACAGAGGGCCGCGCCCCTCGTTGTAGAGCACCGTCCACTCGTCGGGGTGCTGACCGGGCCGCACCAGCCAGTACAGGAACGCCCCCGTGCCCTCCTCGAACGCCCACGGCAGGACCCGCGCGCCCGGCTCCAGCAGTTGGGCGGGGCTCTCCTCGCCCATGTCCCACAACCCGGCCAGGATCTCGGCCCGTTCCGCGGTCTGCGCGTGCAGGTCGCGGTCGCCGTGGGCGGAGTCAGGCACGAGCAGCCAGACCGTTTCGTCGAACAGTCCGTCGCCGTACCTCTCGACCAGTTGCTTGTAGTCCGCGGGCAGCGCCGTGCCGAGGGCGCGCTCGGCCTCCGCCCAGTCCACAGCGGGCAGTGGGCCGACCGGCGGCGGGCAGAGGTGAACGAGGTCGTCGAAGGCTCGCCGAGGCTGCGTCATGAGCCCATCATCGCCTAGTTCGTGCCCACGGATGTTCTCGGTGGGCTTCACCAGGCCACGGGCAGTTCCCTGATCCCGTGGACCGCGCGCCCCTCGAACGCCAGGTCCTCCGGCGCGGGACCCTCGAGGCGCAGTCCTGGCAGCCGGTGGAACAGCATCGGCAGTGCGATCTGGAGTTCGGCCCGGGCCAGTGACTGGCCGAGGCATTGGTGCAGACCGTGACCGAAGGCCAGGTGCCGGCCGGCGTCCCGGGTGAGGTCGAGCGTGTCCGGGGCGGTGAAGACCGCGGGGTCCCGGTTGGCAGCCTGCAGGGCGATCACCACGCCTTCGCCGGCGCGGATGGTGACCCCGCCTATCTCGACGTCCGCCGTGGCGATGCGGCGCAGCCCGATGTGGACCACGGTGAGGTAGCGCAGGAGTTCCTCCACCGCGCCCGGCACCAGAGCCTCGTCCGCGCGCAGCGCGGCCAGCTGGTCGGGATGACGTAGGAGCGCGACGGCGCCGAGCGAGAGCATGCTCGCGGTCGTCTCGTGCCCGGCGATGAGCAGTTGGACGAGCAGCCCGGCCGCCTCCGCCCGGGTGGCCTCGCCGGTGGCGACGCGTTCCGTGGCGAGCCTGCTCATCAGGTCGTCGCCGGGCTCTCGCGACTTGGCGGCGAGCAGTTCCTGGAGGTAGCCGAACAGCGCCGCCCAGCCCGCCCGCATGACCTCGGGGCCGGCGGAGACGGTGGCGAAGGCGGACGCCGCTGGCACACCACCTTCGAGAGCACCAGCCTGCCCGGCGTCCGCGCGGCCGTCCGCGCCGGCCTCGGCGCCGCCGCCCTCCTCCCGGCCACCGTCGAACCGGGCACCGCCGCCCGCGGTCTGCCCCAGCTCCCCGAGGTCGAACTCGGACTGGTACGACGACCTGGCACCGAGGGCGACCCACTCGTCGACGCCGTCGAAGACGTCCTCAAGCGGCTGGTCTGAGCGGCTACCCGACATCACCCCGGTCGAGGACCCGGACGTCGCCGCCTGGCTGCTGTCCAAGGAATGGACAGCCACACGGATGCCGAACGCACGGCGGCCGGTATCCGACTCTGGCGGGGTGTGCACGGCACGTGGCTGTCGGACAACGGTTGCCCCGGCCCGATTCCGGCGGGCCGGGGCTCCATGTCGTGCGGTCGGTTGAGGACTAGTCCCCGTGGTGACGGATCACGCGGAAGCTGGCGACCACGCCGTGCTCGACCTTGACGGCGTCGGTCGGGCACGGGTGGACGCCGAAGCTGGAGCTGTGGGGGCCGACGGTGGCGATGGGAGCGCCGTTGTCGCAGACCGCTCCGCGGAACACCTCGACAGTCTTGTTGCTGTCGTTGCGGACGTTCACGCTCTTGGCGCCCAGGTCGCTGAGGACGGTAATGCAGTCGCCCGGGCGGCTGGAGTACGACCGCTCGTTGATGTGGATGCGGCCCTCCTCTCTGCGGCGCTCCTCTCCGCGACCCTCCTCTCCGCGACCCTCGTTGCCCTTGCCCCAGCTCTCGTTGTTGTTGCCCTGTCCGGAATCGCCACCCTGGGGTGCCGCGACGACAGCGGCCGGGGCCGCCTGGGGCGCCGAGGCAGAGGCAGCCGAGGCGTAGGTGAGGCCAGTCGCGGCCAGGGCAGCGGTTGCCCCGACAGCGGCGGTGACCATGGTGGAACGAGCGATCTTCATATCGCTTCTCCTGTCTCTGACTCAGAGAGATGCCGACCCGTCGGCCGACTCGTCAATGAACGTACACACAGTCGACATGACGGTCATTTCGGAAGATCGGTGCTACAGCGCCGTTCGGGGCATCTACGGCGCCATGCGCCATGTTTCGGGCATCTGGCTGGATATCAACTCCACACTATGAAAAGCAGATTGGCATACGATTAGCCTTTTCGAATGATCTTCTGACGCCTGCTCACCCCTTACGGTCAGCGTGTCGCTCCGGATGCGATGAGGTGAGTCGTGTTAAGGGGCTCGTAACGCGTCGACATGACAGCCCGTCGCCGCAGGACACGGACCGGCAACGGGCCCGCCAAGATTCACCCAAGCACCACACAGGAAGCTCTTAGGCAAGGCTCACCTAATCTATGGTGGAGTCGTCCCCAGGGCCGCCTGCCCCCACCAGGCCCACCCTCAGAGCACGTCCCCCGGAGTTCTCCCCATGTCCAGCGCGAACATCGCCCTGCTCGGCGCCATCGCGGGCTTCACCATCTACCTCGGTCTCCCGCTCGGCCGGCTGCGCACACCGACGCCGCGCCTGAGGGCCGGACTGAACGCCGTGGCGATCGGCATCCTCGTCTTCCTCGTGTGGGACGTTCTCACGCACGCCTGGGAACCGGTCGACGAAGCGCTGAGCGACCACCACTGGGCGACGGTCGCCTCCGGCGGACTCGTCCTCGCCGCCGGGCTCACCGTCGGCCTCGCCGGACTGGTGTACTACGACGCCTGGACAGCCCGCCGCCGGGCCGCCGCCGCGCGTCCCACCGGTCCGGGCGCGGCCGCGGCGACGGAACTGGCACCGAAGACCCGCAGCCAGGCGGCCTCGCTCGCCCTGATGATCGCGACCGGGATCGGCCTGCACAATTTCGCCGAGGGCCTGGCCATCGGCAACTCAGCCGCCAAGGGGGAACTCTCCCTCGCCGTGCTGCTCATCATCGGCTTCGGCCTGCACAACGCCACCGAGGGCTTCGGTATCGTCGCCCCGCTCGCCGCCGAGGGCGAACGCCCCTCGTGGGCCGCGCTCTTCTGGCTGGGCCTGATCGGCGGCGGCCCGACCTTCCTCGGCACCCTCGTCGGCCAGCACCTCGTCGACGACACCCTCTCCATCGCCTTCCTGGGCCTGGCCGCCGGCTCGATCCTCTACGTCGTCATCGAACTGCTCGCCGTGGCCCGCAAGGCCAACCTGAAGACCCTCACCACCTGGTGCGTCCTCCTCGGCCTGCTCCTGGGCTTCGCCACCGACGCCGTGGTCACCGCGGCCGGCGCCTGAGCCTCCCGAGTCCCGCGGGCGGATATCCGACCTCCCCGCGCTCCCCCGGCGGTGCATGTCCGCCGGGGGAAAGACCGCCTCACGCCCGGGATTCAGCTGGTCGGTGGCTGGATGTAGTCCTCCAGGCGCGCTACGGCGAATCCCTGCGCCTGGATGCGCCTGAGCAGGTTGGCGAACATCTGCGTCATCGTGGCGCCCTTGAGTTCACTGGGGCCCCGGAAGTGGGCGAGGATGATGTCACCGGGACGCAGCTTCTTGTCCGGCGCCTGGTACTGCATGTTGCGGATCTGCATGGACTCCCGCCACCACACGATCGCGCGGGGTCCGCACTCCCCGACCGCGATCTTGGTGTTGTCGTTGTACGCGCCGTAGGGCGGGCGGAAGAGCAGCGGTGCGGTGCCGTACTCCCGGGTGAGGATCTTCTGGTCGCCGCACACCTCCTCCTTCTGGCGGGCCAGGGGGATGGTGCTCATCACGGGATGGTGCAGGGTGTGGTTCTCGATGGGGTTGCCCAGTGCCTGCAGTTGTTTGAAGTACCCGTAGTCGGACTTGATGGCGTCGTTCATCAGGAACATCGTGATCGGGATCCTCAGGTCCCGCATCATCCCGATGAACTTGGGGTCCTTCTCCTGTCCGTCGTCCACGGTGATGAAGACGACCTTCTGCGTGGTCGCGATGTGGGTGAAGACCGGAACGGTTCCGGTGGCGGAGAGTTTCACCGGCTTGTCGGCAGGTGGCTTCGGGGCGGCCGGCAACGGCGTCAGGCCCCACTTGCGCCAGGCCGTGGTGTCGGGAGTGCTGGGCGCGCTGCCGACGGCGCCGCTCGGCGCGGCGGGCGGCGAGGTGAGGCCCGCATGACCGCGTCCGCTGCCACCGCCCGTGCTGCAGCCGCCGACAGCCAGGGCCAGCGCGACCGTCGCCGTCACCGGCCGGTACCACCCGCCCCGACCCATGTGCCATTTCACCGTGCCGGCTCCCAGCTGACCTACGACCATGATTCGCTGAGAAGATAACCTGACCAGGCAAGAAAAAGATCTATAGCCAGGTGTGAATTCACTACGCGGCAGACCGCGTGCGACACCGTGGTGCCCACCCCGTCACGGGGGCGGTTGGCCGTCAGCCTTGAGGAGTTCGTATGCGCTACTACGACCTCGGCAGCCACGGCCGGCGCGTGACGACGTCGTCCTCCGAGGCGCAGACGTGGTTCGATCGCGGGCTGAACTGGACGTACGCCTTCAACCACGAAGAGGCCGTCCGCTGTTTCGAGGCCGCCGCCGCGGCGGATCCCGGGTGTGCCATGGCCGAGTGGGGCCTGGCCTACGCGCTCGGTCCCAACTACAACAAGCCCTGGGAGTTCTTCGACGAGCAGGACCTGGGGCGGACGGTGGGGCGTGCGCATGCCGCCGTGCGGCGCGCAGAGGCGAAGGCCGTCGGCGCGACCCCGGTCGAACAGGCCCTCATCGGCGCGTTGCGTGCCCGCTATCCACGGGCCCAGGCCCCGGGTGCCGACGACGGTTCCGTGTGGAACGTCGCCTACGCCGACAGCATGCGGGGCGTGCACGAAATGGCGGCCGACGACCTCGATGTGGCCACCCTGTACGCCGACGCCCTGATGAACCTCACGCCCTGGCGGCTGTGGGACATCCGCACGGGCAGGCCGGCCCCGGGTTCGCGCACCGCGGAAGCGCAGGTGGTACTCGAGCGGTTGATCGCCACGGAGGCGGGCCGGCGGCACCCGGGTCTGCTCCACATGTACATCCACCTGATGGAGATGTCCCCGACGCCCGAGGCGGCCCTGCCCGCGGGCGACCGGCTGCGCGGCCTGGTACCGGACGCGGGCCATCTTCAGCACATGCCGTCACACCTGGAGGTGCTCTGCGGCGACTACCGCCGGGTGATCTCCGACAACACCGAGGCGATCGCGGCCGACGAGAAGTTCCACGCCAGGGCCGGGGCGATGAACTTCTACACCCTGTACCGGTGTCACAACCACCACTTCAAGATCTACGGCGCGATGTTCCTCGGCCGCTTCCAGGACGCCGTCGAAGCAGCGGACCGGCTCGAAACGGCCGTACCCGAGGAACTGTTGCGCGTGGACAGCCCTCCCATGGCGGACTGGCTGGAGGGCTTCCTCGCGATGCGGGTGCACGTGCTCATCCGCTTCGGCCGCTGGGACGACATCCTGAGTCTTGCGATGCCGGACGACGCGCAGTTGTACTGCGTGACCACGGCCATGCTGCGGTACGCGCGCGGGGTCGCTCTCTCGGCCTTGGGCCGGATCGACGAGGCCGACGCGGAACGGGCGCTCTTCCGCGAGGCCGCCGCCCGGGTCCCGGAGACCCGGATGCTGTTCAACAACACCTGTACGGACATCCTGGCGATCGCCAGGCACATGCTGGACGGCGAGCTGGACTACCGCAGGGGGAAGCACGAGTCGGCGTTCGCGGCACTGCGCCGGTCGATCGAGCTGGATGACGGCCTTCCGTACGACGAGCCGTGGGGGTGGATGCAGCCCACCCGGCACGCATACGGCGCGTTGCTCCTCGAACAGGGCCTGGTCGCGGAGGCCGAGGCCGTGTACCGCGCCGACCTCGGGCTCGACGGCACGTTGCCCCGCCCGCTGCAGCATCCGGGCAACGTCTGGGCGCTGCACGGCCTCCACGAGTGCCTCGTACGGCTCGGCAAGGAGGGAGAGGCGCAGATCGTGGCCCAGCAGCTGAAGATCGCCGCGGCGATGGCGGACGTACCGATCGAGGCGTCCTGCTTCTGCCGCCTGAACACCGTGGCGGGTTCCGCGGCCCGGCACGGCTGCTGTGCCGGAGAGCGCTGAGCATCACCGGTGAAGGCCGCGCAGGGCGGTGCCGATGGCGGCGACGCCTTCGTCGATCTCGTGGGCGGGGCCTGCCGCGTAGCCGAGGACCAGGCCCGGTGGCCCGGGGTTGATCCGGTGCCAGGAGAGTGGGTGCACCTTGACGCCCCGTGCCAGAGCGGCCGCGGCGAGGTCGGTGTCGCGCAAGCCGTCGCCGTGGGCGCCTCCCCACGGGGCGTCGAAGGTGACCATCAGGTGCAGGCCGGCGGCCGCCCCGTGGACGCGGGCGCCGGGCAGGTGCTTCTCGATGGCTCGCAGCATCACGTCCCGGCGCCTGCGGTGGCGCAGCCGGACATGGCGCAGGTGACGTTCCAGCTCGCCCGAGTCCATCAGGCGAGCGAGAACGAGCTGGGTGAGGATGCCGTTGCCGAGGTCGGCGTACCGTTTGGCCGTCACGAGGGCGTCCCGCCGGCCCGGCGGGACGAGGAGCCAGCCCACCCGAAGCGCGGGCGCGAGGAGTTTGGAGACGCTGCCCGCGTAGCAGACGCCGTCGGGCAGCAGCGAGCGCAGTGCCGGTACCGGCGGCCGGTCGTAACGGTGCTCGGCGTCGTAGTCGTCCTCGATGACGACCCCGCCGTCGGCCGCCCAGCTCAGCAGTTCGCGGCGGCGTTCCCCGTCGAGGACGACCCCGGTGGGGAACTGGTGGGCCGGGGTCAGCAGCACCGCCCGGGCGCCGGTGGCACGCAGCGCCGCGACGTCGAGGCCGCCCGCGTCCACGGGGACGGGGACGATCTCGTGGCCGCTGTATTCCAACTGCTGGCGCGCTCCGAGCGAGCCGGGGTCCTCGACGGCGATGCGGAGGATCCCGTCCGCCCGCAGGAGTTGCCCGAGCAGGCCGAGGGCCTGCGCCACGCCCGCGACCACCACCACCTCGTCCGGGTCGGCGCGGATACCGCGGTTGCGGGCCAGCCAGCCGACCACGGCCCGGCGGAGGGCGGGGGCACCCCGGGGGTCGCCGTAGCCGAAGTCGGCCGGGGTGACGGACGCGAGGACGGCACGTTCGGCGCGCAGCCAGCTGGTACGGGGGAAGGCGGCGAGGTCGGGGACGCCCGGGGAGAGATCGATGTGGCAGGGCAGGGCGCGCAGTGCGTCGACCACGCCCTCGCGGTCGTCCGAGCCGAACAACGCGGGGCCCGCCGTGTCGCGGGCGCGTTCGCTGGGTGCGGCGGGAGCCGCCACGACCACCGTGCCGAGCCGGCCGCGACCGGCGATCTGGCCGGACTCGGCGAGCCGCCGGTAGGCCTCGGTGACCACGCCACGGGTGACGCGTAGCTCCTCGGCGAGTACGCGGCTGGCGGGCAGCCGCGCTCCGACAGGCAGCCGGCCGTCCGCGATGGCCGACCGCAGCCTGTCGGCGAGCCAGGCGGTACGTCCGCCGGGCGGCGCCTGCCCGATGTCCAGCTGGAGGAAGTCCGAGCCGGCGGCCGTGCCGGAGGCCGGCGTGCTGTCCGCCGGCCCGTCCGCCTCCGTCGCCGGGCGCGGACTTTTGGACCTCTGTGCCGAGGGCATTGTGGACCTGTCCATGACGTCCATTGTGGGGGCAGCGTAGGCCGCATGGACACACCTTCCGCTTCGTTCGCCCGGCTCTTCCCCGGCATGGTCGGCATGACGCTGGTCGGCAGCAGCGTCACCGTCTCGCGCACGCTCGTCGACGCACCGCTGTTCACTACTCAGGCGGTCCGGTACGCGGCCGCGACCGCGATCCTGCTGGTCATGGCCCGGCTCACCGGTGCTCGCCTGGTGTGGCCACGTGGCCGGGAGTGGGTGTGGCTGGCCGGGATCGCGGTCAGCGGTCTGGTGCTGTTCAACGTGGCCGTGGTCCGGGGCGTCGCGCACGCGGAGCCCGCGGTGGTCGCCGTCGCGGTCGCGTGCGTACCGGTGGTTCTCGGGGTGGTGGGACCCGCGCTGGAGCGACGCAGGCCGAGTCGGCAGGTCCTGTTGGCGGCGCCTGTCGTCATGGCCGGTGCGGTGCTGGTGGAGGGAACGGGCCGCACCGATGCCGTCGGGGTGGCCTGGGCGGCGCTGGCCCTCGCCTGCGAGGCAGCGTTCACGCTGCTCGCCGTGCCGGTGCTGCGCCGGCATTCGCCGTGGGGAGTGTCCGTGCACGCGATGTGGCTGGCCGCCGTGCTGCTGGCCGTCCTCGGCGGGGCATCGGAAGGGCCTTCGGCCGTGCGGAAGTTGACGGGTGCCCAGTGGGCGGCCGTCGGTTATCTGGCGTTGATGGTGACGGCGGTCGCCTTCGTGCTGTGGTACTCGACGGTCCGCGCCGTCGGGGCCGGGCGAGCCGGGTTGCTCACCGGGCTCGCACCGCTCGCCGCGGCGGTCGTCGGCGCCGTCTCGGGCAGCGGCGCGCCCAGGCCGTCGGTATGGCTGGGCATCGCCGTCCTGGTCCTCGGACTGGTCGGTGGCCTGCGCCGGCGTGACATTCCCGCCACGGAGGTCACGGCCGTGGATCAACCGGCCTCGCACACCGGCATTCCGATCGCGGAGATCGCGACGGAGGAGGGTTTCACCGACCAGAGACCGCGCTGACGGGCCTACCTGACGTCGTGAGCGGTCTGTTCCAGTGGTGATGGGATCGTTCAAGATCTACGGCGCGTCCCGCAATCTCGGCGGGCTGATCAGCACCACCCTCGGCGCGGAAGGCGCGCTGGTCGCGGTGCACTACAACAGCGACTCCTCCCGGGCCAGGGCCGAGGACATCGTGGCCCAGATCAGCAAGGGACCGGGCGAGGCGTTCGCGATCCAGGCCGACCTGACCAGGCCGGCCGGGGTGGAGCGGGTCTTCGACGAGGTCGTGAACCGGTTCGGCAAGCTCGACCACAGCATCAACACCGCCGGCATGGTGCTGAAGAAGCCACTCACCGAGATCACGGAGGAGGAGTACGACCGGATGTTCGCGGTCAACTCCAAGGCCGCGTTCTTCGTCATGCGTGAGGCCGCACGCCGTATCGAGGACGGCGGGAAGATCATCACGATCGTCACCTCGCTGCTCGCCGCGTACACCGGCCTGTACTCCGCCTACGCGGGCAGCAAGGCTCCGGTCGAGCACTTCACCCGGGCCCTGTCCAAGGAACTGTTCGGCCGGAACATCTCGGTCAACAACATCGCTCCGGGACCGATGGACACCTCGTTCTTCTACCCGGCCGAGGACGAGGAGTCCGTCGCGTACCACAAGTCCTCCGCGATGAACGGTGACCTCACCAAGATCGAGGACATCGTGCCGTGGGTGCGGCACCTGCTGAGCGACGGCTGGTGGGCCAACGGCCAGACGCTCTTCCTCAACGGGGGCTACACCACCCGCTGACCGGCGGCCGACGGCGGGATGTTCTGGTTGGCGTGGAAGAAGTTGTCCGGGTCGTAGGCGTGCTTGACGGCTGCCAGCCGGTCGTAGTTGCCGCGGTAGGTGGTCCGGACACGCTCCGGGCTCTCCTGTTCTCCCAGGAAGTTGATGTAGGAGCCGCCCATGGAGTGGGGGTGCAGGTCGGTCCAGTAGTCGACGCACCACCGCCGGATCAGGTCGGCGTTGCCGGGTTCGGGGTCGATCCCCGCGACCACGCCGGACCACACGGCATCCCGGTAGGCCCAGGCCGTGTCGTCGGCACCGATGCCGTGGGGGGCGCCGTCGACCGGGTACAGGTGCATCGTCGACAGGCCGGTGGGGAGGTTCTGGCCGTACTTCTCGTGCACCGCGACGGCGTCGTCGGAGATGGTGTCGAAGAAGTCACCGCGCCAGTACCACTGCAAGCCCCTGCGGAGCAGGGTGTCGAACAGGGTCTGCAGGGCGGGGTAGGGCATGGGAGTGGCGAAGTGGAAGGCGGTCGGTGCCGGGTCGTTGACCACGGACAGCATGTCATCCAGGCGGCTCTGCTCCAGGTCGCCGGTGCAGCACCACACCACGGCGCACATCTTCTGCCCGTCGATGGGCTCCGGGAAGGGCGGGCCGGGCGGCACGACGAGCATCGCGAAGAAGCCGTACAGGTCCGCGGGCGCGGCGGGCAGGAACGCGCGGTACCACTGCAGCACCTCGCGGACCCGGTCGACGGGCCACACGGTCACCGCGACGCCGACCGTGTGCACGGGGTGCAGCCGGAAGGTGAACGACGTGACGACTCCGAAGTTGCCGCCGCCGCCCCGCAGCGCCCAGAACAGGTCCGGGTGGTCGTGCTCGGAGGCGGTGGCGAAGGAGCCGTCGGCGAGGACGACGTCGGCGGACAGCAGGCTGTCGATGGTGAGACCGTACCTGCGGGTCAGATATCCGTGCCCGCCGCCCAGGGTCAGGCCTCCCACCCCGGTGGTCGACATGATCCCGGCCGGCACGGCGAGGCCGAACGCGTGCGTCGCGTGGTCCAGATCGCCGAGTTGGCTGCCGCCGCCCACGCGCGCGATCCTGGCCTCCGGATCCACGTGGACCCAGCGCATGGGCGACAGGTCGAGCATCAGCCCGTCGTCCAGCAGGCAGAGCCCGGGCCCGCTGTGGCCGCCGCCGCGCACCGCCAGGTCCGTCCCCGTCTCCCGCGCGAAGGTGATCACGTTGCGCACGTCCGCGACGTCGACGCACTGCGCCATGGCCGCGGGGCGCCGGTCGATCATGGCGTTGTAGATGCTGCGGGCCTCGTCGTAGCCCGGATCCCGGGGAGCGAGGACGCGTCCTCGCAGAGCGTCGCGCAAGCTGAGCAGAGCCGTGTCGTCGATGTCGCCCATGGCCGGACACACCCCTCCGGAAAGACAGTGGTCAGTCAGTGGTCACGGACGTGCGGGGCGCGGCGTCCGGGCGGCTGGCGGGGGCGTGCGCGACGTTCCGTCCGCGCGGCGGGCAGGTGCCCGCGGGCACGCGGACACGCTGCCTGTCACCAGTCTCGGCGGACCGATTCCCGTCCGCATCTCGATCGTGCGCCTCGCCCTCGCCGTACCTGCCCTTGGTACGGGGAGACGGCCTACCCGGTGATCGTTCCGTAGCCGTCGTTGTCCAAGCCGGTCTGGCTCTGGGAGGACCACAGCCGTCCGCTGGTGCCGAGCGAGCTGACGTCGGCGATCACCAGGGAGTCGACGTCGTCCCGGGGCAGGTCGCCGGCCTGAGCGATGTCCTGGGCGTACGCGCGCTGCGCACTGCCCGCGGCGGCCGTCAGGGACGGGGTGGTCGGCGACCAGGGGGAGGCGAGCGCGGTGGCGCCCGCGCCGACACCGAGCGCCGTACCGCCGAGCGTGCCGTCGGTGTCGCGGTCCAGGATGTTGCCGCTGTTCCAGACCGTCTGATGGGCCATCTGGTAGGAGGCGTTGGATGGCGTGCCGGTGACGGGTCCCGCGATGAAGGCGTTGTCGGCCACGTCGTGCTGGAAGGTCCCGCCGGAGTTCCCGGCCGTGTACCCGCCCTGGTAGTCGTAGACGACGTTGCCGATGAACTGCGTGTCGGCCTTGGCCAGCGGGTTGCGGTTGTGCGCGTCGGCGAAGACGTCGTGGTACCAGGTGAACGGTCCGCCCTCGGTGTGCGCGGCGAACCGCTGCCCGATCGGGTCGGCGATGATCGAGTTCTGCACGGTGATGTTCTTGGCGCCGACGGCGTCGACGTCGTCCCACTTGGCGAACTCCACCGACACATGGTCGAAGACCATGTCACTCGCGTCGGCGAGCGCGAGGCTCGCCTTGCCGTTCGCCGGGTCGAGCGTGCCCTCCCGGAATCTGACGTACCGCACGATGTCGTTCGAGGAGTTGGAGAAGGACACCTCTCTGCCGCGCAGGCCGATGCCCTGGCCGGGCGCGGTGTCGCCCTCGATGGTGAGGTCGTCGGCCACGGACACCGCGGAGTTCAGCGTGATGTAGCCGCCCACGTCGAACACCACGATGCGATGCGATCTGCTCACCGCGTCCCGGAACGAACCGCTGCCGGAGTCGTTGAGGGTGGTCACGTGGTACGTGGTCCCGCCCGTGCCCCCGGTGGCCGACGCGCCGTAGCCCACCGCGCCGTCGAACGCCAGCGCCGCCCGGGCGGCCGGGACCGGACCGGCCGGATCCGCCCAGGAACCGGGAGCGAGCACGGCGACCGCGGCCGCGCCCAGGGCGGTGGCCGCGGCGATGACGGTACGGCGTGGGGTCCGGCGTCTGCGTGAAGTCATGTCTGCCTCCGACTCGTTGCGACTCGTTGATGCCGTGAAGTCGCTGGCGACCGCGGATCGGTTGCCGCCGATTGACGCGTGTGACGGGCGTTGCTACGTTCCCCCGCTGACGGTAAGCGCTTTCTCGCATGCTCCGCGCTCCTCCCGGATCCCAACCCCCGTGAAAGGAACCGGAATTGGCCATCAGCGGACGATCCGTACTCGCGGCCTCCGCCGCCCTCGTCCCCCTCGGCGGCGCGGGCGCGGCCGTCCTCACGGCCGCCTCTCCCGCCCGGGCCGCGGGCTTCGGCTACACCAGCGGCGGCGGCTACTACGCCGTGAACACCGGCGCCGGACTGACCTTCAAGATCAGCCAGAGCAACGGCGACATGACCACCCTCAACTACCACGGCACCGAACTCCAGCCCTCCGGGACCAAGGGATCCCACGTCGAGTCGGGACTGGGCAGTACGGCGACAGTCACCGCGAACCGGACCGGCAACTACGTCATCGTCACCGAGTCGGTCACCAACTGGTACGGCAGCGGCACCCTGATCCACTACTTCGTCGTCGCGAGCGGCCAGAACACCATCTACATGGCAGCCTACGTGGACTCCGCGGGCGGCGGCGAACTCCGCTGGATCCAGTACCTCGACCGCTCCGTCCTCAGTAGCATCAACACCTCGTCCGACATCAGCGGCGGCACGGCCATCGAGTCCTCGGACATCTACCAGGTCGGCAGCCAGACCCGCTCGAAGTACTACTCCAACCGCCGCGCCCTGGAACTGACCCCGCGCGGCGTCACGGGCGGCGGCATCGGCGTCCACATGGTGTACGGCAACCGGGAGAGCAGCGCCGGCGGGCCCTTCTTCCGCGACATCGAGCAGCAGGGCACGAACTCCTCGATCGAGCTGTACAACTACCTGTTCTCCGCCCACAACCAGACCGAGAGTCAGCGACTCGGCGTCCTGTACGGGCCGTACGCCCTCATGGTCGGCGGCACGGGCACGCCCAGCGCCCCCGACATGAGCTTCATGTACGGGCTCGGACTGCGCGGCGCGGTGGCGAACTCCGGGCGCGGTTACGTGAGCGGAAAGGCGTCCGGCGTCGCGAGCGGCTCCGCCGCCCTGGTCGGCTTCGCCAACGGCACGGCGCAGTACTGGTGCACGCCGGACGCGTCGACGGGCAACTTCAGCAGCCCGATGATGAAGCCCGGTACGTACACGCAGACGCTGTACCAGGACGAACTGGCCGTAGCCGCCCGCACGGTGACGGTGACCGCGGGCGCCGCCACCACCGGCCAGAACATCACCTCGGCCTGGTCGACGCCCGCCGCGCTCTTCCGCATCGGCGAGTGGAACGGCACACCCACGTCGTTCAGGAACGGCTCCCGGCTGACCTCCATGCACCCCTCCGACGCGCGGATGAGCAGCTGGGGACCGACCACCTACACCGTGGGCAGCAGTTCCGTCTCCGACTTCCCCGCCTACCAGTGGAAGGACGTCAACAACCCGGCCAGGGTGGTCTTCTCGCTCACCTCCGCCCAGATCGCCGCCCGCACGGTCCGCATCGGCATCACCGCCGCGTACGCCGGCGGCCGCCCCCAGATCACGGTGAACGACTGGACCTCCTCCGTGCCCGGCGCCTCCGGCCAGCCGAGTTCCCGCAGTCTGACGATCGGCACCTACCGCGGCAACAACACCGTGTTCACCTACTCCGTCCCGGCCAGTGCCCTCGTCGTCGGCACCAACACGATGACCATCAACGTCATCAGCGGTTCGGGCGGCAGCGGTTATCTGAGTCCGGGCATGAGTTACGACTGCGTGGAGATGTACTGATCCCGGCGGGCCGCCGGTACGCGGTAGCCGGTCAGCCGGGCCGGCCGGTCGGCATGACGGTGACGTGCGGAAGGTTCACGCGCGGCGGGAGGCTCGCGAGGAACCCGACGGTCCGCGCGATGTCCAGGGGCTCGAGACACGGCGTCCGACCGTACCTGCTTGGCGCCCGGCTCGGCCCGCAGAGTGCGGGAGAGGTGGCTGACGTACGCCTTGGTCGCGGCGTAGACGGCGAAGGCGGGCAGCACGGAGTGCGCCGCGACCGACGAGGTGTTGATCAGGTCGGCCACCCCTCGCTCGGCCCCGGCGTTCACCAGCTGAGGCGTGAACGCGGCGACGACGTTCGTCAGACCGGTGACATTGAGGTCGACCTCGGTGCGCCATCCCCCGTCCGCCGGCGTCTCGGCCGGGTGGAAGAGCATGACGCCCGCGTTGTTGAAGAGCAGGTCGGCACCGCCCAGCTCGGCGGCCACCCGGTCGGCCGTCGCCCGGACCGCCGTGGCGTCGGTGACGTCGACGGCCACGGCCGGGGCCTGGCCGCCGTTGTTCTCGATGCGGGCGCCCAGTTCCGCCAGGTGTTCGGCGGACGCCTCGCCCAGGCCGCTGCGACGTCGAGCGGGAACTCGGCGCGCGACGGTGACACACCCCAGGGCCTGCGTACGGCCGTCGACGCCGACGGCCTGGACTCCATGGCGGCAACCTCCGCGGCCCGCGCCACCGACGAGGAGGGGCACCGTGCCGTGGCCCTGCCCGGAAGGCAGCCCCGCGGCCGGGATGCGCGGCCGAGAGGGGCACTTGAGAATGGTCTCGGTACACCATCGGGCCACTGGGGAAGGCGGTCGCCTTCCATGACGTATGTCGCCGTCACCGCGCTGAGTCATCCGGGACTGGTCCGCGACGGCAACGAGGACAGTCTGGTCGCCGGGCCGTGGACGCTGTGCTCCACCGTGACCGAGAATCCGCAGACGCTGGTGTTCCCGCTCGGTACGCCGCTGGTGGTCGCGGTCGCCGACGGGCTCGGCGGCCAGCCCGGCGGCGAGGTGGCCAGCGCCCTGGTCGTCCGCCGGCTCGCCAGGACCGGGCCTGGTCTGACCGACGAGGACGCCGTCCGCCAAGCACTTCACGCGTGCAACCGCGAGGTGTACGCGGCCGCCGAGGCAAGCGGCGGTGCGCTGACCACGATGGGCACGACCGTCGCGGGAGCCGTCGTGTCGCCACGGTCGCTGCTGGTGTTCAACGTCGGGGACAGCCGGGTCCTCGCCGCGCCCAGGTGCGGGGTGCTGCAGATCAGCACGGACGACAGCCCTGCGCCGGAGCCGGGGCGGCGCACGACCTCCGTCGTGACTCAGGCCCTCGGCGGCACTCCGGAGTACCGCCCGGTCGTCCCCCATGTGACCACCGCGTCCGTCTCCCCCGGCGACCGGTACCTGATCTGCACCGATGGACTGACCGACCCGCTGCCGACCGAGGTCCTCGACGACATACTGCGTGAGCACGCCGACGGACGAGCCGCCTTCGAGCTCTGGAAGGCCGCAATAGCGGCCGGCGGCCCCGACAACATCACACTCGCCGTGGTACGCATCGCCGACGCATGACGGGGAGCGGTCAGTCGGGTCGGCCGGGGGGCGGCAAGAGGTGCCGGGTGGTCCAGGCACGGTGATGTACTGGGATGGTGGTGGCTGGGCCTGGATGGCCTTCGTGCCCCTGCTGTGGATCGGGCTGATCGGCCTCGTCATATGGGCCGTGATCCGCCTGACGCACAGCTCGTCCGCAGGCGCCTCCGGCCCCGGCCGCGGCTGGGGAGGCATCGAGCACCGGGAGACCCCGGAGGAGATCCTCGACCGGCGCTACGCCTCGGGAGAGATCGACACGGACACCTACACCGAGACGCGCGAACGCCTCGCCGCCCACCGGTCCGGGCCACGGTGAACCGGCCCCGGGGGCGCGCGCTGCCGCTGGCCGTGCTGATCGCCTCGATCGTCCGGGCCGCGGGCAACGGCTCCCCGTCGTGGCGGCCGTGGGCCGGGATGATGACCGGCGCCAAGGTGCCCCAGCAGGCACGGGTCCGCGATCTGGCCGACGCCGACCACGCCGCCGGGCGCTTCGCGGAACGCCGGGGCCTGCACGTCGGGGAGGTCATGCGGTTCAGCAACATGGCCGGGCCGAACTCCGCCCGGACGGCCCCGCTGCCCGGGTCGCGGCCCGGTGCCGCGAAGATCGGGCCCGGACAAGCCGTACGGATCGCCGCCCAGTGGCTGCGTGACCAACATCGTCGGCATGCTCTCGGTCAACGCGGCCACCGGCGATGTCTGGTACCACTCCTGGCACGGCCGCTTCCACGACCCCGAGGCCATCGAGCGCACCAGCGGCGGCTTTCGCAGTAGCCGAATTGCGAAATTCTGCAATTGCTTAGATGCTATGTCTGCTGCACTCGCAGGAAGCCGCGAGCACAGCGTCTGTACGTACGCCCCTGAGCGGGGCTCTGTGAGGGAAGCTGAGGGGTCGTGTCGGTTCCGCTGTATCAGGCGAAGGCGGAGTTCTTCCGGATGCTGGGGCACCCGGTGCGGATCCGGGTGCTGGAGCTGTTGCAGGACGGGCCGACGCCGGTGCGGGATCTGCTGGCCGCCATCGAGGTGGAGCCGTCCGGTCTGTCCCAGCAGCTGGCGGTGCTGCGCCGCTCGGGAATCGTCACGTCCACCCGCGAGGGCTCGACCGTCGTCTACGAGCTGGCGGGCGGTGACGTCGCCGACCTGATGAAGGCCGCGCGCCGGATCCTGACCGAGATGCTCGCCGGGCGGAACGAACTGCTGGCCGAGCTGCGGGAAGCCGAGGTCACCACCCGATGAGCACCTCTGCCGCCCGTGCGGTCCTGACCCGGATCACCTCGCTGCTGCCCTCTCGCTCCGATCTGGCTCAGATACGGCGCGATCCGCGCCGGGACCTGATCGCCGGGCTCACCGTGGCGATCGTGGCGCTGCCACTCGCCCTCGGTTTCGGGGTGTCCTCCGGACTCGGTGCCGAGGCGGGTCTGGCGACCGCGGTGGTCGCCGGTGCGCTGGCCGCCGTGTTCGGTGGGTCGAATCTTCAGGTGTCGGGGCCGACCGGTGCGATGACGGTGGTCCTCGTACCGATCGTCGCCCAGTACGGTCCGACCGCCGTACTCATGGTGGGGCTGATGGCCGGCGTCATGCTCGTCGCCCTCGCCCTGCTCAGGGCCGGGCGCTATATGCGGTACGTGCCGGCGCCCGTGATCGAGGGCTTCACGCTCGGTATCGCCTGCGTGATCGGGCTCCAGCAGGTGCCGAACGCGCTCGGCGTGCCCAAGCCCGAGGGCGACAAGGTGCTCGTCATCACCTGGCGCGCGGTCGAGGAGTTCGTCAAGGCGCCGAACTGGACCGCCGTCGCTCTCGCGGTCGCCGTGGTCGTGCTCATGCTGGCGGGTGCCCGGTGGCGGCCGACCGTGCCGTTCTCCATCGTCGCGGTGATCGCCGCCACGGTCGTGGCTCAGGTCGCCCACCTGGACGCGAAGCCGATCGGCGACCTGCCCGCGGGGCTGCCCGCGCCCTCCCTCTCCTTCTTCCATCCCGACGCGCTCGGCTCACTGCTCGCCCCGGCCGTGGCGGTGGCCGCGCTGGCCGCGCTGGAGTCGCTGATGTCCGCGGCCGCCGCCGACGCGATGACGGTGGGACAGCGGCACGACCCGGACCGGGAGCTGCTCGGCCAGGGTCTGGCCAACATCGCCGCCCCGCTGTTCGGCGGTGTCCCGGCCACCGGAGCCATCGCCCGGACCGCCGTGAACGTCCGCACGGGTGCGGGTTCCCGGCTGGCCGCCCTCACCCACGCCGCCGTCCTCGCGGTGATCGTCTTCGCCGCGGCGCCCCTGGTGTCGAAGATCCCGCTGGCGGCGCTGGCGGGTGTCCTGCTGGCCACCGCGATCCGCATGGTCGAGGTCGGCTCGCTGAAGGCGATGGCGAAGGCGACGCGGTCGGACGCGGTGATACTCGCCCTCACCGCGGCGGCGACGCTGGCGCTGGACCTGGTGTACGCGGTGATCATCGGCCTGGTCGTCGCCGGAGCCCTGGCCCTGCGCGCGGTGGCCAAGCAGGCCCGCTTCGACCAGGTACCGCTCGACCGGGGGGATCACACCGCAGAGGAGCACGCGCTGCTCGGCGAGCACATCGTCGCCTACCGCATCGACGGACCGCTGTTCTTCGCCACCGCGCACCGCTTCCTGCTGGAGCTGACCGAGGTCGCCGACGTACGGGTCGTGATCCTGCGGATGTCGCGGGTGTCCACGGTGGACGCCACCGGCGCCCTCGTCCTCAAGGACGCCGTGGAGAAGCTCAACCGGCGCGGCATCCTCGTCCTGGCCTCCGGCCTACGTCCGGGCCGGCGCCAGGTCCTCGACTCCGTCGGCGCCCTCGATCTGCTGCGGCACGAGGGCCGCGAGTACGCCACCACGCCCGAGGCGATCCAGGCCGCCCGGGACCACCTGGAGACGGCCGGTGTCCTGCCCGTCGTCCCGGCGCAGAGGACGAGCCCGAAGGGCGCCGGCACCAGCGAGGAACCGGCCCGATGAGCACGCAGCTGGAAGCGCTGCCGCACCGGCACGTGCTCACCCTGCCCACCGAACCGTCAGCCGTCCGTGTGGCCCGCGAGACCGCTGAACAGACCTTGACGGAGTGGGGCATCGGACTGCGGCACCCGACCGTGGGTCCGGCCCTGCTGATCCTGAGCGAACTGGTCACCAACAGCGTCCGGCACGCCGCCGTCCTCTCCCCGCAGCTCACCGTCGTCTACGCCGCCGGCCGGGACTGCCTGGCCTTCGGCGTCCACGACCGTCACCCCCGTCAGCCCCCGCTGTACACGTCCGCCCCCGGTACCGGCGGCCTCGCCACCGTGATGGAGCTCGTCCTCGGCCGGGGCGGGACCGCGGTCGTACGACGCGACGCCGACGGCGAGGGCAAGACCGTCTGGATCACGCTGCCCCTATGACCCCGGCCCTGACCCGCAGCAGTACGACCACAGCAGTACGAGGAAGTTCCATCCCCATGACCATCGACTGGCGCTACACCATCGAGCAGGATCTCGGCGTCCTCTCCGTCGCCGGGTATCTCGGCCCGGACGCGGTACACCGCTTCACCGGCGCGATCGGCTGGGTCGTCGCCCGCGGCACCGGGCCGGTCGTCCTGGACCTGACCGAGTTGCGCGGCTGGTCCGCCGAGGGCCAGCTGGCCATCACCGAGGCGGCGCGCCGCCTCGTCGGTTCCGGGCGGAGCCTGGAGCTGGCCGCCATCCCCGCCGACGGCTCACTGGTCCCCGCCGCCGACTGTCCGCAGATCCCGGTGCACTGCGACCTGACCACCGCCCTCGCCGCCCACGGCCGCGAACCGTCGGCACCGCAGACGAGCCGGCAGGAGTGGCGCACCGACGGCTGGTCCGCCTGACATCAGCATCACGTTTCGTATCGGCTCACCGAAAGAAAGACACTGGTCCCATGAGTGACAATCTTCCCGCCTGCCCCGAGTGCTCCGGCACGTACACGTATGAGATGGGCGCCCTCCTCGTCTGCCCCGAGTGCGGCCACGAGTGGTCGCCGTCCGCCGCGTCCGCCGACGCCGGCGGGGACAGGGTCGTCAAGGACTCGGTCGGCAACGTGCTCGCCGACGGCGACACCGTCACCGTGGTGAAGACCCTCAAGGTCAAGGGCAGTCCGACCGGGATCAAGGCCGGCACCAAGGTGCGCAACATCCGGCTCGTCGACGGCACGGACGGTCACGACATCGACTGCAAGATCGAAGGATTCGGCGCCATGCAGCTGAAGTCCAGCGTGGTCAAGAAGGTCTGAACCGGTTCTGCCGCCGGGCCTGCGGTCGGGTGCTGAGTTCGGCTCTGCCCGTGCCACACGCGAGGATGGATCGCATGTTCTTCACGAGTGGATGGATGCGATGCCGAGTGCCCCGGCCGGCCGGGCCGTGCCCTGCCGGGGAGAGGAGGGCACGGTGAGTGCGCCGCTGTACCAGCTGAAGGCCGAGTTCTTCAAAACCCTCGGCCACCCGGCCCGCATCCGCGTCCTGGAGCTGCTGAGCGAACGCGAACACGCGGTCGCGGAGATGCTGCCCGAGGTGGGCATCGAGCCGGCGCACCTGTCCCAGCAGCTGGCGGTGCTGCGCCGGGCGAACCTGGTACGGACCCGCAAGGAAGGGTCGAACGTGTACTACTCCCTGGCCAGCCCCGAGGTCGCGGAACTGCTGCGGGTGGCCCGCTCGATCCTCTCCGGCGTACTGGCAGGGCAGGCTGAGTTGCTCGCCGACCTGCGGGCAGCTCAGCCGGAGGGGAAAACGCCGTCGTAGCGGCGGGCATCGAAGAGCTACAGGAGGGGCAAAGCCTCCTGAAACTAGGCAAAACACAGGAAAAGCCTCGTAACTCCGACCATGGGTCGCCTTGTTTGTCACAGGCGGAAGTCCTCACCACCCGTACGGAGAGGTTCATGGGCCTGTTGCGCAAGATCCGGACCACCGGCCGGATCGCCGAACCCTCCCCCACGCTCGGCTTCGCTCGCGCGGGGGGACCCCCATCGCCGCGCCCGGCGGGCGAAGTACCCGAGCCGGCACGGCAGTTGCGCGGTTCGGCGCAGGTGCGCTGTGTCGACGCGGGTTCCTGCAACGGCTGCGAGATCGAGATCGCCGCGGCCTTCGGCCCGGTGTACGACGCCGAGCGGTACGGGGCGCGGCTGGTGGCCTCACCGCGGCACGCGGACGTGGCGCTGGTGACCGGACCGGTGACCCGGAACATGGCCGAACCGCTGCGCCGCACGGTCGCCGCGATGAGCGCACCGCGGCTGGTGGTCGCGGTCGGTGACTGCGCGGTCGACCGCGGGGAGTTCGCCGGCGGGCACGGCGTCGAGGGCGCGGTCGCCGACGTCGTACCGGTGGATCTGACGGTGCCGGGGTGCCCGCCGGAGCCGACGGCGATCGTGGCGGCGCTCAGGACAGTGACCGGACGGTGAGCGCGATTCCGGCCGCCCTCGCAACGGCCACCGTGCTGGGCGGTGCGGGGGCGCTGGCGGGTCTCGCGCTGCCGTACCGGCCGCGGGTGCCGGTCGTCGGAGTGCTGACGGCCGGTGTCGGGGTGGCCGGCGTCGCTGCGGGTGTGGCCGCACTGGGCGGAAGCCGCTGGGAGGCCGTCTACCCAGGGCTGGTGCCGCTCGCCGGGGCACATGTCGCGGTGGACGCGTTCGCGGGTCTCTTCACAGCGGTGGCGGGGGCCGTCGTAGCCGCGGTGGCGGTGTACGGCATCGGGTACGCGGCCGGGCACGGCGCTCACGGGCTTGGTTCCCGGACGTCGCAGGCGGTGCTGCCGCTGTTCGCGCTCAGCCTGCTGCTGGTGCCGATGGCGGCGTCGGTGTCCACGTTCCTGCTGCTGTGGGAGGTGTCGGCGCTCGGCTCGCTGCTGCTGGTGTCGGCCGAGCACCGGGACCGTGCCTCGGTGCGGCAAGCGGGCGTCTGGTACGCGGTGATGACCCACCTGGGGCTGGTGCTGCTGCTGGCCGGGTTCGCGCTGTTCGCCGCGCAGGCGGGCGGGGAGAGCTTCGCCGCGCTGCGGGCCGGCGCACACGGCATCTCGCCGGCCGTGCGCGGGCTGGTGTTCGTGCTGGTGGCGCCGGCGTTCACCTCGAAGGCGGGCGCGGTGCCGCTGCACGCCTGGCTGCCGCGGGCGTATCCCGAGGCCCCCGGCCCCGTTGCGGCGCTGATGAGCGCCGCCATGGTCAACCTGGGCATCTACGGCCTGGTGCGCACCGCGCTCGATCTGCTCGGGGGCGGTCCGGCGTGGTGGTGGCTGGGACTGCTGGCGGTGGGCGGGGCGAGCGCCGTGTACGGCGTCCTCCAGGCGGCGATGGCGTCCGACCTGAAGCGGCTGGTGGCGTACTCGAGCAGCGAGAACATGGGCCTGGTCCTCGTCGGTGTCGGCGCCTGCGGGTTGTTCGCGGCCCATGGCGACCGGCCGCTGGCCGCGCTGGCGCTGGCGGCGGCGCTGCTGCATGTGGTCAACCATGCCGCGTTCAAGGCCCTGTTGTTCTGCGCGGCCGGTTCCGTCGTACGGTCCACCGGCCTGCGCGATCTGGACCGGCTCGGCGGGCTGCGTTCCCGGATGCCTGTCACCGCCGCCTTCTTCGCGCTGGCCGCGCTCGGCGCGGTGGCGCTGCCGCCCGGCAACGGTTTCATCAGCGAGTGGCTGCTTCTGCAGTCCCTGATCCACGGCCTGGAGGTGCCCGGGGTCGCGGTCGCGGTGGTGCTGCCCCTGTCGGTGGCTCTGATCGCGTTGTCGGCCGGCATCGCGGCGGCCGTCTTCGTGAAGGCCCTCGGTGTCGGCTTCTTCGCCCGGCCCCGCGACAAGCGGGCGGCGTCCGCGCGGGAGGCGCCGCCGCTGATGCTCGCCGGGATGGCTCTGCTCGGCGCCGGGACCGTGACGCTGGCGGTGGTGCCGGGACTGCTGGGAGGCGGGCTCGACCGGGCCGTCGGCGCGGCCGGGCTGCCGGGCAGCGGGGCGCTCGGGGGCGGCGGGCTCGAGGTCCGGCTGACCGGGATCTCCGCATCGCTGTCCCCGCTGTGGGTGGTGGCCGCCCTCACGGCCGGGATCCTGCTCGCCACCGGGCTGCCCCGGCTCTGCGGCCGCCGCCGGCGCCGGACGGACGCCCGGCTGTGGGACTGCGGGGGCGGGGCTCCGACACCGCGCATGACGTGCACGGCGACCTCGTTCGCCGAGCCGTTGCAGCGCGTCTTCGACGATGTGCTCGCCCCGGAGCAGCGCGTGGACGTCACCTTCACACGGGAGTCGGCGTACCTGGTGCGACGGGTCCGGTTTCAGCACCGGGTGCCCGACCGGATCGAGCACCGTCTGTACGACCCGGTGCTGCGCGCGCTGTCCGGCGCGGGGCAGGCGGCCCGCATGCTGGCGGGTGGCAGTGTGCACCTGTATCTCGGCTACGGCTTCGCCGGGCTGGTCGTCCTGCTGCTGGCACTGGTGGTGGGCTGGTGATGAACGGACTCGGGTATGTGGCCGTCGCCGGCCAGGTCACGGTCGTGGCGGCCGGGGCGCCGCTGCTGACCGGGTGGATGCGGCAGGTCCGGGCCCGTCTGGAGGGGCGGGCCGGGGCCGGAGTGCTTCAGCCCTGGCGCGATGTGCGCAAGCTGCTGCGCAAGGAACCCGTGACGCCGGTGGGGACCGGGCCCGCTTTCCGCGCCGCCCCTGCCCTGCTGGCCGCCACCACCGTCGTGGCCGCCGCGCTGCTGCCGCTGCTGTCCACGGACACCCCCGTGAGCGGGCACGCGGACCTGATCGTCGTGGTGGCGCTGATCTCGCTCGGCACGATCGGCCTTGCCCTGGCCGGGCTGGACACGGGCACCGCGTTCGGCGGAATGGGCGCCTCGCGGGAGATGACGGTCGCCTCCCTGGTGGAGCCGACTCTGCTGCTGTCGGTGTTCGCGCTGTCGACGCCTGCCGGGACGACCAACGTCCCCGCGATCGTCTCCGGCGCCATCCACCAGCCGGTTCGTCTCTCCTCCCCGGCCGGGCTGCTGGCCGTGGCCGCGCTCGCGGTGGCGGTGCTCGCGGAGACCGGCCGGATCCCGGTCGACAACCCCTCCACCCACCTCGAACTGACCATGATCCATGAGGCGATGGTGCTGGAGTACGCCGGGCCCGATCTCGCGCTGGTCGAACTCGGCGCGCAGATGCGGCTGACCCTGCTGCTCGGCCTGCTGTCCTCGCTGTTCGTGCCGTGGGGCATCGCCATCAGCCTCTCCTGGGCCGCTCTCGTGGTGGCGCTGGTGCTGTTCGCGGTGAAGATGGCCGTGCTGGGGGCGGTCCTCGCGGCGGCCGAGGTGTTCTGGGCCAAGATCCGTCTGTTCCGGGTGCCGGAACTGCTCGCGGGGTCCTTCCTGCTGGCGCTGCTGGCGGTGACCGCGTCGTACTTCCTGAACGGAGCGTCATGAGCGGCGGTCTGTACACCCAGCTCCTCGACCTGTCCTGCGGTGCCTTCCTGCTGGCGGCCGTGCTCGTGCTGTGGCGGCACGAACTCGCCGCGATCGTCCGGGCCCTCGCCCTCCAGGGCGTCGCCCTGGCCGCGATCGTGGTGCTGCTCGGCGCGCGCCAGGAACGAGGGGACCTGACCGCCGTGGGCATCGCCCTGGGGATGCTGAGGTCGGGCGTCCTGCCGTATCTGACGCGACGCGCGCTGGCCGCGCCGGCCGGTGGCCGCGGCGGCGAAGAGGTCCGCGAGACGCAGCCCCTGGTCAATGTCGCCGCCTCGCTGCTCACCGCGGCACTGCTGACCCTGCTCGCCTACGCGGTCAGCCGGCCCCTGACCCAGCTGGACCCGACGCCGGCCACGCATGCCCTGCCGGTGGGTCTGGCCGTCGTTCTGATCGGCTTCTTCGTCCTGGTCACCCGCAGGCGCGCGCCGGCCCAGGTGGTCGGCTTCCTGCTGCTGGACAACGGCATCACCGCCACCGCCTTCCTGGCCACCTCCGGTGTGCCGCTGATCGTCGAACTCGGCGTCTCCTTCGACGTGTTGCTCGCGGTCCTGGTGCTGCAGATCCTCACCACGCGGATGCGGGACGCGTTCGGCACGACCGACATCGACGACCTGCGGGAGCTGCACGACTGATGCCGTATCTACCAGGAGGGGCCGCACCGCTGTTGCTCACCCCTGTCGCCGCGCCGCTGCTGGTCGCCGCCGCGTATGCGCTTCTCCCCCAGCCGTGTGCGGCCGCCTGGCCGGGGCTTCTCCCGCCCTGCGCGATCCTGCTGTGCGGCGGCCTGCTGGCGGCGGACGTCCTCGGCAACGGTCCCGTCTCCGCCTGCTCCGGGCTGCTGCGCGCCGATGCCCTGACCGCATGGATGCTGCTCGTCATCGGCGCCGTCGCCCTCATCGCCTGCGGGTCGGCGCCGGCGTACCTCGCGGGCGAACGCACGGCCGGACGGGCGAGCGAACGTACGCTGCGGCGCTACCACCTCCTCGTGCAGGCGTTCCTGGCCGCGATGTGCCTGGCCGTCATGGCCGCCAACCTCGGTGTGCTGTGGGTCGCCGTCGAGGCCACCACGATCGTCACCGCCTTCCTCGTCGGCCACCGCCGTACCCGTACCTCGGTGGAGGCCGCCTGGAAGTACGTGGTGATCTGCTCGGCCGGTATCGCGCTGGCCTTCCTCGGCACCGTGCTGATCTACTACGCGGCCCGGCAGGCCGGCATCGCCGAGGCCTGGGCCCTGGACTGGCCCACCCTGGTCGCCCGCGCCGACCGGCTCGACCCGGCGGTCAGCCGGCTCGGCATCACCCTGGTCGTCCTCGGCTTCGGCGCCAAGGCCGGCCTGATCCCGCTGCACGCCTGGCTGCCCGACGCCCACAGCCAGGCCCCCGCACCCGTTTCCGCGCTCATGTCGGGGGTGCTGCTGTCCGTCGCCTTCGCCGCGATCCTGCGCTACCGGGTCATCGCCGACGCCGCCCTCGGCGCCGACTTCACCCGCGTCCTGCTCGCCGGAATGGCCCTGCTCACCCTCACTCTTGCCACCGGGCTGCTGCTCGCCCAGCGCGACCACAAGCGGATGCTCGCCTACTCCAGCATGGAACACATGAGTCTGATCGCCCTGGCGGCGGCGATCGGCAGCCCCCTCGCCCTGTCCGCCGCCCTGCTGCACATCGCCGGCCACGGGCTCGCCAAGTCGGCCGCCTTCTGCACGGCCGGCCGCATCCTCCAGCTGACGGGTACCACCAGGATCGGCCGGGTTCGTGGCCTGCTCGCCCGGGCGCCGGCCGTGGGCGGGGTGTTCGGGTGCGCGGTGGTGGCGCTGACGGCCTTCCCGCCGTTCAGCCTCTTCGCCTCCGAACTCGGCATCGCCCGCGCGGGTTTCGCCGCCGGAACCGGGCTGGCCTGGGCGACCTCCGGGGCCCTGCTGCTGGTCCTCGCCGCCTTCGCCGCGCTGGCCGCCCGCACCGCACGGATGCTCCTCGGCCCCGCACCGTCCCGGCCCTCGGGCCGAGCGGAGCCGGGGATCTGGCCACTGGCCCTCGGCCTGGTCGCCTGCGCCGCCCTGGGCACCGCCACCGGCCCCCTCACCGACCTGCTGCACGCCGCCGCCCGGGCGATCGGAGGCCGCTGACCCCGATGCGCACCACAGAAGAGATCAGTGCCAGTGAACTGCCGTGCCGCTTCGAGGAGTTACTGACCGGCGGGCACCGCCTCGCCCTCGTCGCCCCCCACCACGACGAGCACGGCATCCGCGTGGTGTACCTGTTCGCGGCGGGCCCGCCCGACACCCGCACCGAACTGCACGTCCGCCTCGACCCGGACCGGCCCGAACTGCCGACGCTCGCCCATCTCTCGTTCCCCGCAGGCCGGTTCGAACGCGAGATGCGCGACCTGTTCGGCATCGTCCCGCTCGGCCATCCCCTGCCCCATCGCCTCGTCCGGCACTTCCACTGGCCCCGCGGCTGGTACCCGATGCACCCCGACGCCGGGCCTCCGCCGCCCTTCGGGGAACAGGAAGGCCCCTATCCCTTCCTGGAGGTCGAGGGCGACGGCGTGTACGAGATCCCGGTCGGCCCGGTGCACGCAGGGCTCATCGAGCCCGGTCACTTCCGCTTCTCCGTCGTCGGCGAGACCATCCTCAAGCTCAAGGCCCGCCTCTGGTTCGTCCACAAAGGCATCGAGAGACTCTTCCAGGGCCGCACGATCGCCGGCGGTCTGCCACTGGCCGAACGCATCAGCGGCGACACGGCCGTCGGCCACGCCCTGGCCTACTGCCTGGCCGTCGAAGAGGCCGCCGGCACCGACGTACCCGCCGAAGCCCGCCGTGCCCGGGCCCTGCTGCTGGAACTGGAGCGGATCCACAACCACGTGGCCGACCTCGGCATGCTCTGCAACGACGCCGGCCACGGCATCCTCAACGCCCACGCCCAGCGCATCCGCGAACAACTCCTGCGCCTCAACCGGGAGACCACTGGCCACCGCCTGCTGCGCGGCGGAGTCGTACCGGGCGGCGCCGTACTCCGTTCCGTTCCGGATGTACGACGTCTGAAGGCGATCGGCGCGGACATCCGCGAGATCACCGGCCTCGCCCTCGGCCACTCCACCGTCCGCGACCGCTTCACCGGCACCGCCGTCCTGCGGACCGGCGCCGCACGGGAGATCGGCTGCCTCGGTTACGTCGCCCGCGCCAGCGGCCTCGCCCACGATGCCCGCGTCGCGCATCCGTTCACCGACTACGGCACACCGCTCGGCGTTCCCGTGCACACCGGCGGTGACGTCCTGGCCCGCTTCCTGGTCCGCGCCGAGGAGATCGACACCTCCCTCGCCCTCATCGAGCACCTGGCCGACGGCCTCACCGCCCCGCGAGCCGTCCCGGCGCCGTCACCGGCGCCCGGCGCGGGACCTCGTACCGGTGTGGGTCTGGTGGAGGGATGGCGCGGCACCATCGCCACCCGCGTCGAACTCGCCGCCGACGGCACCCTGGCCCGGGTCAAACCGGTCGACCCGTCCTTCTTCAACTGGCCTGCCCTGCCGGTCGCGTTGGCGGACACGATCGTCCCGGACTTCCCGCTGACCAACAAGAGCTTCAACCTGTCCTACGCCGGCAACGATCTCTGAGCTCCTCTTCCAGGAGCGCGAGAGTCAGCGCTACGGAATCACGATTCCGAGGTTCCGTGCGGCGCGGCGCGGCGGCAGTCCGGGCAGG
Source organism: Streptomyces sp. NPDC020192 (assembly GCF_044388685.1). NCBI lineage: Bacteria > Bacillati > Actinomycetota > Actinomycetes > Kitasatosporales > Streptomycetaceae > Streptomyces > Streptomyces sp. NPDC020192. The sequence continues at coordinate 503,432 of NZ_JBIRXG010000002.1, read as the reverse complement.
CTCGCCCGTGCGGGGCCCTGGCCGGCGGGCTCGGCGCCGCTGGGCAGGCCCGCCGCGGAGGCGACGTAGTCCCGGGCCGTCAGCAGACCGATCAGCCGCCCGTGCGCGTCCGTGACCGGCAGGGCGTCGAGGTGCTCCTGCGTCATCATGGCCGCCGCGCGCGGCACCGAGTCCTCGGGGTGGACCGTGACGGTCCGGCGGGCGTGCACGAGGTCGCGCACCCGGTGACGGGACAGTGTCGTGGCGGCGGCGGCGCAGACCACGGCGAGTTCGGCGCGGTCCAGGAGTCCGGCGCAGCAGCCGTCCCCGCGGACCACCGGGAGTTCACGCTGCCCGGACCTCTCCATGACCTCCCAGGCCATCAGCACGCTCTCGTCCTCACTGATCGCGTACGGGGCGGCGTCCATCAGACTTCGCACCACGGGTTGCTCGTTCACGACTGCCCTCCTTGTGCCGGGCGCCCGGGTCGGGTGATCCACGTGGGGGCACCGCGTCGTACGTCGCCGGCGGGCCGGCAGCGCGCCCCCTGCTCTTCCACGCTCGTCCGCCGGGGCGCCCTCTGTCATGGGCCGCATGGCCTCGGTGCACGCCGTTGGCCCCATGTCCGGCCGACGGCACAGCGCCCGCGTCGGCCGTGGCGGACGGCCGGCACCACCGGGGTGTGGGCACGCTGCTGCTGGAGCACCTCGCCGCCGCCGACCTGGCCGTGACGTGGGCCGAAGGGCCCCGGGCCGGGTCCTGGCGGCCCGTGGTGCCGGGCAGCGGACACGACCAGGCTGGGGGTACACGCCATGAAGGGAGCCGGTGTGATGACCTCCACCACCACCGTGGGCGCGGCGCTCAAGCCCGCGCACCGCGAACGGCTGATGTGCCTCGCCCACGAGGTCTCCTTCGAGGCCGGGTCCCGCCTGTTCGAGGAGGGGCGGCGCGCCGACCGGTTCTGGATCGTGCGCACCGGCACCGTCGCCCTCGACCTGCACGTGCCCGGCCGCCGGCCCGCCGTGATCGAGACGCTCGGGAACGGCGAACTCATCGGCTGGTCCTGGCACTTCCCGCCGCACCTGTGGCACCTGGGCGCCGAGACGATGAGCCCCGTGCGGGCCTGGCAGTTCGATGCCGAGGCGGTCCGGCGTCTGTGCGCCGAGGACGCCGAGTTCGGCCGGGCGATCGCGGTCTGGGTCGGCCAGGTGGTCGCCCAGCGACTGCACGCCTCCCGGATCCGGCTGCTCGACCTGTACGCCCCTTACGGCAGCGGCGGTCCGGTGTGACCACGCGGCCCAGTGAGGAGGAGAGCATGGAGGGCAGCCCGCACCGAGTGAGTGACGTGATGTCGCGTGCCGCCGTCGCCGTGGGCCGCAGGGCTCAGTTCAAGGACATGGTCGAGCGTATGGAGCAGTGGCAGGTCAGTGCCCTGCCCGTGCTGGAGGGCGACGGCCGGGTGATCGGGCTCGTCTCCGAGGCCGATCTGCTGCCCAAGGAGGAGTTCCGGGGCACCGATCCGGACCGGCTCACCCGGCAGCGCCGGCTGTCCGACCTGGCCAAGGCGGGGGCGGTGACCGCCGAGGAGCTCATGAGCACGCCGGCCGTCACCGTGCACGCCGACGCCACGCTCGCCGAGGCGGCGCGCATCATGGCGCTGCGGCACGTCAAACGGCTGCCCGTGGTGAACGCCGAAGGCGTGCTCGAGGGCGTGGTCAGCAGGGGGGACCTGCTGAAGGTGTTCCTGCGTTCGGACAACGCCCTGGCCGACGAGATCCGGCGTGACATCGTCGACGTACTGTTCCCGGCGCCGGTCGAGCCCGTGCACATCACGGTCACCGACGGCGTGGCGACGCTGACCGGGCGCGTCAAGGACGCCGCCCGGATACCGCTCGCCACCCGGCTCATACATGGCGTCGAGGGCGTGGTGGGCGTCGACTGCCGGCTCACCGCGACCGGGGAGACATGAGATCCGGTTCCCCCTCAGGCCTTTCGGGCCCGGCCGGCACCGGGTGAAGCGGGGTGGAGGCTCGGCCGGCGGGGCGGGGCGGTCACGGCGCACTCCACGTCGACCACGCCCGGCACGGCCCGGGCGAGCCGGGCGGCCAGCGGGATCAGGACGGTCTCGCGGACGTGCCCGGAGAGGGCGACGACGCCGTCGTGCACCTCGACCCGGATCGCGTCGGAGTACGGGCCGAAGAGCCGTACGACGATCTCGCGCCGCACCTCCTCGGCGATGTCGGCGTCGTCGCGCAGGTAGACCTTCAGCAGGTCGGAGCGGCTGACGATGCCCTTCAGGGTGCCGTCGCGGCCGACGACCGGCAGCCGCTTGACCCTGGTGCGGGCCATGATGCGGGCGGCGTGGGCGAGAGTGGCGTCGGGCCGCACGGTGACGGCCGGGGCGGTCATGAGCTCGCCCGCGGTCACCGCCTCCGCCTTCTGTACGTCGACCAGGTGCCCCAGCTGCGCGTACCGCCCGATGCCTCCGTCGCTGTACTCCTCCTTGGGCAGCAGATCGGCCTCGGAGACCACACCCACGACCACGCCGGCGTCGTCCAGTACCGGCAGGGCGCTGACCCGCCACTCCCCCATGGCCTTCACTATGTCCTTGAAGACCGCGCCGGTACGCAGGGCGACAACCCGATGGGCCATCACGTCGTTCACGACGATCGGAGTGCCGTTCATGGCGTCCCCCAAGGGCTCGGCTGCCGTCGGACACCTTCAGGCTGCGTCCCCGGACCGTCGGCGTCATGGGCCGAGTGGGCCCGAGACACCACCCCCGTCGGCCCCGCCACCCCGTGCGGGGCCGCTTACTCGGGCAGCGAAACGTGCCACTCCAGTACGGCGCCCCCGCTCGCGGCACCGGTGACCTCCAGCCGCCCGCCGAGCTGCTGCGCCCGCTCGGCCATGTTGCGCAGCCCGCTGCGCCGGCCGTCGGCCGGGATGCCGACGCCGTTGTCCGCGACCTTCAGGCGTATCTCACGGCCGTCGGTGGTCAGCGCCACGTCGGCGCGGTCGGCGTGCGCGTGCCGGGCGATGTTGGTCAGGGCCTCCGAGAGCACGGCCACGACATGGTCGGCGATCTCGCGCGGCACATCGGTGTCGAGCAGGCCCTCCATGCGCACGCTGGGCGCGAAGCCCAGCACCCGCGCGGCTTCGCCGGCCACCTGGACGACCCTGGCCCGCAACCCGCTGCCGACGTCGTTCTCGCGGGCCCGCAGGCCGAAGATCGCCGAACGGATGATCTTGATGGTCTCGTCCAGGTCGTCCACGGCCCGCAGCACCCGCTCGGACGCCTCCGGGTGTTCGATGAAGCGGCCCGCGCTCTGCAGGGTCATCCCCGTCGCGAACAGCCGCTGGATGGCCAGGTCGTGCAGATCGCGGGCGATCCGGTCGCGGTCCTGCAGGACGGCGATCCGCTGGGCGTCCTGCCGGCGCTCGGCCAGCTCCATCGCGATCGCGGCTTGCGCGGCGAATCCCAGCAGCATCTGCGTCTCCTTGCCGGAGTAGACCGGCCGGCCGGTCTCGCGGGCCAGCAGCACCACCCCGCCCACACCGTGCTCGCCGGTGCCGATGGGGACGGCCACGGCGGGGCCGAGCCCCCCGAAGCGCGGGGGTTCGGGCGCGACCCTCTCGTCGTGGTTGATGTCGTCACTGGTGACCGGGGCGCCGGCGGAGCACGCCAGTCCCATCAGGGTCCGGTCCGGGGACAGCACCAGCCCCCGGTGCGCCTCGGCATCCACTCCGACGGCGATCTCCACACTGAGCAGCCCACTGCCCTCCACGGGCATCGCGACCGCGGCCAGGGCCGAGCCGGAGATCTCCCTGGCCCGTTCGGCGATCAGGTCCAGTGCCTCGGCGAACTCGCTGCGGGACATCAGGCTGTGAGTGATCTCCGCGTTCGCCCGCAGCCAGCGCTCGCGCAGCCGGGCCTCCGCGTACAGGCGGGCGTTGTCGATGGCGACGCCGGCGGCGACGGCCAGCGTGGACAGGACCGACTCGTCCTCCTCGTCGAAGTCCAGCCCGCCGCGCTTCTCGGTCAGGTACAGATTGCCGAAGACCTGGTCGCGGACCCGGATCGGGACACCCAGGAAGGTGTTCATCGGCGGGTGACGCGGCGGGAAGCCGTACGAGGAGGGGTGCTGGGAGAGCTTTCCCAGGCGCAGGGGTTCCGGGTGGCGGATCAGCTCGCCGAGGATGCCGTGGCCCTCGGGCAGCGGGCCGATCTCGGCGATCTGCCGCGCGTTGACACCCACGGTGTAGAAGCCCGACAGGGTCGTGCCGTCGGGGCCGATGACGCCGAGGGCCGCGTACTCGGCGTCCACCAGGGTCGCGGCGGCTTCCACGATGGAGCGCAGGGCCTGTTCCAGGTCCAGTTCCCGGCCGACGGAGAGGACCGCTGCGAGCAGGCTGTGCACCCGGTCCCGGGTGCCGCGGACGGTGTCGATCCGGGTCTGCAGCTCCCCCAGCAGCTCGTCGAGCTTCAGCTGCGGCAGCAGTTCGCGCAGCTCCTCGGGGGTTCCCACCGTGCGCCTCCCGGTCGCTCGGCTCGCGGACCCGGCATCCGCGGACGGCTCCACCGTAGCCCGCCCGTGCGGGCAGCGGTATACGGAGCAGCTCGACCGGCCACTCTGCCGCGACCGCCCGGCACGGCACCCTCCGGCAGAGGGCCGATCGGCCCGGTCTGCGGGACCGTGGGCACCTCCCCGGCCACCCGGTCCCGGCGGACGCTGGAATCGTCCGCAGACCGCGCGGCGGAGGAGCGTCGTCATGGTCCGTTACGTGTGCGCCTTCCAGGACGGCGGCCGGGACCTGGCCGGCCTGCTCGGCGGCAAGGGCGCCAATCTGGCCGAGATGACCCGGCTGGGACTGCCGGTGCCGCCGGGGTTCACCGTCACCACCGAGGCCTGCCGCGCCTTCCTGGCCACCGGTGCGGAGCCGGACGGCATGGCGGAGGAGGTGTCCCGGCACCTGTCGGCGCTGGAGACGGCCACCGGGCGGCTGCTGGGACAGCCCGACGACCCGCTGCTGGTCTCCGTCCGCTCCGGTGCCCGCTTCTCCATGCCCGGCATGATGGAGACGGTCCTCGACATCGGACTCGACGACGACTCCGTGCTCGGCCTCGCCAAGGCGTCCGGAAACGAGCGCTTCGCGTGGGACTCCTACCGCCGGCTGGTGCAGATGTTCGGCAGCACCGTGCTGGGCGTCGACCCGGCCCTGTTCGACGAGGCCTTGACCCTGTTGAAGGAGGCCCGCGGGGCTCGTGACGACGTCCACCTGGACGCCTGCGACCTCGCCCGGCTCGTGGAGACGTACAAGCGGATCGTCCACGAGGAGAGCGGACGCGACTTTCCGCAGTCTCCCGCCGAGCAGTTGCGGCTGGCGGTCCTCGCGGTCTTCCGGTCCTGGAACGCCGGGCGTGCCCGGCTGTACCGGCGGCGCGAGCACATCCCGGACGACCTGGGCACCGCCGTCACCGTGCAGCGCATGGTGTTCGGCAACCTCGGCCCCGACTCCGGCAGCGGCGTCGCCTTCACCCGCGACCCGGCCACCGGACAGCCGGGCCTGTACGGCGACTACCTGCCGAACGCCCAGGGCGAGGACGTGGTCGCCGGCATCCGCGACACCGTGCCCCTCGCCGAGCTGGCGCGGCTGGATCCGCACTCCTACCGGCGGTTGCGTGACCACGCGCAGACGCTGGAGCGGCACTACCGGGACCTGTGCGACATCGAGTTCACCATCGAGCGCGGCACGCTGTGGATGCTGCAGACCCGGGTCGGCAAACGCACCGCCGAGGCGGCTTTCGCCATCGCCGCGGAACTGGTCGGCGAGGGGCTCATCACGGCCGACGAGGGCCTGAACCGGGTGCACGGTGAACAACTCGGCCGGCTGATGTTCCCCCGTTTCGACACCGGCAAGGCCGGCCCGGCGATCGCCCACGGCGTGCCCGCCTCACCCGGCGCGGCGGCCGGTGCTGCCGTGTTCGACTCCGCCGAGGCGGTGCGGCGTGCCGGTTCCGGTGAGCGGGTGGTGCTCGTACGCGAGGAGACGACCCCCGACGACCTGCCGGGCATGGTCGCGGCCCAGGCGGTGCTGACCAGCCGGGGCGGCAAGACCAGCCACGCGGCCGTCGTCGCCCGCGGCATGGGCCGCGTCTGCGTGTGCGGTGCGCAGGACATCGCCGTCAACGTCGGCGCGCGGTGCTTCACCGCCCGCGACGGCACGGTCGTCGAGGAGGGCACCCTCCTCTCGGTGGACGGCTCCACGGGTGCGGTGTACGCGGGCGCGGCCCCGCTGGTCGCCTCCGCCACGATGCGGTATCTGGAGTCCGGCGAGCAGACCGGCAGCGTGGTCGCGGCGGTGGCCCGTGCCCTGGAGCACGCCGACTCGGTACGCCGGCTGGAGGTGCGGGCCAACGCCGACACGCCCGAGGACGCGGCGCGGGCCCGGCGGTTCGGCGCCCAGGGCGTCGGGCTGTGCCGCACCGAGCACATGTTCCTCGGCGAGCGGCGCAAGCTGGTCGAGGAGATGATCCTCGCTCGTACCGACGCGGGCCGTGACGAGGCGCTGGCGGCTCTTCTCCCGCTCCAGCGACAGGACTTCACGGGCATCCTCCGGGCGATGGACGGCCTGCCCGTCACGATCCGCCTGCTCGATCCGCCGTTGCACGAGTTCCTGCCCGACCGCACCGAACTCGCCGTACGCGTCGCCGCCGCCGAGGCCACGGGCAGGCAGGTCGACGCGCACGACGTGGAGTTGCTCGACGCCGTGAACCGGATGCACGAGGACAACCCGATGCTCGGTCTGCGCGGCGTCCGGCTCGGGCTCGTGGTTCCGGGGCTCGTGACGATGCAGGTACGGGCGGTGGCCGAGGCGGTGGCCGAGCGCGTACGCGCCGGAGGCTCGCCACGGGCGGAGATCATGGTCCCTCTCGTCGGGGCGGTCGAGGAGCTGCGGCCCGCCCGCGAGGAGGTGGCGCGGGTGCTGGCCGAGGTCGGCGAGGAGACCGGCGTATCCGTGCACTGCCCCGTAGGCACGATGATCGAGCTGCCCCGGGCCGCGCTCACGGCGGGCCGGATCGCCGAGGAAGCGGAGTTCTTCTCCTTCGGCACCAACGATCTCACCCAGACCACCTGGGGCTTCTCCCGCGACGACGTCGAGGCCGCCTTCTTCCCCGCCTACCTCGACCGAGGCATTCTCGCCGCCTCGCCGTTCGAGACGCTCGACCTCGAGGGTGTGGGCCGGCTGGTCCGGATCGCCGTCGAGGAGGGACGTGCGGTCCGGCCGGAGCTGCAGACCGGCGTGTGCGGCGAGCACGGCGGTGACCCGGAGTCGATCCGCTTCTTCCACACCGTCGGTCTCGACTATGTCTCCTGTTCGCCGTTCCGGGTCCCGGTGGCCCGTCTGGAGGCCGGCCGGGCGACTCTCGGCAGAACCGACACCAGTGACAGCAGGTGAGCGGAGTCCAGCCATGATCAAGGACAACGATCCGACACGCGGCCGCACGGAGCTCGACCGGACCGAGGCGCTGCGGCTGCTCGGCAGTGTGCCCCTGGGCAGGATCGTCTTCACCCGGCAGGCCCTGCCCGTCGTCCGCCCGGTCCACCACATCCTGGACGACGGCGACATCGTCATCCGCACCCACGAGGGCGCGGCGCTCACCTCGCACAGCCGGCCGGCCGACGACACCGGCGTGGTGGTCGCCTACGAGGCCGATGTCATCGACCCCGTCACCCACCTCGGCTGGAGCGTGGTGGTCACGGGGTACGCGAGCCTCGTCACCGACCCTCACGAACTGGCCCGCATCCGCTCTCTGCTGCCCCCGTCGGCACCGCAGCAGGGCATGGACCACACGGTCCGCATCCATCCCGAGCTGGTCGCGGGTGTGCTGCTCACCAGCGCGGTCGAAGAACACCACTGAGGTGGGAGAACACCGCTCTCGGCGGCGCGGGTGCCCCGGACGGACCGGCGACCGGGGCCGGACGGCCCTACCGTCCGCTCCGGTTTCCCCGGTTCGATCGCCCCGTGGTCGAGAACCACACGGCGCACGTGGCCGACGAGCACGTGGCACCTCGGTCGGCTGGCGGAGCGACCGTCGTACCCGTGCTCGGCGAGATCGACATGCTGACGGCGCCCTCGCTGTCGGCACGGCTGGACGCCCTCACCGCGGACCAGCGGCCCGACCTGGTGCTGGACCTGCGCCCGGTCACGTTCATCGACTGCGCCGGGCTGCGCGTCCGTGCCGCGCGCGCAACCGGGTGCTCGCCCGGCAGGGCCGACTGCGGCTGGTCACGGACAACGCGCGCTTCCTGCGGGTGCTGCACGCCACAGGGCTGCAGGGCGTCTTCGAGGTGCACACACAGTTCCCCCGGCCTGTGCCGTGATCCGCCGTCACGACGACCGGCCCGCCGCAGGTCACGGTCGAGTTCGGCCGGCCTGCGGCGGGAACGCTCAGCCGTTCCAGCTCCATTCGGCGACCTCGGGCAGGTCGGTGCCGTGGGCGCGGATCCACGCGTGGTGGCGGGTGCGGGCGTCGGCCATGGCCTGGCGTACGGCGGCCGAGCGGACGGCGAGGCCGGGGACGCGGTCGATGACGTCCATGACGAGCCGGTACCGGTCGAGGTCGTTGCGTACGACCATGTCGAACGGCGTGGTCGTGGTGCCCGACTCCTTGTAGCCGCGTACGTGCAGGTTCTTGTGGCCGGTGCGGCGGTAGGCCAGGCGGTGGATCAGCCACGGGTAACCGTGGTAGGCGAAGATCACCGGCTTGTCGGTAGTGAACAGGCCGTCGTACTCGAAGTCGGTCATTCCGTGCGGGTGTTCCTCGTGCGGCAGCAGCCGGGTCATGTCGACCACGTTGACCACGCGCACCGCCAGTGCGGGCAGATGCCGGCGCAGCAACTGCGCTGCCGCCAGCACCTCCTGCGTGGGAACGTCCCCCGCGCAGGCCAGCACGACGTCCGGTGCGCCGCCGTTCTCGGTGCCGGCCCATTCCCAGATCCCGGCTCCGCGCGCGCAGTGCACACGGGCCTGGTCGATGGTCAGCCAGTCGTAGCAGGGCTGTTTGCCCGCCACGATCACGTTGACGTAGTCGCGGCTGCGCAGGACGTGGTCGGTGACGGACAGGAGGGTGTTGGCGTCCGGCGGCAGATAGACGCGGACGACCTCGGGGCTCTTGTTGAGGACGTGGTCCACGAACCCGGGGTCCTGGTGGGAGAAGCCGTTGTGGTCCTGGCGCCACACGTGCGAGGTCAGCAGGTAGTTGAGGGAGGGGATCGGAGCCCGCCAGGGCAGCTCGCGCGCGGTCTTCAGCCACTTGATGTGCTGGTTGACCATCGAGTCCACGATGTGCACGAACGCCTCGTAGCAGGAGAACAGCCCGTGTCGGCCGGTGAGCAGATAGCCCTCCAGCCAGCCCTGGCAGAGGTGTTCGGAGAGGATCTCCAGCACCCGGCCGTGCCGGTCCAGGTGTTCGTCGACCGGCAGCATCCCGGCCTGCCAGGCCTTTCCGCTGGCGTCGAAGACGGCCTGGAGCCGGTTGGAGGCGGTCTCGTCCGGGCCGACGAGCCGGAAGTCCCGGCGCAGCCGTGTGTCGTTCATGACGTGTTCGAGGAACGTGCCGAGAACCCGGGTGGGTTCGTGCAGGCTCGTACCGGGCTTGTCGACGGGCACGGCGATGCCGTCGAGGGGCGCAAGGGGCAGCTCCCGGACGAGGAGGCCGCCGTTGGCGTGCGGGGTGGCCCCGAGTCGCCTCGGCCCCTCGGGGACACAGGCGAGGACGTCGGCGACCGGACGGCCGTCGGCGTCGAACAGCTCCTCGGGCCGGTACGAGCGCAGCCACCGCTCCAACTGCCGTAGATGGTCGGGGTTTTCCCGGACGGCGGACAGCGGGACCTGGTGGGCGCGCCAGGTGCCCTCGACGGGTTCGCCGTCGACCTCGGCGGGGCCGGTCCAGCCCTTCGGCGTGCGCAGCACGATGACCGGCCAGCGCGCCCGCTCGTCGCCCCCCTCCTCGCGTGCGGTGCGCTGCATCAGGGCGATGCGGTCCAGCGCCTGGTCGAAGGCCCTGGCCAGGGATCGATGTACGGCGGCCGGGTCGTCGCCGGTGACGTGGAGGGGTTCGTGGCCGTATCCGCGCAGCAGCGCGTCCAGTTCCTCCTCCGGGATCCGGGACAGCACGGTCGGGTTGGCGATCTTGTATCCGTTGAGGTGCAGGATCGGCAGGACGGCGCCGTCGTGCACCGGGTCGAGGAACTTGTTCGCGTGCCAGGACGCGGCCAGCGGCCCGGTCTCCGCCTCACCGTCGCCGATCACACAGGCCACGACCAGGTCGGGGTTGTCGAAGGCCGCGCCGTAGGCGTGTGCGAGGGAGTAGCCGAGTTCGCCGCCCTCGTGGATCGATCCCGGGGTCTCGGGCGCCACATGGCTGGGCACCCCGCCGGGGAAGGAGAACTGCCGGAACAGCCGCTCCATGCCGGCCGCGTCCCGGGACACGTCCGGGTAGGTCTCGCTGTAGCTGCCCTCCAGCCAGGACCCCGCGAGGACGGCCGGTCCCCCGTGGCCCGGGCCCCATACGCACAGGGCGTCGAGTCCGCGTGCCTTGATGACGCGGTTGAGGTGGGTGTACACGAGGTTCAGCCCGGGCGAGGTGCCCCAGTGGCCGAGCAGCCTCGGCTTGATGTGCTCGGTCCTGAGCGGTTCGCGCAGCAGCGGGTTGGCCATGAGATAGATCTGGCCTGCCGCGAGGTAGTTGGCGGCACGCCAGTGCGCGTCCAGGGTGCGCAATTCGTCGTCGGTGAACTCGGCGGTGTCCTGCTGGGCAGCCTCGGGCATGGGAACCTCGGATTCGTCGTCCGTCGTCGGTCAGTTTGCCGGTTGTGTCAGGAAAGTTCGGGTACGACGGCCACCGGGCACGCCGCGTGGTGCAGTACGCCGTGGGCGACACGGCCGAGCTGGAGTCCGAAGTGGCCGTGCCGGCGCCGGGCGCCGACGACGAGCAGGTCGGCCTCGCAGGACGCGGCGATGAGGGCGTCGCGGGCATGGCCCTCGACCGTGCGGCAGTGCACTTCAAGGCCGCCCGGTGCGTCCCGCAGGGCTTCCTCCGCCGCCACGGCGGCCTCCTGCTCGTGGAGGTGCGCCGGCTCGCCGGCGAGCAGGGGATGGCCGGGAGCCGCGTGCGCGGGGCGACGCCAGGCCCGTACGGCCTCCAGCGGCACCCCGCGCAGCACGGCCTCCTCGGTCGCGAACCGTACGGCGGCCGTACCCGCGGGCTTCTCCGCGACGCCGAGGACGATCCGGCCCCGGGTCCCGGTGCGGGCCTGGTTGTCGTGGCTGCCGCGCAGCACGATCACCGGGCAGTGCGCGTGCCCGGCGACGGTGACACCGACGGAACCGAGGAGGGCCTCGGTGATCCCGCTGCGGCCCCGGCACCCCAGGACGACGGCGCGGGCGGTCCGGCTCTCCCGCACGAGCCCGTACTCCGGCTCCTCGGGCAGCACGTCGGTGGTGACCTCGACGCCCGGCCGACGGCGCTCGGCCCGTTCCCGGGCGGTGCCGACGACGTCCCGGGCCATCACCTCCTCCACCGGTTTGCCGAGTTCCTGCGCGATCAGGGCGCCTTCGTAACGGTCCCAGAGCGAGGCGTACACCAGCCGGAGCGGCGCCCCGCGCAGGCCGGCCTCGTCCGCCGCCCAGTCCACGGCCCGCAGGCTCGGCTCCGAGCCGTCCACGCCGACGACGATCGGGAGGTCCGTCATGCTTCTTCTCCTCGTCCTTCTCCTCGCCGCCGGTCAGCCGTGGGCGACCACGGCGACGGGCGCGACGACGTGGTGCAGTACGGCGTGGGTGACGTGACCGATGTGGGCACCGAGCGGGCTGGTCCGGATGCGCCGGCCGACCACGGCCAGGGAGGCGTCGCGAGCGGCGTTGACGAGGACCTGCGCGGCACTTCCGCAGCGGCTCGCCTCGATCACGTCGACGTTCGGGAACTTCTGCCGCCAGGGACGCACCGCCTCGCTCAGGACGGTCGCCTGCTTGCGTGCGAGCGTGCCGTAGAGTTCCGCGTCGCCGTAGAAGCGGTAGACGGCGGTGGGCGGCTCCGGCCAGCCATGCACGATCCTCAGGGACGCGCCGCGGCGCGCGGCGGCGTCGAAGGCGAACTCCATGAGCGTGTCGTCGACGTCGTCGGTGTCGAGGCCGACGACGACGGGCCGGAACGGGGTCGCGGCCGACGGGATGCCCGCGGGGTCCGTCCGGTGTTCGTCGGCGGCCTGCTCTCCGGCCCGCACCAGCACCACCGGATGGGCGGTGTGGGCGATGACGGACAGGCTGACCGAGCCGACCATGAACCCGCCGATCCCGCCGAAGCCGCGCGAGCCCAGCACCAGCATCTCCGCGGCGTCCGCCGCCTCGGCCAGGGCCAGGGACGGTTCGCCGGTGACCCGGTCGGTGATCACCTCGACACCCGGGTGGCGCAGCCGAAGCCCCTCCGCGGCCTCGAACGGAATCCTCTCCGCCCAGTCCTGGCTGGTCTCGGTGCCGAGCAGCGGCGCCTGGGCCACCGGCACGGGCACGGGCTCGAAGACGTGGAGGACCTTCAGCGGCAGACCGCTCAGGTGGGCTTCACGAGCCGCCCATTCGGCGGCGGCCCGGCTCTCGGGCGAGCCATCGAGACCTACGGTGATGGCGCGGGTCACGGTCCACCTCCCGGGACGAGGGATCCGATACCAGCGTGGTGACGCCACGGCCGCGCGGTCAGAGGCCGCAGGTCCCTCACCGGGGCCGAACGGCCCCGGTGAGGCAGAGCTTTTCCACCCTGCCAACTGCTGTAGGCCTGCTTCGTCGTGCGCCGCCCGGTGGTCCCGGCAATCCTGGAGAGGTGCCACGGGACCTCTCCCGGAGCGGCGGCACCGCACAACGCCGTCCGGACCGGCCACGGATCGACTACGCGGGTGCGCTCTACGGTGCGCTCCTGGCCGCTTCCGTGGTGGCGGGCGCCGGAGCGTTCGGCGGGCCCTTCCCCCGCCTCGGACTCGTACTGCTCCTCCTCGTCACCGGCGTCGTGTTCTGGGCCGCGCACGTCTACTCCCGGCTGGCCGGCGAGCGGATACACGGACAGCTCCTGACATGGAGCGAAGTACGCAGGGTGGCCGCCGACGAGTGGCCGATGGTCCAGGCCGCCGTTCCGCCGGCCGCGGCGGTGGCGATCAGTCCTCTGCTCGGACTGGGACTCCCCGGAACGATCTGGTTCGCCCTGGGTGTCGCCTTGGGGGAGCAGGTCGTATGGGCGTCCGTCGCCGCCGTGCGAGCCGGTGCCTCCCGCCGCCTCGTGGCGGTCTCCGGCCTGGTGAACCTCCTGTTCGGCCTGATCATCGTCGCCGCCAAGTCAGCCGTCCACCACTGACGGAGGACGGCGCATGGTCGAAGGCACGGGCGGGCGGGTACCGGGAGACGGCTCTCGCTGCCCGGGCTCGCTCCCCTGCTCGCTTCCCGGCGCTCCTCGCTGCGGGGGGGGGATCCGGTCGCGGGCGTGACGGTCGCCGCCTGTCTCGTGCCGCAGGTCATGCACGACGTCGACGACTGTCCGCAGGCCCGCACGATCCCAGGGCTGCCGGGCGCTGGCCGCCGTCACCGGGCAGAGCGAACCGGTGCGCTGGTTCGTGCTGAACACCGGGGCGAACGTGGAGGACATCACCGCCCTCGACGCCGTGGACGACCTGCGCCGGGAACTCACGGCCCGCGGCATCGTGTTCGCCCTCGCCCGGGTCAAGCGGGACCTGCGGACGACCTTCGGGCGTACGGCCTCGCGGAGTCCGGCGGCGCCGAGCGGATCTTCCCCGCCCTGCCGACGGCGGTGGCGGCGTACCGGGCCCGGTGCCGCGACCACTGGCCGACGGCCCGTCCGGGGGCCGGGTGGCCCCTGGTCACCTCTGCCGCACCGGCACAGGCTGGTAAGGGCAGGACCTACGCGGATCTCACGGAGTTCACCATGTACGGCACCCCGCACATCGTCAGCGATGTCATGACCCAGACCGTCGCTGCCATCGGCCGGCGGGCCGCCTTCAAGGAGATCGTGCAGCTGATGCAGGACTGGCGGGTCAGCGCCCTCCCGGTGATCGAGGGCGAGGGCCGGGTGATCGGTGTGGTCTCCGAGGCCGACCTGCTGCCCAAGGAGGAACTGCGGGACGACCCCGGCGCGGCCTACCTCCAGCTGCGCCGGCCGGCCGACGTGGCGAAGGCCGAGGGGATGACCGCGGGCGACCTGATGTCGTCCCCCGCCCTCACCGTCCGGGCGAACGCGACCATCGCCGAGGCCGCACGGCTCATGGCGCGGGGCGGGGTCAAACGGCTGCCCGTCGTCGACGAGACCGGGCTGCTCCAGGGGATCGTCAGCCGTGGCGACCTGCTCAGGGTGTTCCTGCGTGGTGACGAGGACATCGCCGAGGAGGTCCGGCGCGAGATCGTGTCGTATCTCTTCCCGCTGTCGTCCGCGACCGTCCAGGTGGAGGTGGAGGACGGCGTCGTCACACTGACGGGCCATGTCCCCGACAGCGCCCTGGTCCCGGTGGCCGCGCGCCTGGTGCGGGCCGTGGAAGGGGTGGTGGACGTGCGGTTCGACCTCGTGCGCGACCACGGGGTAAGTGGGGCCGGTCGGCCCTAGTCCGTATGGCGCGGACGGGTGGATGATCATCCTCGTGGACAGCCCGCAGTCTGTCCGGACACGGGGAACGAGAGGTCGTCATGACCGACACACGCACCTTCACCGAGCAGGACCCGATCCGCGTCTTCCTGCTGGACGACCACGAGGTCGTACGACGCGGACTGACCGATCTGCTCGACGCCGAACCGGACATCCAGGTCGTCGGCGACGCGGACACCGCCGAGCACGCGCTCAGCCGGGGTCCGGCGCTGCGCCCGGACGTCGCCGTACTGGACGTCCGGCTGCCCGACGGCGACGGGATCACGGTCTGCCGGGAGCTGCGCGACCGGATGCCGGAGCTGGCGTGCCTGATGCTGACGTCCTTCGACGACGAGGAAGCCCTGCTGGACGCGATCATGGCCGGAGCGTCCGGCTATGTCCTGAAGCAGATCAAGGGCTCCGATCTGGTCTCGGCAGTCCGCACCGTGGCCTCGGGTCAGTCGATGCTGGACCCCGCGACCACGGCGCGCCTGATGCACTCCCTGCGGGATCCGGCCGTGACCCCCTCGGTGCCGCCGGAGCTCGCGGGCCTGTCGCCCCGGGAGCGCGACATCCTCGCCCTGATCGGCGACGGTCTGACCAACCGGGAGATCGGCAAGAAGCTGTACCTGTCGGAGAAGACCGTGAAGAACCACATCTCGCGGATGCTGTCCAAGCTCGGTGTCCAGCGCCGGGTGCAGGCGGCGGTTCTCGCGTCCCACCTGGAGCCGCAGGACTGAGGCGCTGATGTACAGCGACGGCGCGGCGCCGTAGGTCAGGCGCAGGGTGGCTGCGATGTGGTACGGCAGACTCGTCGCCACCGCAGGGAGGAGGCGAGGGTGATGGCAACCATGTCCCGGCCCGGTGACCCTCGGCCGATCGTCGCGGGTGTCGATCCCGATCCGGCCCGGCGCACCGCGCTGGCCTGGGCTGCCGACGAGGCCGCCCGCCGTCGGCTGCCGTTGCGTGTGGTCCATGTCGAGGGCGTGCCGACCAGGGGCTATCGGGGACGCGAGGTCCCACCGTCCTGGGAGGAGTGGAACGAGGCGCTGCACAAGGCCGGCAGGCAGGTGCTGGAGGGAGCCGCGGACTTCGTCATGGCCAGGCACCCGCAGCTCGAGGTGGACGCCCTGCTCGCGGAGGGCGACCCGGTGTGGGTGCTGCGCGAGCAGAGCCGGGACGCCACCGCCGTGGTGCTGGGGTCACGGCATCTGAGCGGGACGCGGGAACAGTTCGGCTCCACGTCGGTCGCCCTGCCGGTCATGACCCACACGTGCTGCCCCCTGGTCGTCGTGCCCGAGCCGGAACACACCACTCAGGACTCCGCGTACTTCGTGGTCGGCGTCGACGGCAGCGCGCACTCGGCCGCCGCGGTCGACGTGGCGTTCGAGGAGGCGGCCCTGCGCGGCGCCGAACTGCGGGCCCTGTTCGTCTGGGAGGCCGGGCCGCTGAGGATCTTCGACGAGTACGGGCCGCGGCAGGAGGCCCGGCGGCTGCTGTCCGAGATCGTGGCGGGCCGCAGCGAACGCTTCCCCGAGGTGGACCTGCGTCCCGAACTGGTCATCGGACATCCGGTGCAGGTACTCACCGACGCCTCGGCCCACGCGTTGGGTCTGGTCGTGGGGACCCGGGGGCGCGGAGGGTTCACCGGCATGCTGCTGGGCTCCGTCGGCGAGGGTGTGCTGCACCACGCCCGCTGCCCCGTGATCGCCGTCCCGTCCCCCGGGTGAGCCGCCGGCACTCCAGCCGCTGGCCCTACCGCGTACGATGCGGCCCGCGCCGAGGGCGTGCGGCTGCTGTTCCCCGGCGCGTGGCATGTGCGGTCGATCGGTCAAGGCCCACGACGACCTCCGGGCGGCCTACCGTACGTTCCGCCGCACAGGCGTCCGCAGGCTGCCGGTCCTGGCCGCGGGCCGGGTGGTGGGCGTGGTGACCGTCGACGACCTGTTCCTCGACGTCTTCCGGCGGCCGGCCGACCTGCGCAGGCCAGGAGACCCGCGTGAGCCCGCGCCCTTCCAGTGACCCCGCCGTGCCCGACGGCGCCGGGCGAGGGGCCCTCACGTCACGGCGACGTGGGCCGCACGATCACGACCGGGCAGCTCGCGTGCTGCGACACATGCTGGCTGACCGAACCCAGCAGGGCCCGGGCGAACCCGCCCCTCCCCCGGCTGCCGACGACGACCGCCTCGGCTCCCTCGCCGGCCCGCAGCAGGACATCGGCGGGGTTGCCGTGCACCACATGGGTCCGGACCGAGCCGGCCGCGTCCGCGCCGAGCACGTCCGTCAGCTCCTGCCGCATCGCCTGCCGGGCCTCGTTCTCGTCGACGTCCATGTCCACGGCGGGCGCCGACCAGCCGTACAGTCCCGGCAGCTCCCACACCGCGATGGCGTCCACGGTGCCGTCGACCAGGCCGGCGTAGCGCACGGCCCAGCGCAGGGCCTCGTACGAGGACGGCGACCCGTCGACACCGACCACGACCCGGCGCTCGAAGACATCCCTGTCCATGCGTACCACCTCTCGTTCCGCGTGTGCGCCACCCGGCCGGTCCGCCCCCGCTCTCCACGCTGCGGGACACATCGCCGCACCGCCAGAGATGGGCATCCGGCGGCATGACGACGGTGCCGCCGGTCACCGGCCGTAGCGTCATACAGCCGGGCTCCACGCGTATCCGCCGGCCGCTTGCCGGTTGGACCGGATGCCGACCGGTTACTCGGGGCAAGAGGCGTG
Organism: Streptomyces sp. NPDC020192; assembly: GCF_044388685.1. NCBI lineage: Bacteria > Bacillati > Actinomycetota > Actinomycetes > Kitasatosporales > Streptomycetaceae > Streptomyces > Streptomyces sp. NPDC020192. Next base: position 486,048 of record NZ_JBIRXG010000002.1, on the reverse strand, counting down.
CGGATGCCTCGGGAGCGAGGCTGGGGTGTGTCGCCGACCGACTCGGGAGCGGGAGAAGAGGCGTGAGAGGAGCGCAGGGACGATGAGCGAGAGCGTCCACGTCGGCCCTCGAGCCGAGCCCGCCGGCTGCGGTGCCCCGTTGCCGTCGTCGAAGCGGGCACGGCGACGGTCCGCGTCGGCGGCCGGCTCGGTCCGTGCACGTGCCCGCAGCGCGGGCGGCGATCGCCTGCTGCTGCCCGACGGCACGTGGCGGCGCGTCGAAACCATCCGCGTGCCCAGCCTGTTCGGCTGAGTGCGGGACACGCGGGGGCCGAGCCGAAGCGGTCAGTGCCGCTGGGGCACGACCGCGACCGGACACCTGGCGTGGTGCAGCAGGGTGTGGCCCACCCGGCCGAGCTGAAGCCCGAAGTGACCCGTCCTGCGCCGGGCCCCGATGATCACGAGGTCCGCGGCCGCCGACCGGTCGACGAGGACCTTGCCGGCCGGTCCCTCAAGGGTCGCCCGGCGCGTCCGGACGTGCGGATACCCGGCGACCGCGTCTTCGAGCAGTGCGTCGAGCAGCGCGGAGGCACGCTCCTCGTGGGCATCGGTGGCCGTTGCCGGATCGCCGCTCCTGTCGTAGGCGGGCCTGCGCCAGGCACGCACCACGTCCAGGACGCAGTCGCGCACCTCGGCCTCCCGGAAGGCGAACCGCACGGCCTCCGCGCTCGTCCCGGCGTCTCCCAGGCCGAGCAGGATCCGCTCGTGCGTCCCCGCCAGGCCCGCCCGGTCACCCCGCACCACGACCACCGGGCAGCGCGCGCGGGCCGCCACGGCCAGGCCCACCGACCCGAGCAGCAGGCCCTTGAGCAGACCACGGCCCCGGGATCCCGTCACCAGGGCGAAGGCATGGTCGCCCTCGCGTACGAGGGCGTCCGCCGCGTCCTCCGGGAGGATGTCGGTGGTGACCTTCACGTCGGTGTCGCGCCGCGCGGCGCGGTCGGCCGCGGAGGCCACGATGCGCTCCGCCATCACCTGTTCCGAGGGGCGCTCGTGGCCCACGGTCGGCAGGCCGCCCTCGTAGCGCTCCCAGAGGGAGCCGTACACCAGCCTGAGCGGAAGACCGTGGCGGACGGCCTCGTCCACGGCCCAGTCGACCGCGTCCAGACACGAGTCCGATCCGTCGACGCCCACCACCAGGGGGATTGTCATGTTTCCCACCGCCTTTCCTGAGGCCGCCGCACCGTGCGGCACAGAGGGTGACATCCGTGGGGGGGTGACTTTTACCGTCGCACCCCGTGGCCGGAGCCGCGAGGGCGCTTCGGCCCGTGTGCCAGGTCCTTCAGCCCGTGCCCCCGTGCCGCGCCCGTCGGATCAGCATGTCCGGGGAGCGACCTGAGCTGCCCGGCCGGGTACGGGGGCCGTTCGACCCAGTGCGGGCAGGGGCGGGCCTGGGGGACGGTCGTAGCAGCCCCGGAGGAAGGAGGGGGCCGGCATGCCGTGGGAGACCATCCGGAAGGACACCAGTCTTCGGATCGCCCCGAATCTGCGCGACTACGACGAGGAGTGTGCGGACTTCTCGTGGTCCCGGGCACGCTCCAGGCTGCAGGGCCTGCCCGGCGGGCGGGGGCTGAACATCGCGCACGAGGCCGTGGACCGGCACGCGGCATCGGCGCGCGCCTCGGCGGTCGCGCTGCGCTGTGTCGGGCGGGACGACTCCGTCACCTGTGTGACCTACGGCGACCTGGCCCGTTCGACGGCACGGTTCGCGAACGTGCTCCGCGGTCTCGGGATCGGTCACGGCGACCGGGTGGTGACGCTGCTGGGCCGGTGCCCCGAGCTGTACACCGTGGTCCTCGGCACCCTGAAGAACACCAGTGTCCTGTGTCCGCTGTTCTGCGCCTTCGGGCCGGATCCGGTCTTCCATCGGGTCACGCTGAGCGATGCGCAGGTCCTGGTCACCACGGCCGAGCTGTACCGCAGGAAGGTCGCCGGGCTGCGCGGCAGACTCGCCGGCATACGCCATGTGCTGATCGTCGGCGAGGGCGCGGACCAGCTGCCCGGAACCGTGTCCTTCTCCGCACTGATGGCCGGCGCGGCCGACACCTTCACCATCCCGCCGACGTCGCCCCACGACATGGCCCTGCTGCACTTCACGAGCGGCACGACGGGCATCCCCAAGGGCGCGGTGCACGTGCACGAGGCGGCCGTGGCCCACTACGTGACGGCGTTGTACGCCCTGGACCTCCACCCGGACGACGTGTTCTGGTGCACCGCGGACCCGGGCTGGGTCACCGGGATGTCGTACGGGATCATCGCGCCGCTCCTGCACGGTGTGACGGTCGTGGTCGACGAGGGTGACTACGACGCCCGCCGCTGGTACCGGATCCTCGCCGAGCAACGGGTGAGCGTCTGGTACACGGCGCCGACGGCGCTGCGCATGCTGATGCGGACGACGCCGCGGAGCGGGCCGTACGACCTTCCCCGCTCGTTCGGCCTGAGCGCGCTGCGGTTCGTCGCGTCGGTCGACGAACCGCTCGACCCCGAGGCCGTGGTGTGGGGGCGGGACGTGCTCGGACTGCCGGTGCACGACACCTGGTGGCAGACCGAGACCGGCGCCATCATGATCGCCAACTTCGCCGCCTGCGAGATCCGTCCCGGTTCGATGGGGCGTCCGGTGCCCGGGGTGGAGGCGGCGGTGCTGCGGCGCGGCGAGGACGGCCGGGCCGAGGTCACCGGCGGGCACGTCACCGTGCTGGAGGAGCCCGGCGTGGCGGGTGAGCTGGCGCTCCGGCCCGGCTGGCCGTCCATGTTCCGCGGCTACCTGCACGACGAGCCACGCTCCGCTGCGGCCTTCGCGGACGGCTGGTACCTCACCGGTGACCTGGTACGGCGCGACGCGGACGGCTGGTACTGGTTCGTCGGACGCGCCGACGACGCCATCACGTCGGCGGGACACCTCATCAGCCCGTTCGAGGTCGAGAGCGCCTTGATCGAACATCCGGCGGTCGCCGAGGCGGGCGTCATCGGCCGGCCCGATCCGGTCGCCGGAAACATCGTCAAGGCGTTCGTCACGCTGCGGCCGGGCTTCGACCCGACCACCACGACCCGGCGGGACCTGCTGGCTTTCGCCCGGCGCCGGCTGGGCCCGGCCGTGGCGCCCCGTGAGATCGCCTTCGACTCGCATCTGCCGCACACCCGCAGCGGCAAGATCATGCGCCGCCTGTTGCGGGCCCGTGAACTGGGCCTGCCCGAGGGCGACATCTCCACCCTGGAGGACTCCGCCCCGCGGACCGCCGCCGCGCAGAGGACGGAGCAGCCCGCATGAGCCACCCGCACCCCGCGCGCGCCACGGCCCGCCTCCTGGCCACGGCCAGGCCGGCACGGGTTCACTCGCGGTGCAGCACGACCTTGAGGGCTCCGGTGGTGGTGCCGTGTGCGAACACCTCGTAGGCGTCCTCCATGCGGTCGAGCCCGAAAGTGTGGGTGACGAGCCGGGAGACGGGCAGGCGTCCGCACCTCGTCAGCTCCAGCAGCCACTGCGTGGAGGACGTGTCCACCTGGCCCATGCTGATGGTCACGTTCTTGCGCCACAGGGACTCGAGATGGAGCGTCGCAGGTTTGCCGTGCGTGCCGATGGTGGCGATGTGTCCTCCCGTACGGATGGCACGCGTGCACAGGACGAAACCGTCCGGATCGCCCGACGCCTCGACGACCACGTCGGCGCCCGGCCCCTCGGCCAGGTCGGCGATCATCCGGCCCGGCGACTCGGCGGCGTCCGCGCCCACCCGCAGGGCGGTCTCCAGCCGGGCGCCGGCCAGGTCCACGACGATGACGCGGCGCGGTGAGTAGAGCCGCGCGACCAGCACCGTGGCGAGCCCGACGGGTCCCGCGCCCACCACGACGACGGTGTCTCCCGGGCACACATGACCGTTGCGGACCCCGACCTCGTAGGCGGTCGGGAGGAGTTCGGCGAGCAGTACCGCGTCGTCGAGAGGGAGTCCGGACGGGCGTCGGGTGGTGGAGTGGTCGGCGAACGGCACCCGCACCAGCTCGGCCTGGGTGCCGTTGATGAGATTGCCCAGGATCCATCCGCCGCCGCCACGGCACTGCCCGTACCTGGCGTCGCGGCAGTCCTTGCAGTCGCCGCAGGCCGACACGGACGACACGATCACCTGGTCGCCGGGGCGCAGGTGATGGACCTCGCCACCGACCTCCACGACCTCGCCGACGGCTTCGTGGCCCACGACCGTCCCCGGCTTCACCTCGGGGAGGTCTCCCTGCCGGATGTGCAGATCGGTGGCGCAGACGGTGGTGGCGTCGATGCGTACGATCGCGTCGCCGGGTTCCTCGATCACCGGGTCCGGGACGGTGTCCCAGGAGGTCTGTGCCGGGCCGTGGTAGACGAGCGCTCGCACGGTACTCACTCCTCGCTCCCCCACCTCCACGGTCACCCCCGCCGCACATCCGGGCAACACGGCCCGCCCCGTGCGGCAGTGGGTCCCGCGTGGCAGGTTGGAGAGAGCACCACTGTGAGGAGAGGGCGGCGATCATGCGAGCTCACCTCGGCGACCAGCTCGTCATCGAAAGTCCGACGACCGGCGCCGCCCGGCGCGACGGCGAGATCGTCGGACTCCACCACGAGGACGGAACACCCCCCTACGACGTGCGCTGGTCGGACACGGACGACGTCACGCTCGTGTTCCCCGGGCCCGACGCCCACATCCGGCACCTCGAACAGGGACGGCCCGTGTCCATGCCCGAGGCACAGCCCGGCACGGGTCAGGCGGAGGCCGTGTCCGTGGCGGCCCGGCCGGTCGGGGCGGTCAACCCCGGCGACATCGGCCGACGCGTGGGGGTGGAACGGCGTAGAAGGGGGCTCAGCCGGAAGGAGGCGGCCGGCCGCGCCCGGATGTCGCCCGACTACCTGGCATACCTGGAGGAACGGCCCGCCGACCCGACCCTGGCGACGCTCATCAGGCTGGCCGACGCCCTGGGCACCACGGTCGCCGCGCTGCGTGGCGGAGGCGTGGATCTCCCACCGGGCCAGGGCCACGCGCTGCTGCGCCCCCGGTTGCGGGATCTCAGTGCGGAGGAATGCCGCGTCCTGCTCTCCACGCACGGTGTGGGACGCGTCGCGGTGACGGCCCCCGACGGCCGCCCGGCGGTCGTCCCGGTCAATTACGAGGTCGTCGACGACGCCATCGCCTTCCGGACCGCGCCCGATTCGGTGGTCTCCGCGGCCGCGGAGAGGGAGGTGGCTTTCGAGGTCGACCACGTGGACGAGGCGCTGAGCCAGGGCTGGAGCGTGCTCGCCGTGGGCCCCGCGAGCGTGGTGACGGAGCCCGAGGCCGTACGCAGACTCTCCCGGCAGGCCCACTCCACGCCCTGGGCGGGCGGTGAACGTGACATGTGGGTGTCGATCCGGCCCACGAGCCTCACGGGCCGCCGGATCACTCCGGCCGATCAGTAGACGGCCACGGGTCACTCGACGCCCCGTCCACGACCGGCAAGCACGGCCTGCCGGAAGAAGCCTGGCCGGGGACCCGCCCGTCGGGGCCCGGTGGCGTGTCGCGGTGCGGCGCGCGCGGTGCGACGGTATTCAGGGGGACTCCCGGCAGCATGGCGGAGAGGGCGGTGACGGCGATGGAGCTCCCCCTGGTCGTGGGCGTCGACGGATCGGACTCCAGCCTGGCGGCGGTGGACTGGGCGGTGGACGAGGCGGCACGGCACGGACTCCCCCTGCACCTGGTCCATGCCTCCCTCTGGGAGATCTACGAGGAATCGCTGCCCTCCTTCGGCACCGACCGCCCCGCCGCGGAGGTCATGGCGGAGCACATCATCACGTCCTGCGTGGATCGGGCCCGGCTGCGCGATCCCGAGGTGAAGGTGTCGGGCACGACCATGGCCGAGGACGCCGTATCCGTGCTGCTGCGGGCGGGACCCGATGCGTTCGCCCTGGTCACGGGCTCACGTGGGCGCGGCGAGGTCGCCGGGATGCTGCTCGGGTCCGTCAGCCTCGCGGTGGCCGCCCGTGCCGTGTGCCCGGTCATCGTGGTCCGTGGCGCGGAACCCAACCGCGAGGCGACCTTCCACCGGGTCGTGGTGGGGGTCGGGGACCCGACCGCCGCGAGCGCCGTACGGTTCGCCGTCCGCGAGGCCGAGGCACGCGGCTGTGCCCTGATGGCCGTACGGGCCTGGCGCACCCCCGCACAGGAGCCCGTGGACCACATGCTGATCGCGGACGACGCCGCACGGCTGCGCGAGGAGCGTGCCACGACCGCCCTCGCGGACGCCCTGCGCCAGACCGTACGGGAGCACCCCCGGGTCGATGTCCGCAGCCAGGCCGTCGAGGGGCCCGCGCACCGCGTCCTGCTGGAGGCCTCGGCCCGGGCCGACCTGATCGTCGTCGGCGCTCAGCGTCGGCACGGCCGCTTCGGCCTGCAGCTCGGCAGGGTCGCCCACGCCCTGCTGCACCACTCCACCTGCCCGGTCGTCGTGGTCCCCCAGCCGGTGTGAGGCCCGCCGTAGCCATCCGGGCCTGCACGGTCCTCCGGGCGAGAGAAGGGCGGGCGGATGTCGGAGTGGACAGGGGAGTGGACGGGCTACGACCCCGGCACGGAGCGTCTGCGTGAGTCGCTCTGCACGCTCGGCAACGGCTACTTCGCCACGCGGGGCGCGCTGCCCGAATGCCGGGCGGGCCTGGTGCACTGTCCCGGCACCTACGCGGCCGGGTGCTACGACCGGCTGGAGTCGGCCGTGGCGGGGCGGCAGGTGGTGAACGAGGACCTGGTCAACCTCCCGAACTGGCTGCTTCTCCGGTTCCGTCTGCGCGGGGCCGGGGGAGCGTGGGGCCCGTGGTTCTCCCCGTGCGGGCACACGCTCCTGGACCACCGGCACACCCTGGATCTGCGCCGGGCACGCTCACCCGGTCCTTCCGCCACCGCGGCGACGAGCCGGGTGTGCTCGGTGTCGAGCAGATCCGCCTGGTGCACATGGGGGATCCGCACCTGGCCGCGCTGCGGACGGTCGTCACGGCCGAGGACTGGTCGGGAGAGATCGAGATCGAGAGCTCCCTGGACGGCGAGGTGATCAACGGCAATGTGCACCGTTACCGCGCCTTCGACCGTCACCATGTGACCCATGTGCGCACCGACGCGCACGAGCCCCACACGGTCTGGCTGGGCTGTCGGACCAGCACATCGGACATCGGCGTCGCCCTGGCGGCCCGGACGACGGTCGCCGCCGACCGTGCTCCGGCCGCGTCGGAACTCCGTCCGGCCCGTCACCGTGGACAGGACCGTGGCGCTGGCAACCTCGCAGGACACGGCGATCAGCGACCCGCTCGGCGCAGCGGTCGACCGGGCGGCCGCTGCGGAGGACTTCGCCGCCGCGGGGCACGGCGAGGCGTACCGGGGCCATGTCTTCTGGGACGAGCTGTTCGTCGTGCCCTTTCTGAACGTGCACTTCCCGGAGGTGTCCCGGGCGCTGCTCGACTACCGACACCGGCGCCTGCCCCGGGCCTGCCGGGCGGCGGCCGCGGCCGGGCATGCCGGTGCGATGTACCCGTGGCAGAGCGGCAGCGACGGCCGCGAGGAGACCCAGGAGTGGCATCTCAATCCCGCCTCGGGCCGCTGGCTGCCGGACCACTCCCGGCTGCAGCACCATAAGGGCTCGGCGGTCGCCTACAACGTCTGGGTGTCGTGGGCCCGGACGAGTACCACGACGGCTACCCGGGCAACGACCGGCCCGGGCTGGACGACAACGCGTGCACCAACGTCACCGCCGCCTGGGTCCTCACCCGCACCCTGGAGCTCGTCCGGCGCCTGCCCTCCCGGTGCCGCGAGGAACTGTTCGACCGGATCCGGCTGGACGCCGACGAGCTGCCCGAGTGGGAGGAGGTGTCCCGTCGGTTGCGCGTGCCGTTCCACCGGTGCTACAGGCCCTGTTCCGGCGTCTCGGCTACGAGCTGGACGACGGCGTCTGGCGCGGAACCGTCGACTACTACCTGCGGCGCACCAGCCACGGCTCCACTCTGAGCGAGCTCGTCCACGGCCTGGTCCTCGCCCGGGCCAGGCGGGCCGAGGCATGGAGTTACGTCCATGAGGCCCTGGAGGCCGACATCGACGACATCCAGGGCGGTACGACCGGCGAGGGCATCCATCTCGGTGCCATGGCCGGGACCCTCGACCTGGTCCAGCACGGCCTGACGGGTCTGGAGACACGCGAGGACGCCCTGTGGCTGGACCCCGTACCTCTCCCGGCGCTCTCCGGGTACCCGTTCACCCTGCGCTATCGCGGTCACTCGGGCATCGGTGTACGACGCCGGGGCGATCAGCCGGAGATCAGCGTGCCGGACTCGGAGGAGTCTCCGGTCCGCGTGGTGCTCGCCGACCGCGCGGTGACCGTCGCGCCCGGGGAGACCTGCTCGCTCGTGGTGCCGAGTGCCCCGTCCGGGTGAGGCGGCCACACTGGATGAGGGCGGTCGTGGACAGGACAGGGGGCGCAGGCGATGCGCGCATGGGTGGTGGACCGGCCGGGGCCCGTCGAGAGCGAGCCGCTGCGGCTCGTGGAGCGGCCCGACCCGGTGCCGGGGTCCGGCGAGCTGCTGGTGCGGGTCCGGGCGTGCGGGGTGTGCCGTACGGATCTGCATGTCGCCGAGGGCGATCTGCCGGTGCGCCGGGAGGGCGTGACGCCCGGGCACGAGGTGGTCGGCACGGTCGCCGCCGTCGGCGCGGGCGTGAGCGGGTGGGCGGTCGGCGACCGGATGGGAGTGGCGTGGCTGCGCCGCACGGACGGCAACTGCCGGTACTGCCTGCGCGGGGACGAGAACCTGTGCCCCGGCTCCGAGTACACCGGCTGGGACGCCGACGGCGGCTACGCCGAGTACACGACCGTTCCGGCCGCCTTCGCCTACCGGCTGCCGGCGGACGTGGACGACGTCGCGCTGGCGCCGTTGCTGTGCGCGGGCATCATCGGCTACCGGGCGCTGCTGCGCACGTCCCTGCCGCCGGGCGGGCGCCTCGGTTTGTACGGATTCGGCGGCAGCGCGCACCTGTGCGCTCAGGTCGCCCTGGCGCAGGGGGCCACGGTGCACGTCCTGACCCGCGGGGAGGCCTCGAGACGGCTCGCGCTCGAGCTCGGCTGTGCGTCGGCCCGCGGAGCGTACGACCTGCCGCCGGAGCCGCTCGACGGGGCGATCCTGTTCGCGCCGGCCGGTGAGCTCGTACCGGTGGCGCTGCGGGCGCTGGACCGGGGCGGGGTCCTGGCGGTCGCGGGCATCCATCTCAGCGACATCCCCGTCCTGCACTACGCCGGCGAGCTGTTCTACGAAAAGGAGCTGCGCAGCGTCACCTCCAACACCCGGGACAACGGCCGGGACTTCCTCGCCCTCGCGGCCCGGTACGGCGTCCGGGCCACCACCCATCCCTACCCGCTCTCCGCGGCCCAGCGGGCCCTGGGCGATCTGAAGGCGGGACGCTTCGACGGGGCTGCCGTACTGCTGAACGACCTGTAAGATCCCCGCTCACCGTCTTGCTCGCCCCCGCGCACATGGGGCTTTGCCCGGGGGTGGTTGTCGGCGCGCGCCGGGCACGGCTTAGTCTTACAACTTGTAGGAGTTGCCGGGAGGTGTCGGTCCGCCCCAGGCCAGGTCCCCCATGACGCACCACGGCGGGTCGGCCCGGATTCACCGCGGTGGACAGGGCCGTGCCTGGCTGAGGAGTGGCGAGTATGAGTGAACACCGACGCCGACCGTCGGGAAGGACCGGGCCGTCCGGCTCGGACGGCATGCCGCAGGGCGGCCGGGCAGCGGCGCGCAGGGCCGCCCAGGCCGGCGCCGGACGGGGCCGCCGCGGGGCGGACAGACGGCGCGCGGAGGCCGGGCAGACCGGCCGACGCCGCCTCATCGACTACCCGCGGTCGGGCAAGCGGGGCCTTCGGCGGTGGCTGCCGTCGTGGAAGCAGTCGCTCGGCACCTTCCTGCTGTTCCTCGGCGGCCTGGTGGGCCTGTTCGGGTATGCCTACGCCACCACGACGATCCCGAGCGCGAACCCCAGCACCCAGCAGCAGAGCAACACCTACTATTGGTCCGACGGCTCGGTGATGACCACACAAGGGTCGACCAACCGGCAGAACGTCGACCTCGCCCAGATACCGAAGCTGGTGCAGTGGGACTTCCTCGCCGCGGAGAACGCCACCTTCTACTCCGACCCCGGCGTCGACACGCAGGGCATGCTCCGCGCCGTCTACCACATGGCCACGGGCGGTGAGGTGCAGTCCGGGTCCACCATCACCCAGCAGTTCGTGAAGAACACCTACCTCAGCCAGAGCCAGTCGGTCACCCGCAAGCTCAGGGAGATCATGATCTCCCTGAAGATCGGCGACCAGCTGTCCAAGCAGCAGATCCTGCAGGGCTATCTCAACAGCTGCTACTACGGGCGTGGCGCCTACGGCATCGAGGCGGCGGCCAACACCTACTACCACGTGCACGCCTCCCAACTGACCGTCAGCCAGGGCGCGTTCCTCGCGGCCACGGTCAACGAGCCGAGCCTGCTGATGCTCGCCGACACCGACCCGCAGGCCAAGGCCCAGGCCAAGGCGCGCTGGACGTACGTCCTCAGCCGCATGGCCGCCATCCACCAGATCAGCCAGGCGCAGGAACAGCAGTACCTCGCGGCCGGGTTCCCCACGCCCAAGGCCTACACGCCGTCGGCCGGGATGTCCGGGCAGACCGGCTACCTGGTACAGACCGCTGAGAAGTACGTCGAGGCCCACTCGTCCCTCACCGACCAGCAGCTCGGCCACGGCGGTTACCAGATCTACACCACCTTCGACAAGAAGAAGGTGAACGCGCTGTCGGCGTCCGTCGCGGCGATGGAGAAGAAACACCTCAACCCGGGGCACCGCTCGGCCGACAAGGACGTCCAGGTCGGCGCGGCCTCGATCGATCCGTCGACCGGCGCGGTCGTGGCCCTGTACGGCGGCGCGGGCTGGAACAAGGGCCACTGGACCGACAACGCCGACGCCACCGGTGTGCCGGTCGGCTCCACCTTCAAGCCCGTCGACCTGGCCGCCGCCCTGGACCACGGCGCCGTACTCTCCCCGGGCCAGCCGGCCTCGCAGATCACCCCGGACTCCAAGTTCAACGGTGACGACGGCATCACCATCAAGAACCAGCAGGGCCAGCAACTCCCGGACGCGAACGACCCCACGGGCCTCCTCCACCAGCGCAACGACGTGACCACGAAGTGGGGTTACCTCACCCTGCGCAAGGCCATGGAGCAGTCGGTCAACACTCCCTACGTCCAGCTCGGCGAGTACGTCGGCTACAGCAACGTGGAGAACGAAGCCCTCAAGGCGGGCCTGCTGCGCAAGAGCCTGCAGTACGACACCCCCGGCTACTACATCGGCACGTCCACCCCCTCGGCCATCCGCATGGCCGACGTGTACGCCACCTTCGACGACGGCGGCGTCCAGCACGAGCCGTACTCGGTGACCAAGGTCGTCGCCGGCGGCGAGCAGCTGCCCGGCTTCGGGGCGCCCAAGGGCACCACGGCCATGCCCTCCTCGACCGCCGACACCGTCACCGACGTCCTGCAGGGCGTCGTGAAGAACGGAACGGGCACCAACGCCCAGGCCCTGGGCCGCCCGGTGGCCGGCAAGACCGGTACGACCGACGACTACAAGTCCGCCTGGTTCATCGGCTACACCCCGCAACTGGTCACGTCCGTCAGCATGTTCAAGGAGGACCCGAAGAACGCCGGCCTGCAGTCGATGCAGGGCGTCGGCGGCTTCTCCAAGGTCTTCGGCGCCGACATGCCCACCGAGGTGTGGACCGGCTACATGACCGCCGCCCTTCAGGGACAGCCCGTCCGGCAGTTCCCGCCGGCACCGCAGCTGGGTCAGGGCACCGACGAGTTCGGCGCCCCGTCGCCCACCCCCTCCGCCACCCGGAGCACGCCCTCGGCCACCCCGACCGCGCCGGCCAGCCCGAGCCCCTCCACCGGAGCGTGCCCCCACCAGAAGAAGCACTGCGCCGCCCCAAGCCCGACCGGCACCTCCGGCACCACCACCGGCGGCACCACGACCGGCGGCACGACCGGCGGCGCGGGCGACGGCGGGCTGCTCGGCGGCACCACCAACGGCGGCACCACCAGCGGTACCACCGGCGGCACCACCTCACCCACTCCCGGCCCCACCCGCCCGGGCCGGCATGGGTGACAGCACGGACCTGTCAGGGATCTCGTACGCCTGATGCCCGGCCGGGTCAGTCCTCGCGGTCGTTCTGCCAGTCGAGCAGCTTGACCCGGCCGACCGTGTCGATGTGCGTGTGCATGGCCCGCGCCGCCTCCTCGGAGTCGCCCGCGCGGATCGCCTCGGCGACCTGGCGGTGCTGTTCGAGGGAGCGGGCGGGGCGGCCCGGCTGGCGCAGGGACTCGGTGCGGCTCTCGGCGATGGAGAGGGAGATCTCCGCCACCTTCACCATCCTCGGCTGCTTCGCCGTACCGCGCCTGGCCGGACGGCTCGGCCGCCGCGGCGCCCTGGCCGTCCTCTTCGCCCTGATGATCGTCGGCACGGTCGGGGCCTACGGCGTCGCCTACCCGCTGCACTCGATCCCGCTGACCTTCGCCTTCCTGCCGGTCCTGGGCCTCGGCGGGGCGAGCTTCGCGGTGTTCACCATCTGGCTGCCCGAGCAGTACCCGACCCGGATGCCCGCCTTCGCCCTCACCACGACCTTCTCCCGCTGGGTGGCCGCGGCCGGCACCTTCCTCATCGGCTACTGCATCCACGCCACCGGCTCCCTCACCCTCCCGCTCACCCTCACCGCCGTCGCCTTCGCCCTCGGCATGTGCCTGGTCCGCCTGGCCCCCGAAACCCGGAACCAGGCACTTCCCTCCTGACAACCGAACGGGCACGACCGCAAGCCGAGCAGGGCGTCAGGCAGACGCCGGGTCAGGCGCCGCTCGGTGTCGTACGCGGGCGAGCCCGGGTCGCCGGTGGCGGCGAAGGACGTCCAGGCGGCCGTGATCACCGGAGCCGCGCGGCACGTCCGGGCCACCACCCTTGGGTGGCCCACTTGCCGAGTGTTCGACGAACGCCTTACAGTCCCAGTGTTCGCTTTCCGTTGAACACCTTGTCGAAGGGTGCGTTCCGCTCATGCGCGCAGTCGAGTTCCGGGAGTACGGTGCTCCCGAGGTGCTGAAGGTCGTGGAGGCCGAAACCCCTGAGCCCGGGCCGGGCCAGGTGACCATCGACGCGGTCTACGTCGGCGTCAACTTCGCCGATCTCAAGGCACGCTCCGAGGGGTACCGGGTGGAGTCGCTGCCCTTCCGTCCGGGCCTGGAGGTCTCCGGGCGGATCCGGGCCGTCGGTGAGGGCGTCGAGGGGCTGAGCCCCGGGCAGCCGGTCGCCGCCCTCGTCAACGGCGGCGCCTACGCGGAGGTGGTGGTCGCCGACACCGCCACCGTCTTCCCGCTCCCCGAGGGCCTGGACCTGCGCACCGCGGCCACGCTCCCCACCGTGCTGCCGACGGCTCACGCCCTGATCCACGAGGCGGGACGGCTGCTCCCCGGGGAGAGCGTGCTCGTACAGGGCGCCGCGGGAGGCATCGGCACCGTGGCCGGCCAGCTGGCACGGGCGGCGGGGGCCGGTGCGGTGTACGGCGTGGTCTCCTCGGCGGCCAAGGCAGGACACGCCCTCACGTACGGCTATGACGAGGTGTTCACCGCGGACTCCTTCCCCGAAGAGGTCCGCCGCGCCACCGGTGGCAGGGGCGTCGACCTCGTCCTCGACCCCGTGGGCGGCGACACCCTGCGCCGTGGCCTGGACGCGCTGGCCGTCTTCGGCCGCCTGGCGTCCTTCGGCAACGCGAGCGGGGCCGAGCCGTGGCACGTGGGGCAGGCCGAGCTCTACGGGCAGGGCCACGCCGTCGTGGGATTCTCCATCCTGGCCCTCGCGCAGTCGGCGCCCCAGGCTCTGCGCTCGCTGGCCGAGCGCGCCTTCCGCAGGGTCACGGACGGCACCGTGACCCTTCCGATCACCGCGGAGTTCGCGCTGTCGGAGGCGGCGGACGCCCACCGTCTGATGGGCGGCCGTACGTCGACCGGCAAGCTGCTGCTGCGGGTGACGGACTGAGCGCACCCCCACAGCCATCACGTCGCGTGCACGCGCGCACCACGACAGAGATTCGAACGAGGAAATGAGCCAGAGCAGTACCACCCGGCGGTATACCGGGGCCCTGGGCACAGTGCCCGCTCCCGGGCTCGTCCTCGGTGGCGTGTGCGGGATCCAGTTCGGTGCGGCCTTCTCGCCCCGGATCTACCCGCAGGTAGGCGCTCCGGGCGTCGTGTTCCTCCGCCTGCTGATCGCGGGCGTACTGCTGTGCCTGCTGTGCTGCCGGCGCCGCGAGGCGTTCGGCTCGGTGAAGGGCTCCTGGGGGACGGTGACCGGTGCCGGGGCCCTGCTCGCGGGACACCACCTCGCCTTCTACGAGGCGGTGAATCACATCCCCCTGGGCGCCGTGGCCACGATCGAGTTCCTCGGCCCGTTCGTCATCGCCCTGGCAGGATCACGCCGGGCGGTCGACCTGCTGCCCGCGTGCCTGGCGGTCGGTGGTGTGCTGCTGCTCAGCGGGGGCGGAGTGCCGCTGGCCCCGGTCGGTCTGGCGCTGGCCGCGGTGGCCGCGTGCTGCTGGGCCGGCTACATCCTCGTCTCCTCCCGCATGGCACGGCGGATCAGCGGCAGCCAGGGACTGGCGCCGGCGGTGCTGTGGGCCGGACTGCTCAGCGCACCGTACGGCATCGCCCACGCCGGGAGCGCGCTCCTCGACCCCTACGTGCTGGCGGTGGCCGCATGCGTGGCGGTCGCGGCCAGCGTGCTGCCGTACTCGTTCAATCTGGAGGCGCTACGGCGGATTCCGCCCCGGGTGTTCGGCGTGCTGACCAGCATGGAGCCGGCCGCCGGCGCCTTGTTCGGCTTCCTGCTGCTCGGGCAGCGGCTTGCCTGGCCACAGTGGCTCGGCATCGCCGCGGTCGCGTGCGCCTCCCTCACCGCGACGTTCCTCGGGGCCAGGGAGCGGCGCGGCTCAGGCGTGAGCGCGGAGGGAAAGCGACCGCACAGCACGAATCCTTCCCCGGCGGAGAACGCACCCGCCGCAGTGCCGGTCGACTGACGCCGTGAACCGCCGTTCTCAGTACGATGAGGGAGGGTCCCGCGAGGGGCGACCAGAGGGGCGGTTCATCATCCGGCGGCGGCCAGCTGGGCCGGCGGCTGTCGGCAGAAACAGGCAGAGCACAGATGAGTGAACAGCACGATCGCACCGACCCCACCCGTATAGCGGTCGGCGATGTCGCGGCGAGCCACCCCGTGCAGCGCCGCCGGCGACGGGTTCTCTGGCAGCTGGGCCTGTGCGTGGTCGCGCTCGTGCCCTGGACCGTCTACCTGGCCGTGTCGCTGCCGGATCACTTCGAGGCCCGGTACTGGCCCATGGTGTGGGTGGGCTTCGACGTCATGCTGCTCGCGTCACTGGCCGGTGCGGGGGTGGCGGTGTGGCTGCGACGGCAGGCCCTCGTCCCGCTGTCGTTCGTGGCGGCCACGCTCCTCGTCTGCGACGCCTGGTTCGACATCTCCCTGAACTGGGGGAAGGACGAGGTCTGGTGGAGCGTCGCCTCGGCCGTGCTGGTCGAGCTGCCTCTCGCCGGCCTGTTCATCGCGCGGGCGCGACGGGTGCTGAAGATGTCGGCCCGGCTGGCCTGGCAACGGCTCGGCCTGCCCGGAGAACCGCCGCCGCTGCACAAGATGCCGCTGTTCGTCGCCCTCGCGTCCACACACGGCGGCAAGGCCCCCACGAAGGACGGCCAGAGCGCCTGAACCTCGCCGCGGTGATCGCCCGATGCGCGGCGCCGGCGGCGTCGGCGAGGCGTGACCGCCAGGCACCGGGCCTGCCTGAGTCCGCCGGCGACGAGCAGCACGACGACATCGCTGCGGCCTCGACCTCACCAGAGCGAGGCATCCTCGCGGTCATGCGTCTCGCGCTGCCCCGGTCCGGGTGAACCATCGTCCCAAGTAGGCCGCCACCTCCTCAGGGTTCCGGGCCCGCAGTCCGATGTGCAGGTCGGGGCGGACCAGGACCAGGGCGCCGTCCGGCAGTTGGCGTGAGGTGGCGTCGGTGGGGGACACCTCGCGGATGGTGATCGGCACGGCATACGCGGCCGGCACCGCCGCCAGCGCGGGATCGGGGTCGGGGCGTCGGCCGACCGAGAGCAGGGTCCAGTGCTGGTAGGAGAGGAGGTCGTGGAGGCGGTGCCGGCCGCCCTCCGTGCGGACCGGCTGGTCCGGCATCCGGTCTCCGCCTCCGTGCGCCGAGAGCGGACTCTCCCGGTGGTCCAGGTCCAGGTCGCCGAGCCGGTCGCGGATGCGGTCGGTCGCCCAACGGCTGCGCACCACCCGACGGCCGAACAGCCGCATCATCAGCAGGGTCTGCCAGGTACCCGGCGATTCCAGCACGTCGCGCTTGGTCCGGCGCAGAACCCGCAGGGCGGTGCGCCGCTGCTCGGTGGAGTAGGTGTCCAGCAGTTCGGGCGAAGCCCAGCCGTGCACCACACTGGCCAGTTTCCAGGCCAGGTTGTGGGCGCCGCGCAGGCCGGTGTTCAGTCCGCGTCCGCCGATCGGCGCCCACAGGTGCGCGCTGTCCCCGGCCAGCAGGGCCCGTCCGGAGCGCAGCGAGCGGGCGAACCGGTCCTGGAAGCGGGCCCTGTTGGTCCACAGCGGCAGCGTCGGTGTGAGCCACACGTCGGGCTCATGTGCGGCGCGCATCAACAGCCGGCGCATCTCCGCCTCGGTCACCGGGGCGAGGGGTGTCGTATCCGCCTCCCGGGTGAAGGCGAAGCAGCGGTAACCGCCGCCGGGGCGCGGTGCGCAGCCGATCGACAGGTCCTTGTCCAGCAGGAGGTAGGTACGGTCCCCGTGGTACGGCAGGCTCCAGTCCACCTTCGCGTTGATCTGCGCGACCTGCAGGTGGCGCCGTGGGCCACCGTCGAACGGCAGGCCGACGGCGTTGCGCACCAGGCTGCGTGAGCCCTCGCAGCCGACCACCCAGGCGCAGCGCAGTGTCTGCCGCCGGCCGTCCGGGCCGCGGACCTCGACCTCGGCTCCGTCCTCGGCCACCCGGACCGCCGTCGCCTCGGTCGACCACTCGATCGCACCGCCCGCCTCGGTCAGCCGCTCCCCCAGCAGCCGCTCCACCGTGTCCTGCTCGATCGACAGCGGGTTGGGGTAGCGGGTGCCTCGCGCGGTCAGGTCGAGGACTCCGACCGGCCGCCCCTGAGCGATCAGCTCGGTCGAGTTGAGCGTCACCCCTGCCGCGACGAACCGATCGGCGCAGCCGAGATCGGCCAGCACTTCCATCGCCCGGTGCCAGACGATCCCGGCGCGGGCCTCGCGTTTGCCGCTGTCCTCCTTCTCCAGGACACGCACACTCAGCCCGTACTGGCGCAGGCCGATCGCGAGGGCCAGGCCGGTCGGTCCGGCCCCGACGATCACGACATCGCAGTCGTACGACCCCATGTCACGCTCCCCCACTCGCCACCTTCTCCAGATCGCCCACCGCCGCCCGCACCGGCGGCAGGCAGAGCATCCGCCGCTGGGCATGACGGGTCCGTGCGGTCACCTCGGGGTCGTTCAGTACGTGGTGGCATACGGCGGCGACCTGATCCGGCGACGGGATGCGCCGGCCGAGACCGAGCTCCTGGACCCGGTCGGCGTTGGCCGGCTGGTCCCCGAAGCCCGGCAGCACGGCCATCGGCACCCCTGCCCCGACGGCCTCCCTGATGCTGTTGTATCCGCCGTGGGTGACCAGGAGTTGGGCACAGCGCAGGAGCATCGGCTGGGGCACGGAGTCCACCAGGTGCACGCGGCCCGTCGGCCGCGAGCCTTCCACCGGAACGCCTCCGGTCGCCACTACGGCCTGGCAGTCGAGTTCGGCGAGGCCGGCGACGATCGCGTTGAGGAGGCCCGGCACATCCAGCACCTCGGCGGGGATCGAGGGCAGCACGAACCCGATCGACGCGAGCACCAGCGGCCGGTCTGCGGGGAGTTCGGCCACCCAGTGCGGCAGCACCTCGGCGGGATCGATCGTGGAGGGTTGCCGGTAGCGATAGAACCTCCCGGCCCGCTGGCGGGTGAAGGAGAACTCGGGGGGCATGCAATCCAACCGGCCGTGCCGGTGGATCGCGTCCGGATCCTCCTCGGCCCGCAGTCCGAGCGCGGCACGCCGCTCGTTGAGCCGCTGTTGCAGGACCACCGGGTCCAGGTGGTTGGCCGCCCCCGAGGGCGCGGCCAGGTGCGGCAGCCCGAGCGTCTCGGCCACCAGGTATCCGGTGAGTTCGCCGCCGTCGCGGAGCACCAGGTCGGGCGCGAAAGCGCGCGCCGCGGGCAGCAGCGCGCGATAGCTGTCGATGAGGTGGGGTCCGGCGAACAGGTCGAACCCGCGTCGTTCGGGCGGTCCGTCGGCCTGCGGTGAGAAGGTGGCGAGCGGATCGGTCAGGAGCGGTTCCCGCCGCACCGGCATGTCGTCGAACAACCCGAGCAGTTTGGCCGGTGCCACGACGAGCACATGGTGGTCCGCTGCCGCGAGCGCCGAGACCAGCGGTAGCACGGCGTTGACATGAGAGGGCGATCCGGTGACGGTGACAAGGACACGCATGGCGGCGACTCCTGACGGCCATAAGTCGGTTCGGTCCGGTTCGGTTTCGGTTCGTGGAGGGCCAGGGTGCGGGTGTGACGGACAGTGCCGCTGGGCCGAGAATCACCGTCGTCCGCCGCGCACGATGTCCACCAGGGCACCTGGGTCGACGGGCAACTCCGCGCCATGCCACGCGACATGCCCGTCGGGGCGGACGAGGACGTACGGGCTGCGATAGGCCGGCGCCCGGGTCAGCGTGAACGGGACCCGGCGAGCATCGAAGGCACGGGCCAGTCCGTCGAGGGCAGGCAGATCGGAGCGGGCGTCGGAGGCGACCAGGTGGAAGCCGGGGCCGAACAGGTCCAGGCTGGAGGTTTCGGGGCCCAGCCAGACGTGTGGGGCGCGGCCGCCGGAGGCGAGGTCGGCGCACCAGTCGTACATGGTGACGCCGTCCGGAACGATCACCGGGGAGGTGTAGCGGTAGCCGAAGTGCATGTCGGGGGCCTCGAACTCCCGCCGCACTCCGCTGCGTTCGATGCGACATGCGAGTTCCGTCCGCGCGCCCGCGCCCGGTTCGGTGTCGAGCAGGATCTCCGTGGGCAACCGGCGGTCGAGGGTGCGGCGTAAGTTGCCGTCGGCCTCGACCAGACTGCGTTCAGCCACCGGGCGGCGCTCCTGCTGGTAGGAATCGAGCAGCGCGGGACCTGCCCAGCCTGCGAGTTCGGCGGCCAGCTTCCAGCCGAGGTCGGCCGCGTCCGCGATGCCGGTGTTCATCCCGAAGCCGCCGGAGGGCGACAGCGTGTGGGCGGCGTCCCCGGCCAGGAGCACCCGGCCTCGGCGATAGCGCTCGGCGACTCGGTGGGTCAGGTGCCAGTCGTTGTCCGAGAGCACCTCGACGGGTGTGTCCAGGGCGATCGCCGACCGGATGGCCGACATGGCGTCAGATGATGTGTGGTGCCCGACGGTCAGCCGATACAGGTCCCGGCCGTCCATCGCCCGCAGCGGGTAGCGCAGGTCCGGGGGCTGGGTCAGGAAGTACACCAGGGCGCCCCTCGGTCCGAGTTGCTCGCGGAGCCGGGGGGCGCGGAAGAGTATGTTGCGGAAGACCCGTGTCCGGCGCCGGGGCGGCGCCGCGATCCGCAGGGCGGTACGGACGCGGGAAGCGGCACCGTCGCATCCGACCAGGTATCGGGCGCTGATGTCGAGACGGCTGCCGTCCGACAGGTCGGTGGCGGTGGCCCGGACCTGGTCGTGGTCCTGGACGAACGACTCCAGACGGCACTCGCGCCGCAGCACCTCGGGTCCTACGGCCTCGGCGAGGAGCGGGAGCAGCCAGTGCTGCGGGCACACTTGCTCGGGTTCAGGGGTGTAGGGCAGGGCCGTACGGGTGTCGGTGGTGCCGAAGTCCAGACGATGGATCTCGTGCCCGCCGACCGCTGTCACCCATGCGATGTCCAGCGGATGGTCACCGGGCCAGCCGGACTTGCGAATCCGCTCCGCCAGGCCCCAGCGGCGCATCAGCTCCATGGATCGGGGGCCGACGGTGCCCACTCTGGGGTGGCGGATCCGGCCGTCCGTGGCCTCGAGGACCATGCAGGCCACTCCCCGAGAGCGCAGGTCCAGGGCGAGCGCCAGACCGACCGGCCCACCACCGATGATCAGTACTTCGGTCTCGTTCACAGTGCCTCCGCGTCCCCGAGGAACCATTCGGCGTAGAGGGGCCACCAACTCCGTTACATTTCGAGGCAGTTGACGGCATCTGTGGGCCACTGCCGACAGGTGGGGCTTCTGTCCGGACTCTCGCAAAAGTACTGCACCATCAGCCGGCCATGAGCGGACAGGACCCGGTGAACAGGTGCGGGTTGGTGCGCGACCGGCGCAGTTTCCTGATCGTTCGCGCCGTCTCCGGCGGGTGAGGGGCGGGTTCGCCCCTGGTGGGATCAGCCCCATGCCAGACCGGCCAGGTTCGCCGCCAACTCATCGACTGTCCCGCCGGCCTTCACCGGGTGGGCATCGCCTGGGCGAGCACACGGTCCGCCACCGGGAATCCCGTACCGCAGTCGGTGCAGGAGGTGTGCCCGAACAGGTACGACAGCCTTCGGGCCACCACCGGCTGGCCGTCGGCGAGCGCCTGGTCGTGCAGCCGCCTGGCCAGGCCCGCCAGTTCTGACGGATCCGCCGGTCGCAGTGGCGTCTTCTCGACATCCCGTAGGGCGTAGTCGTCGCTGCACGCGAAGAAGCCGTCGTCGCCGAGCACGATGAACAGGTTGACCCCGCAGTAGGGGCACTCGACCTCGTATTCGCCCTGTGCCAGGTTGTCCAGGCACTCGTCCCAGACCTCGACGCCCTCGAAGGCCAGGGCCGTCTGCAGCAGGCCGACGTAGTCCTCCCTGTCCAGCGGCAGACGAAGGCATGCGCCGGTGAGCCGCGCGAGGTCGGCGATCGCGGAGGAGTAGGTCTCGCGGGCGGCGGCGCCTTCGGCCGACCGGCGCGCCGACGACACGATGGGGCCTGCGGCGAACAGGACCCAGTGCCGTTCCGCCGGTTCCCGGCCTGCCGCGATCTCGGCGAGCCGGGGAAGCGCGGCGAAGCTTGCCGAGAACGCGGTGTCGAGCTGGGGACACAGACGGTCGATCAGCTCGGACCAGACACCGGCCGGGTCGGCTTCGAACCGCTCGAGCAGGGCTGGAACACCCTCCGCGGTACCGTGCGCGTCGCTGAGCTTCGACCAGTCCGTCATACCCGGGATCCAAGCAGACCGCCGGCGCGCACAGCCGGCAGGGCCATGCCGAACCGTCGCCGCGCGTGCCGCGTCGCGCCGCAATGGGGGCGCCGCCGGTCGCCCGAGCGGCGGCATCGTGGTCGGCGTACGCAGTGAGCGGGACATGGAGGCCGTACGGTTCGCTCTGGCCGGGGCGGATCTACGTCGGGCCGTATACGTCCGCCGGGACCGGCCTCCTGGCGCCTTCTCGTCGTCCGCCCGCAGGCAGGCTCGGGCTCTTCCCCCGTATACCCGTTTCGGAGTCCGGCACCCTGGGGACCCGGTGTTCGACCCTGCGAAGGGAAGGATCCTGCGGAAGGGAAGTACGTCGTGCCCGACACCGACCAGGTCCGCATCCGGGACGAGGCCCTGCCCCTGACCGATGAGGCGTCGCTGGACCCACTGATGGAACGCATCGGCGACGCCCGCTATGTGCTGCTGGGCGAGGCGTCCCACGGTACGGCCGAGTACTACCGGATCCGTGACGTGCTGACGCGCCGGCTCATCGAGGAGAAGGGCTTCTCCTTCGTCGCCGTAGAAGGAGACTGGCCGGACTGCCAGGCCGTGCACTGCTCCGTGGTCGCCGCGCCGGGCGCGCCCGAGGATCCCGACGAGGTGCTGGCGGGCTTCCGGCGCTGGCCCACGTGGATGTGGGGCAACACCGACGTCGCGGCCTTCACCCGCTGGCTGCGCCGGCACAACGAGCAGCTACGGCCCGAGCGGCGGGTCGGCTTCTTCGGGCTGGACGTCTACAGCCTGTGGGACTCCCTGCACGCGGTGCTCGGCCATCTGCGCGAGCACGACCCCGACGGGGTGGAGCACGCCCTGGAGGCGTACCGCTGCTTCGAGCCGTACGCCGAGAACCCCCAGTCCTATGCGCTGGCCACCCGGTATCTGCCCGAGGGCTGTGAGCCGCAGGTGGTGTCCCTGCTCATGGAGCTGCGGGAGCGTGCGGCGCGGACCGCGGTGTCCGACGGCTCGCTCGCCGAGTTCGCCGCCCGGCAGAACGCCGAGGTCCTGGCCGGTGCCGAGCGCTACTACCGGGCCATGCTCGACAGCGGACCGGAGTCGTGGAACATCCGCGACCACCACATGGCCGACACCCTGGACCGGCTGATGGAGCACCACGGACCGGACGCGAAGGCCGTGGTGTGGGCGCACAACACCCACATCGGGGACGCCCGCGCCACGGACATGGCCGACATCGGCGAGGTCAACATCGGCCAGCTGGTGCGCGAACGGCACATGGGCAAGGGCGTGGTGCTGGTCGGTTTCGGTTCGCACTCCGGCACCGTCGTCGCCGCGGAGGAGTGGGGTGAGACACCTCGGATCATGGGGGTTCCGCCCGCGCATTCCGGAAGCCTGGAGGATCTGCTGCACCGGGTGCTGTCCGGCGAGCGGGCCCTGTTCGTCTTTCCGCACGTGCAGTTGCAGCGGCCGCCGACCAGCGGCCGGGGCGAGTGGTTCCACCAGGAGCACGGTCACCGCGCGATCGGTGTCGTCTACCGGCCGCAGTACGAACCCGTGGGCAACTACGTCCCCACCGTCCTGGCCCAGCGCTACGACGCCTTCTGCTACATCGATCACACCCACGCGCTCACTCCGCTGCACCCCTTGCCCGCGGAGAACCTGGAGGAGCAGACCTGGCCCGCGGGCGTGTGACGCCGACTGGGAAGGCCCATGCCGGGTACGGCCGAGCACAAAGGAAGTCCTGACCATGACCGACGTATCCGACGACTTCGTCCTGGACGTGACCCGGCAGGACTTCGACCCGGCGACGCTGGCCGCGCGGGCGCACACCGACTACACGCCGCCGCCGCGCGCGGAGGAGGAAGAGGAACACGCCGACGACCTCACCAACCTGCTGGAGACCTGGCCCGGCCCCGCCGGGATCGCGACGGTGGCCGGCGCACCCGGGATCACTCACCCGCCGACCAGGCTTGCGGCCCACCGCCGCGCCACTCGATCAGGTCCGGGTCGTCGACCGTCGTATCCGTCTCGGGCAGGCCCTTCTGGCGCAGAAACTCCACCACGTCGAGCAGGTGATACGCGGTGCCGACGAATTCACCATGGATCACGACCCGCCGGCCACCGTCAGGGGCCGGCGGCTGCACAATCACTGCCGCGCTTTCCATGGTCCCCGAGTCCCCCCTTACCGAGCCGCTCATGCCGGGCGGACGGTCACTGACCGGGACGGCTCCCCAGGGCCCCGGTCACCCGGGGCTGCCCTCGGGGATGGCGAGTTCGCGGCCGCGGTAGAATCCTTCCCGCTCCTCCACGACGAACGGGGCCATGCCGGCACGCCGCTCCGCCTCCGGCTCGGAGGCCCGCCAGGAGTCGCACGCCTCCTTGGACTCCCAGAACGACACGCCCGTGATCTCCTGTCCGTCCTCGGACCAGTACGCGAAGGCGCGGCGCATACCCTGCGGATGGCTGGCCGGCCGCCACGCCTGCTCGAAGTCATCCTGGGTGTCCGGCCGTATGCGGCGTGTCGTCACCCAGACGAAGTGATCCTCCATCGCGGCCTCCTCCGTTACGTCGGTTCGACTCGTCGGCGACACTGCGACCACCGTAGATCCACAGCACCGATCGCGCCTGCGCGGCGATCGCGGCGCCCGCCCAGCACCGTCAGCGCACGGCGGTGCGCGCGTGCCCGGCCCGGCGCCTGCCGTGCTCGGCCGAGGCCCGGGCGAGCAGGGCCTCCGCCGCTGCCACGGCGTCGGCGGCGTTGCGTCGTCCCATGAGGACGCAGAGTGTGTAGGCGGCGTCGTCGAGCCGGCGGTAGCTGAGCGGACTCACCGGATCGCGCCGCAGACCGGCCCATGCGGACCGATAGGAGCGAAGGGCAGCGGCGACGGTCCTGACATGGGGCATCAGCATCTGTGTACGCACCTCTCCGCGCCGGTCAGGACTCGGTGATCTCGATGTGCCGCGGCTCGGCGGCCTGCCCTGGCAGCAGCCGGTTCATGCGCTCGAACAGTTCCTCGAACTCCGCGGCGATCGGTTCCAGTAAGCTGCCGGGCCGGTGTCGTACAGGCAGCGTCATCGCGGTTCACCTCCGCGAGAGTGGGCCATACGGGTCACTCTCCATGGTGCGCGTCCCCGCAGAACCGGGCGAGTCAGGTCCGTACCGGTGTGGCCGGTGGAGACGCGTACAAGGCGCGCGCCTACGAGAAGGCTCCAAGGGGCTCCAGGAGATCTCCGGGGTAGGCAAGTCGATCGCGGAGAAGGTCGCCGAACTCCTGCGGTCCTCCGGCGACCGTGTTCTGCTCGACCTCGCCATGGACCTCGCCGACGACACCGTCGCGGAACTGTCCCACGTGACCGGCTGCCGTCGCTGCACCTACGCCCGAAAAGGAGGTCTACGGACCGACGGGCCGGCGCCGCTGGAGACGAGGACATCCTGCGGGCCCGGCGGCACGGGGTGGGCGCGGCTGACCGTGAGGTTCTACAGGTGCTCGGATACGCCTGGCGCCGCTGGGGTACCCGTGCACGGCGGCAAGGCACGATCGTCGCGCCACTGCCCATCAGTTCCGTCCCACCTAGCATGGAAGCCGAGGTCAAGAAGCGGGTGCCGTCCGCGCCCGTGCCGCTCCTGACGGAGCCGACCGTTCCCCGTACCGAACACCGCCCGCCCGGTGGCGCGGCCGTCCCGGAAGCGCAGGGCGCGACGGAAGACCGGAAGGGCAAAACCGATGCCGACCACCCATCCACCCGACTTCGAGCACGCCATCCACACCGCCAACATCTGGCTGAAAGCGGTGGCCGAAGCGCTGGGAACCGAGGACCGCCACCTCGCCCACCGGGTGCTGCGCACCTGGCTGCACACGCTCCGCGACCGGGTCACCGTCGACGTGGCCGCCCATTTCGCCGCGCAGCTCCCCGACCTGCTGCGAGGCGCCTACTACGACGGCTGGAACCCCAGTGCCGTACCTGTCAAGTACGACCGTGAAGCCTACGTGAACCGCTTCGTCCAGGAAGCGAAGGTCGCCGCCGAGGACGTGCCCCGGATCGCCTCCACCGTCACGGCCGTCGTACGCGACCACGTCTCGCCCGGGCAACTGGAGGGGGCACTGGACCAACTGCCGCACGACATCCGAGATCTCCTCCTCCAGCCGGCTGCCTGACCGGGACAGACGCATGGGAGCACGACATGACGCAGAACCGTTCCCCTGAACCCGACGCCACGACCGGGCCGGAGGCCCGACTGGGCCGACTGGAAGCACAGGTGGCAACCCTCGCCGAGGCGGTTCGGGTACTCGCCCGTGGGCTGGAGAACATCCCGTCGAAGGACGTCCCTCCGGAGGAAGCAGAACGCGGCGCACGACTCGCCCACGAACTCCTGCTCTCCCAGGGCCTGTAGGCGCGGTGTCCCACGGCGGTGAGCGGCGTCCCAGGGCTCCTGACGGCCCTGGGAACGCGGAGAGTTGAACAACGTGGGGCGATGCGGTCACGGCTCCGCGACGATCGGCTCCTCGCAGCATGCCTGGCAGGCGGGGCCGCACCCGGCAGTCGGCCGCGCGGCGCGCTCATCGTCGATTTTCCGTGGCTCCACCACGTGATCCGCTGTGTGGGGCCTTTCGTCGGGGACACGCCGGGACCGCGGGTGAGAGTGCGGGCGGGGCTGCTCCGCCCAGATGGTCTTTCCTGTCGGTGTGTGCCGGGTACCCCAGCGCTCGGCGAGCTGGCCGACCAGGAAGAGGCCACGGCCGCCCTCGTCCAGGGCGCGGGCGCGACGCGGGTGCGGAGCGGTACTGCTGGCGTCGGAGACCTCGCAGATCAGCGTGGTGTTGCGGATGAGGCGCAGCTGGATGGGGGGTTGAGCGTGCCGGATGGCGTTGGTGACAAGCTCGCTGACGATCAGCTCGGTGGTCGGGGCGGCGTCCTGCAGGCCCCAGGTCGTGAGCTGGTCGGCGGCCCGTCGGCGCGCGTCGGCGACGATGACGGGCACCGCGGGCAGGTCCCAGGCGGCCACGTTCGAGGGGCCCAGGGCGTGGGTGCGGGCCACGAGCAGGGCGACGTCGTCGTCCGGTCGCTCGGGCAGGAGTGCCGTGATGAGTTTGTCGCAGGTGTCGTCCAGCGACGGGCCGGGCTCACCCAGGACGTGCGCGAGTTCCCGCATGCCGGTGTCGATGTCGCGGTCGTGGGTTTCGATCAGTCCGTCCGTGTACAGGACGAGGAGACTGCCTTCGGGCAGGCGGAGATCGGTGGCCTCGAAGGGAAGTCCGCCCACACCCAGAGGGGGGCCGGGGAGTACGGGGATGAAGTCCACGGAACCGTCCGGCATGACGGCGGCCGGGGCGGGGTGGCCGGCGCTGGCCAGGGTGCAGTGGCGGGACACCGGGTCGTAGACCGCGTACAGGCAGGTCGCGCCGACCTCTCCGGAGGATTCGATGCCCTCTTCGATCTCTTCGAGGATGAGGTCGTCGAGCTGGGTCAGGAGTTCATCGGGCGGAAGATCGACATCGGCCAGGGTGCGCATCGCGGTGCGCAGCTGGCCCATGGTGGCGGAGGCGTTGATGCCGTGGCCGACGACATCGCCGACGACCAGAGCCACGCGGGCGCCGGAGAGCGGAACGACGTCGAACCAGTCGCCGCCCACGCCGGCCTGAGGATCGGCGGGCAGATAGCGCATCGCGGTCTCCACGGCCGGCTGTGCGGGCCGGTGATACTGCAACAAGCGGCGCTGCAGGGCCAGGTCCGCACCGTCGGTCTCCTGCCGGGTGGCGTGAATGAACCACTCGACGTGCTCATCGGCACCCACCAACGGGTAAGCCCTCACGTCGGTCTCCACCCGGTGCCCGTCCCGGTCACGCAGGGCGACCCGTCCGGTCCACGCCTCCTGCCGCGAGAGGTTCCGCCAGGCCGACTCCGGGAGGTGAACGGCGAGAAGATCCGACGCCGGCCGACCGATGACGTCAGCGGCCTCATATCCGAGCAGCAGTCGGGCACCCCGGCTCCACGCCGCTACGACGCCCCGCGCGTCCACAGCAGCCGCGGCGTTCTCCAACGCCAGCGGATTGTCGTGCATGAGCCTCATCCCATCCCCTTCCCATTGTGCTCCCGCACCGCAGTGACGACAGAGACGGAGGGGACTCGAGTGAATGCCGTGACTACAGGTGGCTCATTCCGTTGGCTGCGGCTGACGCTCCTCGGTGTGGGAGCGATGAACTCGCCCCGATTCGCCCCGGCAGGCCTGCTGCTGCGCTGCACGGGGCACAGGGTCGCCTTCGACGGTGGCCCCGGGGCCGAACCGCCACCCGGGCGGCTGGACGCATGGCTGGTCACCGACGAACGTTCCGAGCTGCGGTCGGTACTCCGGCGGCGGGCGGCCACGCGGGATGTCCACGTGTGCGCGGGCGACCTGCAGGTCGGCGAGGTCGCGGTGCGCTGCCGTCCGGTGGTTCACACCTCACACCCCGCGTACGGGTATCGGATCGAAGCCGGAGACGTGGTGGTGGTCTGGGCGCCGGAGTTCTGGGAGTTTCCGGCCTGGGCCGCGGGGGCCGACCTGATGTTCGCCGAGGCAGCCGCCTGGAACCGGCCCATACGCTTTCGGCGCGGTGTGGGCGGTCACGCCACCGTCCTCGCCGTGAGTGAGCAGGCCGCGCAGCACGGAGTACGGCGCCTGGTCTATGCCCACATCGGGCGCCCCAGCCTGCGCGCGATCGACGCCGGGCTGAAGCCGCCCGCCGGAGAATGGGGTGTGGAAGGCCGTACGTACTCCCTGCGCTTCAGCCATGAGAAGGACGGCGAGGTATCGGCGTCCTGAGGCGTGCCGGTATGGCAGGCCGCTCGGGTGGAACCCGGAGGCAGGAGCCGTGGAACCGAGGAGGTGGCGGCGATGCCGACACGAGTGATGGACCGCCGGGAGGTGCGCCGGCTCGTCGAGGAGGAGCAGGCGCAGCTGGTCGAGGTGCTGCCGCGCGAGGAATACGACCAGGCGCATCTGCCCGGCGCCGTGCACCTGTGGCTGCGGGATCTTGACCGTGAGGCAACCCGTCGGCTTGATCCGGGCCGGCCGGTGGTCGTGTACTGCTGGGACTGGCTGTGCGACCTGAGCCCACGGGCCGCGGCGGCCTTGGAGCAGCTCGGCTTCCGCCAGGTGTACGACTACGTACCGGGCAAGGCGGACTGGCTGGCCGCCGGCCTGCCCGCCGAGGGCTCGGCGGCCGGGATGCCGTCGGCGGGGGACGTGGCACGGCGCGAGGTCGTCACGTGCCGTGCCGATGCACCGGTCGGCCTGGTGCTGGACCGCATGCGTGAGGCGGGGCAGCCGGTAGGGGTCGTGGTGGACGACAGCCAGGTGGTCACCGGCCTGCTGCAGCGCCGCGAGGCCGAGGCCCATCCGGGTGGCGACGTGGCGCAGGTGATGCGCCCAGGACCGGCGACCGTACGGGCCCACGAG
This sequence comes from Streptomyces sp. NPDC020192, assembly GCF_044388685.1. NCBI lineage: Bacteria > Bacillati > Actinomycetota > Actinomycetes > Kitasatosporales > Streptomycetaceae > Streptomyces > Streptomyces sp. NPDC020192. The sequence continues at coordinate 457,218 of NZ_JBIRXG010000002.1, read as the reverse complement.
CCGCTCGGTCCGCTCCTGGGGCGCATGGCGAAGGCGGGAGTGGACACCATCGTCGTCACCGATCCGGAAGGCCGGCTCCTGGGACTGATGGACCGCACGTCCGGCGAGCAGGCGGCACGCGCGCACCCCGCCGTGGCGACTTGACCGGCGACCACCCGTGGACCGGGCATACTTGGGCGGCGAGTGACCATGGCGAACGACGTCATCCAGCGAGGCGGCATCTACTTCGCGTACCGACCCCGAGTCGAGCAGGAGCAGGTCCGCGACATCGAGGACATCCAGCGCCTCTACGTGATCCCCGGCCGGAGGCCGTCGAAGAGGAACTGGAGCGGCGGACGTACGACACGCAGACGCGTGGCAAGCGGACGCAGCCCGAGGCGCGGCCGGCCGGAGAGGGCCGCTATGCGATGGTCCGGCACGGCGACCACACGCATCTCACATACGAACTCGAGCTGCCGTCCGAGCCGGGCGCCGTCCAGGAGGAACTGAACGTCCGGCTCGACGCGGAGGCCGAGGACGCCGACTCGGCCGAGATCTTCCGCCGCCTGCACATGCCGCGCGATAAGCACCCGACAGAACCGCTGGCAAAGGGCGAGTGGCGTTAGCCAGGCCACCGCCCGACCCGTGTTGGCAGGGGTGGTAAGTCGGTGTCCTGGCGTGGCACGGTTCCGCGATCATGGACTGGACAACGGGCCCCGTAACTGATGAGGAATCACGTCCCATGCCTGTACCCGCCGAATCGTCGGCGGCAGCCCGGCCCGCCTCATCCGTACCCGCTACAGCGACGAGGACATCGCCCGGCTGCTGGCGGTGGCCTGGTGGGACTGGCCGGCGGAGCACATCACCCAGCACGTGCGGACGATCATGTCGGGCAGCATCGCCGAGTTGGAGGCCGCGGCCCCGGACACCCCGCACGCACTGCCACACGTGAAGGGAACCCCATGACGTCGAGGACAGCGGACGGCAGCGCGGACGACGCGGATTACCGTGCGATCGTCGCCGAGAACCTGGCCGAGGCCGGGCTGCCGCCGAACGGCTCGTACGGGCCGCAGTGGGCGAGTACGGACGGTACTTCGGCACCGCGGTGGCCGCCGGAAAGCTGGGCGACGGGACGTACACGTCGATCCTGGACCGCGAGCAGCCTCGCCGGCTCCTGGAGTCCGCTGGCCGAGTCCGAGAACGATCCGTTCGCGCGCGCGAGCAACGTGACCGTGCCAGGTACGACCAGACCCTGCTGACCCCACCGGCGCACGGGTGCTGTCCCCAGCACCGAGTCGCCTGCCTGCCGGAGTGATCGGGGCCCGGGCGGTGCCTAGCGTGCTGTTCCATGGTCAGCACCCTCCTGAGTTCCGTACTCCGCAGGCGTACCGCCCTCGCGGCAATGGCGACGGCCGTCGTGTGGGGCGCCGCGCCCGTGTCGTCCGCACGGACACCACCCCATGTGCCCCGCCCATGCGGCACGCATGACGCCTTACGCCGGTCCGTCCACCATCTCGTCACGCACGACCGGATCGCCGGGGCCGCCGTCCTCGTCAACGGCACCGGTGCGGACGTCACCTGTGCGCGCTGGGCCGTAACGGGCGGAGTGGCCGATCTGTGCACTGGTCGCCCGATGAACACCAGCGACCGGCTGCGCGTCGGCAGCGTCACCAAGACCTTCACGGCGACGGTCATCCTCCAACTCGTGGCCGAGCGGCGGGTGTCCCTGGACGCGCCCGTCGAGCGTTACCTGCCCGGTCTGATCCGCGGTCCCGGGTACGACGGCCGTCGGATCACCGTCCGGCAGCTCCTGCAGCACACCAGCGGACTCCCCGACCACCTCGACGCACCCGGATGGGAGCACCCCGAGCGGCTGCGGTACCGCCACTTCGACCCGCGTGAACTCGTCGCCCGCGCCCTGCGGTTGCCCCGTCCGCGGCAGACCTGGCACTACGCGACCACCAACTACCTCGTCGCCGGGCTGATCGTGCACGCGGTCACCGGCCACTCCCCCGAGTCGGAGATCACCCGCCGTGTCATCGCGCCGCTCAGGCTGCGCGACACGTACTGGCCCGGAGACGACCCCCGCCTCCACGGGCCCCATTCCCACAGCTACTTCACCGGGGACGACGGCCGCCGTACCGACGGCACGAGCTGGAACATGACCTTCGGCGGGGTCGGCGGGGCCCTGGTGTCCACACCGGCCGACCTGACCCGGTTCGCCACCGCCCTCTTGGGCGGCCGCCTGCTGCCCGGAGCCCAACTCGCCCAGATGCGGCGGACCGTGGCGGCCGACCCCGACCGGCTCTGGCCCGGCGCCCGTTACGGGCTCGGGCTGATCTCCTCTCCCCTGTCCTGCGGCGGCACGTGGTGGGGCCACGGAGGAACCGTGCCCGGCGGCCACCGGGCACTGGTCGCCGTCGGCCCCGGCGGCCGCAGCGTCGCCGTGGCCCTGAACGAGGTACCGGCCACGCTCCAGGCCGAACGGGACTTCCTCGACGTCGTCGACAAGGCCCTCTGCGAGGCACACACGTCCGAAAGGAAACCCGCATGACCGCCGCCACCTCCCACAGCGCCAGGCACCGTTCGCGCCACTGGGCAGCGCGGATCGGCGCGGCCGCCGCCCTGTGTCTGGCCGGCACGCTGACCCTGGGCACCGCCCCCGCCGCTCGAGCCACCACCGGGGCCGGCGACCCCCTCGCCCGCTACCACCACCAGCACCTGCACTGGAAGAGCTGCCGGCTCGGCCCCGACGACACCACCGGCAAGGAACTGGAGCAGGCCGGCGCCCGCTGCGCCGACGTCACCGTGCCGTTGGACTACGCGCGCCCCGACGGCCGTACGATCACCGTCGCGATCTCCCGGATCCGGGCCACGGACACCGCGCACCGCATCGGCGCGCTGCTGCTGAACAGCGGCGGCCCCGGCGGGCAGACCATCGGCGATCCACCGTGGGTGCGTACGGCGATGAAGGAGGCCGCCGCCCGCTACGACGTGGTGGGCGTGGACCCGCGCTTCGTCGGCCGCAGCACCGAGCTGGACTGCCGGTGGCCCACCGGCAGCATGATCCGCGGGGCTGGCACCGGCCGCGCCGGCTTCGACCGCATGGTGGCCTTCTCCGCGGACCTCGCCCACCGTTGCCGTACCCACGCGGGCGACCTGCTGCCGTACGCCACCACCCGGAACACCGCCCGCGACATGGACGTGATCCGCGCCGCCCTGGGCGAGCGCCGGATCTCCTACCTCGGCTACTCGTACGGCACCTACCTCGGCCAGGTGTACGCGACGATGTTCCCAGGCCGCACCGACCGGGTGGTCCTGGACGGCGTGGTGGATCCCGGCCGGTACGGTCCGAGGCTGCTGCGGAGCACGGAGGAGGCCAACCGGAACGCCCTGCGCGACTGGGCCGAGTGGGCCGCCGCGCACGATACGACGTACGGTCTCGGTCGCACCCGGAGCGCGGTGCTGGCGACGGTGAACGCGGTTCGGTCGGCCGCCGCACGACAGCCGCTGCGGCTCGGCGGCCACCGGGTGGACGAGCACGCCCTGCCCGTCGTCGTCTTCAACGGCCTCTCCCAGGACAATCCCTCGGCCTACGGTGATCTCGCCCGGGCCGTGGCAGACCTGCGGCGCGCCGCAGGCGGGCGGGCCGTCACCCCGTCGCCGTGGCTGGCCGGCTCGCTGGACTTCCTGCTGACCGGGCACGACTCCACCTACGGCAGCGCTCAGACGGCGATCCTCTGCGGCGACGTGGCCGCGCCACGCGATCCGGAGACCTACTGGCGCGATCTGCGGCGTGCCGGGTCGCGCGACAGGCTGTTCGCTCCCGTCGCCGACGACATCAACCCGTGCGCGTTCTGGGAGCCTCCGCGCGAACGCCCCACGACGATCCGCGGCGACCTGCCGGCCCTGCTCGTGAACGCCACCGGTGACCCGCGCACCACCTACCGCGGCGCCGAAACCGTCCACCGCAACTGGCCCAGCTCCCGCCTGGTGACCCTGCGCGGGGCCGACCAGCACGCGGTGTACGGCGTCTTCGGCAGCTCCTGCGTGGACGCCACGGTCAACGCCTATCTCACGACCGGGCGCCCACCGGCCGGCGACGTCACCTGCTCCCGCGTGTGACGGCCAGCAACACCACAGCCAGCACCTGGATGGCGGCAACCACCGTGATCAGTACGGGGATCGAGTAGCCGTAGAGCCCACCGATCAGCGCGCCGCCGGCCAGACTCGCCGCGCCGACCACGCCGGCGAAGAGGCCGTAGGCGGTGGCCCGCCGCCCGCTGGGCACCAGGTCCGCGACCGTCGCGCGCAGGGTGGACTCCTGGATGCCCATGGCCGCGCCCCACACCAGCGACCCGGCCACGGCGATCGCGACCGTGTCGGTGAAGGCCAGCATCACCACGCCCGCCGTGAGCACGGGCAGAACGACCAGCACACGCGGGCCGTGCCGGTCGTACAACCACCCCGTGGCCAGCGCCGCGACGGCGTCCACGGCCATCGCCGCCGCGTACAGCACCGGCACCCACGTGGCAGTCAGCAGGTGGCGCTCGACCAGGTGGTAGGAGAGCACGCCGAACGTCGCGAACCCGGTCGTGGTGGCCGCGGTGAAGGCCGCGTAGGTCCAGAACGCCCTCGGCAGACGCCCGTCCTGCCCAGCCGGTCCCCCTGGCGTCGCGGCTGTCACCTCGCGTTCGTAGGCTTCCGGGTCCGGCACTCGCGCCCGCAGCCAGAAGAGCAGCAGCAGGACGGCGATGCCGGGGGCGGCGAGGACGCCGAGCGCGGGGCCGTAGTCGTCGCCGGTGAGCGCGAGTACGCCCGCCACCAGCAGCGGGCCGGCCAGGGCGCCGATCTGGTCCATGGCCTCATGGACGGCGAAGCCGCGGCCCCGCCCGGTCGCGGCGGTGGCGTGCGAGAGCAGGGTGTCCTTGGCGGGCGAGCGCACCGCCTTGCCGACGCGCTCGGCGATCACCAGCACACACGTGGCCCACAGCACGCCGGCCACGCCCAGCAGCGGCACCGAGACGACCGTCAGGGCGTACCCGCCGATCGCCAGGCCCCAGAAGCGGCGGGTCCGGTCCGCCATCGGGCCCGAGACCAGCCGCAGCCCCAGCGCCGCCGCCTCCCCGGCCCCGGTCACCACCCCGACGACCAGGGAGGATGCGCCCAGTGAGGCCAACAGGGGCCCGGTGATCGAGCGGGCGCCCTCATACACGACGTCCGCGAGCAGGCTGACCGTGCCGAACCAGACCACGAACCGCCACGGCCCCATCCGAGCCGACGGGCGATCCGGCCTCCGCTCCTCGGACACCGGCGGCTTCATCCCCACAGCGCGTCCGCCTTCTTCTCCCTGCCCACGATGGGGTCCCCCCTGGTCCGGGGCCTGTGGTGCCAGACGTCAACGACAACCAGGGTATCCATGGGCATCTCGTCATGGCGTCGGCGCCGTGGCCGGTCTCGGTCGGGGGCGGGCGGTGCCGGCGCGTGAACAGGCGTCGGTCACCGGCCGCAGGCGTACCGCGGCATCCAGGCCCGTGCCCGGGGCCGGGTGGAGGGTGATGGCGCCGCCGGAGGCGTGGACCAGGTGGCGGACGATGGGCAGGCCGAGGTCGGTGCCGCCGTGGTGGGAGTCGGAGGCGCGCCAGAAGCGGTCGAAGGCGCGGGCGCGGTCGGACTCGGTCATGCCCGGGCCCTGGTCGATGACGTGGAGTTCGGCCCCGGGTACGCGGTGCAGGGTGATGGTGGTGCCGGGCGGGGAGACGCGCAGGGCGTTCGCGATCAGGTTGTCGATGATCTGGTCCAACGCTCCGGGGATCGCCCAGACACGGCCGGCTGGGCGGCCGGTGACGGCGAGGGCGACGTACTGTTCGGCGGCCAGCGGCTCCCACATCGCGACGCGGTCGGCGATGACGGTGTCCAGGTCGACCGGTTCGGGTGTGGTGGCGCTGTTCTCCCGGCGGGCCAGGGCGAGCAGGCCCTGCACCATACAGCCGAGGCGCTCCACCTCGCCGACCGCCTCCTCCAGACTGCCGTGCGCGCGGGGGTCGAGGTAGGGCTCGAAGTTCTCCAGCCGCAGCCGCAGTGCGGTCAGCGGGGTCTTCAGCTGGTGGGAGGCTTCGGAGGCGAACGCCCGCTGGGCCTTGAGGAGTTGCTGCAGCCGGGTGGCCGTCTGGGTGAAGGAGGCGGCGAGGCTGCGGAGTTCGGGCGGGCCCGTGGTGGCGTCGGGCGGGTTGGCCAGGTGTCCCTCGGCCAGCTGGGCAGTGGCGGCCTCCAGGGTGCGCAGGGGGCGGGTGATCCAACGGGCGAGGGTGAAGGCGGCCAGCGCGACCGCGGCCAGGACGCAGGCTCCGGCCAGGGCGAGCGCGCCCCAGATGCGGTGGACCCGGGCGTTGACCTCGGCCATGGGGTAGGTCAGGCGGAGCGTGCCCCGGACCGTCGTACCCGAGGAGCCCGGCATGGTGGCCGACAGTGCCTCTTCCCCGTGGGCCACGGTCGGCCGGTTGCGCAGGGCGCGGGCGATGTCCGGCTGGGCGGCGATGCTGATGCCCGTACGGCTGGCCGGGTCGGAGTCGGCCAGGACGAGGCCCTGCCGGTCGGTGACGACGACACGGCCGCCGGTGCGGGTGGCGTAGTCGCCGACGACATCGGACAGTTGGCCGAGGTCGCCCTTCTCGATGTTCTCCTCGGTGACCTCGGCGAGCATCGAGGCGTCGCGTTCGACGCTCTGGGAGGCGCGGGAGACCTCTCCCCGGGCGTAGATCCAGCCGAGAGGAAGCGCACGTCACCGGTGATGAACAGACCGGCCAGGGCGGCCTGGAGGAGGGTGTCGAGGAGGAACAGCAGCGAGGTGGTGCGCAGCAGGGTGAGGGGCCGGGCACGAGCCCCTTCCACGGACGCGGCGGAGGGGACGGACGAGGGCGACACCTCGGTCACGCCTGCGCCTCGAACGCCTGGAACCCCGCCTCAATACCCAGGAAGACGTCGTTCATGACCAGGTAGCCCTGCGCGATGAGCGGCGAGTCGCGCAGTTCCTCGATGAGGAAGTAGTACGCCTTGAGGTCCTCGGTCTCCAGCAGGGCGAAGTCGGAGAAGGCGGTGGTGAACGCCTCCGCGTCGAAGAAGCGAGCCGAGACGCGGTCGGCGTACTTGGCGAACACGGGGTGGATATGGGCCCCCGCCATCGCGTTCCGCTCCTGCCGGGAGAGCGCCAGCCAGGCCGGGGTGAAGGTGTAGGTCAGGATGATCGTGGTTTTCACGACAGGATCCCCCGTTTCCGAAAGGCAGAGTGGAGTAAACGGCGTTTGCTTACGGCGTTTACTAGACGTGACAGGCGTTAACATTGTCAAGCGCGGTCCGGTCGGCGGTACCGCGAGAGGGCAGGAGAGACAGCCGTGAGCAGCGAGTTCGCGCCGGCGTCGACGCAACGGGCGCGGCACCGCGAAGAAGCGCGGGAGCGTCAGCGCGCCGAGACGAAGTCCGAGATCCTTCGTCATGCCCGCGGGTTGCTGGTGGACGAGGGACCGGCCGCCGTCTCCCTGCGCGCCATCGCGCGCGAGATGGGGATGACCGCCCCGGGCCTGTACCGCTACTACGCCGACCACCGCGAGCTGGTCCAGGCCCTGACCGCCTCCCTCTACGACGAACTGGCCGCCGCCCTGGAACACGCCCGCGACCAGGCGCCCGAGCAGTCCCCGCGAGGCCGCTTCACCGCCACCGCACGAGCACTGCGGGCCTGGGCGCTGAGCCACAAGCCGGAGTTCGCGCTCATCTTCAGCAAGCCGATACCCGATGCCGGCTGTGCACCGGGCGACCCCTGCCACACGGCCAGCTGGCGCTTCGGCGGCGTTGTCGTCGGCCTGATGACGGAGTTCTGGCGGGCGGGCACCCTCCCGCTGCCGCGGCCCGGCACCCTCGACCCGGGCTGGCTCCCCCAGCTGGAGGAGGTACGGGAGCACCTCGGCTCCGCACAGCCGCCGCTGGAAGCCCTGTACGTCTTCGTCCTCGCCTGGTCCCGTCTGTACGGCATGGTGTCCATGGAGGTGTTCGGACACCTGGACTTCGCCCTGACCGATCCGGGGCCGCTGTTCGAGCACAACCTCCGCGACATTCTCGGTCTGCTCGATACCGGCCCCGGGAACGACCAGTAGTCCCACGCCGCTCCGTACGAGACGTCAGTCGTCGATGGCCTGGCGGATGCGGCGGGAGGGCGTGAAGGTGTACAGGTCGAGGATGCCGGGCGGGTCGGCGAGTCCGGGGCCGCCGGCCTGGATCCAGGCGGTGATGTCGCCGGTGGCGTCGGGGTCGTTGACCAGGCCGAGCCAGACGGGACGTCCGCCCGCCTTCCGGCCTTCGGCGGAGGGCTGGACCACTATGACGTTGGCGTGCTCGCAGGTGTCCAGGCAGTTGACGGGCCGCACGGTGGCCACCTGCGCCAAGGAAGCACGCAGGCCGGCGAGTTGGGCGGCGTGATCCACGCCGGGCACCTTGGCGGTGCCGCAGCAGCAGCCCCGGCAGACGGTGACGGTGCAGCGGGCCGCCGTCCCCGCGGCGTCGGCGGGGGCGGTCTTACGGGTACGACGGCTCACCGGCCGCTCCCGGTACGGGCACGGCGCCATGCGCCGTCCGCCAGCAGCCGCAGGCCGTTGAGGCCGACGATGACCGTGGAACCCTCGTGGCCGGCGACACCGAGCGGCAGCGGCAGGGTGCCGACCAGGTCCCAGACGACCAGGCCGGTGATGAACAGCCCGGCGATGACCAGGTTCTGCACCACCAGGCGCCGTGCCCGCCGGGACAGGCCGACGACGGTGGGGATGGTGGCCAGTTCGTCACGGACGACGACCGCGTCGGCGGTCTCCAGGGCGAGGTCGGATCCGGCCCGGCCCATGGCGACACCGGTGTGCGCGGCGGCGAGCGCGGGGGCGTCGTTGACACCGTCGCCGACCACGAGGACCTTCCGTCCGGCCTGCTCCCACTCCTGGACGGCGCTGACCTTGTCCTGGGGCAGGAGACCGGCGCGGACGTCAGTGATGCCGACCTCGTCGGCCAGGCGGGCCGCGGCGCGCGGGTTGTCGCCGGTGAGCAGCACGGGCGTGGTGCCCGTGAGGGCGGTCAGCGCGGTGACGGTGGCTGCGGCGTCCTCGCGCAGCTGGTCGGCGATGCCGAGCACCCCCACCGGGGTGCCGTCGAGGGTGATCAGGACGGCGGTGCGGCCCTCGGCCTCCAGCTTCGCGGCCAGGTCGGCAGCCGGGTGGGCCCGGCCGTCGAGGAGCCGGGCAGGACTGCCGACCGCGACCACCTCGCCGTGGACCGTGGCCCGCACGCCGGTGCCAGGAGTGGAGTCGAAGTCCTCCACCAGCGGAACGGTGAGGTCGCGGATGCGGGCGGCGTCCACGACGGCACGGGCCAGCGGGTGCTCGCTGGGGTGCTCGGCCGCCGCCGCGAGCCGCAGCAACTCCGCCTCGCTCAGCCCCGGGTCGGCCAGCGGGCGGATGTCCGTCACCCTCGGGGTGCCCTCGGTGAGGGTGCCGGTCTTGTCCAGCGCCACCGCGTCGACCTGTCCCAGGCGCTCCATCACCACGGCCGACTTCACCAGCACGCCATGGCGGCCCGCGTTGGCGATCGCGGACAGCAGCGGCGGCATGGTGGCCAGCACCACCGCGCACGGTGAGGCCACGATCATGAAGGTCATGGCCCGCAGCAACGTAGGCTGCAAGGCCGCGCCGAAGAGCAGGGGAAGCGCGAACAGAGCGACGGTGGCGGCCACCATCCCGATCGAGTACCGCTGCTCGACCTTCTCGATGAACAGCTGGGTCGGCGCCTTGGTCTCGGAGGCTTCCTCGACCATGGTCACGATCCGGGCGATCACCGAGTCCGACGGGTCGCGCTCGACCTTCACCCGCAGCGCCCCGGTGCCGTTCAGGGTGCCCGCGAACACCTCGTCCCCGGACTCCTTCGCCACCGGCAGCGGCTCACCGGTGATGGTGGCCTGGTCCACCTCGCTGGTGCCGTCCAGCACCCGGCCGTCGGCACCGACCCGTTCCCCGGGCCGTACGAGGATCACGTCGCCCACCCGCAACCGCTCGGTGGGGACGGTCTCCTCGCTGCCGTCGTCGGCCAGCCGGGTGGCGGTGGCCGGGGCCAGATCGAGCAGGCCGCGCACGGAGTCGGCGGTGCGGGCCGTGGCGACGGCCTCCAGCGCACCGGAGGTGGCGAAGATGACGATCAGCAGCGCACCGTCGAGTACCTGACCGATCGCGGACGCGCCGAGGGCGGCGACGACCATGAGCAGGTCCACGTCCAGGGTCTTCTCCCGCAGCGTCTGAAGTCCGGCCCAGCCGGGCTCCCAGCCACCGGTGAGGTAGGTGAGCGCGTACAACGGGCCCCATGTCCAGGCCGGCGCCCCGGTCAGCTGCAACGGCAGCGCGAGCAGGAACAGCACCAGGGCCGCGGCGGCCCACCGGGCCTCCGGCAGGGCGAGGACCCGCGTGCGGCGCCTGGGCGCCACCACGTCACGGAGGGCACCGGCGGGGGCCGGCCGGGCGAGGGTGGAAGACATACGGCGGATTCCTCATGCACGGGGGACGGGGATGCGGTTCGATCCGACGCCCTCACCATACAGGAATGCATGAAGAAGCCTTCATGTGTTCCTGTCGGTAGCATGACCGGCATGGGTCATGGAGCAGCCACCCCCGCCAGTACCGTCCCGCACACCCGCCTGGACGCCGACAGCGCCGCCAGGGTGGCCACCACACTCCAGGCGCTGGCCACCCCCTCGCGGCTGCTGATCCTCGCCCGGCTGCGCGAGGGCCCGCTGCCCGCCACCGAGCTCGCCGCCGAGGTCGGCATGGAGCAGTCCGCCTGCTCGCACCAGCTCCGCCTGCTGCGCAACCTCGGTCTGGTGACCGGCACCCGCAAGGGCCGCTCCGTCGTCTACGCCCTCTACGACCACCACGTCGCCGAACTGCTCGACCAGGCCCTGTACCACGTCGAGCACCTGCGCCTCGGCATCACCGACACCCCGGCCAAGGCTTTCGAGGAGCCGGCGAAGGCCCCGGGCAGGGTCAGCCCCTGAGCAGTACGCCGACGTCGTCGAAGGGTCCGTAGAGCCCGCCGGGACTTCAGTGCTCGTGCGGGCCGGGCCGGTGGACGGGGCCGTGGGCGTCGTCGCAGTGCTCCGCCGACTCGGCCGACGGTGTGGTGATCTGCAGCAGTTGCCCGGCGTCGGCGTCCTCTCCCAGGTGGTCGACCTGGAGGGTGGCATGACCGATGCCGTGCGTGTTTCGCAGCAGTTGCCGGAGATGGCGCCGTACGGCGTGGCAGTCCCCGCCCGGTTCGACCAGGACGTGGGCGGAGAGGGCGGGTTCGCCGGAGGTGATGGTCCACACGTGCAGGTCGTGGATCTCCACGACGCAGGGCTGTGTGGCGAGTTCGTCCCCGATCGCGTCCGGGTCGAAGCCCTCCGGGGCGGCTTCCAGGAAGATCCGTCCGGAGTCGCGGACCAGTCCGTAACCGGCCTTGACCATCAGGGCGACCACGACGAGCGTGGCGATGGCGTCGGCCCGGGCGAACCCCGTCAGCACGACGACGAGTGCGGCGACGGCGGTGCCGATGAAGGCGAACAGGTCGTTGAGGATGTGCTGGTAGGCACCCTCGACGTTCAGGGAAGTGCGGTTGGCCTTGGAGATGCACCAGCTGGCGACCAGGTTCACGGCGATGCCGACGAGCGCGGTCGCCAGCATCAGTCCGCCCTCGACCACGGGCGGACTGATGAGCCTGCGGACCGCCTCGTACGCCAGCCAGGCCCCGAGCAGCAGCAGAGTCAGACCGTTGGCCTGGGCGGAGAGGATCTCCGCGCGCTTGAGTCCATAGGTGAAGCCGCCGCGGGCGGGGCGCGCGGACAGCCGCATGGCGACGAGGGCGAGCACGATCGAGGCGGCGTCCGTGAGCATGTGCGCCGCGTCGGAGATCAGGGCCAGGGAACTCGCGATGATGCCGACGGCGACCTCGGCGGCCATGAACACCGTGATCAGGGTGAGCGCGATGGCCAGCCAGCGACGATCGGCGTCCGCCGACACACCGTGCGAGTGGCCCGCGTGACCGCCGGCGTCGTGCGCGTGCCCGTGCCCGTGCGCTCCGTTCTGATGGCCCGCGTCGTGGCCGTGGTCGTGATCACTCATGGCGTAAGCCTCCCCCATGCTCTCGGGTCCCTGGCGGCAGTGAAACGCACGGTCGGCACAATCGCCAAAGGCTGCACCGGTGACCGTTGTCATCTCCTTTAAGAAGGCTCTGACCTGTGGAGAAGCAATCCAGTCGGGCGGAAGCGGGACCGGCTTCCACCCACCACCGCCAGGGCCGTCAAGGTCGCGCGCGCTCGGGCCACGCGGGAGCGGCCGCGCGGCTGGGCCGGCTCGACGGCCAGCTACGAGTCCGGTACGTCGGACAGGCGCGGCGAGCAGGTGAGCGGCGAGCATGCCGATCGACGAGGATCCGCTGCCCGGCCGGGCCGACCCCGGCGCGGCAGATGCCGGGTCATGAGGAGCCCCCCCCGACCCGCTTGGTGCTCAGCGCCACGTCGTCCATGCGGAAGTCGTACGACGACGGGGTGGGGCCGGACTGGTACAACTGCCAGCCCAGCTTGAGCGGTCGCGTCGAGGTGGAATTCGACGCAGGTCCAGGTCCCGGCGGTGGCGGGTGCCGTGGTCTTCCAGGCGGTCCAGTCCCCGGTGGGGCCCAGGTCGGAGCCGACGCCCCAGAAGTTGGCCCGGGAGCCGGGAACGTACTGGCCGCCCAACGGGCGTACCAGCCTGGGGACATCGGAGCCGGACGCCTCCGCAATAATCCAGTGCGCCCAGTCGGGAGCGGCGGGGAAGTGGTCGGCGCGCAGCCGCAGCCGGCCCCAGAAGCTGTTGCCGACGGGCGCGAGGCCGGACAGGACGAGGAAGGCGCGGCCGTTGCCCTCCGTGTGGAGCCGCAGTTCGCGGCCGTGACCGGCGGCACCGGGTTCCACGGTCAGCCAGCCGTTGGAGGTGTCCGCGGTCCAGCCACGCCCGGCGGTGACGGGACCGAGGGGGAGGTGATCGAAGCTCTCCCTGAAGAGAGTTGTGTGCGTGGTGGGCGTGGCGGAGGCGGTGGGGGGTGTCGCGAACAGCGCGGCCGATGCGGCTGACAACGCGGCGGCGATCTTCCTCGTGCGTGTCATGAGCACAGCCTGCAACACCGTCACGGCCGCCGTATCAAGGACGTTGCCCCCGGTGGGGATCCGGGGCCTGCGGTGTCTGTCGTGGTTCACTCCAGGACGTTGAGAAAGTTGGTGGCGTTGTCGACGAAGTACACGGCGTCATGGTCCAGGTCCACCACCAGACCGAACAGCGCGCCCGCGCCGGGCGGGGTGCCGCTGTTGTCGAGTTGGCGGAAGGCCACCTGGCGGCCCGCCGGCGTGGTCTCGACGACGTCGCCGTCACCGCCGTTGACGGTCAGGATGTGGCCGCCCGGTGCGATGACCAGCCCGAGGGGACCGTTGAGCCTGCCGTCACCGCTGACCACCCGGCCGGTGCCAGCGCTGGATTCCCGGGTCACGGCGTGCGGGATGACGGTGATCCGGTTCCTGACCGTGTCGGCGACGTAGAGCGAGCCGTTCTTGGCGAGTCCGACGCCTGTCGGGCCGACCACCAGGGCGGCGGGGTCGGTCTTCTCGGCGAAGCCCGAGCCGATCGTGGTGGTCCTCACCCACTCCGGTGGCTGGTCGTCATGGCGCCTCAGGGTGATGCGCAGGACGGTGCCCCGGTCCACTTCGCCGCCGCCCGCCACGGTGCCGTTAAGCACGTTGGTGACGAACAGCTCGGTACGGTCGCCGTGGCTCGCGGCGGTCATGTCCCACGGTCCGTCGATGCCGCCTCCGGCGAGCGTCTCGCGGACCTTGCCATGGCTGTCCAGTACCAGCAGACAACCCGCCCGGGCGGTGGCGGAGGTGCCGTCGGCGGTCGGCAGGCTGCCGACCACCACCCACCCGCCGGGCAGGATGCTCAGGGCGGTGGTGAGACCCACACCACCGGGGCAGGGACCGGGCAGATGGGCCGGGTCGATCTGGGCGAACAGCGTGGCGGTGCCCCGCGGGCCGACCTGGACCAGGGAGGTGCCCGTGCCCTGCTGGTTCTGGCTGTTGTCGAAGTTGCCGACCAGCACGTTGCCTCTGCGGAGGTTCCCCACGTCGCGCGCGACGACGGCGGTGCCGTAGGGGTTCACGTCGCCGTTCGCGGGAACCGTGGAGGCGACCTCGCGGACGCTGTGCAGCCGGCCGAGGAACGTCCCGTCGGCCGAGGCGGTACCTGCCGCAGCCGTTACCGAGAGGGCCGCGGCGGCTGTCCACGCGGACAGCCCTCGCACCAGGGGTGACAGAAGGTGATATCTCATGAGCGTCACGTTAAAAGTGCTGGTCAGCTCAGGTCCGCACGGACACGCTCCGCGCTCCGGCATTTCGCCACGGCGCCACCCGCGCGACCCCTCCCGTCTCCAGGGCCGACCAGAGGGCACCGTCAGGACCGAGGGCGATGCCGTGCGGTTCGGAGGACGGTGACGGCAGGTCGTACTCGGTGATCTCGCCGTTCGCGGTGATGTGACCGATGCGGTTGGCTCCCCATTCGGTGAACCAGCAGTCCCCGATGGCGGCCGCGACGATGGCATGGGGTCTGGCCGTTCGGTCGGGGAGCGGAAACTCCGTGATTCCGCCGTCCGTTGAGATCCTGCCGATCCGGCCCGCCGCGATCTCGACGAACCACAGGGCCTCGCCGTCGCTGGTGATGCCCACGGGTGCGGCGCCCGGTGTGGGCAGGGGGTGCAGGGCGATGTCGCCGTCGGTGGTGATGCGGCCGATCGCGTTCGCCTGGTTGAGGGTGAACCACAGGGCTCCGTCGGGGCCCGTGGTGATCGCCGCGGGGAAGGCGCCCTCGACGGGCAGCGGGAATTCGGTGATCTCTCCGTCGCCGGCGATGCGACCGATGCGGCCGGTGTTCATCTGCGTGAACCACATCGCCCCGTCCGGACCGGCGGTGATCCCGAAGGGTCCGCTGTCGGGCGTCGGTACGAGAAAGGACTCCGCTTCACCGTCGGTGGTGATGCGACCGATCCGGTGGTCCTGGGACCGGGTGAACCACAGTGCCCCGTCCGGCCCCGGGGCGATGACCGACGGACGGCACTCGGCCGAGTCCAGGGGATATTCCTCGAGTTCGCCGTCGAGGGTGAGACGCGCGATGCGACCACCGTGTACGAGGGTGAGCCACAGGGCACCGTCAGGGCCGGTCGTGATGCCGTAGGGCCCCGCCTCCTTGTCCGCCACGGAGATCTCCCTGATGGCCGGGGACCCGGAATGGTGCACAGCAATGCGCTGATCAGCCGTCATGCGGTGATCGTACGATCGCGGGCCCGCGGCCCGCTGATCATTTCCGACCGCCGCCGGTCAGGCTTCGGCGCGCGGCGGCGCGGTCGTGCCTCTCACTTCCAGGGACGGAGTGGCGAGGTCGACCTCGGCCGGCCGGCCCGGGGCGTCGATCCGGTCGAGGAGCCGCTGTGCGGCGCGTCGGCCCACGTCGCGGCTGGCGTTGTCCACGGTGGTCAGCCACAGATGGCGCAGGCGCGAGAGGTAGGTGTTGTCGTAGCCGACCAGGGAGAGGTCGCGTGGCACCCGCAGGCCGGTCTCCTCGGCGGCGGAGAGTGCGCCGACGCAGGTCATGTCGTTGACCGCGAAGACGGCGGTGGGACGCTGCGGGCGGCTCAGGAGCCGTACGGCGGCCCGGTAGCCGCCCTCCTCGGTGAGGTCGCCCTGCTCCACGAGTGCCGTGTCGGCCAGGCCGTGCTCGCGCATGGTGGCCTCGAAGCTGCGCCGGCGCAGTTCGCCGACCGCGCCCTGACCGGCGATGTGGGCGATGTGCCGGTGGCCGAGGCCGATGAGGTGCTCGGTGGCCAGGCGGGCTCCGAGTTCGTCGTCGCCTGCGACGATGTCCACGCCGGGCAGCACCGGTTCGCGGGTGCCGGCGACGACCGTGGGGACGTGGCCGGCCGCGGTGCGCAGCGCCTGGGGGTCCTGGAGGGTGCCGACGGCGATCAGGCCGTCGACGCGCAGTTCGGTGAAGGTACGGGTGAGGTCCTCGCCAAGGCGCCGGTTGAGGGCGCCGTCGGCCAGCAGGACGTGCAGGCCGCTGTCGTAGAGCCGGGCGTTCAGGCCGTCGAGCAGCTCCACGAACCACGGATTGCGCAGGTCGTTGAGGAGCACGCCCACCGTGCGGGTGCGCCGCTCGCTCAGGCTGCGCGCGGCCGCGTTGGGCCGGTAACCGAGTTCCTCGACCGCCGCCAGGACGGCCTCGCGCTTCTCCGGCCGTACGCCCTCCGAGCCCCGCAGCACCAGCGAGACCAGGGACTTGGACACGCCGGCCCGCTCGGCCACGTCACGGATGGTCGGAGAGCTCATGACTGGACCGTTCCATAATCCGTCTGCGCCTGTAAAGACCCTTGACATTCGAGAGAAACAGGACTCATCGTGAGCGGCGCAGCTCTGGAACGGTCCAAAGAAGAGGGCTCTCATGGTGAACACTCTCGGCGTCGCCGTCGTGGGATTCGGCTGGATGGGGCGGGTCCACACGCAGGCGTACGCCCGCCTGCCGCACCACTTCCCCCAGGTGTCCCTGCGGCCGGAACTGGTCGCCGTCGCCGACGAGGTACCCGGCCGGGCGGAGGAGGCGGCCGGGCTCTACGGCTTCGCCTCCGCGACCCGGGACTGGCGCGAGGTGGCCGCCGATCCCCGGGTCCAGGCGGTCAGCATCACCGCCCCGAACTTCCTGCACCGCGAGATCGGCGTCGCGATGGCCGAGGCGGGCAAGCACATCTGGATCGAGAAGCCGGTCGGCCTCACGGCCGGGGACGCCCGCGCGGTGGCCGACGCGGTGGCGAAGGCCGGAGTCCAGGGCACGGTCGGCTTCAACTACCGCAACGCACCGGCCGTCGAGACGGCCCGCGAGCTGATCGCCTCCGGGGAGATCGGCACGGTCACCCACGTCCGCATCCGGCTTTTCAGCGATTACGCCGCTCACCCCCAGGGCGCCCTGACCTGGCGTTACGAGCGTGGGCGCGGCGGCAGCGGGGTGCTCGGCGACCTGGCCTCGCACGGTGTCGACCTCGCCCGGTACCTGCTCGGCGAGATCACCGCGCTCACCGCCGACACCGCCGTCTTCGTCCCGGAGCGGGCCCGCCCGACCGGCGCCACGGCCGGGCACAGTCTCGCCACCGGCGGCGAGTTCGGCCCGGTCGAGAACGAGGACTACGTCAACTGCCTGCTGCGCTTCGCCTCCGGCGCCCGTGGCGTCCTCGAGGCGTGCCGTGTGTCGGTCGGTGAGCAGAACAACTACGGCTTCGAGGTGCATGGCACCAAGGGCGCCGTCTTCTGGGACTTCCGCCGTATGGGCGAACTCGCCGTCAGCCGTGGCTCGACCTACCAGGACCAGCCCGTCAGCACGCTGTACGTCGGCCCCGGGCACGGCGAGTACGCCGCGTTCCAGCCGGGGGCGGCCACCAGCATGGGCTACGACGACCTGAAGGTGATCGAGGCGTACCGTTTCCTGCGCTCCATCGCGGAGGGCACCCCGGTGGGCGCCACCTTGAGCGATGCCGTGGCCAGTGCGACGGCGCTGGACGCGATGGGGCGCTCGGCCGAGCAGGGAACGTGGGTGAGTACGGAGTGAGCACCGTACGCATCGGGGTCATCGGCGCGGGCACCATGGGCGCCGACCACGTGAACACGCTGCACCGCTCGGTGTCCGGCGCGCAGGTCGTGAGCGTCGCCGACCCGGACGTCGACGCCGGCGTCATCGCGTCGCACGACACGACCGACGCGGACCCGGCTGTCGCCGCCGTACCGGCCGGAAAGCCGGTGCTGCGCGAGAAGCCGCTCGCGCCGACCACGCAGGACTGCGTCCGGGTCGTCCGCGAGGAGCGGCAGGCGGGGACCGCCTGATCTCGCCGGGTTTCATACGCCGTTTCGACCTGCCGGGCGCGGCCATGCTGTCGTCGGGCAGCGTCAGCTTCAACGACATCGCCAGCAGAGCCGGCACGGCGACCGAGACGAGCAGGACCTTCAGTGGGTTGTGGGTGACGTGGTCGATGGCGACCGCCAGACCCGGCATCAGGGCGAGCGTCGAGGCTCTGGAGCTCATGTCGAACACCGCGGTGGCCATGGCCAGGGCGAAGATCGCCGTCCCGACCCCGACCTGGGTGTAGGCGATGCCGCCGGACGCGCTCACCAGGCGGTTGGCGTAGGAGGCCGCGACGTTCGCGACCTGTGGTGCGGTCCTGAGGCCGGCGATGAGCGTCGCCGTCGAGCCCGCCGGGGATCCGGCGTCGGGCGGACCCGTCACTCCGTCGGCGGCTGGGTGCGACGGGCGTAGGCGCGGGCGGCGCGGGCGCGGTCGCCGCAGCGGGTGGAGCACCAGTGGCGGCGGCCGTGGCGGAGCAGGTAGCGGTTGCAGGGGGCGGAGCCGCAGGCGGTGAGGCGGTCGGCGTCGGGGCCGGTGAGCAGGTCGGCGGCATCGGCGGCGAGGGTCGCGAGGGCGTGGTCGACGATCTCGGTGGTGGGGTGGGGGGTGGCGCGGTAGGGACCGGCCTTGTCGTCCCACTGCAGCAGCGGGGCCGTGGGGACCCGGGTCATCGCGTCGTTGATGGCCGTGACAGCGGCGGGGAGCGCGGGGAGCCCGGCGTCTCGGGCCGCGAACAGCGACCTGACCTGTTCACGCAGCGCGCGCAGCCGTGTCGCACACAGATCCCGCACGCCCGCGTCGACCGGGGCGAGGCCGTGTTCGTTCAGCCAGTGGTTCGCCAGTGCGGGAGTCCGCAGAAGGTCGACCGTGTGCCCGCCGGCCAGCGTGATGGCGCTGTTGGCGAGGGCGAGGGAGAGATGCTCTTCCTCGCCCTGCGCGGGCGGCAGAGCGGGTTCTTCCGTCACGGATTCCTTCATGCCCTTCATGGTACGGCCCGTCTCACGGTACAGCGTGCGTGCATCCGTGAGGCATACCTCCTCATCAGAGCTGGGCAGTCTTGCCGATGGACGGCTCGTCCGCGGCGATGCGGAGGAACTCCCGGGCCAGTGGCTCGTGGGTGCCGGCCCGGGTGACGAGGGAGAGTTCGACGATGTCGGCGCGGTCGGTGAGGGGCCGGTAGGCGATGGGGTGCCTTCGGCGTCGGCGGTGATGATCCGGGCGACCGCGTGGTGATCTCCGAACCGACGTACTCCCTCTCCCCCGACGCCGTACGCCTGGCCGGCGGCGAGTCGAGGCACTGTCCGCCGCGCTCCCGGGCGCGCGCCTGCTGGTGCTCTGCACCCCGTCCAACCCGACCGGATCCGTCCTCCCGGCCCGGCAACTGCAGCCGGGCGAACTCCTCGCGGGCACCGACACGCTCGTCCCTGTGGACGAGGCGTACGCCGAACTTGTCTACAGGGGCGTGCTGTTCACCTCCTCGCTCGCCGTCGCCGCCCTCCGTGAGCGGCTGATCCACTGCACCACGCTCTCCAAGACGTACGCGATGACCGGCTGGCGCATCGGCTGCGCCCTCGCCCCGGCCGACATCACCGCCTCGATCCGCCAGGTGCACCGCACCCTCAACTTCTCGGCCAACACCGCCGTCCAGCGCGCCGCCCTCACCGCCCTGCGCCTCGGGCCCGAGCCGGCCGCGCCCATGCTGCGGGCGTACCAGGAGCGCCGCGACTTCGTCGCCGAACGCCTCGCCGCCACGGACGCCCTGCACGGCGACGAACCCGAGGGTGCCTTCTACGCCTTCCCCCGCTACGACGTCGATCTCCCCTCCCCCGAGGTCGTCCGGCATCTCCTCCAGGACGGCGTCGCCGTACGCGCCGGCAGCGAGTTCGGCCCCGGCGGACACCGACACATCCGGCTGTCCTTCGCGACCGACCTCGACACCCTCGACGAGGGCCTCACCCGGCTCACCGCCTCACTGGGCCGGCTCCGCCGGGCATGAGTTCGGCAAAGACCGCGCCCGGCCCGGCCGACACCCGTAACCCGCGCGGTCGGTGCCCGTTGCGCCCGGCATGGACGAACTCCTCGATCCCGCATTCGGCATGCACGAACCGCGCGAGCCGCGCCTGCCGCTGTTCACCCTTTCGGAGGCACACGAGCTGCTCGACGTCCTCCAGCACTTCGGCACGACCGACCACGACTGGGGCGCGCAGGCCCGGCACTTCGCAGCGGAACTCGCCGCCCGCGTCCCCTCCCACGAGGTGTAGGTCCTCGGTGAGGTCCAGGGTCGTGACGGCCCCGGATCGCCGCCGCGGCTCTCGGGTGGCGGATTCCGGTCCGCGGCGCAAGGGTGACTGCTGGGGGACCTCACCGGAAAGAGCGAGAGATGCCCGAAGTCACCACCGCGTATGCCACCGGCACCCCGTGCTGGGTCGATCTGATGACGAAGGACCAGCAGGCCGCGCTGGACTTCTACCGCGACCTGCTCGGCTGGCAGGGCCGGCCCGGCTCGCCGGAGTTCGGCGGGTACGCGGTCTGCGCGCTGCGCGGCAGGGCGGTGGCCGGTATCGGCCCGACGATGGCACCCGAGGGGGTGCCGGAACCGCCGACCGTCTGGACCAGCTACCTCTCCGCCACCGACGCCCAGGCCACCCAGGAGGCGATCGTCGCCGCGGGCGGCACCCTGATCGCTCCCGTCATGGACGTCGGCACGCTCGGCCGGATGCTGGTCGCCGCCGACCCGCAGGGCGCGGTGTTCGGTGTCTGGCAGCCCGGCGAGTTCTTCGGCGCACAGGTGGTCAACGAGCCCGGCGCGCTGACCTGGAACGAGCTGCACACCAGTGACGTGTCCGCCGCCACCGCCTTCTACGGCCAGGTGTTCGGCATCGAGATCGAGCCGATGGAGGGCGCGGACTCGTACTGGGAGCTGCGGGTCGGCGGCCGGGGGGCCGGCGGCGTCACACTGCTCGCCAATGACCCGCCAAACACCCCTGCGCACTGGCTGACCTACTTCGCGGTCGACGACGTGGACTCCACCACGGACGCCCTGACCAAGCGCAACGGCACCGTCCTCGTACCGCCGTTCGACATGATGGCCGGCCGTATGACGGTGGTCACCGACCCGCAGGGCGCCGCGTTCGCGATGATCCAGCCGAATCCGCGGTAGGCCGTGAGGAACGTCCGCCGTTCCCGTGCAGCATCACCCCGGACGCGGATGCCGGTCGCGTGCCGTGGGGATCGTCAGCTGCCACCTTCTTTCTCCGTCATGCCATTGATCGGTGGGGGCAAGGCCGACGGCGGTGGCGACGGCGGCCGATGCCTTGTGATCGGGATGGATGTGGGCGACGAGCGTCCGCACGCCGTGCGCTCCCAGCCAGGCGACCAACGCTTTGGCTGCCTCCTTGGCAAAGCCCCGCCGCTGCCAGGGAGTTCCCACCACCCAGGCGATCGCCGCCACGCGTCCGTGGTCGCTTGCGGTGACCGTCGCCTGAACCGTCCCCGTCAGGCAAGCCGCATCGCGGAGCTGCATGACCCAGTTGCACCAGTCGACAGCCGGATCGACAGAGCCGGCAACCAGGCGTTCGTAGCGGGCGCGCAGGGCCTGCGCGGTGGCCGGAATCCCTCCGATGAACGTATGCAGGTCGGGATCGGACAGCACTGCGGCCATCTCGTCGGCGTGCTCGACCGACAACGGCAACAGGTCCAGCCGTCCCGTGCGGATGGCCTCGGGAACGACGGGGGTCACGCTGCCTCCGGCTCTGGGCGGCTGATGTGTACGGGCCGACTCGACCTGTTGCACACGGTGGCGGACCGGTGAGGGATCAGTAGAGGAAGGGCGGCGCGGGCAGTGCCGTGCAGTCCTGTGGTGTCAGGTCGGTGCCCGGGGTGCGTCCCATCAGCCAGCTCAGCAGTGAGCTCTCCGCGCCGTGGATCACCGGCGCGGGCCGCGCGCCGCCGATGTCGTACCAGGTGTCGGTGTCGGTGGCGTGCAAACGCATGGCGGGGGCGCCGTCCCGTACGCCGAGCGATGTGGCCACCCGACCGAGCATGTCGTGGACGAAGGCGGCGGGCCACTGCGCGGCGGTGTAGCCGGCGTCCAGGTCCGCGTGGTGGATCAGCACCTCGCTCAGCCTGGAGTCGGCGGCCCGGGCCGCGGGACGCTCCTGCCCCCGCGTCCAGCGAACCTTGCGTTTCCATGCCGCGGAGGTCATCCGCCGGTACTCCGCCGCGAACCGGGCAGCGCTGTCACGCAGGTCGGCCACCAGGGCCTCGGCGCTGCGCCCCGCCCCGCGCTCGATCTCCTCTTCCCGGGCCGCCAGGCTCGGATACTCCGGAGTCTCCACGCCGGTCCGGGCCCAGATGAGCAGTCGGCGCCCGCCGTCGGCGTTGCGGGCCAGATGCGTCAGGACGTGCCCGCGCGACCAGTTCGGCAGCATCGAGGGTGCGCGTACGTCGCCGTCGGTGAACCGGGCTGCCGTCCGCAGGAGGTGCTCCGTCGCGGCGTCGATGTGCGCCAGGACGGCGGCGGGGTCGAAGCCGGCGCGGGCAGTGGAGGCGTCGTCATTCGCCACGGTGAGCATCAACTCGCTTTCCCGGCCCGGACCACCGACGCGGGCCTGCTCGGTGACCGTCACAGGGTTCACCGGTACGGCGCCCGAACCACCTCCCGTTTGTCAGGAGTTCCCCGGCGTGGCCTCAGCTTCCGGCAGCGTCCGGCACCGGCGCGCCGGCCAGGAAGGGCCGGAGCAGACCGAGCAGGGCTCGAGGACGGTGCAGTGGGATGATGTGGCCGCAGTCCTTCAGGAGACGCTCCGTCAGATCGGCCGCGACGGGGCGGAGTTGGTTCCCCAACGCCGTGCCGACGGGGTGTGCCCCCACGGTCATCGTCGGAACGGTCAGCCCTCCGGCGGCGACGGCCCGCTCCAGCTGCGCCGCGCTGTCGGGCAGAGCCCGGTAGTACGAGAACGCGCAGCGCAGCGCCTCACGTCCGGTGTAGGCGCGGACGAAGGCGTCCCGGATCCGGGGCGGGACGCCGTCGCCGAGGGTGCCGGTGGTGAGGAACCAGTCGATGTAGTGGGCCTCGTTTCCGCTGAGGACCTCCTCCGCGAGGCCGGGCACGGCATGGAAGCCGAACCACCACGGAGCGCCCGCCACGAGGAAGTCCTCGGCACCGGGCAGCCGGCCGAGCAGGGCCTCCATGACGACGAGCCGGCGCACCAGGTCCGGGCGCCGCATGGCCAGGAGAAACGCCGGGGGCGTGCCGGCGTCGATGCCGACCACCGCGGCGCCGGACACCCCGAGTTCCTCCAGCAGGGCTCCGGTGTCGCCGGCCAGGGTGCCGGCGTCGTATCCGGACTCGGCCCGGCTGCTCGCTCCGAAACCGCGCAGGTCCGGCGCGATGACCGTGTGCCGGTCGCGGAGCCCGGCCATGATCTCCCGCCACAGCTCCCAGGTGTGGGGGAATCCGTGCAACAGCAGAACGGGCGGCCCCGCCCCGTCCAGGGCCACGTTCAGCTCCACACCGTTGACGGCGACCCGGCGCAGCTCAGGCATGCAAGTCTCCAGAAGGAAAGGCAGAAGGTGGTTACCGATGGTGACAAGGCAACCTTAGGGAACTAGCGTGGAGGCCCCAAGACGGCACTTTTCCCTCAGGTGGTGAGTCCGACGTGACCACGTCACGGCGCGGTGACCTCTTCGATCCGCTCTGTCCGACACGGCAGCTCCTGGACCGGATCGGGACGAAGTGGACTTCGATGGCCATCAAGGTGCTCGCCGAGGAAGCCCCCGGCGAGGTCCGCTTCGCGGATCTACGGCGCCGTATGCCGGGCATCTCCCAGAAGATGCTCTCCGTCACCCTGCAGAGCCTGGTCCGTGACGGTCTGATCGCCCGCCGCGTGGCGCCGACCGTGCCGCCGGCGGTGTACTACCGCCTCACCGACCTCGGCCTCTCCCTGGAGGAACCGCTCGCCGCGCTGCGTGCGTGGGCCGAACAGCACATGGCGGAGATCGAGGAGATGTGGTCACGGTCGACACCGGACTGATCCGCCCGAGCCGGATCAACTCCCGTTCCGTGCACGGTAGTCTCGGCGAGGTGAACCTCATCGTCATGATCACCGGCCGCCCGGTGGACGAGCCGGCATGACCGTCCGCGACGCCGTGCCCTCGGACGCCGAGGACGTCTACCGTCTGCTGAGCGGGTTCGTGACGAGCTACGAGCCCGAGCGAGCCGTTTTCGACGACGTCACCTTCCCCCGGATCATCGAGGCCGCCGCGGACGGCAGGGCCGAGTTCCTGGTCGCCGAGCAGGACACGCGCGTGGTCGGGTACCTGCTCGCGCTGCGCATGCCCACCCTGTTCGCCGGCGGAACGGTCCTGGAGCTGCTGGAACTCACCGTGGACGCGCCCGTGCGCGGCCGCGGTACGGGTACCGCACTGATCCGGGCCGTGCTGGCAAGGGCCAGGGAAGCGCAGGACGTCGAGGTGACCGTGCCGACCCGCAGGGCGGCCGGGTTCTATCGCGGCCTCGGGTTCCACGAGACCGCCACGTATCTCAAGTGGTCCACTACGTGATCGGAAAGCTGCGCCCGGACCGGTCCGGGCGAGGCGAGGAGGACAGCGTGAAGATCCACGGTGCGACGGCGCTCGTCACCGGTGCCAACCGCGGGCTCGGGCAGGTGATGGCCCGGATGCTCCTGCAGCACGGCGCCCGGCGGGTCTACGGCGGGGCCCGGGACCCGCGGACGGTCGTGGAGCCCGGTGTGGTTCCGGTCCGTCTCGACGTCACCGATCCCGCCCAGGTCGCCGCGGCGGCCACGACGTGCTCCGACGTGACCCTGCTGATCAACAACGCCGGAGTACTGACCAACAGCGCCCTGCTGGGCGCACCCGACATGGCTGCCGCCCGTACGGAGATGGACGTCAACTACTTCGGCACGCTCGCCGTGTGCCGCGCCTTCGCGCCGCTGCTCGTCGGCAACGCGCCCGGCGCCCTGGTCAACGTCCTGTCCATCGCGAGCTGGTTCACCAACCCGGCGATGGGCTCCTACAGCGCCTCCAAGGCCGCCGCCTGGGCCCTGACCAACGGGATCCGCGAGGAACTCCACGACACCGGCGTCCTCGTCGTCGGCATGCACTGCGGCTACATCGACACGGACATGGCCGCCCATGTCACCGGCCCCAAGAACACCCCGGAGGCGATCGCTCGGCAGACGTTCGACGCCGTCGAAGCGGGCCGGACGGAAGTGCTCGCCGACGAACGCACCCGGCAGACCAGGGCGGCCCTCGGCCTCACCGGGTAGCGTCGAGGCATGACGTCCACGCGCTCGGATTTCCGCCGTGTCCGATCCGTGGCGTGCGCCTGCCGCACCAACGGCGGGACTCCCGCGAAGGGCGCACGAAGGCGCATCCTGTGGGTACTCGGGAATTACTCCTCGCCGTATGGAGCGCCGCCCGCAGCAGTTCGCGGCGGCGAGCCAGTTCTGGGACGTGATTACGATGAGTTACCGGCACACAGCTCACATGATCCCCACGGACGTGGCCGCACTGTCCGGCGGCGGAGATCTCCAGAGCCAGATCAGCGACGTGCGGCGGGAGATCCGCCATCTGCAGGAGGCCGTCCTCTCACACGCTGTCATCGACCAGGCGATCGGCGTCGTCATCACCGTCGGCGGACTCCGCCCCGACCAGGGCGTCGACGTCCTCACGGCGGTGTCCCGGCGCACCGGCATCGGAGTCGGTGCGGTCGCCGAGTACCTCGTCGACTGGGTGGTGACCGAGCGGCTGCCCGACGGCCTGCGGACGGCACTGGACGCCGCGCTGGCGGAGACAAGGGCCGTCCTGGCCGAAAATGCCCCGCCGGTCACCTGCCCGGTCGCCGCACGGTGACGGGCGAGCTCATGGTGGCGTGAGCGGTGCGCACCGTAGGAGTGGAGGAGGAACTCCTTCTGGTCGACCCGGCCAGCGGGGAACCGAAGGCGATGGCGGCCGCCGTCCTCGCCCATGCGGCCCAGGACGATCCCGGACAGGGCGTGTTCGAGAAGGAACTGTTCGGACAGATGCTGGAATACGCCACGCACCCGCAGTCGGAGATGGCGGCGCTCGGCGCCGAGATCATCCGCTGCCGCACGGAGGCCGC
The DNA here is from genome assembly GCF_044388685.1 of Streptomyces sp. NPDC020192. NCBI lineage: Bacteria > Bacillati > Actinomycetota > Actinomycetes > Kitasatosporales > Streptomycetaceae > Streptomyces > Streptomyces sp. NPDC020192. The sequence continues at coordinate 431,094 of NZ_JBIRXG010000002.1, read as the reverse complement.
GCGGCACGCCGGGGAGGTCGGGTGCGCGGTGGCCGCGCTGGCCATGTCCCCGCTGCCGGTGAGCCCGTTGCTCAACGTGAACGAGCGCTACCGGTGGATGGCCGAGCGGTACGGGATCACCGCCCAGGAGCAGCTGGTGTGCGGCTGCCATGTGCATGTGTCGGTGGGGTCCGACGCGGAGGGCGTGGCCGTCATCGACCGGCTGCGTCCATGGCTCGCCGTGCTGGGCGCGCTCAGCGCCAACTCGCCGTACTGCCAGGGCCGGGACACCGGCTACGCCGCCTACCGCACCCTGGTGTGGTGGCGCTGGCCGTCGGCGGGGCCGACGGAGCTGTTCGGGTCCGCCGAGCGGTATCACCGGCGGGTGGCGGAGATGCTGGCCACCGGGGTCATCCTCGACGAGGCGATGGCGTACTTCGACGCGCGCCTGTCCACGCACTGCCCGACGGTGGAGATCCGGGTGGCGGATGTGTGCCTGCGCGCGGACACCGCCGTCCTCGTCGCCGCGCTGGCCCGGGCCCTGGTGGAGACGGCGGCACGCGACTGGCGGGCGGGCAGACCACCGCTCGACCACGGTGCCTTCCTGCTGCGGCTGGCCGCCTGGCAGGCCGCCCGGTCGGGCCTGGACGAGGACCTGCTCGACCCGGTGACCATGCGGCCCCGGCCCGCCGCGGACGTGGTGCGCTCCCTGCTGGAGCATGTCGGTGACGCGCTGACCGACTACGGGGACGCGGCCGCCGTCGAAGCGGCCATGGCCGGGTTGTTCGGCAAGGGCAACGGCGCGCGCGAGCAGCGGCTGCTCATGGAGCGCACGGGCAGCCTGCGGGATGTCGTCACCGAGTGTGTACGACGCACCCAGCGCTGCTGAGAAGGCCGTATGCGTCGCCCCGCGCTGGGTACCCGGGTCCTCGCGGGAAAGCTGAGGGAACGGAGGTGGCCTCGGGATGGCACGTGCTGTGTGGAACGGTGCCCTGACCTTCGGTCTGGTGTCCTTGCCGGTCCAGCTGTTCACGGCTACGGACAGCCACACCATCCGGTTCCGTCAGCTTCAGCGCGGCACCGCGGACCGCGTGCGCAACAAACGCGTCAACGAGCGCACCGGCGAGGAAGTACCGCCGGACGAGATCGTCAAGGGCCTGGACGCGGGAGACGCCTATGTGATCCTCGAGCCCCAGGAACTGGAGGACATCGCGCCCGGCCGCTCCCGGGAGCTGGAGATCACCGGTTTCGTCGACCTCGAGGACGTCGAGCCGATCTTCTTCGACCGGACGTACTACATGGGCCCCAAGGGCGAGCAGTACGAGAAGGTGTACGCCGTGCTGCAGAAGGCCCTGGAGCGTGCGGGCAAGGTGGGGATCGCCACCTTCGTCATGCGCAACCGGGAGTATCTGGTCGCGGTGAAGGCCGAGTCCGGGATCCTGACCCTGCACACGTTGCACTGGGCGAACGAGATCAGGGATCCGCGCGCCGAGATCGACGAACTCCCCGGCCGGGTGAGACTCGCCGACCGCGAGCTGAAGACGGCCGAGCAGCTGATCGACGCGTTGAGCATGGAGTGGGACCCGAACGACTTCCACGACACCTACCACGAAAAGGTGCAGGAGCTGGTCGAGGCCAAGAAGAAGGGCGAGAGCGTCGAGAAGGCGGAGCAGCCGGCCGAGGCCACGAACGTCATCGACCTGATGGACGCGCTGCGGGCCAGTGTGGACCGCGCGAAGTCCAAGAAGGGGAGCACGCCCCGGAGGAAGGGCGGCACGTCGAGGAAGGCGACCACCGGACGTCGGACGCGTGCGCGGGCGGAGACCTCGCTCGACTCGCTCACCAAGGCGCAGTTGTACGACCTGGCGGCCGAGGCCGACGTCAGGGGCCGCTCCGCCATGAATCGCGAGGAGCTTGTCGGAGCGCTCTCGCGCACCGGTGCGCAGGGCCGCGCCAAGGCTTCGTGATCATTCGCCGATCCGGCAGGAGACGTCATGAGGAAGCCACGCCCGCAGACGAAGGGCCCCCGGCCCGTGCCGAGAGACCCTCCCGACCAGCAGGCAGGATACGGGGAGGACCGGTGGGAGCCGCACACGGCCGGCGAGCGCACGCCGGAAGCGGAAGGCACGGGCGACGTCCCCGACGTGGACGAGGCCGGTGCGGGGCCGCGTGGCGCCCCACGGCAGGCCGGAGTCCATCCGGACCAGCCCGTACCCGACGAGCCCTCCGGCTAGCGTCGTACGGCGGTCAGTGCTGGCAGTGCGCGCACCACACGGTGCGGCGGCCGGAGACCCGGCGGGACCGCAGCCGATCGCCGCAGCGGGGGCATGCCGGCTCGGGATCGTCGCGACGGCCGGTGAGCCAGGTACGGCGCGGGGGCACGCAGCCGGCGCGGGTGGCGGTGGCGAGTACGCGACGCATCGCCGTGTACACGTGACGGGCCTCGGTGTCGTCGAGGTCCCGCGCCGGGCGCCGGGGTGCCACGCGCGCCCGCCAGAGAATCTCGTCGCTGAGCAGGTTCCCCAGGCCGGCGATGAGGGACTGGTCCATCAGCACGCCCTTGACGGCTCCGCGTCGCCCGGCGAGCAGTTCCAGGAAGTCCGGGCGTGCCATCTCCAGGGCGTCGGGGCCCAGCCGGTCCAGGAGCCGCTCCAGCGCGCCCGGGTCCGGGCACAGCCGGATGCCCTGGAGCTTGCGCTAGTCGCGGTAGCGCAGCTGTCGTTCACCGTCGAGGGCCAGGACGACCCGGTCGTGCGCGTCCGGTGGATCGTCCGCGCCGGCGCACACCAGCTCACCGGTCATGCCGAAGTGCCAGACGAGGGCCGGGCCGTCGTCGACGGGGACGACGAGGACCTTCCCGTGACGCCACGGGCGGCCCAGCCGCCGTCCCTCGACCTCCCGTCGCAGGCGTTGCGCGGTGACCCCGCGCAGCACGCCGGTGTCGCGCACGTCGACACGGCGGACGCGTCGGCCGCGGCCACAGGTGTTCAGTACGTCGCGGAAGCCCTCCACGTCGGGCAACTCCGGCATGACCGCCTCCCGGAGCACGTCGTCAGGGTCGGTCGGGAAGGTCAGCTGCTCTCGGCTGTCCGGGCCTGCCCGTCGCCGTCCGCGAGAACGTCGGCCACGAGGCGCAGATCGGCGACGAGGCCGTCGTAGACCTTCGAGCGGTCGGCGTCGTCGGCGCGCAGTACGGCGGACGGGTGGACCGTGGCCACCAGAGCGTTGATCCCCTCCTCCGCCGTGCCCGTCCCCTCGTCCTCGCCGTTCCCGCCGAGGCCGGGCCAGGGCAGCAGGGCACCCCGCTGCTCGGTCACCCGGAATCCCGAGCCCAGCAGGGCCTTGCCCGCCGTCCCGCCGAGGGCGACGACCACCTCCGGTGACACGAGCCTGATCTCCGCCACGAGCCAGGGCCGGCAGGCCGTCATCTCCCGCAGGCTCGGAGCCTTGTGGATACGGCGCTTACGGCCCTCGGGGACCGTGAACTTGAAGTGCTTGACCGCGTTGGTGACGTACACCCGTTCCGGGTCGATGCCCGCGTCCGCGAGCGCTCGTCTCAGTACCCTGCCCGCGGGGCCGACGAACGGTCTGCCCTGCCGGTCCTCCTGGTCCCCGGGCTGCTCGCCGAGGAGCAGGACACGAGCGTCCGTGTCGCCCTCGCCGAACACGGTCTGGGTCGCCTCCCGGTACAGCGGGCAGCCCCGGCACTGCGCGGCCGCCTTCCGCAACCCGGGCAGGCCCGCGCGCCGTCCCGGGAGGAAGGGCGAGGCGTCGTGCCCCTCGGCCGGATCGGTGGGATCGGTGCCCATGGCCGTTCCTCCTCGTGCATGCCCCCCCTGCGCGCCGCTCCGGGTACCCCGCGAGGCGGGGTGCACGCGCCGCGACGATCACCCACTCGTTGGCCGTCGGACATGGCGCGGGACGGTTTGCGGCAGCCGGTCCCGGGCAGCGGACGGGATAAGCACGTCCGTGGGAGCGTCGCACGCGTCGCCGGGACGGAGCTGCCCGGACCACGTCCGCACTCCTGCGGTGCCCGCCCACCCCCTACAGGACTGCGAGGCATCATGCGCACTCGAGTGACAGCACGGCGCCGTCCGCACGACGACGCCCCGGACACGGAGGAAGCCTTCCGCAGGCTCGTCGCGCTCCCCGAGGGACGGCAGCACGACCAGCTCCGCACGGACATCGTCGAGGCGTGGCTGCCGATGGCGGAGCGGCTGGCGGGACGGTTCCGTCATCGCGGAGAGAGTGACGAGGACCTGCGTCAGGTCGCGGCGCTCGGTCTCGTCCGGGCCGTCGACCGCTACGACCCCGACCGCGGCCACGCCTTCGAGAGTTACGCCGTACCCACGGTCACCGGCGAGATCAAGCGGCACTTCCGTGACCACATGTGGGGACTGCACGTACCGCGCCGGGTCCAGGAACTGCGCAACCGCGTACGGTTCGCCTGCCGGGACCTGTCGGGGAGCGTCTCGGACCGCCTGCCCGGCGTCGCCGAGATCGCCGAGCACGCCCGGCTGAGCGAGGAGGAGGTCCGGGCCGGGCTCCAGGCCCTGGACAGTTACAGCGCGTTGTCCCTCGACGCCGGGCTTCGCGGCGGCGCGGACGGCCACCACCTCGCCGACTCCCTCGGCGGGACCGACCCCGCCCTGGAGATCGTCGTGGACCGCGAGGCCGTCAAACCCCACCTGGCGGCGCTCCCCGAGCGTGAACGCGCCATCCTCTACCTGCGGTTCTTCCAGGACATGACGCAGAGCCGCATCGCCGAGCAGTTCGGGATCTCGCAGATGCAGGTGTCGCGCCTGATCAGCCGGACCTGCCGGCGCGTACGCGACGAGGTACTGCAAGACGCCGCCCGGCGCGACCAGGTCACCCCACCTGGCTCCAGCTGATCTCATCGCGTCCGGTGAGCGCCTCCACGGCGGCGTCGACGCCCTGCGGGAGCGGCAGCGGCCAGCGCGTACGGATTCTGCTCAGCGCCTGATGCGACCGGACCAGACTGGCGAAGTCCCGCGGGCAGGCGGCGGCGTCCACGCCGGTCAGGACGCCGATCTTGCGGGCGCGGGCGGCCGTACGCCGCCAGTCCTCCGCCCGGGCCAAGCCGATGGACTCGGTGCCGTGGTTGAAGAGCAGGACGCGGATCTCGTCGTACGGCTCGGTGCCGTCGAGGTACTCCTCCAGGCCGGCACGGCAGGCCTCGGTGCCGAAGACGGTCCAGTACGGCACCGAGCCCGTGCGCAGCGCCTGCCGCGGATCGAGCAGCAGGAACGACTCGACCAGGAGGCGGCCCGTGGGCACGCCGCGCTCGGCGTACGCCTCGCGGCAGAGGTCGGCCACCGCGGGGCTGAGGCGCTGGGGGGTGTCGAAACGCAGTACGTCCAGGTGGAGGCGGTCTCGCCGGGCGAAGGCCGCCAGGTCGTCGAGGAGGGCGGGGTGCAGACCCCACTCGGCTTCGGGGCTCTCACCGTCGGGCGCCGGCGGGTCCCAGTGACGCACGGGCGCGCCGTAGCGGGCGAGCAGGCCGGCGACACGCGGGCCGCCCTGGTGGTACTCCTCGGCGGTGGCGTCGCTGAGGGCGCCGAACTGGAAGACGTAGCGGTCCTCGACCGTCGTGGTGGGCCGGCTCAGGGTGCAGTCGACGGCGACGAGCCGGCCGCCCGGCGCCAGGTGGTCGAGGATGAAGCGGCGGTACGGGGCCGGCAGGCGCAGCCACTTGACCCGGAAGCAGGTCATGCCGGCGATCATGAGCCGGTCCTTGTTGGGATCGTGCATGTGGTGCAGCGCGAGGCCCGGGTTGGCCGCGAGCAGGGCATGGCCGGCGTCGCGGGCGGCGTCGAGGTCGCCGCACGGGTCGTCCGGGGCCACGCCGTGGCGGCGCACGGGCACGAGCAGCGTCTGGGGCAGCCACGCGGCGTCGATTGCCGCGGCCAGATGGACCAGGGCGCCGTTGGCGGATCCGACGAAGATCACCGGGTAGCGGCGCCGGGGATAGTGGCCCGTGATCCACTCGGCGAGCGCCTCGGAGCGCACCTCGCCGGCCCGGCGGGGCGGGATGGCCTCGGCCCAGCCGCTCAGCGCGTAGACGTTTTCCTGGACCGGGGTCGGCAGCCGGTTCAGGGCGCCGAGCAGCCCGGACAGCGGCGACTCGAAGGCCGCCGGCACCTGCCCGAGGGCCGGGATGTCGCGCCCCTGGAGGAACCGGGACAGCGCCCGCAGCATGCCGGTGGCCGAGTCGCACGCCGCGACGGATCCGGCCGCCTTCACCGCGCCGCCCTCCGTGCCGCCGCGCGTCCGCCGGCCCGCGCACGGGCCGCGGTGACCTGGTCCTGGGCGAGGAAGTACCGCACCAGAGCGGCCAGCGCCCGCGGCCGCCGATAGGGCACCATGTGGCCGCTCTCCGGTACGACGGCCAGCCGTCCCGCAGGAAGCAGCCGGGTGACCTCCTCGGCCCACTCCTGGGGAACCAGCCGGTCACGCGCGCCCCGGACCACCAGGGTGGGCGCGCAGACGTGCGGCAGCTTGTCCTCGACGCGGTCACTCAGCGACTCGGCGAACACGCCGACCAGGCGGCGCGGCCCAGCGTTACGGTAATCGGCGAGGTTGAGCGGCGCCATCGAGGCCCGTTCCTGGGGTGCGTTGCGCGCCCAGCGCAGGGCCTGGCGCAGGAAACCACGGGCCGCGGGGTCGACGGTCGGCCCGACCAGTACGAGTGCGGTGACGCGCTCCGGGAACCGGGCAGCGAGATCGACGGCGATCTGACAGCCGAAGGAACAGCCGAGCAGCACCACCTGCTCCAGGCCTGCCGCGGTCAGCCACTCGGCCAGAGCGTCGGCGAGCGCCCGCAGTCCGAGCGGTCGCTTCGGCCCGCGGCCGGCTCCGAAGCCCGGAAGATCCACGGACCAGGCGTCCAGGTGCGGACCGAGTGCCTCCAGGAGGGGCCGGAACTCCCGGCTGGAAATCCCCGCGCCGTGCACGCACACCACAGGCGGCCCCCGCCCGGCCTCCCGCCAGGCGACCATCGGCGAGCCTGCCACGTCCCGGGTCATCCGCTGCATGACGGCTCGCTCCGGTGGGGTTGCGCCTTACTCATTGGGCCGGGCCGCGCTGATCTGCCCGAGCGCGGAGCCGGGATCCCGCACCATGGCCAGGTCACCCAGGGAGACGACCCCGACGGGGCGGTCGCCCTCGACGACCGGTACCCGGCGCACCGCGTGCTCCCGCATCAGATCGATGACATGGTCGACGTCCTCATCGGGAGTGACGGTGAACAGGTCGTCGCTGCACGCGCTCGCCGCGGTCCGGTCGCCGGTGTTCCCGCCCTCCGCCATGACGCGGACGACGAGATCGCGGTCGGTGAGCACTCCGCGCAGCCGGCCGTCGTCGACCACCAGCACGTCGCCGATGTCCTCACGGCGCATCAGCTGGGCGACGTCGATCACCGATGTCAACGGGGCCACCATGACGAGGTCCTTCGTCATGATGTCGCGAACATGCTGAGTCATGCTTCCTCCCTCGGGTTCGGGGAACGGGAGGACGTCCGTTGCGACATCCCGCTCTCCGAGTACCCGCGCTCCGTCGCACGACTCCGGAACCGGCCGGCCGCTCACCTGCGCTCAACGTCCCGCCGTCTCCTCCTCGAACACGTCCAGATACGCCTCGCAGAACGCCTTCAGATCGTCCGGTTTGCGGCTGGTGACCAGCTTGTTGGTCCCGTGGTCGCAGATCTTGACCTGCTCGTCGACCCAGGTGCCGCCCGCGTTGCGGATGTCGGTCCGCACGCTCGGCCAGGAAGTCAGCTCACGCCCCCGCACCACGTCCGCCTCGACGAGCGTCCAGGGCGCGTGGCAGATCGCGGCGACCGGGCGGCCCCGTTCGAAGAACTCCTTGACGAAAGCGACGGCCTTGTCGTTCAGCCGCAGGAAGTCCGGATTGGCGACCCCGCCCGGGAGCACCAGACCCGCGAAGGACTCCGCCGACACGTCACCGACGACCTCGTCCACGGTGAACCTGTCCGCCTTGTCGAGGTGGTGGAAGGCCTGGACCTCGCCGTGGCGGGTCGACACCAGCACCGGATCGTGTCCGGCCGCGAGGGCGGCCTGCCAGGGTTCGGTGAGTTCCACCTGTTCGACGCCTTCGGGCGCTGTCAGAAACGCGATACGCATGATCGGTCGACTCTCCTTCCGGTCTTCGCCCGTCCTCGTCATGCGGTCATGCGGTCACGCGGTCATGCGCCGGGTCCGGCGCTGCCGTGGAGGTCCGGTGTCGGCGCCACCGTGGGTGCCGAAGTCGCCTCGGCGGCCGGGGCGTCGGCACAGACGAGACCCACGGGTTCGCCGTCGTCGATGACCGCGGCACGCCGGACCGACCGGTCACGCATCGTCCGTGCGGCCTGGTCGATGTCGTCGTCCGCGCGGACGGTGACCGGTTCGCGCTGCACCGCCCGGCCCACGGGCATCCGCCGAGGGTCGGCTCCGTCCGCGACGGCGCCGACCACCAGATCGCGATCGCTGACCATCCCGATCAGGTCGCCGCCGTCCAGCACCAGGACGAGGTCGATGCCCTCGTTCCGCATCACCTGGGCGACCGCCGTCACGGACATCTGCGCGGACACGGTCGTCGGTGCGTCGGTCATGATGTCGCGTACGTTCCTGGCCATCGCGATCCCCTTCCCGTCAAAGTTCCTGTCAGAAGAGCCGGTCCTCAGGCCTGGAGCAGTTGGTTGAAGAATGTCCGGTAGCGCCGGAGCGCCACCCGGAGCCCTTCGGTCTCGACGTCCTCGCCACGGCTCCACTCATCCTCGAGCTCGCGCTTGTGGGCGGCGAACGTCTCGGCCAGTGACTTGATCACTTCCGCCACCAGGGCGTCCGCCGAACGCACCGTCTCCTTCGGGTCGTCCACGAACGTGCCCTGAATCTCTTCCCACCGCTTGCGGTAGGACCCCGCCTTCTCGGGGTCGATCAGCGGCTGTTCACGCTCCTCGGGCTTCTCGGCCCGCTCGGGCTCCTCGGGCCGCTCGGGCTCCTGTGACTCGCCGGATTCGGGTTCCGCTTCGGTGCGGGCCAGATCCTCCGTCGTCAGTTCGGTGTTCGATGTGAAGCTCGTGTCGTGCCCGGTTCCCATCTCGCATCACTTCATTCCCTGTTTCCTCGAGCCGCGTCGTTTTCTCAGGCCGCGCCGTGCCCGGTGATTCCGTATCCACCCGATGTGCCTTCGGACTTGCTGAGCAAATCCCGGAAAAGAGCGCGGTAACGCACCATCGCGCCCCGCAGCTCTTCCGTCGTCGCGTCGCCGTGCCGGGTACGGAGCGCGACCTCGTGCGCGGCACGGTACTGGTCCAGGGTGCTGGAGTGCTCGACAGAGAGATCCTTGAGCCGTTGCTCATAGCCTTCCACCGGGTAACCGCGGTCCGCCATGACCCGAGTGACCAGGCGGTCCGCCCCGTCGACGCTCTCATCGGGTTCGTCCACGAAGCTCTGCTCCAGGCTCCTCCACTGCTCGGCATACCGTACGCGGGCGTCTGGGGGCAGCTCCCTGAGGTCCAGTTCGGCGTGCCGCTTCTCGCGCGAGCGCAGCTCACGTTCACCGGACAGCCGACCGTCCTCGGAGCTCACGGTCCGGTCGTACTCCGGCCCGAACCGCTCCCGCAGCCGCCGACGCCTCACCAGCATCGCGAGTCCCACCGCGCCCAGGGCCACGATGACCACGATGGGCACGATGATGGCGATCAACGTTTCAGTGGTCGTCATCAGAACCTCCTCATTGCCGCTTCTGAATTCGACCGAATTCGGCGCACTGGGCATGCAGTGCGAACAAGTCCTCGTCGACGGAGTGCCCGACGAGTACCCGGCCGAGGCGCGGACAGACGCGTGGCGCATGAATTCGATATCCCGCCGCCCCGCATGAAAGGCGCTCGCCGGGGCAGTCGCCGGAAAGAGGCGGCTGCCGGATCCTTGCCGCAGCGGCGAGCCCGGGATGCCCGCTGGGCTGGAGGGCTGTGCCGGTGACCCATACGGACGGGCAGCACGAACGGGACACCACGGCCCGGGACGTACGTACCCGGATCACCGTCTTCGTCGCCCTCGGCGCCAACCTCCTGATCGCCGCGGCCAAAGCGGTCGCCGGGCTCTTCACAGGGTCCCCCGCGCTGCTCTCGGAGGCGGCGCACTCGGTCGCGGACAGCCTGAACGAGGTGTTCCTGCTCATCGCCGTACACCGCAGCAAGCGGCCGCCCGACGACCGTCATCCGTTCGGCTACGGCAACGAGCGCTACTTCTGGGCGCTGCTGGCCGCGGTGGGCATCTTCGTCATGGGCGGCTGCTTCTCGGTGTACCAGGGAGTTCAGGCCCTGCGCACCGGCCATCAGGAGTCGCTGAAGGGCTACCTGGTGGGGCTGGCGGTGCTCGGAGTCGCACTGCTGGCCGACGGTGTCTCCCTGATCCGCGCCCTGCACCAGGCACGCCGGCAGGGGGAGGGCGCGACCGACCCGGCGCTGCGCACGGTGATCGGGGAGGACGCGACAGCCGTGATCGGTGTCCTCCTCGCGGCGGTCGGCATCGCGCTGCACCTGGCGACCGGGCAGGTGGCCTGGGAGGCCGGCGCGTCCATGGGAATCGGCATCCTGCTGGTGTGCGTGGCCTGTCGGCTGGTCCGGGAGGCGCGGGACCGGCTGATCGGTGAGGCGGTCGACACGGAACTGCGCGACCACATCGGTGACTTCCTCGCGTCCCAGTCCGAGATCGACAAGGTGGCGGCACTGCTGACGATGCGACTGGGACTGGACTCGGTCCTGGTCGCCGCCCGCGTCGATCTGGTGCCGGGGCTCGACAGCGAGGAGGTCGAGCTGGTCTGTGTACGGCTCAAGCGGCGGATCACCGCCAAGTGGCCGTCGGCCAAGCATGTGTTCCTGGACATCACCGAGGCACCCGGCCCCGAGGAGAACGCACCCCGCTTCTCCGGCCGCCTCGGTCACGACGGCACGAGCCGGAGCCCTTGACGGGACGGCGCGCCACGCGGAGCGTGCCCCGCATCACAGTGCGGGGCGTGCGCGTACTTCTGGTGGAAGACGATGAGCCGGTGGCCGAATCCCTTCGCCGCGGACTGCAACGGTAGGGCGCCCACGACGTCGTACTCCTCGATCTCGGTCTGCCGGACACGGACGGTCTGGACGTGTGCCGGGAACTGCGGGCCCGCGGCGAGGTGCCGATCATCGTGATCAGCGCGCGCAGCGACGAGACGGACCGGGTGGTCGGCCTGGAGCTGGGCGCCGACGACTATGTCTCCAAGCCCTTCGGTGTCCGCGAGGTCATCGCCCGGACAAGGGCGGTGATGCGCCGGGCCCGGCCCCGTACGGCCCAGGACGCGGCCCTCACCAGGGCCCTGCGCGCCGGCGCCCTGACCACCGACTGGGGCTCGGACGTCATCTGGGGCCGCCATCTGGTCGTGACCGTCCCGGCGCGGCACGGCGGTCAGGTCGTCGGCGCGGTCCGGATCGTGTACTCCACCGACCGTCTCACCCACCGTCTGCGGACGATCTGGGGTTTCCGCGCGGCCCTCGCGGTGGCAGTCCTGGTCGTGGCCGCGCTGATCGGCGTGGCGGTGGCCCGCCGTCTCACCCGCCCGCTGCGCCAGCTCAACGACATGGCGAGCCGGTTCGCGACGGCGACCGACGGCACGCTCCCCGGTCACCGGGCCCCAGGAGACCCAGACCCTGGCCCGCACGCTGAACCAGGGCGCGGAACGCCTGGAGACGCTGGTGGCGTCCCAGCGCATCTTCGTCGCGGACGCCTCCCACCAACTGCGCACCCCGCTCACGGCGTTGCGCCTGTCGCTGGACAACATCGCGGACGGGGTGGACGACGCGTTCGTACGGGAGGACGTGGAGCAGGCGACGACCGAGGTGGTCCGGATGAGCCGCCTGGTCAACGGCCTGCTCGTGCTGGCCCGCGCCGAGGCCAAGGTGACGGCGGCGGAACCGCTCCCGCTCGGCGACATCGTCCGCGAACGCCTCTCGGTGTGGCGGCCGGCCGCCGACGAACGCGGTGTGCGCATCGCGTTCGACGGCGGGCCGGACGGCGGGCCGACCGTGCTGGCCGGCCCCGGCCATCTGGACCAGGTGCTGGACAACGTGCTCTCCAACGCCCTGGAGGTCTCCCCGGACGGTGGCACGATCACCGTCCGGGTCGAGCCCGGCGCCGACGAGGTGGTGCTGTCGGTGCTGGACGAAGGACCGGGCATGACGGACCAGGAGAAGTCCCGGGCCTTCGACCGCTTCTGGCGCGGCCACGGCCTGACCGGCCGCTCGGGCTCGGGGCTGGGCCTGTCCGTCGTACGCCAGCTGGTGACGGACGACGGCGGAACGGTGGCCCTGCGGGACGCTCCGAGTGGCGGACTGTGCGTGTCGATCAGCCTTCGGGCAGCAGCGAGGAGTGGTGGTTGACGATGAGCCACGCACCGTCGCGCTTCTCGTACTCGTAGGTGTACCGAGCCTTCACGACCTTCTTCGCACCGGTCTTCGGGTCGGTGAGCGTGAACTGGTAAAGGTCGGTGTCGAGCGCGGAGTTGCGGTTCAGCACGTTCACGATCGTCTCGATCTTCTTCCCGACCGGCTTGTTCTGCAGGAAGTGCTCGAAGTAGTCGACGATTCCGGCGTGGTCGGTGCGGATCCTGTTGGAGACGGTCGGCAGCAGCACGGCGTCCTTGGCGTACAGGTCGGCGACCTTCTCGGCGTCACCGGTGCGCAGGGCGGCGTTCCACCGGTCGAAGAGGGAGGCGATCTGCGCCTTGGTCGCCCTGGGCTGCGGCTCGTCCTTCGCCCCGGCCACCCCCACTCCGGCGGTCACGGTGGCGGTGGCGGTGGCGGTGGCGGTGGCGGTGATGACGGTGGCACGGGTACGGGTCGTACGGTTCACGCTGAACTCCCTTGCGCAAGCGGCCTGTCGAAGTGATTCCAGACTCGCTTCGCGCCGGTCAGGGCCCGTGCAACGGACGTACAGCGCAGCCCCAGCAACCGCACAAATCGGCGCTCGCCATGCCTCAGGTGCGGGCCAGCTCGGTGGCCAGGCGGCTCATGACCGTGCGGTTGGCGCGCCGCATCACGGAGCGGACGACGGGTGCCAGCAGACGGTCGGCGAGCGGGGCGCGCACCCAGGCGTACGTGAACGACACACGGCTCCCGCCGGTTCGCAGCGGTTCGACGGTGTAGGTGCCGTGGGCCAGGCGCCGGCCGCCCGCGCTGACGTTGCGCTCGACGAGGCGCCGCGGCGCGTCGGCCTCGACGACCTCGATGGTGACGTCGGTCTTCGTCCCGCCCAGCGCGGCGGTGACCGTGGCGGACGATCCGATGCCGCGATCGGGGCCGCCGTAGCGCCAGTTGCTGAGGTAGTGGTCGGTGAATCGCTGGTGGTGGGCCATGACATCGAGGAAGTCGTAGACCTGTTCGGGCGTCTGCGGTACGTCGATCGACACGGTGACAGCCTTCATGTACCACACGGTACATGTGGCACGTACCGATTGGTACACTCGTGACGTGGTGAATGACGCGGCGCAGACGGATGACGCTCGCCCCGAGGGCACAGCCGCGCGCGGCACGGACGGGGCCCGGCGCGCCCGGATCGTCGCCGCCGCCGTCGACCACGTCGCGTCGTACGGCATCACGGATCTGAGTCTGCGTCGTCTGGGCGCGGCGATCGGCGTCAGTCACCGCATGCTGATCCACTACTTCGGCTCGAAGGAACAGCTGCTCGTCGAGATCGTCCGGACCTCGGAGCGGCGCCAGCGCGAGCTACTCTCCCAGCTCCGCACCGAGCCCGGCCTCTCGCCCGCCGATGTCGCACGACGCCTGTGGCAGCAGCTGACGGACCCCCAACTGGCCGGCCAGGAGCGGCTGTTCTTCGAGATCTGCGGACACGCGCTGCGGGGCCGCCCCGAGGCCGTGCCGGTCCTCGAAGGACTCGTGACGGACTGGCTGGAGCCGCTCGTCGCCGCCGAGACGGCCGCGGGGGTGGATCCCGTCACGGCCCGGAACCGCGCCAGGCTGGGACTCGCCACCGTCCGGGGCCTGTTGCTCGACCTGCTCGCCACCGGTGACCGCGCCGGCGTCGACGCGGCGATGGAGGAGTTCCTCCGGCTCTACTACGGCCCGGAGTGACGCGGTTCGCCCATAGGCATCGGCTCCGCTCTCTCGTCAACAACCAAGTTCCGGCCACGACTTCCTCTCGGCGCACCCAGCTGTAGCCAAATCTTCAACCAAAGGACCGCCCAAGGGGGCAAAGGGTCTACCCGCATAGATGAGCGTGCTGCTGTCATGCTCATGTCCGCCCGGAACCGTGCCGGGCAACCAACCGGGAGACCCCCACATGTCCCGAATAGCGCGCCCCCTGGTGACCACGCTGTCCACCCTCGCCCTTGCCGCGGCGGGGCTCGCGGTGACCACCGGAACCGCGCACGCGCAGTCGTGCAGCCAGTCCTACCTCCCCCTCCCCGACCCCAGCTGCCAGCCCGGCGACCTCAACCCGGACGTCACGCAGGACACCATCGACTCCACGATCTGCGTCTCCGGCTGGACCGCGACGGTGCGGCCCTCCAGTTCGTACACCACCGCGCTGAAGAAGAAGCAAATAGTGGAGTACGGCTACACCGACACCAGCACCTCCGACTACGAAGAGGACCACTTCGTCCCCCTCGAGCTCGGCGGCAACCCGACGAGCGAGCAGAACCTCTGGCCCGAGCCCCGCTACGACACGGGCGGCTACACCTCCTCCGACAAGGACACGGTCGAGAACAAGCTCAAGAAGGCCGTCTGCGCGGGCACCGTCAGCCTCTCGGACGCCCAGAACGCGGTCGAGACCGACTGGACGACGGCGCTGTCGAGCCTCGGCCTCAGCTGAGCCCACGCCCACACCACAGGGGCCGGTGACCTCCCTCGGGGGCGACCGGCCCCTTTCCCCGCGCCGTGCCGGCGCACATTCCCTGGCGTGGTGGCCGGATGGGGGCGGAGACTCGTCTCATGGCCGTGATCGCGTGGGCGGCCGGTGGCCCCGGCGCCCCCGCGTTTGCGACGGTCGGTGCGCCGGCCGCGCGCCGCGGCGGAACCTGGCGGCTGAAGGGGTCTGCGTCCTGCCGATCGGCGGCGCGATGAGCGTCGGCCGCTTCACCCGTCTCCTCGGTCTACGGCCGCGTCCTCGTCGAGGCCCTCGACCCCGACCGCATCCCGACCCCGATCGAGGCCCTGCTCGCCGGCATGCCGGCGTCACCGGCGGGAGTTGAGGCGGGCGGCCTGGCGTGTCAGGTGGTCGCGTTCGGCGAGGTTGGGGGCCTTGTGGGCCGCCTCGGCGTACAGCCGTGCCGCCGTCGCCAGGTCGCCGTCGCGCTCGTGGAGGTACGCGGCCACCGCGGCGTGGCGGGGCAGCGAGGCGTCCAGTTCCGCGAGCGCCGCCAGGCCGGCGCGCGGTCCGTCGGCCTCGCCGACGGCGACCGCGCGGTTGAGCCGGACGACCGGGCTGTCGGTCAGGCGTACGAGCTCGTCGTACCACTCGACGATCTGCACCCAGTCGGTCTCCTCGGCACGGGGCGCGTCGGCGTGGAGGGCGGCGATGGCGGCCTGGGCCTGGAACTCGCCCAGCCGGTCGCGGGCGAGAGCCGCCTGCAGGATCTCCACCCCCTCCGCGATCAGCTTCGTGTCCCACCGGCTTCGGTCCTGCTCGGCGAGCGGGACCAGGCTGCCGTCGGGCGCGGTGCGGGCGGCGCGCCGGGCGTAATGGAGCAGCATGAGGGCGAGCAGCCCCGCCACCTCGGGGTGGTCGATCGCCACCGCGAGCTGCCGGGTGAGCCGGATGGCCTCGGCGGCGAGGTCGACGTCACCGGAGTAGCCCTCGTTGAAGACCAGGTAGAGGACGCGCAGCACGGTGGCGACGTCGCCGGGCTGGTCGAAGCGCACACCGGAGACGGTGCGCTTGGCCCGGCTGATGCGCTGCGCCATGGTCGCCTCGGGCACCAGGTAGGCCTGGGCGATCTGCCGGGTGGTGAGCCCGCCGACGGCGCGCAGCGTGAGTGCGACGGCGGACGCCGGCGTCAGCGACGGGTGGGCGCACAGGAAGTAGAGCTGCAGCGTGTCGTCCATCGCGGGCGTGGGCCCGGGCGCCGGTTCCTCGTCGAGGCGGTCCTCGCGCCGGCGGCGGGCGGCGTCCGAGCGGGTCACGTCGAGGAACTTGCGCCAGGCCACGGTGACCAGCCAGCCCTTGGCGTCCCGCGGCGGGTCGGCGGGCCACACGCGGACCGCCTCCACCAGCGCGTCCTGCACGGCGTCCTCGGCCGCCGCGAAGTCGGCTCCGCGGCGGACGAGGACGGCGAGCACGCCCGGGGTGAGACTGCGCAGCAGCGCCTCATCCATGGGCGAGGCACTCCGTGATGGTGGGCGGCGCGGCCAGGAACGGGCGCACCTCGAGCCACTCGTGGATCGGCTTCCCGCCCGCCCCGGGGGCGGCCGAGAGTTCCCCGGCCAGCTCGATGGCGCGCTCGTAGCTGTCGACGTCGATCACCATCCAGCCGGCGATGAGGTCCTTGGTCTCGGCGAACGGGCCGTCGGTCACCGGCGGGCGCCCCTCGCCGTCGTACCGGACCCACGCGCCCTCGGGAGCGAGCGCCTGACCGTCGACGAACTCGCCGGTCTTCTCCAGCCGGGCCGCGAAGTCGTTCATGTACTGGATGTGGGCCGAGATCTCCTCCGGCGTCCACTGGTCCATCGGCACGTCGTTGATCGGAGCCGGGGCGCCGCGGTAGTGCTTGAGCAGCAGGTACTTGGCCATCGTGATACTCCTCGGTGCTGGTGCGACCCATTGTGGTCGCTTTCACCACGGGGACGGAGCCGGTCACGGGTTCTCGACATCGCCGTCAGAAATTTTTTCGCGGTCCTTCGGACAGCCCCTGGACCGTACGCCACCGTGGGGCTTCGTCGTCAGGGGCGTCCGGGGAGGTGAAGTGGAAGGGTACGCCCAGGTGGTCGGCCAGGGCCCGGCCGGCCTCGTCGGCCGCGGTGCCGGGGAGAGGTCCGCCCGGGCGGCGACAGACGGTCGCGAGGCGGGCTTCGCCCGACGGGTCGTCCAGGACCGCGACCAGGAGCACGAACCAGTCGTGGACGGTGTCGCCGTCCCAGAGCGCCTCGACCGCGGCCACCCGGCCCGGGTGGGCGGTGGCACGGGCTGCCAGTGAGGGCACGTCGAGCGGATCGGGTTCCCTGCGTCTCACCCGGTCGCCGAGGGCCTCGTAGCGCTCGCTGACCAGTTGTTGCGCCTCGTTCAACCCCAGCCCCAGCGGGCGCAGTGCTTCCCACACGGCCTTCACCGCCAGAAAGGGACGGTCGTCCAGCACGTGCGTGTCGACCTCGTGGCGGGTCTGGTCCTCCAGGTACGTCCACCACCCACTCACGGGGCCACCGGCGCTCGCATGACGTGCGTCATGGGCCGACCGTACCCCTGCCTGGGGGACATGACCTCGTAGAGGGGTCGTTGCCGTAGGGCACCCGCCGCGTCGTTGTCGACGGCCGGAACCATGGTGTGGTCGAGCGTGATGGACAGGCGTGCTCCGTCTCTCAGTTCTCGGCCGGCTGGTTCAGGACGCCGTGCAGGAAGACGTCGACGAGGTCGCGCACCTCCATCGGCAGCGCCGGGTCCGCCGGCTTGCCTCCGGTCGGCGGTCCGCCGGCTCCGACGAACAGCAGGTCCATGAACACCAACGCCGCCTGCTCGGGCGACAACCGCAGCAACTCCCGCTCGGGTTCCAAGAGTTCGGCCCGCGCCTCGCGTACGGGCGGGAAGCCGGCCGCACGATCAGGCGGGGCCCCGCCGCTGCCGGGACGGCCACTTCGCCCCCGCCCGCCCGTCGCGTGCAGCGCACCGACCACCGCACCGGCCCGGTCCAGGTGAGCTGCAACGCCGAGGCGGCCTCGGTCAGCCGGGCGGCGAGTGGCTGGTCCAGGGAGACCAGGGCGAGTTCGTCCAGGGCGCGGGCCGGGCCGAGCGCCTCCGCCACGCGCGCGTCCCGGAGCTCCTCCTTGTCCGCGAAGACGCGGAAGACGGTGCCCTCCCCGATGCCTGCGGCCCGAGCGATCATCTCCGGACGGCTGTCGGGGTCCATCGCCGGCGCCCTTCGCCGACATCAGTGGGATGTGGCGGCGATGACGACGCCCAGGCCGATCAGCGCGGCGCCACCCGCGCCGCCGATCGCCGACAGACGGCGGTCCGAACCGGCGAGCCAGGAGCGGGCGGCCGAGGCGCCCAAGCCCCACAGGGTGTCACAGAACAGTCCGACGGTGGCCGGGACCAGGCCGAGCATCATCATCTGGACCGGGACGCTGCCGGCGTCGTGGTTCACGAACTGCGGCAGGACCGCCGCGAAGAAGACCAGTCCCTTGGGGTTGGTGACGCCGACGAGGAGACCGTCCAGGACGGTGCGCAGATCGCCCCGTTTCCGGCTCGCCGGGACCGACATGTCCACGCGCAGTCGGTCGCGGTGCCGAATCGCCTGTATGCCGAGGTGGACGAGATAGGCGGCTCCGGCCAGTTGCACGGCGGTGAGCGCGTGGGCCGAGCCCTGGATCAGGGGGCCCAGGCCCAGGGCAACGATGACGACGAGAGCGTAGCTGCCGAGGAGGTTGCCCAGCACGGTGGCGAGCGCGGTGCGGCGGCCGTCGGCGAGGGCGCGGCCGATGACGAACAGGACGCTCGGTCCCGGGATCGCGATCACCACGAAACACATCGCCGCGAACGCCAGAAGGCTCGACGTGGACACCATGGGCCGGACTACTTGTGCAGCAAGGTCACGTGGGCGCGGGGAAGCCGGGCGAGGACCTCGGGCCGCACCTCAAGGGTGCGGTCGGCGGATCCGGCGCCGCAGAAGACCGGTTGTCCGGATGAGACGACCGCCGTGTCGATCAGGCACGGCACGCCGGGCCGGGGGCTGATCGGCGGGATGCCTCCGGGAACCAGTCCCTCCGCGGTGAGCAGGCCGGTGTCGGCCGTACGCACCTGCGCGCGGCTGGTGCCGGCGGCCGCCGCGAGACGGGCGAAGTCGACCCGGTCGTCCGCGCGCAGGGCCACGAGCAGGAGCGGAAGCCGCGGGGTGGTGAAGGCGAGCGTCTTGACGGCCTGTGACCAGGCGAAGGGCAGTGCCTTGCGTTCGGCGACGCTGTGGGCGGCGGTGTGCTCGTGGACGGTGTACGCGCTGCCGTCCGCGGCGAGCAGGGCCTGCCAGGATTCCTCACGGATGCTCATGCGTGACTGGCCTTCGACTGAGGGAAGGGGCGTGTGCTGCTCTGGTGAGCCTGAACGACGCGGCCGGATCCGATCAACTGATTGTGGAATCATGCAATCGTGATCACGGTGCGCTTCAGTGAGACGGCCGAGGAGGACCTCGCCTTCTCCCTCTCCCCGCTGCTCGAAGCGGTCCATTCCTGGCATGTGCTCACCGCTCCCGGGCACCATGCCCTGCACGTGCCCTGGGTGCGGCGCTGCCGGCGCCTGCCCGCCGCACTGCGCAGGCTGCTGCGCGAGCACAGCTTCGTGGTGGCCGACCACATCCCGGCCCTGTTCGAAAGCCTGGCGGACGATCACGACGCGGACTTCACCGAGCAGCTCGCGGCCGTACGCGCCCTGCCGCCCGCGCAGTTGGCCGCCGAGCTCTCCGAGACCCTTGTCGACACCACCCGCTACCGGGGGCCCGACCTCATCGAGGACGCCGTCACCCGTGACGCCGCACTCGCCGAGCTCCGGCAGACCGACTCCGCCCGGGCGGCACGCCTGAGCGACGTCCTCACCGACCCCCTCCCGGTCCTCGAGGGCGTGCTCACGGCACTGGGGGACTACTGGAGTGCCGCCTTCGCGGCCGAGTGGGAGCGCGTCGAACCCACCCTGCACCAGGCGATCGCCCATGCCGGACAGCAGATCGCCCACCAGGGGGTCCTCCCCATGCTCCGCACCCTGGTACCGCAGATCCGTGTCGACCCGGGACGGCGGACGCTCCGGCTGGACCGTCCGCACCACCACGACATCGCGGTCACCCGCGCCCGCCCGGTGACCTTCACCCCGAGTCATTACGTCTGGCCCCACGTGCGCGTCACCTGCGACGCCCCCTGGCCCTTGCGGATCACCTATCCCGCCCCGCCCCTCGCGCCGGCCTCGGCCGCCCGCCCCGCCAGCCAAGCGGAGACACTCACCGCGCTACGGGCCCTGGCCGCCGCCCCACGCCTGCAGATCGTCTCCTGCCTCGCCGCGCAGAGCCGCAGCACCCAGGAACTCGCCACCCTCCTCGGCCTGTCCCAGTCCGTGGTCTCCCGCCACCTCCAGCAACTGACCCAGGCGGGCCTGACCACCACCCGGCGCGAGGGCTACTACGTCCTCTACTCCCTCGACCCGGCCCGCCTCACCCGGATCGCGGCGGCCCTGACCGGCCTCGCCACGCCCCGCGACTGACGCGGCGCCCGGGACGGCCGGCGATCGTGTGTGTGTCAGCGGCAGGCGGGCCTCGTACTGTATCCGCGTGACGAGTCCCGTCCCCCGCCCCCAGTCCCTCCTCCTCAGCTTCCTCGGTGACGAGGTGCTGGGGCGTGGTGTGTGCGTGTACACGGGGAGTGTCATCGAGGTGTTCCGGCGCGCCGGTGTCGGGGAGCAGGCCACCCGGTCCACGCTCACCCGGATGGTCGCGCGCGGGCTGCTGAGCCGGCGGCGTGCGGGCCGGCGGACCTATGTCGGACTCACCGACCGCTCCGAGGCGATCCTGCGCGACGGGGAGCGGCGGATCTGGAAGACGGGCGCGGTCAACCGGGACTGGGACGGCACCTGGACGCTGCTCGGGTTCTCGCTCCCGGAGTCGTGGCAGCGCCAACGGCACGATCTGCGCTCGCAGTTGACCTGGGCGGGTTTCGGTGCGCTGTTCAGCGGGCTGTGGATCGCGCCGGGCGAGGTCGACGTCTCCGGGATCGTCGCCGAACTGGGCCTGGCCACGCATGTGAAGGTCTTCCGCGCCCACGCGGACACCGGCATGGACATCGCCGAGATGATCGACGACACCTGGGACGTGCGTGAACTGGCCTCCCGTTACCGGGACTTCGTCGCGACCTGGCGACCGTACACGTCGGGCAGCGCGGACCTGGCCGCCGAGGACGCCCTCGCGCTGCGCCTCCGGCTGACCGCCGAGTGGCTCCAAGTCATCCGCGGCGACCCCCGGTTGCCCGTACGACACCTTCCGGAGGACTGGCCCGCGGCCGCGGCGGAGCAGACGTTCCGCGCGGTCCACGCCCTGCTGGAGGCACCCGCCCGGGACGCGGCACGCCGACTGATCGAGACGATTCCGACGGCGTAGCGCCGTGCGCACGTGACACACCTGCGCGCACTGTCGCCCGAAGCGATGTTGTGCACTCTCTTGACCGCCGCAAGAAAACAGCCCTACATTCCTCCACACCTTCGTTCAGTGCACTGAGCATCTGCCCGGGTCTCCGCTCCGCAGCCGCCCACAAGGAGCCGCCTCCATGCCTGCCAGCCCCCGCCCCCGCACGTCCCGCACCCGTCTGCGCACCGCCCTCGCCGCCCTGGCCACCCTCGCGTCCACCGCCCTCGCCCTCTCCCCCGCGTCGGCCGCCCAGGCGGACTCGTCGGCCGCCACCCGGCTGACCGGCACTCTCACCGACGGCGCCACCTGGATCGCGGACGTCCCCGCCCGCTGGAACGGCACCCTGCTGCTGTTCA
The DNA here is from genome assembly GCF_044388685.1 of Streptomyces sp. NPDC020192. Taxonomy (NCBI): domain Bacteria; kingdom Bacillati; phylum Actinomycetota; class Actinomycetes; order Kitasatosporales; family Streptomycetaceae; genus Streptomyces; species Streptomyces sp. NPDC020192. The sequence goes on along the minus strand of NZ_JBIRXG010000002.1, from coordinate 409,381 downwards.
GCCACGGGTTCGGCCCGACCGTCGCGAAAGACGCGCCCTCCGACGCCGTACGCACCGAGTTGCTCGCCGAGGGCTATGCGATGGCCGGGTCGTCGTACGACCCCCATGGCTCGATGTGGGCTCTGAACAGCGCCGAACGGGACCAGTTCGCCACGCTCGACGCCGTCGGCGCCAAGATCGGTGCGCCGCGGCGCACCCTGGCCGTCGGCCAGTCCATGGGCGGGCTCGTCAACGCGCAGATCGCGCGTGACGGCGCCGGCCGCGTCGACGGCGCGCTCGGGCTGTGCGGCCTGGTCGCGGGCGGCACCGACCTGGACAACTACCAGCTCGACGCCGAGTACACCATCACCCGGCTGCTTCTGCCGGGGCAGGACGTCGGCCTGGTCCGCTTCGGCTCGGCGGACGCCGCGGCCGCCACCGCCAAGCGGCTCACCGACGCCGTCACCGCCGCCCAGGCCACCCCGCAGGGCCGCGCCCGGATCGCGCTGGCCGCGGCCTTCCTCAGCCTGCCCGCCTGGGCGCCGGGACAGGACCAGCCGGCACCGACGGACTGGGCAGGCCAGGAGCAGCAGCAGTACGCGTGGTTCGCGCAGGGCATCCTGTCGTTCGTCGAGGGCGGCCGGTACGCCGTCGAACAGTCCGTCGGCGGCAACAACTCCTGGAACCGGGGCGTCGACTACGGCCGCCTGCTCGCCGGTTCCGTGCACGCCCCGCAGGTCCGCGCCCTGTACCAGGCGGCCGGACTCGACCTGCGCGCCGATCTGACATCCCTGACCCGGGCCGCCTCGATCACCGCCGACCCGGCCGCCGTGGCGACCGCGCAGCGCACCTCCTCCGCCGGTCAGAGCCTCGGCGTACCGCTGCTGGACGTGCACACGGTCGCCGACAACCTGGTCCCGGTCGAACAGGAACGGCGGTTCGGCGACCGGGTGCGCGCGGCCGGGGCCGGCGCGCTGCTGCGGCAGGCCTACGTCGAGCGGCAGGGCCACTGCACCTTCACGACCGCCGAGACCGTGGCCGCCGTGCACGCGCTCGAACACCGCGTCACCACCGGCCACTGGGACGACGCCGCCACCCCCGCCGCGCTCCAGAGGTCCGCCACCGCGCTCGGCCTGGACGGGGCGGCGTACGTCCCCTTCCGCCCCGCACCCCTGACGGTCGGCCGCGACCGGCCCACGCAGTCCACCCACCACTGACCCCGGGACCCGCTCATGTCCGACACCTCCACCGCGCCGCGCACGTCCCTCCCCCTCGGTACGCTCGTCGCCGGCTGTCTCGCCGTCTGCCTCGCCCAGATCGGCCTCGCCATACCGGCCACCCTCAACGGCCTGTTCCAGGAACACCTCCACCCGGTCGGCTCCCAACTCACCTGGATCTCCGACGCGTTCCTGCTGCCCGTGGCCGTCCTCGAACTCACCTTCGGCGTGCTGGGCGACCTCTTCGGCCGCAAGCGGCTCCTCGTCGGCGGCGCCGCGCTGCTGTGCGCGGGCGAGGTCGTCGCCGCGAGCGCCTCCGGAATCCATCAGCTGTGGGTGGGGCAGGCGCTGGCCGGTCTCGGCGCCGCCGCGCTCTTCCCCACCTCGCTCGCCATGATCGCGGCCGGCACGCACACCGCCGCCGAGCGCGCCCGCGCCATCGCCGTATGGGCCTCCAGCCTGTCCGCGGGCGGCTTCCTCGCCCCACTGCTCGGCGGCATCACCGGCACCTATGGCTCCTGGCGCTCGGCGTTCGTGGTGGTCGCCGTGCTGGCCGCGCTCAGCGCCCTGGTGAGCCTGTGGCTGGCCGCCAACTCCCGTTCTCCCGAAGGCCGTTCGCTTGACCTCGGCGGGCAGATCACCATCGGTGTCGGTCTGTTCGCCCTGCTGTACGCCGTGATCCAGGGGCCGACGGACGGCTGGGGATCGGCTCCGGTGGTCGTGGCGTTCGTGATCGCCGCGCTGTTCGTGGGCCTGTTCGTGGCCGCCGAGCGCCGGGCCCGCTCCCCTCTGCTGCGCCTGGACCTGTTCCGCAACCGTTCCTTCGCGATCGCGTCGGTCGTCGCGGTCGTGGGCATGTTCAGCTTCCTCGGCACGGCCTACGCGACGAGCATCCGGCTCGGCCCCATCCAGCACCAGAGCCCGATGCGCGCCGCCTTCGCGTTCCTGCTGCTCAACGGCATCACCCCGGTCCTCACCCCGCTGACCTCCCGGCTGCTGCACCGGCTGCCCGCACGGGTGCCGCTCACCGCCGGGCTGGCGCTGATCGCCGCGGGTGACCTCCTGGCCGCCGGACTCGACGTCGGCGACCGGAACCTGACCTCGTTGATCCTGCCGCTCGGGCTGGTCGGCATCGGCTTCGCCTTCACGGTGTCGTCGATCACCGCGACCGCCGTCAACACGGTGCCACTGCCGCTCGCGGGCATGGCGAGCGCGGCGACCAACCTGCTGCGCGACTTCGGCTTCACCCTCGGCCCCGCCGTCATCGGCGCGGTCGCGCTGAGCCAGGCCGCGTCCCGGGTGACCTCCTCGCTGGCCACCTCGCCGTCGCTGACCGCACAGTCGAAGGCGGCGGCAGGCGCGGTGCTGAAGGAGGGCGGCCCGCTCGCCCTGAACTCCGTCCCCGCCGCCTCTCCGCCGGGCGCGGCCCGCGCGTACGCCCTCGACGCCCTCGGCCACGGTTACGCGATCGGCTTCGTGGTGTGCGGCTCGGCCGCGCTGTTCTCCGCGCTGCTGGTGGTGACGGCGCTGCGCGGGCGTACGGCCGAGGAGGGCGCGTCGCGAGCGGAGGACGGTACGGAGCGGACGGCGCTCAGCATGGGATGAGAGCGGGGCGGAACGCTCCGGGGCGCGTGACGTACCGGCTCACTTCACGCGCCGGTGGCGGCCGTCGCCGCGCAGGGTCATCCGGGCCGCGGTCACCGCCTTGACCGCGGCCATGCCGTTGCGCTCGATGCAGGGGATCTGGACCAGGCCGGCGACCGGGGCGCAGGTCAGGCCGGAAGACGGTCATCCCGTTGGCGTGGTACGGCAGTGATCGCCTGCGGTACAGGACGAGTTGGGTCGGCACGTCGAAGCCGAGCAGCCGGATGCGGCTCGTTGCCCTCCAGACCGAGGAGTACGGCCCTGGGATCCCGTGGCCGGCCGACGGTGTGCGGACAGCACGAGGCTCATGAGGTCACGGCCGCGGTGGCCGGGACGAGGGTGCGGCGGAGCCGGTTGAACAGCTTCGGCTGGTTGAGGGAGAGCACGGCGACGGCGGAGCCCTCACGCCGGTAGACGGCCGTGAAGGAGCGGCTGTCGAGGTCGCCGTCGACGACCTCGGCCTCGGCGCCGGGGGCGACGTGTCCGGCGAGCTGGATGCGCACCTGGTACTGGTCGGACCAGAAGTACGGCGCTGTGAGCGGGGCGGCGGCCGGCACCCCGGACAGCAGCGTGCGGGCGGCGGTCGTCGCCTGCTCGGTGGCGTTGCTCCAGTGCTCGATGCGGGCGTGCCGTCCGGTGAACGGGTGGGGGCAGCGGGCGACGTCGCCGACGGCGACCACGCCCGGGACACTGGTCCCGCAGCCGGCGTCGCACACCACGCCGTCGTCCACCTCGACGCCGGAGCCGGCGAGCCAGCCGGTGGCCGGGCGCACGCCCACCCCGGTCACGACGATGTCGGCGGGCAGCAACCGCCCGTCCGCCAGCCGCACGCCGGTGACCCGGCCGTTGCCGGTGAATCCCGCCACGCCGGTGCCGCACAGCAGACTGACCCCGTGATCGCTGTGCAGCGAGGAGCACACCAGCCCCATCTCGCGGCCCAGTTGGCGCTCCAGCGGGACGTCGAGCGCCTCGACGACGGTGACGTGGAGGCCGAGCCGGTGGGCGGTGGACGCGACTTCGGCGCCGATGAAGCCGGCGCCGATGACGACGACCCGGGGCAGGCCGCCCCGCAGACCGGCGCGCAGGGCCCGGGCGTCGTCCAGGGTGCGCAGGGTGTGGACGCCGGCCAGGCCGTCCGTGCCGGGGAGCGTACGGGGACTGGCGCCGGTCGCGATGACGACCCCGTCGGTGCGCACCTCCTGCCCTCCGGCCAGTGTCACGGAGCGGGAGGCGGGGTCCAGCCGGACCGCACGCTCGCCGAGCAGCCACCGCGCCCCCAGCTCCTCGTACTCGTCCGCGTCACCGAGCGCGAGCGCGTCGGCCTCGAGGTCGCCCTTGAGGAACTCCTTGGACAACGGCGGGCGGTCGTAGGGGGCGTGGCGCTCCTCCCCGACCACGACGATCTCGCCGTCGTAGCCCTCCGCGCGCAGCGCGCGCACCGTGCTCAGGCCGGCCAGTGACGCTCCGACGACGGTGATGCTCCTCATGCCGGTCCTCCGGGTGCAGAACGCTGCCACGAATACGCTGTCTCGAATAACACAACTCGATTCGCTATATGCAACATGCTTTCCACTGCGCCGAGGGGCTGTCAAGGGAGTGGCAGGCATTTGTTCACCATGACGCACCAACTCTCGCCATGCGCAACAATGGGGTGATCAGAGCGGGGGTACGTCCCCCAGCTCCAGCAGCATGTCCCCCATGGCTCTCTCGGGCCCGGCCTCGGGGCCCTCCAGGGACTGTTCGCTCCAGATGACCTTGCCGCGAGCGGTGTACCGGACGCCCCAGCGCCGGGCGAACTGGGCGACCAGGAACAGTCCCCGGCCGCCCTCGTCGGTGGTGGCGGCGCGGCGCAGATGCGGTGAGGTGCTGCTGCCGTCGGCGACTTCGCAGATCAGACTGTCTCCGTTGAGCAGCAGGCGAAGGCTGATGGGCTCACCGCCGTAGCGGATGGCGTTGGTGACCAGTTCGCTGAGGATGAGTTCGGTCGTGAAGGAGATCTCGTCCAGGTCCCAGGCGGCCAGCCGACGGGCGCAGGCGGCGCGGAGAGGGGCGATGGCGGCGGGGTCGGCGGGTACGTCCCAGTCGGCGACCCGGTCCGGGTCGGTGAGCCGGGTGCGGGCCACCAGGAGGGCGATGTCGTCCAGGGGACCATCGGGCAGCAGGGCGTCGAGCACCGCCCGGCAGGCCTGTTCCGGGGTCCGGTCGGGCTGTGCCAGGGCTCCCCGAAGGAGTTCGAGCCCGGTGTCGAGGGCGCGGTCGCGGCCTTCGACGAGTCCGTCGGTGTAGAGGGCGAGCAGGGAACCCTCGGCCAGTTCCAGCTCGACGGTCTCGACGGGCAGACCGGCACCGAGGCCCAGCGGCGGCGAGACGGGGACGTCGGGGAAGGTGACCGTGCCGTCGGGGCTGACGAGGGCGGGTCCCAGATGGCCGGCCCGGGCCATGGTGCACCGGCCGGAGACGGGGTCGTAGACCGCGAACAGGCAGCTGGCACCGGTGATGCCCGCTCCCTCGCCCTGGGCACCCCCGCCGTCCACGCGCTCGCTGTTCTCGCTCTCGTCCATCTGCGCGACCAGTTCGTCCAGGTGGCTCAGCAGCTCGTCGGGGGACAGGTCGAGGGCGCAGAAATTGTGGACCACCGTGCGCAGCCGGCCCATGGTCGCGGCGGCGTGCAGTCCGTGGCCGACGACGCCGCCGACGACGAGGGCGACCCGGGCCCCGGGCAGGGGGATCACGTCGAACCAGTCCCCGCTCACCCCGGCCTGGGCGGGCAGATAGCGGTGGGCGACCTCCAGGGCCGACTGCTCGGGCAGGGCGCGGGGCAGGAGGCTGCGCTGGAGGGTGACCGCCATGGTGTGCTCGCGGGTGAAGCGGCGGGCGTTGTCGATGGCGACCGCCGCGCGGGCCGCCAGTTCCTCGGCGACGGCGAGATCCTCCTCGGTGAAGGGGTCCTGCTCCGAGCGCCAGAAGTCGACCACACCCAGCGCCATGTCACGGGCCAGCAGCGGCACGGTGATCAGGGAGTGCATCCCGAAGTCCAGGACGCGGCGCGCCCGTTCGGGATCCTGCGCCCGCCAGCCGCGCGCCGCGCGCAGATCGGGCTCCAGCACGGCGTGGCCACCGCGCAGCCCCTGCGCCTGCGGCATCGTCGGCAGCCAGGTGATGGTCTCGTCCACCGGGTACAGCGGATGGTCGTCCCGGATGCCGCGCACGGCGGCACGGTGCATGGTCAGGCTGGTCCCGTCCGGTTCCTCGCCGCGTCGTACCGCGTCGCGCAGCTGGACGGTGGCGTAGTCCGCGAACCGGGGCACGGCGATCCGGGCCAGTTCCTCGGCCGTGCCGGACACATCGAGGGTGGTGCCGATCCGCACCCCGGCGTCGTAGAGCAGTTGCAGGCGCTCCCCCGCGATCCGGGCACGGCCCGCGAGCGCCCGCAGTTCCGTGGTGTCCCGCAGGGTCGCCACGGAGCTGCGCGGCCCGCCGTGCGGGGCGGTCGGGCGCACGTTGACCGCGAGCAGCCGCTCGCCGGCCCGGACCACCTCGTCACTGACGGCCCGGCCCGAGGCCAGCAGCGCGGCGGCCGGCTGGGACAGGCCCAGGTCGGTGACGCGCCGGCCCGTCGCGTCCTCGGGCAGCTCCAGCAGGCGGGCGGCCTCGTCGTTGGCCAGCAGCAGCCGTCCCTCGCCGCCGATGACGAGCACACCTTCCCGGACCGAGTGCAGGACCGCGTGGTGGTGCTCGTACATCCGCGTCATCTCGGCCGGTTCCAGGCCGTGCGTCTGCCGCCGCAGTCGCCGGCTCACCAGGGCCGACCCGCCCGTGACCAGCGCGAGCCCGACGGCGGCGGAACCGAACAGGAGTGGCAGCTGTTCCATCACCCGCATGTTCACGGTCTTGACCGTGATGCCGACCGACACCACTCCGACGACCTTTCCGTCGGTGTCGGTGACGGGGACCATCGTGTCCACGGCACGGCCGACGCCGGGTGTGTTGTACGTGGCCTGGTGCACCTTGCCGGCCAGCGCGTCCGCGTAGGAGCCGACGACGCGTTTGCCGATGAGGCGCGGGTCGGGGTGGGTCCAGCGGATGCCGGACGGGCTGAACGCGATGACGTAGTTGACCTTGGCCTGTTTCCGGGCCTCCTCCGCGCGCGGCTGGAGCAGGGCGCTGGGGTCGGCCGATTTCATGGCGCTCAGCGTCCCCGGAGCGTTCGCGAACATCTCGGCGCCGACGAGCGAGCGCTGCCTGGCTTCCTGAAGGCTCGTGCTGCGGCCCTGGAGCACCAGGGCCACCACCGCGGCGACCACGAGCAGCAGGACGACCCCCACCTGCAGGACGAGGAACTGTCCGGCGACGCTGCGCACGCTCAGGACGGAGGGCAGACGGGCCCGTGGCCGCTGCGGGGCTCGCGGCCGGCCCTGGAGCCCGGACCACCCCGCGGGCCTGGCCGACCGCGCCGCGCCCGGCGACCGGGCCGCACGCCGATGCATGGCCATGTCTCCAGTATGGGTGGCCCCGGGCGGGACGTGTCGGGGCGTACGTACGGCCGTACGGGCGACGGGCCCGTCCACCTGCCGGAGGGGCCGAGCGGCAGGTGGACGGGCGGTAGGGGGCGGCTGCGGGGTCAGCCGACGGGCCGTACGTCGAGTTTGTCCCGCAGCCAGGTGTGGAACTCGCCGATGTGGTGCTCGCTGGGCACCAGGACACCGCCCTTGGTGTAGGCGCGCGAGCTCATCCCGGGCTGGGTGCGCTCACAGGCGTCGAAGTCCTGCTGGTTGACGCGGTGGAAGAGTTCCACCGACCGGTCCACGTCCTTGCCGCTCTCGACGACGTGCGGCAGGTAGAGCCAGTCGCACTCCATCACCGTGCGGTCGTGCGCCAGCGGGTACATCCGGTGGAAGATCACGTGGTCGGGCACGAGGTTGATGAAGACCTGCGGCTTGACGGTGATGGCGTAGTAGCGCCGGTCCTGCTCCTCGGCGACCCCGGGAATGCGGTCCAGGCCCTCGGAGCCGTCCACGGTGAAGCCCCTGACCTCCTCGCCGAACTCCGCGCCGTGTCCGACGTAGTACTGCGCCGCGTAGCCGTCGGCGAACTCCGGCAGGACCTCGGTGAGTTCGGGGTGGATGGTGGCGCAGTGGTAGCACTCCATGAAGTTCTCGATGACGAGCTTCCAGTTGGCCCTCACGTCGTAGGCGATGCGCCGGCCGACCTTGAGGTCCTCGATGCCGTAGTTCTCGATCGACTCGGTGTCGCCCAGCCGCTCGATCACGGCCCCGATGACGTCCTGCTCGAAGGACGGCGGGTTGTCGGCCAGGCACACCCACACATAGCCCAGCCACTCCCGCACATGGACGTTGACCAGGCCGTACGCGGTCCGGTCGAGGTCCGGCATCGAGGTCAGGTTGGGCGCGGCGACCAGCTTGCCGTCCAGGCCGTACGTCCAGGCGTGGTACGGGCACTGGAAGGCCCGCTTGACCTCGCCGGACTCCTCGGTGCACAGCTTGGCGCCGCGGTGCCGGCAGATGTTCAGGAACGCCTTGACCGAGCCGTCCCGGGAGCGGGAGACCAGCACGCTCTCCCGGCCGACCTGACAGGTGCGGAACCGACCGGGCCTGTCCAGCTCCGCGGCCCGCGCCACACAGAACCACATGGCCTCGAAGACGCGCTCCTGCTCCAGCGCGAAGACGGCGGGGTCGGTGTAGTACTCCCCGGCCAGGGTGGAGATCAGGCTCGAGGGCAGATCGGTCGTGGTCATCGGTGTCACCTCGGGACGTGTCGGACGCGCACGCGGCGCGGGTCGAAGAGGGCGATGGGGTGATCGGTGGTGCCGATGGCCAGGGCCGGGGACAGCTCGGTCCTTCCCGGTACCACGGCTTGCCCCGGTGACAGGACCGGCACTTTCCGCACACCGCACACCAGTTGAGGACGACGAAGTCGCCGGGCGCGACGACCGAAGGTGGGAGCTGTTGCGTATTACGCGCTGTGCATTGCCATAAGCAACACTCGGTGAAACTGTCCGCTCCAGGGGGACCCCTGTCAAGAGGCGCCGCCCTCCGGCGGGCTGTCCTGGCGTGGCGCTGCGCCGCTTGCCGGTGACGGCGCCGAAGAAGAGGCCGGCGGCGCTCTTGACCAGTCACCCACTCGCGCCCGACCATGTTGCATATAACCCACACCGTTGCGCATTGCGCACCCAGGGAGGATGTCATGTCTCCTCGACCGCAGCCCGGCCGCGAGTTCGTCCTCACCCTTTCGTGCCCTGACCGGGCCGGTCTCGTCCACGCCGTGAGCACGTATCTCGTCACGCACTCCGGCAACATCCTGGAGAGCCAGCAGTTCGACGACCGGCTTCAGGACCGCTTCTTCATGCGGGTGCACTTCGACGTCTCGGATCCGGGGGTCTCACTGGAGGATCTGCACACCGGCTTCGCCCCGGTCGCCGAGGCCTACCGGATCACCTGGCAGCTGCGCGACGCCGCGACCCCGACCCGCACGCTCATGATGGTGTCCAAGTTCGGCCACTGCCTGAACGACCTGCTCTTCCGCAGGTCCACGGGCGCGCTCAACATCGACATCCCGGCGATCGTCTCCAACCACCGCGACTTCGAGCCCCTGGCGCAGAACTACGGCATCCCCTTCCACCACATCCCGGTGACGCCCCAGACCAAGGCGGAGGCGGAGGCCCGGCTGCTGCAGCTCGTCGACGAGCTGGACATCGACCTCGTGGTGCTCGCCCGGTACATGCAGATCCTCTCCGACGACCTCTGCAAGAAGCTCGACGGCCGGGCCATCAACATCCACCACTCCTTCCTGCCGAGCTTCAAGGGGGCCAAGCCGTACGTCCAGGCGCACCAGCGCGGCGTCAAGCTCGTCGGCGCCACGGCGCACTACGTCACGCCCGACCTCGACGAAGGCCCGATCATCGAGCAGGACGTCGTCCGCGTGAACCACTCGCACGCCCCGGACGAACTGGTCACCCTCGGCCGTGACGTCGAGGCCCAGGTGCTCGCCCGCGCCGTGGAGTGGCACAGCGAGAACCGTGTGCTGGTCAACGGCCGCTGCACGGTCGTCTTCCGCTGACGAATGGGCAGTCCTAGAGTGCCGGGGGGGACAGTCGGCGTCCAGTGCCCAACGGACCCCCCGAACAGTCACCGTGTCCCCTCGCCGCACACCTCCGCTTGCGTATAGTTGCGCTATGAGCAACTACCCGGCAGATGGCGAAACAGCGGGTCCCGCTGTGAACGGGGTGCAGTCCGTCGACCGTGCGGTAAGCGTCCTGGAGATTCTGGCCCAGCGCGGCGAGGCGGGCGTCAGTGAGGTCGCCGCCGAGATCGACGTCCACAAGTCGACCGCGTTCCGTCTGCTCGGCGCGCTCGAGGCACGCGGTCTGGTCGAGCAGGCGGCCGAACGGGGCAAGTACCGGCTGGGCTTCGGGATCGTGCGCCTCGCGGGCGCGGTCACGGGCCGGCTCGACGTCACCCAGCAGGGCCGGGCGGTGTGCGAGCGGCTGATCGAGGAGATCGGCGAGACCGTCAACATCGCGGTCCTCCAGGAGCATTACGCGGTCAACCTCTACCAGGTACGCGGCCCCGGCGCGGTCGGCACGCACAACTGGGTCGGTCAGCTCACCCCGGTCCACGCCACGTCCAGCGGCAAGATCCTGCTGGCCCACCTGTCGGCGCCGGCCCGGGACCGCGTGCTCGCGGCCTCCGGGTTGCAGAGGCTGACGCCGCACACCCTCACCGCCAGGACGAAGCTCGAGAAGAACCTCGCCGAGGCACGCGAGCGTGGCTACGCGGTGACGCTGGAGGAACTGGAGATCGGGCTGCACGCCATCGCGGCGCCGATCCGCGCCCGGGACGGCGAGGTCATCGCCGCCCTCAGCGCCTCGGGACCGGCGTACCGCTTCACCGAGGAGCGCCTCCACGAGCTCGCACCGGCCCTGCTCCAGGGCGCGCGGGAGATCAGCCACCGGATGGGCCACCTGGGCTGAGAGCCGCTGCCGGCGGCGAGCGAGCGAGGCGGGCCGACGCCGTCACCGGCGATGCGGCCCGCCTCCTCCTGTACCGAGCGGAGCGATCAGGCGGCGGAACCGGCCGCCGGCCCATCGGTGTACTCCACCGCCGCGTCCAGCAGCCAGTCCGTCAGGTAGCCCGCGAAGGTGGAGCGCACCAGGACCCAGAAGCCCGCCCTGGTCTCGTCGCGGGCGACCAGGACGACCTGGGCGCGGGCCAGGGTCGTCTGGGCGCAGCGGCCGGGACCGAAGGCGCTCGGGTGGAGGTCCAGCGAGCAGCCGTGGGACAGCAGGTCGCGGGCGCGGGGGCCGGTGACCAGGAGGGTGGTGCGCTGGGCGGAGACGTCGGTCACCGAGACGTGCTCGTCGCCCGCCGCCACACGGATCCGGCTCTCCAACTCCCGCTGGGCGCCGGGCTGTCCCACCACCAGCCATTCGTCCGGGCCCAGCCATACCGCGGTCAGGTCAGCGGCTCGGACCACCGTGTTGGATTCCAGGGGCAGTTGGAGGCCGAGGGCGAGTCCTACGGCGTCCGCCGCCGGGCTCTTGGCGTCGAGGCGGACGTTCAGCTGGGCCAGGAAGGGGACTTCGGCCAGCCGGACCGCGCCCCCGGAGGAGCGGGTCACGGCGGCCAGGCGGTCGGCGGCATGCGCCAACGGGCTGCGCTGCCGGGCGATCTGGGCGGTGTCAGCCATCGCGGCGGGCTCCCTCGGGGTCGTAGAGGACGGGACTGGCGACGGTCACCGGCAGCAGCCGGTCGCCGACGGGTGCGTAGAGGCGCTCGCCGATCCGGTCCCGGCCACCCTTGATCAGGGCGAGCGCGAAGGTCCGGCCGAGCGCCGCGCTGCGGTAGCTGGAGGTGACGTGGCCGAGCATCGGCACGGGCGGGGCGGGCAGTTCGCTGTCGGCGACCAGTTGCGTGCCCTCCGGGAGGAAGGCGCCGGAGTCCTCCGGGAGCAGCGCGACCAGGTGCTTGCGGTCGGGGCGTACGGTGTCGGCGCGGGCGTAGGAGCGCTTGCCGATGAAGTCGGGCTTCTTCTTCGACACGGCCCAGCTCATGCCGAGGTCGTGCGGGGTGACCGTGCCGTCGGTGTCCTGGCCGATGATCGGGTAGCCCTTCTCGGCGCGCAGGACGTGCATCGTCTCGGTGCCGTACGGGGTGATGCCGTACGGGGCGCCTGCCTCGTACACGGCCTCCCACAGCTCGAGGGCGTCCCAGGGCGACACATTGATCTCGTAGGCGAGTTCGCCGGAGAAGCTGATCCGGCACACGCGCGCGTCGAGGCCGGCGACCGTCGTCCCGCGCCACGCCATGAAGGGGAAGTCCTCGTTGCTCACGGCCAGTTGGGGTGCCAGCGAGCCGAGAACCTCGCGCGAACGCGGGCCGACCAGCGCCACGGTCGCCCACTGCTCGGTGACCGACGTGCAGTGCACCCGCAGATCGGGCCACTCGGTCTGCAGCCACTCCTCCATCCAGTCCAGCACGGCCGCCGCGTTGCCGGTCGTGGTGGTGACCAGGAAGCGGTCCTGGGCGAGCCGGATGACCGTGCCGTCGTCGAACACCATCCCGTCCGGGCGGCACATCACGCCGTAGCGGATCATGCCGACCTTCAGGGTGCTCATCATGTTGGTGTAGAGCAGGTCGAGGAACTGCGCGGCGTCCGCGCCCTGGACGTCGATCTTGCCGAGCGTGGAGGCGTCCATGAAGGCCACGCCCTCGCGGGCGGAGCGGCACTCGCGCAGCACGGCGGTCTCCATGTCCTCGCCCGCCCGCGGGTAGTACCAGGGCCGCTTCCACTGGCCGACGTTCTCGAAGAGCGCGCCGTGCTCGACATGCCAGCCGTGCAGCGCGGTCGTACGGATCGGGTCGTGCAGCGCACCACGGTCCCGGCCCGCGAGCGTCGCGAAGGAGACAGGCGTGTACGGCGGCCGGAAGGTGGGCAGGCCGAGCGCCGAGACGTCCACGCCGAGGAGTTCGGCGACCACCCCGCTCGCCAGGACTCCGCCCGTCCTGCCCTGGTCGTTGGCGGTACCGGCCGTGGTGTAACGCTTGGTGTGCTCCACCGAGTGCAGGCCCGCCCCGGTCGCCCGCGCCAGGTCGTCGACCGTGACGTCACGCTGGAGGTCGACGAACCGGGGGGCATCGGTGGCACTCGGAACGGTGAAGACCTGCATGGGCGGGGTGTACGGCTGGGCGGCCACGGCCGGAAGGGCGGGCGCCTGGGCCGTGTAGCCCTCCGCCCCGATCGCGCGGGCACCGGCCGCCGCGCCCTGCGCGAGAGCCGTGGCGAGGTCGAGGGCCCCGTTCGCGCTGCCCGCCGCCTCGACGGCCTGACGGCAGCTGTCGGGGACGAACGTGCCGAGCACGTCGTCGTGGCGGAGCTTGCCGCCCGCCTGGCTGAACAGGTGGGCGACCGGGTTCCAGCCGCCGGCGACCAGGAGCAGGTCGACGGCGAACTCCCGCTGTCCGGCGGACTCCCCGAACGGGGCGACCGTCACCGCGGTGAGGCGGGCCCCGCCCTGCGTGCCGGTGACCGCGTGGCCGGCCAGCACCTCGATCCCGGCGGACCGGGCCCGCTCGGCCCACTCACCCGGCTCGGGGCGGGTGTCGACGATCGCCGCGACGTCCACTCCGGCCGCCGCCAGGTCGAGCGCGGCGGCGTAGGCGCTGTCGTTGGTGGTGAACACGACCGCGTGCCGGCCCGGCAGGACGCCGTACCGGTGCAGATACGTCCGGGCCGAGGCGGCCAGCATCACGCCGGGGCGGTCGTTGTCGCCGAACGCCAGCGAGCGCTCGTGGGCGCCGGTGGCGAGGACAACGCGCCGGGCGCGGATGCGCCAGACCCGCTCGCGGGAGACATGGGCCGGGGCTTCGGCGCCGAGGTGGTTGGTACGGCGCTCGACGGCGAGGAGGTGGTTGTCGTCGTAGTGGCCGAAGACGGTGGTCCGGGACAGGACGCGTACCTCGGGGGCGGCTTCCAGCCGGGCGCGTGTCGTCTCCACCCAGTCGAGGTGTTCCCCGGTGCCGAGCAGGCTGCCGCCGGGTTCCGGCTGGTCGTCGGCGAGGATGACGCGTGCGCCGGTGTGCGCTGCCGCCGCCGCGGCCGCGAGGCCGGCCGGGCCGGCGCCGACGACCAGCAGGTCGCAGTGCGCGTGTACGGCGTCGTAGCGGGCGGGGTCGGGTTCCGTGGCGAGGCGGCCCTGGCCGGGGAGGCTGCTCGCGACCAGGCCGTCGTAGAGCTCGACGGTCGTGGCGGGGAGCATGGGTTCGGGGAAGGGGGCCTCGATCTGGACGACCGCGTTGGGTTCCTCGACGCCGGCGGAGAAGATGCCGCGGGGGCGGCCGAGCTTGATGCTGGTGGCGGCCTGGATGACGCCGTTGGCGAGGAGGGCGGAGGCGAGGGTGTCGCCGCGGTAGCCCTGGTATTCGGTGCCGTCGAAGATGAAGGTGAGGGGGGTGTCGCGAGCAATGCGGCCGCCGGTGGGGGTGCGGAAGGGATGGTCGCCCCGGCCGCCCCTGCCCGTCCCGTCCTCCAGGGGCGCTGCCCCTTCGACCCCGCTGGGGGCTGCGCCCCCGGACCCCCCTTCGGCCTGAACGGCCTCGCCCTCAAGCTCCCCCAGAGGGGGTACCCCCAGACGGGCTGGTTGTGCCGGACTCAGCTGAGAGGTGACCGGGCGCGGCTCGCCCGTCCGGTACACGGCGAGGATCTCGTTCGTCGCGGTGTTCCGCACCGCGTTGAACCACCTGCGGCAGCCCGCCGCATGGGTCCAGCGCTCGGCGAAGGGGCCCTTCGGGTTGTCGCGGAAGAAGAGGTACGTGGCCCACTCCTCGTCGGTCAGGGCCGACGGGTCCTCCGGATACGGCACATGGGCCTGGCCGCCGTAGTGGAACTCGGCCTCGTCGCGGGGCCCGCACCACGGGCAGGGGATCAGCAGCATGGTTGGGCTCCCTAGTGGGCCACCGCGGCCGCGCCGTGCTCGTCGACGAGCGCGCCGGTGGTGAAACGGTCGAGCGAGAAGGGGGCGTTGAGGGCGTGCGGGGTGTCGTGGGCGATGGTGTGGGCGTAGACCCAGCCGACGCCGGGGGTGGCCTTGAAGCCGCCGGTTCCCCAGCCGCAGTTGAGGTAGAGGTTGTCGACCGGGGTGAGGCCGACGATGGGCGAGGCGTCGGGGCTGACGTCGACGATGCCGCCCCAGGTGCGCAGTACGTGGGCGCGGGCGAAGACCGGGAAGAGTTCCAGGGCGGCGGACATCTGCTCCTCGATGATGTGGAACGCGCCGCGCTGGGTGTACGAGTTGTACGCGTCGATGCCCGCGCCCATGACCAGCTCGCCCTTGTGCGCCTGGCTGACGTACACGTGGACGGCGTTGGACATCACCACGGTCGGGTGCACCGGCTCCAGCAGCTCCGACACCAGCGCCTGCAACGGGTGGCTCTGGAGCGGGAGTTGGATGCCCGCCATGGCGGCGAGGACCGAGGTGTGGCCGGCCGAGCACAGGGCCACCTTGCCCGCGGCGATCGGGCCGAGGGTGGTCTGGACGCCGACCACTCGGCCGTCGACCACGTCCAGGCCGGTGACCTCACAGTTCTGGATGATGTCGATGCCGGCGGCGTCCGCCGAGCGGGCGAAGCCCCAGGCGACGTAGTCGTGCTTGGCGATGCCGGCGCGCGGCTGGTAGGTGCCGCCGAGGACCGGGTAGCGCACGTCGGGTGAGATGTTGACGATCGGGCAGACCTCTTTGACCTGCTCGGCGTCGAGCCATTCGGCGTCGACGCCGTTGAGCCGGTTCGCCTCGACCCGGCGCACGCTGTCGCGGACGTCCTGCAGGCTGTGGGCGAGGTTCAGCACGCCGCGCTGGGAGAAGAGGATGGGGTAGTCGAGCTCCTCCTCCAGCCCCTCCCACAGCTTGAGCGCGTGCTCGTAGATGCCCGCGCTCTCGTCCCACAGGTAGTTGGAGCGGATGATCGTGGTGTTGCGGGCCATGTTGCCGCCCGCGAGCCAGCCCTTCTCCAGGACCGCGACGTTGGTGATGCCGTGGTTCTTGGCCAGGTAGTGCGCGGTGGCCAGGCCGTGGCCGCCACCGCCCACGATCACCACGTCGTACGACCGCTTGGGCTCGGGGGTGCGCCAGAGCCAGTCGGGGTGGTCGGGCAGGTCGGCGCCGGGGGTGCGGGGGCTCATCGGGCGGCTCCGTCGTGCGAGAGGTGCGGGTAGAGCGGGTGCTTGGCCGCCAGGGCCTCGGTGCGGGCGCGCAGGGCGGGTACGTCCGGCTCGGGCTGGAGGGCCAGCGCGATCACGTCGGCGACCTCGGCGAAGTCCTCCTCGGTGAAGCCCCGGGTGGCCAGCGCCGGGGTGCCGATGCGCAGGCCGGAGGTGACCATGGGCGGGCGCGGGTCGAAGGGGACGGCGTTGCGGTTGACGGTGATGCCGATCCGGTGAAGGAGATCTTCGGCCTGCCGGCCGTCCAGTTGCGAGTCCCGCAGGTCCACCAGGACCAGGTGGACGTCCGTGCCGCCGGTCAGCACCTTCACTCCGGCCCCGGCCGCGTCGGGCCGGGTGAGGCGCTCGGCGAGGATGCGGGCGCCGGCGAGGGTACGGGCCTGCCGTTCCGCGAACTCGGGCGATGCCGCGACCTTGAAGGAGACCGCCTTCGCCGCGATGACGTGCTCCAGCGGGCCGCCCTGCATGCCCGGGAACACCGCCGAGTTGAGCTTCTTGGCGAGGTCGGCGTCGTTGGTGAGGATGACTCCGCCGCGCGGACCGCCGAGCGTCTTGTGGGTCGTGGTGGTGACCACGTGCGCGTGCGGCACGGGGCTGGGGTGCAGTCCGGCGGCGACCAGGCCCGCGAAGTGCGCCATGTCGACCATGAGGAGGGCACCGACCTCGTCGGCGATCCGGCGGAAGGCGGCGAAGTCCAGCTGCCTGGGGTACGCCGACCAGCCCGCGATGATCATCTTGGGCCGGTGCTCCTTGGCGAGCCGCTCCACCTCGTCCATGTCCACGAGGTTGTCCGTCTCGGAGACGTGGTAGGGCACGACGTTGAGCATCTTGCCGCTGTAGTTGATGCGCATGCCGTGGGTGAGGTGACCGCCGTGCGCGAGGTCGAGGCCGAGGACGGTGTCGCCGGGCTGGAGCAGGGCGAAGAAGACGGCGGTGTTGGCCTGGGCGCCCGAGTGCGGCTGGACGTTGGCGAAGCCCGCCCCGAAGAGCGACTTGACGCGTTCGATGGCCAGGCGCTCGGTGACGTCGACGTGTTCGCAGCCGCCGTAGTAGCGGCGGCCGGGGTAGCCCTCGGCGTACTTGTTGGTGGCGACCGAGCCCTGCGCCTCCATCACGGCGGTGGGCGCGAAGTTCTCGGAGGCGATCATCTCCAGGGTGGACTGCTGGCGGTTCAGCTCGGCGCGGAGGGCGGCGTGGACCTCGGGGTCCAGCTCGGCCAGGGGCGTGTTCAGCGCGTTCATGCGGGGTTCGCGTTCCTCTCGGCGGCCTCGACGACATTGGCGAGCAGCATCGCCCGGGTCATGGGTCCCACTCCCCCGGGCATCGGCGCGAGCCATCCGGCGACCTCGGCGGCCTCCGGGTGGACGTCGCCGACCAGCCCGTGCTCGGTGCGGGTGATGCCGACGTCCAGGACGGCCGCGCCGGGGCGCAGCATGTCCTTGGTGATCAGTCCGGGCGAGCCGGCCGCCGCGACGACGATGTCCGCCTCGCGCACGTGCCAGGCCAGGCCCCTGGTTCCGGTGTGGCAGAGGATGACGGTGGCGTTCTCGGACCGGCGGGTGAGCAGCAGTCCGATGGGCCGTCCCACGGTGATGCCCCGGCCGATCACGCACACGCGCGCTCCGGCCAGCGGGACGTCGTACCGGCGCAGCAGTTCCACGATGCCGCGCGGGGTACAGGGCAGCGGGGCGTCCACGCCGAGGACGAGCCGGCCGAGGTTGACCGGGTGCAGGCCGTCGGCGTCCTTGGCGGGGTCCATGCGGGCGAGCACGGCGTTGGTGTCCAGGTGGCGCGGAAGCGGGAGCTGGACGATGTAGCCGGTGCAGGCCGGGTCGGCGTTGAGGTCGTCGATGACGTCCTCGACCTGCCGCTGGGTCGCGTCGGCGGGCAGTTCACGGCGGAGCGAGGCGATGCCCACCTGCGCGCAGTCGCGGTGCTTTCCGGCGACGTAGGCGTGGCTGCCCGGGTCGTCACCGACGAGGACCGTGCCGAGTCCGGGCGGGCGGCCGGTGGTGGCGGTCAACTTGGCCACGCGCTCCGTGAGTTCACCACGGACCGCGGCAGCGGTCGCCTTGCCGTCGAGGAGTTGTGCGGTCACCGGTGGTGTTCCTTCCCCTGGGCTAGCCACGAAGGCGGGACATGGTCGGGTCGAACAGCGGCTCCTCGGCCACGACGGCCTCCACGCGCCGGTCGAAGTAGCCGATGTGCACGGTGGTGCCGGGGGTGGCCAGGTCCGCCGGGAGCCAGGCGTAGGCGATGCCCTTGCCGATGGTGTAGCCGTAGGCGGCGCTGGTCACGTAGCCGACGGCGCGGTCGCCGTCGTACACCGGCTCCTTGCCGAGGACGACCGCCCGCGGGTCGTCGATGGTGAGGCAGGTCAGCCTGCGGCGCACGTCGGCCTTGCGGCGCTCCAGCGCCTCCTTGCCGATGAAGTCGCCCTTGTCGAGCTTGACGGCGAAGCCGACGCCGGCCTCGTAGGGGTCGTGCTCGTAGGTCATGTCGGTGCCGAAGGAGCGGTACCCCTTCTCCAGACGGAGGCTGTTGAAGGCGCCACGGCCGGCGATGACGCCGCCCAGCGGCTCAGCCGCCGCCCACAGGGTGTCCCAGAGCTTCAGGCCCTGGTCGGCGGTCGTGTAGAGCTCCCAGCCGAGCTCGCCGACGTACGACAGCCGCATCGCGGTGACCGGCACCGAGCCGATGTAGGCGCGCTTGGCGCGAAAGTACTTCAGGCCCTCGTTGGAGAAGTCCGCGTCGGTGAGCGGCTGCAGCACCTCGCGGGCGAGCGGGCCCCACAGGCCGATGCAGCAGGTGCCGGGCGTGATGTCGCGGACCTGCACCGTGCCGTCGACGGGCAGGTGGCGGATGAACCAATCGAGGTCGAGGTTGCCGTTGGCGCCGACCTGGAAGAGGTCGCGGGCGAGGCGGGCGACGGTGACGTCGCTGCGGATGCCGCCGTCGTGGTCCAGCAGCAGCGTGTACGTCACCGAGCCGACCGACTTGGCGACCTTGCCGGTGACCAGCCGCTCCAGGAAGTCGGCGGCACCGGGGCCGCTAACCTCCAGGCGCTTGAGGGCGGTCATGTCGTACAGCGCGACGGTCTCGCGGGTGACCTGGGCCTCGGCGCCGACGATGGGCGACCAGTAGCGGGCGGCCCAGTCGTTGGGGGTGGGGATCGAACGGCCGTCGGCCAGGCCCGCGTTGGCCTCGTACCACTGCGGGCGTTCCCAGCCGTTCGCCTCCAGGAAGAACGCGCCGTGTTCCCGCTGACGGGTGTGGAAGGGGCTGGTGCGGATCGGGCGCGGCGCGCCGGACGGCTGGAGGGGGTGGAGGATGTCGTAGACCTCGACGAAGTTCTGGCAGTCGCGGGCCAGGACGTACTCCGGGGACAGCTGGTGCGGCTCGAAGCGGTTGACGTCGCACTCGTGCAGGTCGAACGAGGAGCAGTGGCCGTCGACCAGCCACTCGGCGACGGCCCGGCCGACGCCGGCGGAGTGGGTGACCCACACGGCCTCGGCGACCCAGAAGCCCTTGACGTCCGGGGACTCGCCGAGCAGCGGGTAGCCGTCGGTGGTGAAGGAGAAGAGGCCGTTGATGCCCTCCTCGACCTTGGCCTCACGGGTCGCGGGGAGCAGCGACTGGGTCTCGGTCCAGGCGTCCTCGAAGTCCTCCTCGGTGAACTTGAGGACCGACGGCATCTCCTCGGCCTCGTCGACGGAGAGGATGGCGTCGGCGGAGATGGGCATGGGGCGGTGGCCGTAGTAGCCGATGCCGAGGCCGTCGTAGCGGTCGCGGTAGTAGAGGTCGGCGTCCTGGTGGCGCAGGATCGGGCGGACGGCCTCCTCGGTCTGGCCGGCGAGGGCGGGGACCGGGCCGGTCCAGGCGAGCTGGTGGGCGAGCGGGGTGAGCGGTAGGTTCATCCCGACCATGCGGGCGATCTTCGGGCCCCAGATGCCGGCGCAGCACACCACGATGTCGGCGGGGATCTCGCCCTGGTCGGTCAGCACGCCGGTGACGCGGCCGTCGGCCTGCCGCACGTCGAGGACTTCGTGGCGGGCGAGGAAGCGCACGCCGCGTTCGGTGGCCCGGCGGATCTGGGCCTCGACGGCGAGGACGGCCTTGGCGAGGCCGTCGGTGGGCACGAGGAGGCCGCCGAGGACCCGGTCGCGGTTGACCAGCGGGTGCCGCTCCACGCACTCGTCGGGGGTCAGCAGGCGTGCCTCGATGCCCCAGGCGGTGATCCAGCCGTGCCGGCGGTGCAGCTCGGTGAGGCGCTCGGGGGTGGTGGCCACTTCGAGGCCGCCGACCTGGAGGAAGCACGGCTTGCCGTCGACCTCGAGGGAGCAGAACTTCTCGACGGTGTAGCGGGCCAGCTCCGTCATGGTCTTCGAGGGGTTCGTCTGAAAGACCAGGCCCGGCGCGTGCGAGGACGAGCCGCCCGTCGCCGGGAGGGGGCCCTGGTCGACCACGGTCACTTCGGTCCAGCCGCGCGCGGAGATCTCGTCCGCCAGGGCCGCTCCTACGACGCCCGCTCCGATGATCACCACTCGGGGTCCCGCCATCGCCCAACCTCCGAACTTGAGACCGGCCTAGTTGCTCTTTACGCAACGTGATTCAGGTTGCGCAACTCAATGGTCCTGTCGTCGAGGAGGGGTGTCAAGGGGGCGGTGACGCGAGGAAAACGGCCCTGAACACGGCAATGCCCGGCAGGCGGTGCACATGTGCGCACACCGCCTGCCGGGCGTGTTCGGAGGCCCTTGTTCGACCCCGGTGCTACTTCAGCCAGGCGTCGACCTTGTCGCGGTTCGCGTCGACCCATTTCTTGGCCGCCGCGTCGTCCGACATCTTGTCCACCGCGATGTACTTGGCGACGGTGTTCTGGTCGTCGTTGGTCCAGTGGAAGTTCTTCACCAGGTTGTACGCCTGGCTGCCCGACTTGGCGAAGCTCGCACTGACGATCTTGTCCAGGTCGTAGACGGGGTAGTCACAGGCCACCTTCGCCGCGTCGGCGTCGCAACCGGTCGTGTAGGCAGGCAGGTTGACCTTCACCAGGGGCACCTCGGACAGGAACCACTGCGGTTCGTAGAAGTAGCCGATCAACCACTGTTTGTTCTTCTCGGCCGTCCGGTACGCCTGGATGAGCGCGGTCTCGCTGCCCGCGTACACCACCTTGAAGTTCAGCTTCAGGTTCTTGACCAGTGCCGCGTCGTTGGTGACATAGGAGGGGTCCCCGTCGAGGAGCTGGCCCTTGCCGCCCGACTCGGAGGTCTTGAACTTGTCGGCGTACTTGTCGAGGTTCTTCCAGTCGGTGATGTCCGGGTGGGCCTTGGCCAGCCACGGCGGCACGAACCAGCCGATGACGCCCTTGTTGCCCGTCGAGCCGGCTTCGACGGCCGTCTTCTGGCCGGTGATGTACTTCTTCTTCAGGTCGTCGTGGCCCCAGTTCTCCAGGACGGCGTCGACCTCACCGGTCCCGAAGCCCTGCCAGGCGATCTCCTCCTTCAGGTCCTTCTTGTTGACCGTACAGCCGAGGTCGTGCTGCGCGACGTACGCGACGACCGCCGCGTCCGCCTCGTAGCCCACCCAGGGGTTGACGGCCAGGTTGAAGGTGCCGCACTTGCCGTTCGAGGACTTCGCGCCCGCGGAGGTGCTGTCGCCGACCTTCGCCCCCGAGCAGGCCGTGAGGGTGAGGCCGAGGACGGCCAGGCCGGCCGCGCCGGCTCGCCAGTGTCTTGCCATGGTGTCGTGCTCCTTATGCCCTGGTGCGTCGGGCCGCAGCCTGAGTGATCCGGTCGAACATGACTCCCAGCAGTACGATGGCGAGCCCCGCCGCCAGCCCCTTGCCGTACAGCTGTCCCTGCGAGAACCCGGCCACGACGTCGTAGCCGAGGGCGCCGGCCCCTACCAGGCCGCCGACCACAACCATCGACAGCACATAGATCAGGCCCTGGTTGGTCGCGAGTGTCAGGGCGCTGCGTGCCATCGGCAGCTGGACCTTGGTGATGATCTGCCAGGTGTTGCACCCGGCCGAGGTGGCCGCCTCCACGGTGGACTCGGGCACGTTCCGCACACCGTCCGCGATGATCTTGATGGCGACGGGCGCCGCGTAGACGACGGCCGCGACGATCGCGGTGAACCGGGTGGCGCCGAAGAGGGCCAGGAACGGCACGAGGTAGACGAACGGCGGCATGACCTGTGCGGCGTCCAGGGTGGGCCGCACCAGCCGGTCCACCAGCCGGCTGCGCCCCATCCACACGCCGAAGACGGCGCCGAGCAGCATGACCAGCACGGTGGCCACGGCGGTCGAGGCGAGGGTGGTCATGCTGTCCGACCACAGGCCGGTGCCGACGAGCAGACCGACGCACACGGCGGCCGTCGCCGCGGCCCAGCGGCCGCCGAGCACCGCGCCGAGCGCGACCAGGGTGATGCCGACGAGCCACCATGGGGAGTCGGTGAGCAGGGTCTGGAACGGGTTGAGCAGACCATTGGTGATGGCGTCCCGCAGGGCGTTGGTCAGGCCCGAGAGGTGGTCCTGGAGCCAGGTGGTCGTGGTGTCGGCCGCGCTCGCGATGTGACTGCCGGTGCTGCCGCTGCCGGGGAACTCGGCCGCCCAGACGTAGGTGTGGGACAGATAGACCAGGACGGCGACCGCGATCCCGCCTGCCGCCAGCAGCGGCCGGCGCCACTTCAGCAGGCCGCCGCCGGTGCGCCGGGCCGCCTCGGTGCGCGCGGCCGCGGCCGTGGTGACCCGGTCGAGCACGATCGCCATGACGACGATGGCGAGGCCGGCGTTGAAGGCGGTGCCGACGTCGAGGGACTGCAGGGCCTGGACGACGGTCTTGCCGAGGCCGGGTGCATCGATCAGGGCGGCGATGGTCACCATGGCCAGGGCGGCCATGATGGTCTGGTTGACGCCCATGACCACGGTCCGCTTGGACATCGGCAGCAGCACCTTCACCAGTTGCTGCGTGCGTGTCGTACCGAGCGAGTCCGCCGCCTCGACGGTGGTCTCGGGCACCGAGCGGATGGCGTGGGCGGTGATGCGGATGGCGGGCGGTGCCGCGTAGATCACCGTGGTGATCACGGCGGAGGCCCCGCCGATGAGGAAGATCAGGGTGAGCGGGGCGAGGTAGACGAAGGTCGGCATCGTCTGCATGAAGTCCAGGAAGGGCGTCATGACCCGGTTGAACCGGTCGGACAAGCCCGCCCACACGCCGAGCGGGATGCCGATGAGCAGCGCCACGATGACGGCCGACAGGGTCAGCGCCAGGGTGTCCATGCTCTCCTGCCACAGCCCCTGCAGCCCGAAGAAGGTGAAGCCGGCCACGGCCAGCAGGGCGACCCGCCAGTTGCCCACGGCCCAGGAGACATAGCCGGTGATGCCGACGACGCCGAGCCAGCCGATCTGCGGGACGGGCCGGGTGCCGGTGGGCTGGGAGATCAGGGACTGGACGAAGGTCACCAGGTTGTCGATGGCCAGCCGGATTTCGTTGAAGAAGTACAGGAAGAGCGGGTTGGAGTTGCGGTTGGCCCCGATGCTGTCGTTGAGGTCGTTCAGCCAGCGGTGCAGTCCGGTGAGGTCGGCTGCCGCGAGGGTCAGCGTCTGCCGGCCACGCAGGACGGCGAAGAGCACCAGCCAGGCGAGCAGGATCCCCGCCACCACCATGGGGCGGCTGACCCTCTTACGTATCGTCGCGACCGGCGCGGTCGCGTCGGCGGCGACGGCCATCACGCACCGCCTTCCTGTCCGGCGACGACGGCGAGGATCTCCTCGTCGCCGACGATGCCGAGCAGCTTGCCGCCCTCGACCACCTTGACCGGCTTCTCGGCGGCCAGCACCGCCCGGGTGGCCTCGCGCACCACCACGTCAGGGCCCAACTCGGGCCCGTCGAGGGCGTCTTCGGGCTGTGCCGGGCGCATGATCCAGCGCAGGGTGAGCACGTCGCCGCGCGGCACGTCCTTGACGAAGTCGCGTACGTAGTCGTCGGCGGGGGCGCCGACCAGTTCGTCGCCGGTGCCGCACTGGACCATCTTGCCGTCCCGCATGATCAGGATGCGGTCGCCCAGCTTGAGGGCCTCGGAGAGGTCGTGGGTGATGAACACCATGGTCTTGCCGACCTCGTGGTGCAGCCGGATGACCTCGCTCTGCATGTCGCGGCGGATCAGCGGGTCGAGCGCCGAGAACGGCTCGTCGAAGAAGAGGACGTCGGGGTCGCCGGCGAGGGCGCGGGCGAGTCCGACGCGCTGCTGCATACCGCCGGAGAGCTGGTCGGGGTAGGAGTTCTCGTATCCGGCGAGACCCACCAGTTCGACGGTCTCCAGGGCCTTCCTGGTGCGCTCGGCCTTGCCCATGCCCCGGATCTCCAGGCCGAACGCCACGTTGTCGACGACCTTGCGGTGCGGCAGCAGCCCGAAGTGCTGGAAGACCATCGAGAACTTGCTGCGCCGCAGTTCGCGCAGCCGTCCGGCGTCGGCGCCGCGGATGTCCTCGCCCTCGAAGACGATCTCGCCGGCGGTGGGTTCGATCAGCCGGGTGAGACATCGCACCAGGGTGGACTTGCCGGAGCCGGACAGGCCCATGACGACGAAGACCTCGCCGGGCGAGACCTCGAAGTTCACATCCCGTACGGCGGCGGTGCACCCGGTGCGGTCCATGAGCTCGCGGCGGGTGAGTCCGCACAGTTCCTCGGAGCCCGGCACCTGGTCGGCCTTCGGCCCGAACACCTTCCACAGCCGGCGCACGGAGATGACCGGCGTGCGGTCCTGGGGGTTCTGCGACGTGTCGCGCCGCTGCGACACCTCGGTCTGAGCTGGGGCCATGGTCGACCTCTCTTCGGCGTTCAGCCGCGGAACCAGTGCTGCGGCCGGGGTTGGATGTTCTGCCAGACGTGCTTGGGCTCCCGGTATTCGTCGAGGCCGGTCGGCCCCAGCTCACGGCCCACGCCGGAGTGCCCAAAACCACCCCACTCGGCCTGCGGCACATAGGGGTGGTAGTCGTTGATCCACACGGTGCCGTGGCGCAGCCGGCGGGCGACCCGCTGGGCCTTGCCCGCGTCCTGCGTCCACACGGCCCCGGCGAGGCCGTACTCCGTGTCGTTCGCGATGCGGACGGCGTCGCCCTCGTCGTGGAAGCGCTCGACGGTGAGCACGGGGCCGAAGGACTCCTCGTGCACCACACGCATGTCCTGCCGGCACTCGTCCAGGACGGTGGGCGGGTAGTAGAAGCCTCCTGCGAGCGCGGGGTCGGCGGGGCGTGCGCCGCCGCAGCGCAGTACGGCGCCCTCGGCGAGGCCCGCCGCGACGTACGCCTCGACCTTCTCCCGGTGCTGCGCGGAGATCAGCGACCCGGCCTCGGCCTCGGGGTCGAAGGGCCCGCCCAGCCGGATCAGCCGGGCGCGGCGTACGACCTCGTCCACGAGGGCGTCGTGCAGCGAGTCCTCGACGATCAGGCGGGCGCCGGCCGAGCAGACCTGCCCGGAGTGCAGGAAGACGGCGGTGAGAGCGAAGTCGACGGCGGTCTCGAAGTCGGCGTCGGCGAAGACGACGTTGGGGTTCTTGCCGCCGAGTTCCAGCGCGACCTTCTTCACCGTCGCGGCGGCGGTGGCCATGATCCGCTTGCCCGTCTCCAGACCGCCGGTGAAGGAGACCATGTCCACGGCCGGGTCCTCGGACAGCGGTGCGCCGACCTCGGGTCCGGTGCCGAGGACGAGGTTGGCGGCGCCGGCCGGCAGCCCGGCCTCCTCCAGCGCCTTCATCAGCAGGACCGAGGTGGAGGGCGTCAGCTCGCTGGGCTTCAGGACGACCGTGTTGCCCGCCAGGAGGGCCGGGGCGACCTTCCAACTGGCCTGCAACAGCGGGTAGTTCCACGGGGTGATCAGTCCGCAAACGCCGACGGGCTCGTAGGTGACCCGGCTGAGGGCGTCGTCGCGGCCGGTGTCGACCACCCGGCCGGCGCTGGTGCCGGCGATGCCGCCGTAGTAGCGGAAGCAGGAGACGACGTCGGCGATGTCGTACTCGCTCTCGACCAGGCGCTTGCCGGTGTCGAGGGACTCGGCGCGGGCGAACTCCTTGGCGTCGCGCTCGATGATGTCGGCGGTGCGCAGCAGCAGTGCGCCGCGCTCACGCTCGGGGGTGCGCGGCCAGGGGCCCTCGTCGAAGGCCCGCCGGGCCGCGGCGATCGCCGCCTCGGTGTCGGGGCGGGTGCCCTCCGAGACCGTCGCGACGAGCGTGCCGTCCGCCGGACAGCGGATCTCCCGGTGACCGCCGGCCACCGGATCACGCCATTCTCCGGCCACATACAGATCTGCCACAGCCGCGCCCTTCGCACGAAGTCGTTGCGCATTGTGCAATTCATTGCTTGTGGTGGAACACCCTGACCGACTGAGCCGACGCCGTCAAGGGGTCGGCGGCTGCCGGTTTCAGGCGCCCAGCCGGTCCAGCACCGCTCGCCGCCAGCGCTCCGTCTCGGCGATCTGGTTGAAGGTGAACAGGTGCAGACCGGCCACTCCCGCCGACGGCCTGGTGAACACCTCCGCGCCGCGGTCGAGCAGTCGTTCCGGGACGTATCCACCGGGTGCCGCGAACCGCAGGAACCAGGACGCGTGCTTGGCGAGAAAGCGCGTCGACTCCCCCACCCCGATCTTCGTCGCCATGGCCAGCAGCTTGGTCCGCTGCACGGGCCCGGCGACGCCGACGTACACGGGCAGGGTGACGTCACGGCGCCGGATCCGGTTGATCCAGTCGCCGAGCACGCGCGGGTCGAAGCACAGGTTGCTGACGATGTACGTGGCGTGCGTCCGCTTGTCCCACATCGACTGGATGGTGATGTCGTCGTGGATGAGCGGATGGCTCTCCGGATAGCCGGTGATCCCCAGCTCCGCGAAGGGCCTGCCCAGCTCGCTCAGCCGGCGCAGCACGGGCAGGGCTCCGTGGTACGGCCCGGCCGGCGGGTCGGCGTCGCCCGCCGGCACGAAGAGGTCGTCCACCCCCGCCGCACGCAGGCGCTCGGTCACGTCCTTCAGATGTGTGTCGTCCCGCAGCAGTCGGGCGGGCACATGCGGGACGACACGGTAGCCGTGTGCCGCGAGCCGCTCGGTCAGGGTGAGGGTCGGCTCCAGCCCCTTGACCGGCGACGCCGTGACCGTGACCACGACGTCGCGGGGCACATGGGCCAGGACCTTCTCCTCCGTCGCCCTCGCCGGGAGCACCTCGTAGCGGACGCGGGCGAGCAGCGCCCGCAGCGTCTCGGCGCCCACCGGCTACCCGGCCTGTTCATGGGCGTCGCGGTGCCGGTAGTACGCGGCCTTGGAGGGCTCCAGCGGCTCCCTGCCGAGGATGAGGTCGGCCGCCTTCTCGGCGATCATCATCACCGGCGCGTAGATGTTGCCGTTGGTGACGTACGGCATCACCGACGCGTCCACCACGCGCAGCCCGTCCAGTCCGTGCACCCGCAGGGTCAGCGGGTCGACCACGGCCATCTCGTCGGTGCCCATCTTGCAGGTGCAGGACGGGTGCAGGGCGGTCTCGCCCTCCTTGGCGACCCAGGCGAGGATCTCCTCGTCGGTCTCGACGGAGGGTCCGGGCGAGACCTCACCGCCGTTGTAGGCGGCGAGCGCGGGCTGGTTGAGGAGCCTGCGGGCCACCCGGATCGCCTCGACCCACTCACGGCGGTCCTGCTCGGTGGAGAGGTAGTTGAAGCGCAGGGCGGGCTTCTCCCGCGGGTCCTTGCTCCTGATCTTCACCGAGCCGATGGCGTCCGAGTACATGGGCCCGACGTGCACCTGGTAGCCGTGGCCGCCGGCCGGCGAGGAGCCGTCGTAGCGGACGGCGACCGGCAGGAAGTGGAACATCAGGTTGGGGTAGTCCACGTCCTCGTTGCTGCGGGCGAAGCCGCCCGCCTCGAAGTGGTTGGTGGCCGCGGGCCCCTTCCGGAACAGCCACTGCAGGCCGATGAAGGGGGCGCGCCACTTCGCCATGTACGGCTGCATGGAGACGGGCTGCCTGCAGGCGTACTGGACGTACACCTCCAGGTGGTCCTGCATGTTCTCGCCGACGCCGGGCAGGTCGTGGACGACGTCGATGCCGAGGGCGGCCAGCTCGGCGGCGTTGCCGACGCCGGAGAGCTGGAGCAGCTGCGGCGAGTTGATCGCGCCGCCGCACAGGATGACCTCGCCGGCGCGCACCTGCCGGGGTGCGCCCTTGCCGCGCCGGTACTCGACGCCGACCGCCCGTTTGCCCTCGAAGAGCACCCGGGTGACGAGGGCACGTGTCGTCACGGTGAGGTTCGGCCGCTTCGTCGCGGGCTTGAGGTACGCCTTCGAGGCCGACAGCCGGCGTCCGCGGTGGACGTTGCGGTCGAACTTGGCGAACCCTTCCTGCCGGTAGCCGTTCACGTCGTCCGTGGGGGCGTAGCCCGCCTCCTGGGTGGCCTTGAGGAAGGCGGTGAACAGCGGATTCGTCGCCGGACCGCGTTCGAGGACGAGGGGCCCGTCATGGCCGCGGAACTCGTCGTCCGGGTCGGCCGCCAGACAGTTCTCCATGCGCCGGAAGTACGGCAGACAGTGGGCGTAGTCCCAGGTCTCCATGCCGGGATCGGCGGCCCAGCGCTCGTAGTCCATGGGGTTGCCGCGCTGGAAGATCATGCCGTTGATGCTGCTGGAACCGCCGAGCACCTTGCCGCGGGCGTGGTAGATCCGGCGGCCGCCCATGTGGGGCTCGGGCTCGGACTCGTACTTCCAGTCGTAGAAGCGGCTGCCTATGGGGTAGGTGAGGGCCGCGGGCATGTGGATGAAGACGTCCCAGGGGTAGTCGGAGCGGCCCGCCTCCAGGACGAGCACCCGGTTGCCGGGGTCGGCCGAGAGCCGGTTCGCCAGTGCGCTGCCGGCCGAACCACCTCCGACGATGACGAAGTCGTAGTGCAGAGGAGCCATAGGTCGCCTCGTCTCGCTCGCGCCGTCGATATGCGCGGCATGCTAGTACGGGTATCGCAATGTGCACCAGGTTGCGAACAACGCAACTTGTAAGATTTTTGTTCACACCGCGTTACTTGCTGGCGCGTTGTTTACTGCGCGTATAGTTCCGTTATGAGCAACTACAGTCCGGATACCGAAACCAACGGGTCACCGTCCGGCGGAGTGCAGTCCGTCGACCGGGCCATCAGCGTCCTCGAGATCCTGGCCCAGCGCGGCGAGGCGGGCGTGAGCGAGGTGGCCGCCGAGATCGATGTGCACAAGTCGACCGCGTTCCGCCTGCTCGGCGCCCTGGAGGCGCGCGGCCTGGTGGAACAGTCGGGCGAACGGGGCAAATACTCCCTCGGCTTCGGCATCGTACGCCTGGCGGGCGCCGTCACCGGCCGTATCGACATCACCCAGCAGGGCCGGCCGGTGTGCGAGCGGCTGGCCGAGGAGATCGGCGAGACGGTCAACATCGCCGTGATGCAGGAGCACTACGCGATCAACCTCTACCAGGTGCGCGGCCAGGCCGCCGTCACCGCGCACAACTGGGTCGGCCAGCTGACCCCGCTGCACGCCACCTCCAGCGGCAAGATCATGCTGGCCCACCTGCCCGCCAAGGAGCGCGCCGCACTGCTGACGGAGGCCGGCCTGAAGAAGCTGACCCCGCACACGATCTCCTCGAAGGCGAAGCTGGAGAAGAACCTCGCCGAGGCCCGGGAGCGCGGTTACGCCTGGACCCTGG
The DNA here is from genome assembly GCF_044388685.1 of Streptomyces sp. NPDC020192. Lineage (NCBI taxonomy): Bacteria > Bacillati > Actinomycetota > Actinomycetes > Kitasatosporales > Streptomycetaceae > Streptomyces > Streptomyces sp. NPDC020192. Next base: position 379,616 of record NZ_JBIRXG010000002.1, on the reverse strand, counting down.
AGGAGCTGGAGATCGGGCTGCACGCCATGGCCGCGCCGATCCGGGACCGGGAGGGCCAGGTCATCGCGTCGATCAGCGCGTCCGGGCCGGCGTACCGGTTCACCGAGGAGCGTATGCACGAGCTGGCTCCGGTGCTGGTCAAGGGCGCGGAGGAAGTCAGCCACCGCATGGGATACCTGGGCTGAGCGCACACCGTACGACCGCCGTACGGCCCGCGCTCGCCCCCCGCGCGGGCCACGGGCGGCCCGTCACTCCGGCCTGGGTGCGCCGAGACGCTCGTTCACCCAGTCGTGGAAGGCACCGATGTGGTGCTCACTGGGCACGAGCACACCGCCCTTGGCGTACAGCCGCGAACTCATCCCCGGCTGGGTGCGCTCGCAGGCGTCGAAGTCCTGCCGGTTGACCCGGTCGAACAGCTCCACGGACCGGCTGACGTCCTTGCCGCTCGCCACGACATCCGGCAGATAGAGCCAGTCGCACTCCACCACCGTGCGGTCGACGGCGACGGGGTACATCCGGTGGAAGATCACGTGGTCGGGCACCAGGTTGATGAACACCTGCGGTTTGACGGTGATCGCGTAGTACCGGCGGTCCTGGTCCTCGGACACCCCCGGGATGCGGTCGAGCCCCTCGGAGCCGTCCACGGTGAAGCCCTCGATGTCCGCGCCGAACTCGGCGCCGTGGCCGACGTAGTACTGGGCGGCGTAGCCGTCGGCGAACTCCGGGAGCACCTCGGTGAGTTCGGGGTGGATCGTGGCGCAGTGATAGCACTCCATGAAGTTCTCGACGATGAGCTTCCAGTTCGCCCTGACGTCGTAGACGATCCGCTTGCCCACCGAGAGTCTCGCGATGTCGTAGTGGTCGATCGACTCGGTGTCGCCGAGCCGCTCGACGACGGCCCCCATGACGTCCTCCTCGAAGGAGGGCGGGTTCTCCGCGAGGCACACCCACACATAGCCGAGCCATTCCCGGACGGCCACGCCGACCAGGCCGTACTCGGTGCGGCCGACGTCGGGCATCTTGGTGAGGTTGGGGGCCGCGACGAGCTTGCCGTCGAGGTCGTACGTCCAGGCGTGGTACGGGCACTGGAAGGCGCGCTTGACCTCGCCCGTGTCCTCGGTGCAGAGCTTGGCTCCGCGATGCCGGCAGACGTTGAAGTAGGCCCGGATCGAGTGGTCCCGGGCGCGGGTGACGAGGATGCTCTCGCGGCCCACGTCGACGGTGCGGAAGGCACCGGGTTTGGCCAGGTCGGACGAGCGCGCGACGCAGAACCACATCGCCTCGAAGATGCGCTCCTGTTCCTGGGCGAAGATGCCGGGGTCCGTGTAGGCGGAGCCGGGGAGGGTGGCGATCAGGCTGTCCGGCAGGCTGGTCGAGGTCACGGTGCACTCCTCGGGAAACGTCGTGGCGTCAGTACGTGGGTACGTCGATCCGTGGCCATGTCAGGACACGGTCGCCGCGGAGGTGAGCTGTTTGCGCCAGCGGGTGAACAGCCTCGGCTGGTTCATCCCGAGCGCGGCGACCGGCCGGCCCGCGCGCCGGTAGACGGCGAGGAAGCTGCGGGCGTCCGCGGATCCCTCCTCGATCGTCACGTCGTCGGCCCCGGCGGCATGGCCGACGAACTGGATCCGCACGCCGTACTGGTCCGACCAGAAGTACGGCGGCCGGGGCACCCCCGGCTCCGTGGCACCGCCCGCGAGGAGCGTGGCGACGGCGGCGTCCGGCCGTTCCAGCGCGCCGGTCCAGTGCTCGACCCTGCGGTGGAGGCCGGTGTGCGGGTCGTACCAGTTGGCGCAGTCGCCCACGGCGACCACCCCGGCCAGAGTCGTACGGCCGTCGGCGCCGCACTTCACGCCGTTGTCGAGTGCGACGCCGGACCCCTGGAGCCAGTCGACACAGGGCCGCGCGCCCACGCCGACGACGACGATGTCGGCGGGAAGGGTGCGGCCGTCCTCGAGCAGTACGGCGTCCACGCGCCGCTCCCCACCGAGCCCCTTGACTCCCACGCCGCACAGCAGTCGTACGCCGTGGTCCGCGTGGAGGGCGGAGACGATGCCGCCCATGGCCGGGCCGAGGGGTCCGGCCAGCGGGGTGGGTGCCGCCTCGACCACGGTGACGTCGAGGCCGAGGGTGTACGCCGTGGAGGCGACCTCGGCGCCGATGAATCCGCCGCCGATCACCACCAGCCGTCCGCCCAGGGCCAGTTCGTCCCGCAGGGCGCGGGCGTCGTCCAGGGTGCGCAGCACATGGACGCCGGCGAGGCCCTCGGTGCCGGGCAGGGTGCGGGCGGCCGCGCCGGTGGCGATGACCACGCCGTCGGCCCGGATCTCCCGGCCGTCGGCGAGCCGGATCGCCCGCTCGCTGCGGTCGAGTCCGGTGGCGCGGGTGCCGAGCACCCACTCCGCCTGGAGGTCCTCGTCGTCCCGCTCCAGCGCCAGTTCGGCCTCGCCGATGGTGCCGGCCAGGAACTCCTTGGACAGCGGCGGCCTGTCGTAGGGGCGGTGCGGTTCCTCGCCGACGAGGACCAGGCGGCCGTCGTAGCCCCGCTTGCGCAGCGAGCGCGCGGCCGACAGTCCGGCCAGCGAGGCTCCTACGACGGCCACGGTCCTCACGCGGGGCCTCCGGCCAGGCGGGCGGTGACGCACGGCGGCAGGTTGGGCGCCTGGGTGGAGAGCCGCACATGGATCATGCCGTCCTCGACGACGACCTCGTGGGTGCGGACCGGACGCTTGGCGGGGGGTGCGTCCACGGCTCCGGTCCTCAGGTCGAACTTCGAGGCGTGCAGCGGACACTCCACCTCACAGCCCTCCAGCCAGCCGTCGGCGAGCGACGCGTCCTGGTGGGTGCAGGTGTCGTCGATGGCGAAGAGCTCGCCGTCGTCGGTGTGGAACACCGACACCGGCGGGTCGATGTCGAGCCGGTGGGCCTCGCCTCGCGGCAGATCCGCGAGACGGCACGCGGGAATCATCATGACACCTCGGTGCGTATAGCGAAACGGATTGCGATTAGCGCAACGCCAGTTTGCTGGCGGCGCCGAAGGCTTGTCAAGGCGTCGGCAAGCCGGGTTGCGCGGGGTTCGACGGCGGTTCTCCGGGCACGTCGAAGTGACCGTGAAAGCACAGGCGAGCAGGGGGATCCGGCGCCCCGCAGGGCACGCCGACGGCCCTGCCGCCGGTGCCGTACACGCAGGTCCGTCACCGGGGCAGGGCCGCTCGTTCGCCGGGGGGGTCAGAAACCGCGGGCGATCCACTCCTGGAGATGCGGCGCCTCGGCGCCGATGGTGGTGGTGTCGCCGTGACCGGTGTGCACGACGGTGTCGTCCGGCAGGGCGAGGAGGCGTTCGCTGATCGAGCGGATGATGGTCGGGAAGTCGCTGTACGACCGTCCCGTCGCGCCCGGCCCGCCGGCGAACAGCGTGTCGCCGCTGAAGAGCGCGGACAGCCGCGGGGCGTACAGACACACGGCTCCGGGGGCATGGCCCGGGGTGTGCAGCACGGTCAGCTCCACCCCGGCGACCGCGAGGGGCTGCCCGTCGGTCAGCTCGGCGTCGGGCGCGCGGTCGGGGTGGGTCTGTTTCCACAGCTCCAGATCGTCGGGGTGGAGCAGGATCGGCGCTCCGGTCCGGGTGGCGAGTTCGGGCGCGGCGTCGATGTGGTCGTTGTGCGCGTGGGTGCACACGATCGCCCGCAGGGCGCGTCCGCCGAGGGCCCGGAGGATGGCGTCGGCGTCATGGGCGGCGTCGATGACGAGCGCCTCGTTGTCGTCGCCCACGATCCACACGTTGTTGTCGACGTCCCAGGTGCCGCCGTCCAGCGAGAACGTCCCCGACGTGACGAGACGCTCGATGCGGGCGCCCGGCATCAGAAGACCACCACCGAACGCAGCACGTCACCGCCGTGCATCCGCTCGAAAGCCTTCTCCACGTCGTCGAGCGCGATGGTCTCGGTGACGAAGGCGTCCAGGTCGAGGCGGCCCTGCAGGTAGAGGTCGATGAGCATCGGGAAGTCGCGGGAGGGCAGGCAGTCGCCGTACCAGGACGACTTCAGCGCCCCGCCCCGGCCGAAGACGTCGAGCAGGGGCAGCTCCAGCTTCATCTCCGGCGTCGGCACGCCGACCAGCACCACCGTGCCGGCGAGGTCGCGGGCGTAGAAGGCCTGCTTGTACGTCTCCGGACGGCCGACGGCCTCGATCACGACGTCGGCGCCGAACCCGCCGGTCAGCTCGCGCACCGCGTCGACCGCGTCGGCCTCCTTGGAGTTGACGGTGTGGGTCGCGCCCAGCTTCGTCGCCGTGGCGAGTTTGCGGTCGTCGATGTCCACCGCGATGATCTTCGCCGCGCCCGCGAGGCCGGCTCCGGCGATCGCCGCGGCTCCCACACCGCCGCAGCCGATCACGGCGACGGTGTCACCGCGGCCGACATTGCCGGTGTTGATGGCCGCGCCGAGGCCGGCCATCACGCCACAGCCCAGCAGTCCGGCGGCCGCGGCCGAGGCGGCCCGGTCGACCTTCGTGCACTGCCCCGCCGCCACGAGGGTCTTCTCCGCGAAGGCGCCGATACCGAGGGCCGGGGACAGCTCGGTGCCGTCGGTGAGGGTCATCTTCTGCTTCGCGTTGTGGGTGTTGAAGCAGTACCAGGGCCGCCCGCGCAGACAGGCCCGGCACTGACCGCACACCGCACGCCAGTTGAGGATGACGAAGTCACCGGGTGCCACGTCGGTGACACCCTCCCCCACCGCCTCCACCACTCCCGCCGCCTCATGGCCCAGCAGGAACGGGAAGTCGTCGCTGATGCCGCCCTCGCGATAGTGCAGATCGGTGTGGCAGACACCGCAGGCCTCGATCTTCACCAGTGCCTCCCCCGGGCCGGGGTCGGGCACGACGATCGTCTCCAGACTGACAGGGGCGCCCTTGCTCCGCGCGACGACAGCACGGACCTGCTGAGTCATGGCCACTCCTCGGCTGACGGAAGTCGAGACGTTGCCTATTACGGCACGCATCTCACCTTTCGCAACACAGCATCGCTGAGGCCGAAGCGGTGGTCAAGGAGCCGTCACGCATGGTGCCAACGTTTTTCGTGACCGACGCGGAGCAGCTCGCGGATGATCACCGTGTCCGCGTCGCGGCACTCGTGAGGCTCAGGAGGCGCGTACGCAGGTGAGCACCAGCGTGGTGTAGTGCATGGTGAAAGCGCCGCCCAGGGAGTCGACGGCGTCGCCGATCCCGTCGAGGAGGGCCTCCAGTCGGCCCGGCGGGAGTTGGCCGTGTCCGCCGAAGGTGGGCACCTGGTCGAGCCACTCCTCGCGGGTGTAGTGCCGGTCCCAGCCGATGTGCCACTGCTCGAACCCGCCGAAGGCGCCGGAGCGTCGCAGCCCGTCGGACGCCCTGTCGAGCACGCTCGCGTGGCTCGCGGGGCCGGCCATCGCACGCTGGTAGACCGGCGAGTCGGGCAGCACCCGGGCATAGACCGCGCCGAACGCGTCGGCCACCTCGGGGACGGGATCGAACGCGTTCCAGAACAGCGCCGGCCGACCGCCGGGCCGGAGTGTTCGGGCCGCCGCGGCGGCGCCGGCCACCGGGTCGACCCAGTGCCAGGCCGTTCCGGCGATCAGCACGTCGAAGGTGCGGCCGGCCGGGTCCCAGTCCTCGAACGTGGCGACCTCGACCTCAAGTCCCTTGCGGCGGGCGAAGGCGGCCATCCGCGGGTCGGGCTCGACCCCGAGCACCGTGCACCCCGCGGCCTGGAACGCCAGTCCGGCGATGCCGGTGCCCGCGCCGACGTCGAGGACGTCACGGCCGGGGCCGGCGGCGACGACGCGCCGCACCAGGGCGTCGGGGTAGCGGGGCCGGGTGCGGTCGTAGCGTTCGACGTCGGCGCCATAGGACTGCGCTACGTTCCGCTGCGTATGCGGCTCGTTCCCGGCAAGGCGCCCAGGGCGTCCCGGAGGTAAAGTGGGCATGCGCCCACTCTAAGTGGGCACGTGCCCACTCGGCAATGGGCACACACGATCCGCGAGATGAGATGAGGGGTGCAGTGCCGACAGGGATCGCTGTGCGCGACGCGCGTGAGCAACTGTTCGCCGCCGCGGAGCGCGTCCTGCTCCGAGCGGGGGCGAACGCGCTGACCAGCCGGGCAGTCACCACCGAGGCAGGAGTGGCCAAGGGCCTGCTGCACCGGCACTTCACGGACTTCGACGATTTCCTCACCCAGTTCGTGCTGGACCGCATCGACCGGATCGAGACCCGGGCCGCCGAGCTGCGCGAGTCCGCCGGCACCGGAACCGTCGTCACGAACCTCACCGGCGCGCTGAGCGACCTCTTCGAGTCGATCGCCCTGGGCATCGTCGGCCTGGTCATCTCCCGCGACGCCATGCGGGCCCGGCTGCGTGAGGCAAGGGGCAGTGGTGTTCCGGTGCTGAGGGAAGCCACCGACATGGTCCGCGCCTATCTCGCCGCCGAACGTGACCTGGGCCGGGTCACCGCCGACGCCGACCTCGACACGCTCGCCCCCACCCTGATCGGGGCGGCCCACCTGCTGTTCGCCGACCGGGAAGGCCCGACGCCGCAGACCGGGGACGTCGAGAAGGTCGTGGCCACGGTCCTCACCGACGCCGTGGCCTAGCTCGGCGCCGGGACGAGGCGGCGGGCGGTCGCGGTCGCCGGCTTCCTGCTGCCGTTTCCGCTGGTCGACCCCGGCCGGGCTGCGTGAAGCAAGCACCCTCCCGGCAGCTGGAGGGGGCTTGTCCGTGGCACGGAGGGGCGGATCGTGGCGGGATGGGTGCTGGTGACGGCGGTTGCAGGACGTTTCCCAGATCTGTCCCGTGGTGGTAATGACGTCGATCCTGATGGGCTGGTTGCCCTGGGAGTGGGCGTTGAGGTCGGTCCACAAAAAGGCCGGTCCGGGCGCTCCCCGGACTCCAGTGCGAGAGTGACCTGAGCGGCGGGGAACGAGCGTCGGGCACGAGGGGAACGCGCCTGTCGTTGGATCGGACTAGAGGATGAGCCGGCCGACGGCTTCTGCCCGGCTCGATTCGCCTCCGCCTGGCTCGCGTCGACCCCGCCCGGCTCACATCGCCCCGTCCAGCTCACATCGACCGGCCCCCATCGCGGCCCCGACCAGCCTCGTCACCCCCGATCGGCCCCTCCGAGCCCCCTCCGCCCCCGATCGGCGCGCGGCCGAACGGGGCCACCGTCGGTCGCGTTCAGTGTGGGCGCGCCGTCACACGGCCCGCCCGTGCCACATTGGCCGCCGTGAAGCCGCAGACCCTGTGCCTGTGCCTGTGCATGAGCGCTGCCTGGAGTCCGTACGGCCGCTCGTCGACACCTGGGTGATCTCCGACACCGGGTCGGCGGACGGCACCCAGGACCTGATCCGCGAGGTCATGGACGGCATCCCCGGTGAACTGGTCGAGGAGGAGTGGGTCGACTTCGGGCACAACCGCACCGGCAACATCCGCCGGGCCCGGGGCCGGGCCGACTACCTGCTCACCCTCGACGCCGACCACGTCCTGCGCCAGGACGCACCACTGCCGACGCTCACCGCGACGTCGTACATGCTGCGCTACGACACCCCCGGCACCCAGCACCGTTTCACGAGTACCCCTGCACCGACGCGCCCGACACGCAGGAGAACCTCGACGCGCTGGTCATCGAGGACCACGCCGACGGCGGCTGCCGCGCCGAGAAGTTCGAGCGCGACGCCCGTCTGCTGCGCCGCGAACTCGCCCACGACCCGGGCAACACGCGCACCGTCTTCCACCTGGCCAACACCGAACGCGACCTCGGGCACGCGGAAGAGGCCAGGGCGGCTGGCCCGAGGAGGTGTACTGCTCGCTGCTGGAGTCCGGAGTCCTGCGGGCCGAGCGCACCGACGACTGGCCCGGCGCCCCCGACGCGCTCAGCAGGGCCTGGGAGGTACGGCCCCAACAGCTCGAAGTCTGCTACGAGTTGGCGTCCCGGCTGCGGGTGCGGGGCCGGTACCGTACCGTCCACGCCCTGCTCGCCCTGCCGGACCTGCCCCACAGCATCCGCCAACAGGTCATCGCCAACCGGCAGTTCTCGACGCCGTACGTCACCGCCGTGCCCAGGCCGGCCAGGTCCAAGGCCCGCAAGAAGGGCGCCCGTCGCTGACGAGCCCGTGCGTCGTCAGCGCTGCGGCGCTCATCGCGCCGCAGCGCCCACTCTCATCCTCGCCGCGGGAGTTTCCAGTTGGGCCGCGGGAAGTGGCAGGTGTAGCCGTCGGGGTAGCGCTCCAGGTAGTCCTGGTGCTCGGGTTCGGCCTCCCAGAAGTCGCCCACGGGTTCCACCTCCGTGACCACCTTGCCCGGCCAGAGCCCGCTCGCCTCGACGTCCGCGATCGTGTCCAGGGCGACGCGGTGCTGCTCCTCGTCGCCGTAGAAGATGGCGGAGCGGTAGCTGCGCCCGAGGTCGTTGCCCTGGCGGTCCTTCGTGGTCGGGTCGTGGACCTGGAAGAAGAACTCCAGGATGTCGCGGTAGCTCGTGACCGTGGGGTCGAAGAGGATCTCGATGGACTCGGCGTGGTCGCCGTGGTTGCGGTACGTGGCGTTCGGCGTGTCACCGCCGCTGTAGCCGACGCGCGTGGAGACCACGCCCGGCTGCTTGCGGACCAGGTCCTGCATCCCCCAGAAACAACCGCCCGCCAGCACGGCCCGCTCGGTTCCCACAGACATCGGTCACTCCTGACGCTCGAGTCCGGCGCGGCAGTCGACGCGCCGACCGTACGATCATCACACGGCGTCCACGCAGAAATCAAACCGTTCTCACGCCGCATTCTTTCCGAAATCGGAAGGGAATCGAAAGGAATAAACGTACGTCAATTCTCATGGTCCGATCACGGTCTGGAATTCATCAATTTACTCCCATGGATCGGTCGTGAATCAATTGCACTGAGTTGGTGAACGCCTCGGCCGGCAAAGGCCTCTGACACGCCGTAATGGACTTCGCATCCCTCGGCACCGCACACCAGAGGCACCATTTTGTCTTCGCCCGCATTCGATGCGCCACGCCCACCCCTCGCCTCGCCCGGCGACCGGGCTCTCTTCCGCTCCGCGGCGGTTTCGCCGCCGCGTACCCTGATCGACGTCCTGCACACCACGGCCACCCGGCACCCGGACGCCCCAGCCCTGGACACGGGCACCGAGGTGCTGACCTACCGTGAGCTGACGGCCGAGGTGCTCCGTCGCGCCCAGCGGCTCACCGGCCAGGGCATCGGTCCCGGTGACCGGGTGGGGATCCGCATCCCCTCGGGTACCGCCGATCTGTATCTGTCGATCCTCGCCGTACTGCACTGCGGAGCGGCCTACGTGCCGGTCGACGCGGACGACCCCGAGGAGCGTGCCGCCACCGTCTTCCGCGAGGCCGCGGTGTGCCACGTCCTCGGACCTCATCCGCAGCCCGCGGGCCTGACGGCACCCTCGGGAGCGGGGGCCGACCGCCGCGCGCCCGTCCCGGAGGACGACGCGTGGATCATCTTCACCTCCGGCTCCACCGGCGCGCCCAAGGGCGTCGCCGTCACCCACCGGTCCGCGGCCGCCTTCGTGGACGCCGAGGCGCGGCTGTTCCTGCGCGAGCGGCCGCTCGGCCCCGGCGACCGGGTCCTCGCGGGACTGTCCGTCGCCTTCGACGCCTCCTGCGAGGAGATGTGGCTGGCGTGGCGCTCGGGTGCCTGCCTGGTGCCGGCCGAACGCGCGCTGGTCCGGGCCGGTCATGAACTGGGGTCCTGGCTGGACGAGCGCGGCATCACCGTCGTGTCGACCGTGCCGACGCTGCTGGCGATGTGGCCCGAACAGGCGCTGCGCCGGGTGCGGTTGCTGATCCTGGGCGGCGAGGCGTGCCCTCCGGGTCTGGTCGAGCGGTTCGCCGGTCCCGGGCGGGAGATGTGGAACACCTACGGCCCCACGGAGACCACGGTCGTGGCCTGTGCCGCCCTGCTGGAGCGCGGCCGTACCGTGCGCATCGGCCTGCCGCTGGCGGGCTGGGAACTGGCCGTGGTCGACGAGGCCGGGGACCCGGTGGCGTACGGGGAACAGGGCGAGCTGGTCATCGCCGGGGCCGGTACCGCGCGCTATCTCGACCGTGCGAAGGACGCGGAGCGCTACCGCCCGTGCCCCGCGCTCGGCTCGCCGCGCGCCTACCGCTCGGGCGATCTCGTGCGGGCCGACGCCGAGGGACTGGTGTTCCTGGGCCGCGTCGACGACCAGGTCAAGCTCGGCGGCCGGCGCGTCGAGCTGGGCGAGATCGACGCGGCCCTGCTCGCGCTGCCGGGGGTGCGCGGGGCGGCCGCGGCCGTGCGGTCGACGGCCGCCGGCGCCTCCGTCCTGGTGGGGTACGTCATCGCCGAGGCAGCCCCCGACGGAGGATCCGCGTTCGAGGCCGGCAAGGCCAGGGAGCTGCTGTCCGAGCGGCTGCCCGCGCCCCTGGTGCCGCTGCTGGCCGAGGTGACGGCGCTGCCCACGCGCGCCTCCGGGAAGGTCGACCGCAAGGCCCTGCCCTGGCCGGTGCCCCTGGCCGGCGGCGAGGGCGGCGGCGGTGCGCACCGGCTGGACGGGACGGCGGCCCGGCTCGCGGACGTCTGGGAGGAGTTGCTGGGTCTGCGGCCCGGCCCGGACAGCGACTTCGTCGCGCTCGGCGGCACCAGTCTGACCGCCGCCCGTATGGCCTCGATATTGCGCGAGGACCATCCGGGCCTGTCCGTCGCCGACCTCTACCGGCACTCGGTGCTGCACCGCATGGCCGGCCATCTCGACTCCCTCGCCGATACCACGCGGGAGGTGCGCCCCGCCAGGCCGATCCCCCGGCGAACCGCCGTCGTGCAGTTCTTCGTCCAGCTGGCCGGCTACGGGATCACGGGGCTGCGCGGACTGGTCGGGCTGGCGGCCGCGGACAATGTGCTCGGCTGGATCGCGCCGCACAACTGGGCTCCGCACACGGCCTGGTGGCTGGTCCTGCTCGGCTGGGCGGTGCTGTTCAGCGCGCCGCCGCGCTGCCTGATCGGCGCGGTCCTCGCGCGCACGCTGGCCGGCTCGATCACGCCGGGCGCCCATCCGCGCGGGGGCAGCGCGCATCTGCGGCTGTGGACCGCGGAACGGGCGGTCGCGGCGTTCGGCGTACCCTCCCTGCTCGGCACCCCCTGGGCCCCGGTGTACGCCCGCATGCTCGGCTGCCGGACCGGGCGCGACGTACGCCTGCACACGATGCCCCCGGTGACGGGCCTGGCCGAGCTGGGCGACGGGTGCAGCGTCGAACCCGAGGCGGACATCGCGGGCTGGTGGCTCGACGGTGACACGCTGCACGTCGGCCGGGTCTCGGTCGGTGCGGGTGCGCGGGTGGGCCACCGCAGCACGCTCCTGCCCGGCGCCGTCGTGGGGCGGGGCGCGGAACTGACCGCCGGCAGTTGTCTGGACGGCCGGATCCCGGACGGCACCGTGTGGACCGGTTCGCCGGCCCGGCCTGCCGAGCCCGCCGAACGTTTCGCCGGGGCCGGCTGGCCGGCGTCGCCGCAAGGCCGCCACCGGCGCTGGCACCTCGCCTACGCGCTGTCCCTGACCGGCCTGCCCCTGCTGTCCCTGCTGTCGGCGGCCCCGGCGCTGTTCATCACCTGGCTGCTGGTCCGCTCCACGCCGACGCTGTCCGGCGCGGCCGGACAGCTGCTCGCCGCCGCACCGCTGTTCGCCCTCATGACCACGGTGTTCGGGTTGCTGGTCACGGCACTCACCGTGCGCCTGCTGAACCGGGGGATCAAGCCCGGCATGCACCGCGCGGACGGCGGCGTGGCCTGGCGGGCGTGGCTGGTGACCCGGCTGCTCGACGGCGCCCGGGCGGGCTACTTCCCCCTGTACGCGAGCCTGGCGACGCCGTACTGGCTGCGGCTGCTCGGCGCCCGCGTCGGTCGTGGCACCGAGATCTCCACGGTGCTGCCGCTGCCGTCCCTGCTGCGGGTGGACGACGGGGCGTTCCTCGCCGACGACACGCTCGTCGCGCCGTACGAACTGCGCGGTGGATGGATGCGGTTGGGGGCCGTGCGCATCGGCACGCGTGCGTTCGTCGGCAACTCGGGCGTCGTAGGCCCCGGCCGCGACGTACCCGATCACGCCCTGGTCGGTGTCCTGTCCGACGCACCGGCGAGGAGCGAACCCGGGATGTCCTGGATCGGGCGGCCCGCGATGCCGTTGCCCCGGCTGCCGGAGACCGGCGACCCGGCCCGCACGTTCGCCCCGCCGCGTCGGCTGGTCGTGGCCCGCGCGGCCGTGGAACTGTGCCGCGTGCTGCCCCTGGTCATCGGCACCCTGCTGGCGGAGGGAGTGCTGCTCGGCGAGCAGGAGTTCCTGGACCTCGGCGGGCTGCCGCTGGTCGCGCTCGCCGCCGCCCCGCTGCTGATGGCCGCGTCCCTGGTGGCGTGCCTCATCACGACCGGCGCCAAGTGGCTGCTCGTGGGCCGCTTCCGGTCCGGCGAGCGCCCGCTGTGGTCGCCGTTCGTCTGGCGCAACGAGCTGTTCGACACGTTCGTGGAGGTGCTGGCCGTGCCGTGGGGAGCGGGGGCGCACGTGGGGACTCCCGTACTGAACTGGTGGCTGCGCAGCCTCGGCGCACGCATCGGACGGGGCGTGTGGTGCGACACGTACTGGCTGCCGGAGACCGACCTGGTCACCCTCGGCGACGGCGTCAGCGTCAACCGCGGCTGTGTGCTCCAGACCCACCTCTTCCACGACCGCATCATGCGGATGGACACCGTGGAACTGGCGGCCGGCTCCTCCCTCGGCCCGCACAGCATCGCCCTTCCCGGCACCACCATCGGAGCCGGAGCCTCCATCGCCGCCGCCTCGCTCGTCATGCGCGGCGAGACGGTGCCGGAGGGCACCCGCTGGGCCGGCAACCCCATCGCCGGTGCCGACGCGACCGCCGGCGTCGCTGCGCTCGCCGACGGGGAGGCGGCATGACCTGGTGCAGCCGGCGCGCGCTGCTGCGCGGCGCGGCGCTCGCCCCGCTCGCGGCGGCGGCCACGGACGAGGTGCCGTCGCAGGCCGAACGCTATTTCGCGAACCACGGAACCTACGGCCACCGCACCCTCTCCTACGATCTGCACCTGGCGTACGACCCGGTCGTCGGCACGCTCGACGGGCGGGCGCACATCCGGGCGACGGCGGACCGGACGCTGCCGCAGGTCGAACTCGACCTCGCCCGGCTGGCCGTGTACGACGCCCGCATCGACGGGACCGCCGTACGCCCCCGCAGGAGGCGGAACAAGGTGGTCCTGCCCGCACCGCGCCCGATCGGCGCGGGCACCCCCTTCAGCGTGGAGATCGGTTACGGCGGCCGGCCGGGTCCGCTGCGCACGGCGTTCGGGCAGATCGGCTGGGACCGGACCGGCGACCCGCACGGCGGAACACTGGTCGCCTCCCAGCCGCTCGGCGCCCCGACGTGGTTCCCGTGCAACGACCGCCCGGACGACAAGGCCGAGTTCACGATCCGGGTGACCGTGCCACGCGGTCACCAGGTCCTCGCCAACGGAACGTTGCTGGGACACAGTGCGGCGGAGTCGACCGAGTGCTGGACGTACCACCACCCGGGCCCCATGGCGCCGTATCTCGCCTCGCTGTACACCGGGCGCTTCGCCTACGACACCTGGGAGGCCGAGGACACGGCGACCGGCCGCCGTATCGCCGGCCGCAACGCCTTTCCCGCCCGGCTGTCCGGCCAGGCGCGCCACGACCTGGCCCGCCAGCCCGCCATGCTCAGCGCGTTCACCGGCCTGTTCGGGCCGTACCCCTTCGAGACGTACGGTGCGGTCGTCGTGGACGCCGACCTGGACCAGCCCGTGGAGAACCAGACCGTGTCCGTCTTCGGACGCAACCACGTCGACGGCCGGCGGACCTGGGAGACGCTCGTCGCCCATGAACTCGTCCACCAGTGGTACGGCAACAGCGTCAGCCTGCGGGACTGGCGCGACATCTGGCTCAACGAGGGCTTCGCCACCTACGGCGAGTGGCTGTGGTCGGAGCACATCGGCGAGGACTCCGCGGACACCATTGCCCGCGAGGCCTGGCGGACGCTGGCGAAGGAGGCGCAGAACCTGCGGATCGCGGACCCCGGACCGCACCGTATCTTCGACGACCGCGTCTACAACCGCGGCGCGTGCGCACTGCACGCACTGCGGCTGACGCTGGGCGACGAGCGCTTCTTCGCGATGCTGCGCGGCTGGCACCACGCACACCGTGGCGCGAGCGCCGAAACCGCCGCCTTCATCGCCCACGCGGGTCGCTCCCGCCCCACGGAGACAGAGCCGTTGCTCCGCGCCTGGCTCTACGACAAGCGGCTACCGCCCTTGCCGCAGCCCTCGGGGAACGCTCAGACGTGAGGAGCGCTGGGGGCCGGTCTCCCAGCCACGGCCCGCAAGGCTCAGTGTGAGCGCGGACGGACGATCGTGTCGAGGACGGTTCCGTCCGGGTAGAACCGGAACACCTGTACACCGGCGGCAAAGATCCCGCTCAACGGCGTAGGCCTCCGGCCGCCGTTGTGACTGGCCATGGCCTCCCCCGATCTCATGAGGGCCTCTTGCCCGGTCACCGACCCTATCGGTGGAAACCATCGGCGGGCCCGCCGACCTCGGCGGTCGACGGGCCCGGCGATCGGTGGCCGTCAGAAGCGGGGCAGTGCCGGTGTGTGCTGCGGTGCCGGGGCGATGCGCTGGTTCACGCCGGGGCTCTGGCGGCCGGACACCTTGCAGGTGATGTCCTTCGCCGGAAGCCTTCCGGTGCTCAGATACGCGTTGACGGCGATGGTGGCGCAGGCGCGCTGGTCGTCGGAGTAGACGCCGTGGCCCTCGCCGCCCTGGACGTAGACCATGCGCGAGCCCTTCAGGGCGCGGTGCATGCCCAGGCCGCTGACGAGTGGCGTCTGGGAGTCCCACTGGTTCTGGACGGTGAGCACGCCGACCTTGTTGTTCACGGCGGTGACGGGCTCGGCCGGCTTGTTCCAGAACGCGCACGGCAGGACGTTGGACGCGATGTCGCCGTAGATCGGGTACGTGGCCTTGTCCCGGATCGCGTCACGCCGGTACTGCTCGGGGTCACGCGGCCAGGCCGCGGTGTCGCCGCAGACCACGGACCAGAAGGCGGCCGTACCGTTGTCGGCCGGCGTCTGCGCGGCGGAGGCGGCGGACCGCAGCGGTGCCTGCGGCGCGTCCGGCACCAGGGCGCGGCCCGAGCCGGGGTGGCCGTCGGCGGCCTTCTTGAGGTTCATGACCGACTCGGCCGCGTACTCGGGCCTGAAGAACTGGGCGCGCAGGCCGGCCCTGATGTCGTCGCCGGTGACTTTCTGGCCGCCGTCGTCGATGGGCGAGCGGTCGGCCCGGGCGATCAGGTCCCAGAACGTCTTCTTCACCTTGGCCGGGGTGTCGCCGAGTTGGTAGGTGCGGTCGTGCTGCGCGGTCCACTTCGTCCAGCGGGTGAACGCCGGCTCGGTGCCCTCCGCCCAGACCTGGATCATGCCGCGCCACACCCGTGCGGGGTCGACCGCGCTGTCCAGCACCCAGCGGTCGGTCCGCCGGGGGAACATCTGCGCGTAGACGGCGCCCAGGTAGGTGCCGTAGGAGTAGCCCAGGTAGGAGATCTTCTTCTCGCCCAGGACGGTGCGGATGACGTCCATGTCGCGGGCGGTGTTGCGGGTGGTGATGTACGGCAGCCTGTCGCCGTTCCTGGCACGGCACTTCTCGGCGACGGTCCGGGCCCACTTGACGTCGCGGCTGAACGTCTCCGGCTTGTAGGCGTGTTGGAAGTTCTGCTCCGTGTCCGTCAGACCGCAGGTGACGGGGCTGCTGCGGCCGACGCCGCGCGGGTCGAACCCGATGAGGTCGTACTGCTCCAGAACCTTCTTGGGCATCGCGTCCTTCATCATGACCGGCATGTCCAGGCCCTCACCGCCCGGACCGCCGGGGTTGAAGAGGATCACGCCGTGCCGCTTTCCCGGGACGCTGGTCTTCATACGGGAGACGGTCAGGTCGATCGTCTTGCCGCCGGGGCGGGCGTAGTCGAGCGGGACCTTGATCGTCGCGCACTGTAAGGCGGCGGGCTGCGACGTGTCGCAACGGTGCCACGTCGGCTTCTGGTCCCCGAATCTCTTCAGCGGTTGTTCCGCCGCGGATGCCTGCGCCGGGGCGAGGGTGGCGACCAGGGCCGCCGTGACCCCCACGGTGAGCAAGGGCGCCACGCGTCCTATCCGCACGATGGCTGTTCCTTTCCGTCAACTTCCAGGACGGAACGACCCTTTCGTGTCCACGGAGGCGGGGGAATCCATCTGCGGGGCGGTCTTGCTACGACTCCTGATGGACACGGAATGTGCAGAAAGAGACGTGCGGAGGAGAACCCGAGCGGGCTGATCACCATCCGCACCGACCCGACTCGCCTACTCCCTCCGGACCGACAGCCGCCGCCCGGTCGTACCGTCGGTCAGCGCCCTCCGTCCGAGGACGGCGCGCAGGGTCACGCGGACCGGGCCGACACGGGCGTCAGCCGGGCAGACGACGTCCGGTCCCGTCCGGGTGTCGACCCGCACGGTAAGCGCAACGGACTTGGGGTTCTCGGACACCCGGAGCCGAGGAAGGCCGTCGCATCCGCCCGACTCCGCCATGACGGTGAGCGTACGGTCGTCACCGCTCACCGTGACCGGCCGAGTGATCGCCTCACTCCTCGTGACCGTCTTCGAACCGCCCACTCCTGATACCGAACACCCCGTCAGAACGACCAGGCCGGCAACGGCCACCGACACGGCAACGCGCCCCTCACATGCATGACTCTTCACGGTAGACCGACGCCGGCAGGCCCGGATTCGTTCACTTGGAGCGCGCAGGGATGAGCAGGAACCTGGCCGCAGGCTTGCGGTCAAGGACTGCGTCACGTTCGGCGGGGTCAACTCCCCTGTGGAGGACCGGACAACTCCCGTCACCGCCCTCGGAGTACTGGAACGCCCAACCCCGCTCGCCGACGAGATCGAGGACCGACTGCCAGTCGCTCACAACGCCCCCATCGCCTCGGGGTCGAAGAACCACCTGACGTCGTCCCGCAACTGATCAGCCACCGCCCCACCATCGCACGTACGGCACATAGCTCTCCCAGAGCCGGCCGAGGAAGAACTCGCCGAAGCGGGCCAGTGCGGCCGGGCCGCCCGGGCCTGTGGTGCGGAAGGTGCTGAGCAGCTGGGCGAGGTCGCGCAGGCGGAGGTGGAGTCGCCCGGCGCCGAGGACGACGGGCTCGGGGTCCGATGAGTCGGCGGTGGTGTGGCCGGCGAGCAGGCGGAAGGGCAACGCGGTGGTGTCCGGCCACAGCCGCAGCGGGGTCCCGTGGGTGATCTGTTTCTGTCCGGCGAAGGTGCGGGGGCGCCCCTGTGCGTCGGTGAAGTGGAGCCGGTAGCGCAGCACCCGCCGGGGCTCTCCCTCCTCGCCGCTCGCGAAGAGGTTGAAGCGGCCGTACAGGACCGGGCGTCGGCCGCCGCAGCCAGGGGAGTCCACCCAGCCGTCGACACGGGCCTCGTGCTCCGGGTCGTCCAGGAAGGCGTCCACGTCGTCGGCCGTGACGGTGAGCCGGAACGCGAAGGGCTCGCGCTGCCCGCCGGGCCGCTCGGCGGCCGAAGGGTCGGCCGCCCCGGGGACGTAGGAGCCTCGCATCGTCTCGGTGAAGACCAGGGAGGTGCGCCGGACGTAGGCGGGGCGGGGTGCGGCGGCCGGTCCCCCGCCGGCGCGGGTCTCCAGCAACCGGGTGCACATACGGTCGGACAGGGCGGCGATGGTCAGGGCCGGATTGGTGCCGACCGGGCCCGGGAGTGCCGAGCCGTCCGCGATGTACAGGCCCCGGTGGCCGTACACCTCGCCGAACGCGTCGCACACGCCCGTCTCCGGCCGCCGGCCCATCGGGGCGCCGCCCAGCGGGTGGACGGTGACGGTCCGGCCGAGGTGCCACAGCGGGTTGTCGGCGTAACCGGCGTCGAGCGTGTCCGCGATCTGACGCATCGTCGAGTGGATCCGCCGGAGGGTGTCCGCGCTGTTCCTCGTCGTCCAGCTGACCTGGAGCCGGCCGCCGCGCAGGCGCAGTTCGCCGTCCGGGATGTCCCGGCCCATGCCGAGCAGGGGGAGGGAGGTGTGGGTGAGCAGGCCGTCGCCGAGCAGGTCCGACAGGTCCTTGGAGAGGTGGCGCTCCGGACTGAGGCCGGCCTGGCGGGCGAGCCGACGGGCCAGGAACCGGGCCGCGCGGGAGAGGTGCTGCGGCGCCCGGGCTCCCTCCGCGAGCCACTGGACGAACTCGGGG
Source organism: Streptomyces sp. NPDC020192 (assembly GCF_044388685.1). Lineage (NCBI taxonomy): Bacteria > Bacillati > Actinomycetota > Actinomycetes > Kitasatosporales > Streptomycetaceae > Streptomyces > Streptomyces sp. NPDC020192. The sequence goes on along the minus strand of NZ_JBIRXG010000002.1, from coordinate 361,305 downwards.
TAGCCGCCGTCCTCGATGTAGCCGCCGCGCCCGGCTCCGGGTATGCCGTCGAGTTCGTCGGGGAGCCGGATGGCGCCGGTGATCACCGGTCCCTGGCTGGGGTTCAGTGGCCGGCTCCTGCCGGTGCGTCCGTCCTTGGCCCTGAGCAGGAAGGAGAGGGTGTCGCCGTTGCTGGAGAAGCGCGTGCCGAGGGCCGGGCCGAGTCCGGGCAGCCGGTTGCGTGAGCGGAGCAACAGCCGTGTCGTGCCCAGTGTCCCGGCGGCCAGGATCAGCCGGTCGCAGGTGATGGTCCCTGGCGGCGGAGGGCGCCCCGGCTCGCCGGGCTCCGGCTCGGTGTGGTCGTACCGGACGTAGTCCACCCGGTAGCCGCCGCGCGGGCCGGAGCGGACGGCCCGTACGTCGTGCCCGGTGCGCAGGTCGGCGCCGTAGGCCCGGGCGGTGGACAGATAGGTGAGGTCGAGGCTGTTCTTCGCCCCTTCGTTGCAGCCGATGTTGCACTCGCCGCACAGCCGGCAGGTACGGCGGACGGCACCGTGCAGGTTGCCGTGCTCCGGGCCGGTGAGGGGCAGACCGGGTCGCGGCATGGCGTCGGGCGCCGGAGCGAAGGTGACGGCGAGCGGCGGCAGTCGGAACTCCAGGCCCAGCGCGGCGGCGGCTTCGCGCATGGCGTGGGTCTTGGGGGTGTCCGCGTACCCGGGGTGGTGCAGCGGGTACGGGGTCGCGCCCATCATCCGTTCGACCGCGTCGTAGTGCGGTTCCAGGTCGGCGCGGCCGACCGGCCACGTCTCATGGCCCCCGCCGGGCAGCGGCTGCTCCTGGACGAACCAGTGCTCGTCCTTGCGCAGCAGTACGTTGGCGAAGATCAGCGAGCCGCCGCCGAGGCCGCTGGCCACCACCGCGTCGCAGCCCCGGAACGACCAGACGTCGAACAGTCCGTACAGGCCGGCGCCGGGGTCCCAGAAGGCGCGGTTGATCTCGGTGGGCGTCCGGGCGAAACCGCCCGGCGGATAGCGGCGGCCGCGCTCCAGTACGACCACCGACAGCCCGGCCTCGGCCAGTCGGCAGGCCGCGACGGAACCGCCGAATCCGGAGCCGACCACCACCACGTCCACATGCTCGGTGCCCGACTGCGCCGGGCGGGCCGGCGTGCCGGACGTCGTCCGCACGGTCATGCCACCGCCCGGCGCCGCAGGAAGTCGACGATCCGCGGGAAGACGTCGCGGTCGGCGTCCTTGCCGATGATCGGGTCGAGGTGTCCGTAGCCGGGCAGGACGGCCAGCTCGTGCCGGTCGGGGGCGTGCCGGGACAGCTCACGATGACAGATCACGTTCGAGTCGCCGAAGACGTGGTTCCGGTCGCCGGTCAGGAAGAGGATCGGTGTGTCGATCGCGGCGGCGTCCGTGAGGTAGTCGTCGGGCAGCGTGGCGTGGCGCGGGTCGTGGGGGTCGTACTTGACCGCGTGTCCCGCCCGGACCATTTTCCGTACGTGCCGCAGATAGCTCAGTCCGCTGGGGCCGAGCAGGTCGGCGATGCGGTCGTGGGTGACGGGGTGGAGGTTCTCGTGGCTGTAGAGGGCGGGCCAGCCACAGCCCCACATGAAGCTGATCATGTGGCAGGCGGGGTTGTCGCATTCCTGGTGGGCCAGCGAGACCAGCCGGGACAGCGCCCAGCCGGGCGTGAGCCGGCGTGCCGTCCGCGCGCGTGGATCCAGGACCGACAGGCCCAGGGCGTGTTCGAGCAGCTCGGGCCCGTACTCCAGCTTCCGGCGCGACCATGACGTCAGCCGCGGGGTCAGCGCCACGCTGTTCGCCACGAAGCTCGCGACGCCGTCCACGGAGCGTGCGGCCAGGCTCATGGCGAAGGCCACCGACCCGAGGCAGTGCGCGATGACGTGCACGGGCCGCGGGCCGGTATGCCGGCGCAGTTCGGCGAGCGCGGCCGGGTAGTCGAACCGGGCGAGGTCGTCGAGCGTACGGCGGCCCGGTTCCGTGTTGTAGGGGAAGCGGTTGCTCATCCGGGAGTCGAGGGCCCAGACGTCGGTGAATCCGTGGTCGAGCAGACAACCCGTCAGATTGCGGTGCTCCGGCATGGTGAAGATGTCGCTTCCGGAGGTCAGTCCGTGCACCAGCAGCACGGGATCCGCGCCCTCGCCCCGGCGGAACCGTGTCAGGCTCAGACTCAGGCCGTCCTCGGTGGTGAACGGCTGCTGCGACACGTCGGCGTCCGGCACGCCCTCGGGCGAGAACCGCGGAATGCGCTGCGCCATGCTCCCCCCTCGCCGCACTCTGCTCCCCCTGTGCATTCCCTCTTCGACGGGCGCTGACCCGGTCAGTCGGTCAGCGGCGCGCCGGGGATCTGGGCGGGGCCGTGCCGGTCGAGGGCGTCTTCGAGGGCGACCCGGATCTCGGGGGATATCTCGCCGTGCCGTCCCCAGATCAGGATCATCTCCGCGACGTTGCGCAGTTTGATGTTCGTGTGCTGGGACACGTCCTTCAGTACGGCCCACCCCTGGTCCGGTGTGACACGGCCCAGCACGACCATCATTCCGATGGCCTGGTCCACGACCGCGTGGGAGCTGACGGCCCGCCTCAGCTGGTCGACCTCTTCCTCCAGCTCGTGGATGCGCTCACCGTCGGCCCTGGCCGAGGCGTGAGCCCTGGCCGAGCCCTCTCCCGTGGTCATCGACCCCTCCGGAGTCCGACGCGCCATGCGCCCCTCAGGTACTGGTCCGGCTCATCCATCGTGCCCCTTCACGGAGGACCAGTGCCACCCTGGCGCGCTGTCGATCGTCCGGAGGCGGTCACCGCCTCCCGCGTGCGGACGGGCCGCCGGACGTTCCGTCGCGCGTCCTGAACAGCAGGACGGCCGCGCCGATCAGCGTCAGCGCCCAGCAGACCGCGAAAGCCCAGATCAGCGCGGCCGACGCGGTCCGGGCGGCGCCGATCAGAAGGACCAGGGACACCAGGCCGAGCACCAGGACGACACGCCCCCGGACCGTGTCCAGGGCGTCCGTCACCCGGTCCCGGTGGCTGCGGGTCATCGTGCTCAGCTCATGGTCGAGCGCGCGGGACTCCTGCCGTAGCCGGGTCTCGATCTCGAGCAGCGCCCGGCGTTCGGCCTCCGTCAGCCTGCGTCCGTCCATCACCGGCACCTCCCGGGCAGCAGCAGCCCGACACGTCGACGTGCGCAGGAGCAGGCGGCGAGGGGGTGCCAGAAGAGCAGGCGGACCCGGGGATGATCAAGGATCAGGAGTCTCAGGCACATGGCGGTGCATTCGTGGGTCGTGCGGGAGGTCAGGTCGCCTCCGCGGTGGCGAGCACCTCGTCGGCGAGCGGTCTGTCGAGCGCGGCGTGGACCAGGCCGTCCGCCAGGCGGGGCATGTCACGGCCGGTGACCAGGCCGCCCAGCTTCTCGGGCGAGGCCGGCAGCCCGAGCCGCCGGGCGCCGTCCAGGGCCTTGCGGTCGATGTACGGGGCGAACTCCGGCCAGACGCCCTGCACGTCGCGCAGGAAGATGTCGGCCCCGGTGGGCCCGATCCCGGGCAGGTCCAGCAGCGCCTTCTTCGGGTCGGGCTCCTCGCGCAGCCGGCGCAGATCACCGCCCCAGCGCTCGAGCAGCAGCTCGGCTCCCTTGCCGAGCAGGGTGGCGGTGCGTTCGTCGTAACGGCGGTATCCGCCCTTGCCGAGGGCGTCGACGCGTTGCTGCCAGGTCGCCTGCGCCATGGACCGCGGGTCGCGCATCCCGGCGTCGAACAGCGCGCGGGCCGCGGCCACCGCGGTGTCGGCCCTGATCCGGGCGCTGAGGAGGGTCGCCAGCACCAGCGTCTGGTAGAGCGGGGCCGGGGTGTTGCGCAGCCGGATGCCGGCCTCGGCCGCATACGTCCGCTCCTGCCGGTCGAGCAGGGCGCGCACCACCGCCCGGTCCGTGGCGCCGGCCGTCTTCCGGCCGGACTTCCCGTCGGTCTTCACAGCCATACGTCCCGTCACCTGCCGTCATCGCCGGGTCACCGGTCCGGCGTTCCACCGTGGTCCGCGGTGCGTCTTCCGGTGTCTGCGAGTACCCGCCGGGCTCCGCTCCATGCGGCCGTTTGCCACCGGCGGCCCCGGGAACACGGGCGGCATGGCTGGTAACAGCGGCAAGAGCCGGAAGCCGGCATCGAGTCGCCCGCTGGAGAAGTACCGCGGCAAGCGCCGGGCCGGCCGGACGCCGGAACCCATGGGCGGTGCCTCCTCCAAGGGCGGCAGGCGCCGGTTCGTGATCCAGAAACACTCCGCCACCGCGCTGCACTACGACTTCCGTCTGGAGGCGGGCGGTGTGCTGAAGTCGTGGGCCGTTCCCAAGGGCCCCTCCACCGATCCCAGGGACAGGCGGCTGGCCATGCGCACCGAGGACCACCCGGTGGACTACCTGGGCTTCGAGGGCGTCATCCCGCCCGGCGAGTACGGCGCCGGCGAGGTCATCGTCTGGGACACCGGAACGTACCGGAATCTGGCCGAGGACAAGGGCAGGAAGGTGCCCGTCGCCAAGGGCGTGGGCGAAGGCCATGTCAAGGTGTGGCTCGAGGGCGAGAAGCTGCGCGGCGGCTACGCGATGACCCGCACCGGACAGGACGGCGAGCGCGAGCGGTGGATCATGATCAAGCTGTCCGACGAGGGCGCCGACGCCCGCCGGAACCCGGTGAGCACCGAGCCCGCCTCCGTCCGCAGTGGCCGCACCCTGGAAGAGCTCGCCGAGGACGACGGGCACGGGAAGCGGTCCTGATCGCCGTCGTACCGGAGTTCACGCGGGAAGGACGAGACCGCCATGACCGCCGAACACCCCGACAGTGTCCCTCCCGAGCGGCTGCGGGCCGCCGCGGCGGACCTGCGTCGCCGGGTCGACGGCGAGGTCCGCTTCGACGCCGGAAGCCGTGGCGCGTACGCGACGGACGCCTCCAACTACCGCCGGCCGCCGGTCGGTGTCGTGGTGCCACGCACCGTGGAGGCGGGGGCGGAGGCGATCGGAGTCTGCGCCAAGTACGGCCTGCCGGTGCTCTCCCGGGGCGGTGGGACCTCGCTCGGCGGGCAGTGCACCAACCACGCCGTGATCGTCGACTGGACCAAGTACTGCCACCGCCTCCTCTCCGTGGACGCGGGCCGGCGCACCTGTGTCGTCGAACCCGGGATCGTCCTGGACGAGCTCAACCGACAACTGTCGCCGCACGGCCTGAAGTTCGGCCCCAAGCCGTCCACCCATGGCCAGTGCGCGCTCGGCGGCATGATCGGCAACAACGCGTGCGGCGCCACCGCGCAGGCGTACGGCAAGACCGCCGACAACGTACGCCGGCTGGAGGTCCTCACCTACGACGGTCTGCGCTGCTGGACCGGCCCCACCCCGCGCGAGGAGTACGAGGAGATCCTCGCCGCCGGTGGCCGGCGGGCCGAGCTGTACCGGGGCATGCGGGAGATCACCGACCGGAGTCTGGCCGACATCCGCCACGGCTTCCCGCGCATCCCGCGCCGGGTCTCGGGCTACAACCTGGACGCGCTGCTGCCCGAGCACGGCTTCGACGTCGCCCGCGCGCTGACCGGCAGCGAGGGCACGCTCGTCGCCGTACTGCGCGCCGAACTCGACCTGGTCCCGGTCCCGGCCGCCGAGGCGACCCTCGTGCTCGGCTACCCCGACATCTTCACGGCCGCCGACGACGTCCCCCGACTGCTGGAGCATTGCTCCCCCACGATGCTCGAGGCGATCGACGGCCGGATGGCCCAGCTGATGCGGAAGGAACGCGCCTACCTGGACTCCCTCGACCGCTTCCCGGGCGGTGACAGCTGGCTCCTGCTGCAGTTCTCCGGCGACTCCACCGAGCAGGCCGACGACCAGGCCCACGCGTTGCTGCGCGCGATCGGCCGGGACACGCACGACACCTCCGTCGCCCTCAGCGACGATCCCGCCCGCGAGGAGCAGATGCTCAAGGCGCGCGAGGCCGGGCTCGGTGTCACCGCGCGGCCGTCGGACGACCGCGAGACCTGGGAGGGCTGGGAGGACTCCGCGGTCGCGCCGGAACGGCTGGGCGCCTATCTGCGGGACCTGGAGGCCCTGTTCACCGAGTTCGGCTACGGACTGTCGTCCCTGTACGGGCACTTCGGGCAGGGCTGTGTCCACACCCGCATCCCCTTCGACCTGCGCTCCGCCGACGGCGTCGCGGACTTCCGGCGCTTCCTGGAACGCGCCGCCGATCTGGTCGGCTCCTACGGCGGCTCGCTGTCGGGCGAGCACGGCGACGGGCAGGCCCGCGGCGAGCTGCTGACGCGCATGTTCGGCGAGCGACTGGTGGGCGCGTTCGGCGAGTTCAAGGCGCTCTTCGATCCTGGCGACAGGATGAACCCCGGCAAGGTCGTCCGGCCGCGTCCGCTCGACGCGGATCTGCGGCTGGGGGCGCGGTGGCATCCGGCCGACCCCACCACGTACTTCCGCTACCCCGACGACGACGGCAGCTTCGGCCGGGCCGTGCTGCGGTGCGTCGGCATCGGACAGTGCCGCAGCCGCGCGGGCGGAGTGATGTGCCCCTCCTACCGTGGCACGCTCGAAGAGGAGCACTCGACGCGTGGCCGGGCCCGGCTGCTGTTCGAGATGCTGGGCGGCCACCCCGACTCGCCGGTCCACGGTGGCTGGCGCTCGCCCGAGGTACGGGACGCGCTCGACCTCTGTCTGGCCTGCAAGGGGTGCAAGTCCGACTGCCCGGTCGGCGTCGACATGGCCACCTACAAGGCCGAGTTCCTCGCCCACCACTACGCCGGACGGCCGCGGCCCGCCGCCCACTACGCCCTCGGCTGGCTGCCGCTGTGGGCCCTGCTGTCCCGGGTGGGGCCGCGCACCGTCAACGCGCTGCTGCACGCGCCGGTGCTGTCCGACGCCGGCAAACGGCTCGCCGGCGTGGCCGCGGAACGCGAGGCGCCGCTCTTCGCCGAGCAGTCCTTCGTCCAGTGGTGGCGCGAGCGGGGCGCGCCGGAGCCGCGGCCGGGCGATCCGGACGCCGTCGTCCTGTGGCCCGACACGTTCAGCAACGCCTTCCACCCCCATGTCGCCCAGGCCGCGGTACGCGTGCTGCGGGACGCCGGCCTGCGCGTCGCCGTGCCGGCCGAACCGCTGTGCTGCGGCCTGACCTGTGTCTCCACCGGCCAGCTGAAGACCGCGCGCCGCGTGCTGCGCCGTACCCTGCGCGCCCTGCGCCCGTGGCTCGACACCGGCACCCCGGTCGTGGTGCTGGAGCCTTCCTGCGCCGCCGTGTTCCGCGCCGACGCCCCCGAGCTGATGCCCGAGGACCGTGACGTACGGCGCCTGGCCGCGCAGGCGATGACACTGGCCGAGGTGCTGCTGAACCGGGCCCCCGACTGGCGGCCCCCGCACCTCGCCCGGCTCGCCTCCGTGCAGCCGCACTGCCACCAGCACGCGGTCCTGGGCATGGACGCGGACACCGAGCTGATGCGCCGGGCCGGGATCGTCGCCGAGGTGCTGGACGTGGGGTGCTGCGGTCTCGCCGGGAACTTCGGGTTCGAACGCGGCCACTACGAGCTGTCGATGCGGATCGGCGAGCTGGGGCTGCTCCCGGCGGTCCGGGCGGCCGCTCCGTCCGCGCTGGTCATCGCCGACGGCTACAGCTGCCGTACCCAGATCGAGCAGGGCGACACCGGCCGGCGCGCCATGCATCTGGGCGAGGCACTCGCCCTGGGGCTCGACGGGACGGCACCCGCCGACCGCCCGGAGAAACTCGGCGCACCCCGCCAGGATCCACGGCCGGCCGATGCCCGCCGGGCCGCCGCGCTGACCGCCGCCGGTGCCGCCTTCGCCGCCGCGGGCACCGTCACCGCGACCGCCGTCCACCGCCGGAATCACGGCCGGCACACCTGATGTCCGGGTGATACAGGCCCGCGGGCGTGGGTACCCGCGGCACGGTCGTGATGCTCCATCACGGTGATGGTCGGCCCGGCGGGTCGTCCTTCCCGGCGTGCGTGGGGCACGGCGGTCGCCGTGCGCGGTACACGTTGCTGGTCCGCGACGGCGCACGGTGGTGAGGAGGGGCGATGCGGCACACGGTGACGGCCGTGGGCGAGGTACTGGCCTGGTGGGCGGTGCTGGTCGTCGTCGACCTGATGTTCATCAGTTCCGTCTCGGCCCTCGAACTCGTCGTGGCCGCGGGAGGTGCGGTGATCGCCGCGGTCGCCGCCCGCGCGGTGCACACGGCGTCGGGGGCCGGGGCGGGCGGCACCCGCAGAGGGGGTGCGGCGGCTCTCGCGTGGCCCGGCGCGGTCCTCGGCGACCTGGCCCGGCTGTGCGGGGTCATCGCGCGTGCTCTCGGCGGCCGTTCGGCCGAGGGGAGCCTGGAGACGGTGACACTGGGATCCGGTACGGGCGCCGCGTGGGCCTGCGCCCTGCTGTCGTCGACTCCCGGCGCGTACGTCGTCGACGTCCCCGGGCGGCAGCGGAAGGGGGGAGGCCCGCGGACCGCCGTGGCGCACTTCCTGACCGAGGGCCGTACGCGCCTGGAGGGTGTGCTCACCGAGGGGCGGCGGCGATGAACGCGTGGCTGCTCGCGACCGCGGTCCTGCTGACGCTGGGGCTGCCCGCGTGCCTGTGGGCCGCCGGCCGGGGAACGGCGATCGAGCGGCTCGCGGGGCTCAACCTGGCGACCACCGTCGTGACCGCCGTCCTGCTGCTGACGGCGCAGGGCTTCGGCCGCAGTTCCTTCGCCGACCTCGGTCTGGTCCTCGCCGTCCTCGGGCCCGCCGGAACCCTGGTCTTCGCCCGTTTCCTCGGCGGACGGTCGATCGACGTCCCCGACGCCCAGGCCCATGGGAAGGCGTGAGATGACAGCCCGTCATGTGTGCGCGCTCGTCCTGCTCGTCGCCGGCACCGGAGTACTGCTGCTGTCCGCCGTCGGTCTGGTGGCCCTCCCCCGGCCGTACCAGCGTCTGCACGCGCTCTCCCCCGCGACCACCGTGGGTCTGCCGCTCGTCGCACTCGCCCTGGCCGTCGAGACGGGCCCCGGGCGTGCCGCGGTCAAGCTGCTCCTCGTCGCCGTGATCGTGGCGATCGGGGGGGCGGTCACCGCCATGGCGATCGGCAGGGCGACGGCCCAGCACGAACGTCTGCTGCGAAAGGACTCCCCGGAGTGAACGCCGTCGCCGTCCAGGAGTATCTGATCGCCGTCGCGCTGGTGCTGGTGGCGGCGAGCGCCACCGCCGCGGCACTCGCCCGTGATCCGGTGCGCCAGGCCGTGCTGCTGGCCGTCCTCGGCCTGTGTCTCACCGTGTTGTTCACCCTCCTCCAGGCGCCCGACGTGGCCCTCTCCCAGCTGGCCGTCGGCACGGCGGTCACCCCGCTGCTGATCCTGCTGACGGTACGGAAGGTGCGCCGCACGACGGCTCCCCACCACGACCGGGACGGCCGCAGGCACAAGGGCGCCGATGAGTCGTAACGCGCGCATCCTGCTGTTCTGGACCGCGGCCGCCGTCTTCGCCGTGGTGTACACGCTCGCCTGCACCGGGCTGCCGCACTTCGGCACCACGGTGCACCCCTACGCCACCCGCGCCGTGGCGGCGTCTCTCCGTCAGCGCACCGCCAACGCGGTCTCCTCGGTCAACTTCGACCAGCGCGCGCTGGACACCCTCGGGGAGGAGTCGATCCTGTTCGCCTCGGTGCTCGGGACCATCGTGCTGCTGCGCCACACCCGTGACGAGCGGGTCGGCCGGCCGCGGGCGGGGCGGGTCCTGCCCAGCACCCGGCTGCTGGGCCTGGTGATGCTGCCGGTCACGCTGCTGACCGGCGTCTACATCGTGGCGCACGGCCAGTTGTCGCCGGGCGGCGGCTTCCAGGGCGGCGTCATTCTCGCCACCGGGCTGCACATGGCGTACGTGGCAGCGGACTACCGCGTGCTGAAACGGATCCGCCCGCTGGCCGCGCTCGACGTGGCCGACGCCCTCGGTGCGGGCGCCTTCACGGCCCTGGGGTTCGCCGGGCTGCTCACCGGCGCCGCCTACCTGCAGAACGTGCTGCCGCTCGGCACCTTCGGGCAGCTCTCCTCCGGCGGCCTGGTGCCGCTGCTGAACACGGCGGTCGGCGTCGAGGTCGGCTCCGGTGTCATCGTCCTGCTCGCCTCCTTCCTCGACCAGGCCGTCGAGGTCAGATCGGCGCGCAACCCGGGCCCGGGAGGCGGCACATGACGATCCTGCCCTTCCTCACGGCCGGCTGGATCTTCCTCGCCGGTGTGTACGGCATGGTCACCAGCCGCAACATCATCCATGCCATCGGCTGTCTCGCCGTGGCGCAGTCGTCGACGTACGTCCTGCTGCTCACCGTCGGATACCGGCGCGGCGGCATCGCGCCGTACTTCACCGACACTCCCCTGCGCACACGTACCGTCGACCCGGTCGTCCAGGCCCTCGCGCTCACCGACGTCGTGGTGGGCGCCTCCGTCACGGCGCTGCTGCTCGCGCTCGCCATGCAGATCCGCAAGCGGCACGGCACGGTCGACCCGGACGCCCTCACCGGGCTGAAGGGCTGACGGGCCGGGCATGGTGCGTACCGCTGATCTGCTGCCGCTCGCCGTCGCCGTGCCGCTGCTGGGCGCCGTCGTCCTCGTGGTCGGCGGGAGATGGCTGCCGCGTGTCGCCATCGACACGCTGGTCACCGTCTGGGCGCTGCTGGAGGTCGTCGGCCTCTCCTGGCTGTGGCTGCGCACCGGCGACGGGCACAGCGTCTCGTGGCTGGGCGGCTGGTCCCCGGTGCACGGCGAGAGCGTCGGCATCGTGCTGGCCGGCGACCGGATCGGCATCGGTCTCGCGCTGCTGACCAGCGCGCTCGTCCTCGCGGTCGTCGTCTACTCCTGGCGTTACTTCGACGAGCCGCCCGTGGAGCACGCGGGCACCTTCCCCGCCCTCATCCTCCTCTTCGAGGCGGGCATGTGCGGATTCGCGCTGACCGGCGACCTGTTCGACGCGTTCGTCTTCTTCGAGCTGATGGGGGCGGTCGCCTACGCGCTCACCGGTTATCGCATCGAGGATCCGCGGCCGGTGCAGGGCGCCCTGGTCTTCGGGGTCGTCAACTCGCTCGGCGCGTACTGCTCGTTGCTCGGGATCGGGCTGGTGTACGCGCGCACCGGTGAACTCGGTTTCGCGCAGATCGGGGTGAAGCTGGCCGGGCACCGCTCCGACGCCCTGCTGTCGGTCGCCTTCGTGCTGATCGTCACCGGGCTGCTGGTCAAGGCGGCGGTGGTGCCCCTGCACTTCTGGCTGCCCGACGCGCACTCCGTCGCACCGACCCCGGTGTGCATGCTGCTCTCCGGCGTCATGGTGGAACTCGCCGTCTACGGCACCGTACGCGTGTACTGGGTCGTGTTCTCCGGCCCCCACGGCATCGTGCAGCCGCACCTGCGGGCCACGTTCGTGGCGGCCGGGGTGCTGACGGCGCTGGTGGGTGCCGTGATGTGCTGGCAGCAGCGGCACCTCAAGCGCCTGCTCGCCTTCTCCACGGTCGCCCATGTCGGCCTCTTCCTCATCGGCGTGGCGCTGCTCACCCCCGCCGGGACGGCCGGTGTGGCCCTGTACGTCGCCGCCCACGCGGGAGTGAAGGCGGCCCTGTTCGCCACCACCGGCGTGCTGCTCGACCGGCACGGCTCCGTCGACGAGCACGGGCTGTACCGGCGCGGCCGTGATCTGCCGTTCGCCGGTGCGCTGTTCGCCGTCGGCGGTCTGGCGCTGGCCGGTCTGCCGCCGTTCGGCACGGCCCTCGGCAAGGCCGTCACCGAGCACGCCGCCGAGGAGCGGTTCCCCTGGCTGCCCGCGGTGTTCGTGTGCGTGTCGGCCCTCACGGGCGCGGCCGTCCTGCGCGCCGGTGCCCGGATCTTCGCCGGTGCCGGTCCCCGGCCGCGGGAGCGGTACGCCGGGCCGGAGACCACCGGCGGCGGTGAGGAACCGGAGATCCGCGCTCCGCAGCGCCGTATCCCCGTGCCCATGCTCGCCGTGCCGGCCGTCCTGCTGGCCGGCGCGCTCGCCGTCGGGCTGCTGCCCGGTCTCGGTGCCGCTCTCGCCCGCGCCGCACGGCAGTTCACCGACCGCACCGCCTACACCGCGGCGGTCTACGGCCGCCCCGTCGCGCCGTCCTCCCCGGTGCCCGACGTCGGTTGGAGCGCCGAGGGCGTGCTCCTCGCGCTCGCCTCGACCGTGCTGGCGGCACTCCTCGCGGCGGCCGCCGTCTGGGGACCCGCGCTGCGCTCGCCCCTCGCGGCCCGGGTCGGGGCGGTCTGCGAGGCCGTGGGGCGGCGCGTCGTCGTGCCGCTGCGCCAGCTGCACTCGGGGCACCTCGGTGACTACGTCGCCTGGCTCGCCGTGGGGGTGGCGGTGCTGCTCGTGGCCATGACCGTGTAGGTCTCCGGCAGCGTGCGGTGCCCCGGCATGCGGCCCGGTCCTGTGGGCACTCGCAGGGGGCGGCCGACTGTTCTCCCGGTGGAAGGAGTGGATCCGGATGACCGTCTCCGCGCCGGTGACGGACCTGTTCGACGCCGTGCCGACCGAGGAGCGGGCGGCACTGCGACGGGCGGCCCGGCCCGACGACCCGAGACCGATGCTCGCCACGCTGACCGAGCGGTACTTCTCCGACCCGCAGTGGATCTTCGAGCGCAAGCTCGACGGCGAACGCTGTCCGGGTTTGCGCGACGGCGCCCGCGCGGGGCTGCTCTCCCGCAGCGGTCAGTCGCTCTCCGACACCTACCCCGAGATCACCGACGCGCTGGCCCGCCAGGAGTGCGACGACTTCCTGGTGGACGGCGAGATCGTGGCCTTCGAGGGCTCACGTACCAGTTTCGCGCGGCTGCAGCAGCGCATCGGGATCCGCGACCGGCGCACGGCCCTCGCCAGCCGGGTGGCGGTGACGTACTACGTCTTCGACGTGCTGTACCTGGCGGGCCACGACCTGACCGGACTGCCGCTGCGCACCCGCAAGGCCCTGCTGCGCCGCGCCCTGAACGTGTCCGCCCCGCTGCGTCTCACCCCGCACCGCAACGCCGACGGCGAGGCCTGTCTGCGCCAGGCCTGCGAGCGGGGCTGGGAGGGGCTCATCGCCAAACGCGCGGACAGCCGTTACGAGCAGCGCCGTTCGACACGGTGGCTGAAGTTCACGTGCGACCGACGCCAGGAGCTGGTGATCGGCGGCTTCACCGACCCCCGGGGCAGCCGGACCGACTTCGGTGCGCTGCTGGTCGGTTACTACGAGAAACAGCGGCTCGTCTACGCGGGCAAGGTCGGCACCGGCTACGACCGCACGCCCCTGGACGAGCTGCGCGCCCGCCTGGACCGCGTGAAGAGTGAGCAATGCCCGTTCGCGGACCGGCCCCGTGAGCGCGGCTCCCACTGGACACGGCCGCGGCTGGTCGCCGAGATCGGGTTCACGGAGTGGACCGGTGACGGAAAGCTGCGCCATCCGCGGTTCGTCGGGCTGCGCACCGACAAGTCCGCGAAGGACGTGGTGCGCGAGCGGCCCGGGGACGGCAAGAGGAAGACGTCATGAGTACCAGGGCGAGGACCGAGGACGAGATACGGGTCGGCGACCGCCGGGTGCCGCTGTCCAACCCCGACAAGGAGCTGTTCCCGGACGACGGCATCACCAAGGCCGAGCTGATCGACTACTACCGCGCCGTCGCCCGCCCGATGCTCACCCATCTCAAGGACCGGCCGCTGGTCATGGAGCGGTATCCGGACGGATACGGCGGAAAGTCCTTCTACCACAAGGACGTTCCCGACTACTTCCCCGACTGGATCCGTACCGTGCGGGTGCCCAAGGAGGGCGGCAGCCTCACCATGGCGGTCTGCGACGACACGGCCACCCTCGTCTACCTCGCCAACCAGGCGTGCATCACCCCGCATCCCTGGCTGAGCCCGGCGGACTGTCTGGACTGCCCCGACCGGCTGGTCTTCGACCTCGACCCGCCCGAGGGCGCGAACGACGGCTTCGACAACGTCCGGTGGGGCGCGCACAAGCTGGGCGATCTGCTCACCGAACTGGGGCTGCGGCCCGCGCTGATGACGACGGGCTCGCGCGGCCTGCATCTGCTGGTCCCGCTCGACCGGCACACGGACTTCGACACCGCGCGGCACTTCGCCCGCGGTGTCGCGGACGTGCTCGCCGCACGGCACAGCGACCGGCTGACGACCGAGGCCCGCAAGAACAAGCGCCGGGGCCGCCTCTACCTGGACACCCAGCGCAACGCCTACGCCCAGACCTCGGTCGCCCCCTACGCCGTACGCGCCCGCCCGCACGCCCCGGTCGCCACCCCGCTGGACTGGGAGGAGCTCGACGACCCGGAGCTGAGCCCGCGGCGGTGGACCCTGCGTACCCTCCCCGAGCGCCTGAACCGGCACGGCAACCCGTGGAAGGACCTGAGCCGCTGCCGCCGCTCCCTCGGCAGGGCACAACGGAGTCTCGCCGACCTGGAGTGACGGTGACACCGGGTGCCGCGGGAGGTTTCCCGGCGCGCCCGAGGGTTACTCCGCACATGCATCCCGGTCGTGCTCGCCGCCGGCTGTCCGGCGGCGACCGGCACTGACGAGGAGGAGGCCATGAGCACCAAGGTGTCCGACCACATCCTGGAGCGCCTGCGCGAGTGGGGCGTGGACTGCGTCTTCGGATATCCCGGCGACGGCATCAACGGGCTGCTGGCCGCGTGGGGCCGCGCCGAGAACCAGCCGCGCTTCATCCAGTCCCGGCACGAGGAGATGTCCGCGTTCGAGGCCGTCGGCTACGCGAAGTTCAGCGGGCGCGTGGGCGTGTGCGCGGCGACGTCGGGCCCGGGCGCCATCCACCTGCTCAACGGGCTGTACGACGCCAAGCTCGACCATGTGCCGGTCGTGGCGGTCGTGGGGCAGACCAACCGCAGCGCCATGGGCGGTTCCTACCAGCAGGAGGTCGACCTCCACACGCTGTTCAAGGACGTGGCGTCGGAGTACGTCGAGACCGTCAACGTGCCCGAGCAGCTGCCGAACGTGCTCGACCGGGCGATCCGTACCGCCTGGACCCGCCACTGCCCGACGGCCGTGATCGTCCCGGCCGACGTCCAGGAGCTGGACTACTCGCCGCCCACCCATGCCTTCAAGATGGTCCCCTCCAGCCTCGGCTGCGAGCGGTTCGCTCCCCAGCCGGACGAGGACGCGCTGCGCCACGCCGCCGAGGTCCTCAACGCCGGCGAGAAGGTCGCGATGCTCGTCGGCCAGGGCGCGGCGAACGCCGCCGACGAGGTCGAGCGTGTCGCGGAGACGCTGGGTGCCGGCGTGGCGAAGGCGTTGCTCGGCAAGGACGTCCTCAGCGACGAACTGCCGTATGTCACCGGGGCGATCGGGCTGCTGGGGACGCGCCCGTCGTACGAGCTGATGCGGGACTGCGACACGCTGCTGACGATCGGTTCGAGCTTCCCGTACACCCAGTTCATGCCCGAGTTCGGCCAGGCCAGGGCGGTGCAGATCGACATCGACCCGCACATGGTCGGCATGCGCTATCCGTACGAGGTCAATCTGATCGGTGACGCCCATGCCACCTTGTCGCGGCTGCTGCCCCTGCTGCGCCACAAGAAGGACCGCGCGTGGCAGGAGCGGATCATCGCCGGCAACGAACGCTGGCGCGGGGTGATGACGCGGCGCGCCGAGCAGTCCGCCGACCCGATCAATCCGGAGTTCGTGGCGTGGTCGCTCGACCCGCTGCTGCCCGACGACGCGATCATCACCTCGGACTCGGGCTCCGTGGCCAACTGGTACGCCCGCCACCTGCGTCTGCGTGGGTCGATGCGAGCGTCGCTGTCGGGGACGCTGGCCACCATGGGCTGCGGTGTGCCGTACGCGATCGGCGCGAAGTTCGCGCACCCGGACCGTCCGGCGATCGCGCTGGTCGGCGACGGCGCGATGCAGATGAACGGGATGGCGGAGCTGATCACCGCGGAGAAGTACCGGGGCGCCTGGAGCGATCCGCGTCTGGTGGTCGCGGTGTGGAACAACCACGACCTGAACCAGGTCACCTGGGAGCTGCGGGCGATGGGCGGCTCCCCGCAGTTCGTGCCGTCCCAGTCGATCCCTGACGTGTCCTATGCGGAGTTCGCCAGGTCGCTCGGCCTGCTGGGCATCCGGGTGGAGAAGCCGGACGGCGTCCTCGACGCCTGGCAGGCGGCGCTGGCGGCGGATCGCCCCGCGCTGGTCGAGTTCCTCACCGACCCCTCCGTGCCGCCGATCCCGCCGCACGCGACATGGGACCAGATGGAGTCCACCGCGAAGGCCGTCTTCAAGGGCGACGTCGAGCGCGAGGCCGTGGTCCGGCAGGGCTTCAAGGCCAAGGTCCAGGAGTTCCTGCCCGGCGCGCGCAAGCGCGCACACACCCACCGCGGACATCCGCGCCACGGCGAGGAATCGCGCCGGTCCTCGCACCGGTCGTCGCTCGGCTGACGGCGGACAGGAAAGGCAGCGCTCATGTTCCTGCGGCCGGGGCGTACCTCGCACAGCCCGCGGGTCGTCGTGGTCACCGGCGCCAGTGGAGGCGTCGGCCGGGCCACCGCCCGGGCGTTCGCCGCGCGCGGAGACCGCGTGGCGCTCGTGGCCCGCGGCCGCACCGGGCTGGCCGCGGTGGCCGCCGAGGTACGCCACGCCGGAGGTACGGCGCTGCCGCTGGAGGCAGACGTGGCCGACCCGCGCGCGGTGGAGGAGGCGGCGGCGCGGGCCGAACGCGAACTGGGCCCGATCGACATCTGGGTCAACGACGCCTTCACCACGGTGTTCGCCGAGTTCACCGACATCGAGCCGGACGAGTTCCGCCGGGTCACCGAGGTCTGCTACCTCGGTTACGTGTACGGCACACAGGCCGCGCTGCGCCGGATGCTGCCGCGCGGCCACGGTGCCGTCGTCCAGGTCGGCTCGGCGCTCGCCTACCGGGGTATCCCCCTGCAGTCCGCGTACTGCGGCGCCAAGCACGCGATCCAGGGCTGGAACGAGGCGCTGCGCTGCGAGCTGCTGCACCGCCGCAGCGGGGTGTCGGTGACCATGGTCCAGCTGCCCGCCCTCAACACACCGCAGTTCGAGTGGTCGTCGAACCGGATGCCGCGCCGGCCGCAGCCCGTTCCGCCGATCTACCAGCCCGAGGTGGCCGCCCGTGCGGTCGTGCACGCGGCCGATCATCCGCGCCGTCGTGAGTACTGGGTGGGCGCGAGCACCGTGGGCACACTGCTCGCCAACGCCGTGGCTCCCGGGCTCCTCGACCGGTATCTCGCCCGCACCGGCTACGCCTCCCAGATGACCGACGAGCCCGAGCCGCCCGGCGCTCCGGGCAACCTGTGGCGGCCGCTGGACGGCGGCGGCGGGCGGGACTTCGGCGCGCACGGCCGTTTCGGCGAGCGAGCCGCACCGCGCGCGCCGCAGGCGTGGGCCTCACGGCATCACGACGCGCTCGCCCTCACCGGGCTCGCGGCGACGGCAGCCGCTGTGGCGGCGGCCCGGCACCGGTTCCTGCCCCGGCACCGGATCCCGCGGCGCTAGGCGACGTCCTGCAGGACCTCGTCGCGCAGTTGGTGGCAGCAGCGGTTGATCAGGCGTGAGACGTGCATCTGGGAGATGCCGAGCTGCTCGGCGATGCGGCTCTGGGTCATGTCCTTGAAGAACCTCATGTACAGGATGGCCCGTTCGCGCTCGGGCAGGGCTTCCAGACGGGGCTTGACGGACTCGCGGTCCACGACGATGTCGAGGGCCGGGTCACACGCGCCCAGCGCGTCGCCGAGCGAGTACCCGCCGTCACTGCCGGGGACCTCGGCGTCGAGGGACAGCGCGCTGAAGCTCTCCAGCGCCTCGAGCCCCACCTGGACGTCCTCCTCGCTCAGCTCGGCCCGCTCGGCGATCTCGCTGACGCTGGGCAAGCGGTCCGAAGCGCTGCGGGACAGGTCCTGGCAGGCGGCGCGCACCCGGTTGCGCAGGTCCTGGACCCGGCGCGGCACATGCACGGTCCACATGTGGTCACGGAAGTGCCGCTTGATCTCTCCCGTCACCGTCGGAACGGCGAAACTCTCGAAGGCGTTGCCGCGCCCGGGGTCGTAGCGGTCGATCGCCTTGACCAGCCCGAGGGCCGCGACCTGGCGCAGGTCCTCGAAGCTCTCGCCGCGGCTGCGGAACCGGCCCGCGATACGCTCGGCCATCGGCAGCCAGGCCTCGACCAGCTCTTCACGGAGGGCGTCCCGCTGGGAACCCGTAGGCAACGCGACGAGTCGGCGGAACGCCTGCTCCGTATCGGGGGCGTCGTCATGTGGATGATGCTGGGCGCTCGTATGGGTTGGCATGGTGCATCGCACCTCTCTGGCGCGAGGGATGAACGATCACCGTGGACTGCGACCGCGTTTCGGACGGCCGCATCCGGGCGACGGATACGTCGCTCCCACGGATGTGCCTCCTGTCCGAAACACTCTATTTGTCCATTTGCCCTCGAGTCCGGACACTAAACATGCCTGATCGTCGTATTCGGGGATACCCGGACGTCAGGAGGTTCATCTCATGATTCCCATCCTTCTCGTACTTCTCCTGGCATTGATTCTGTTCGGCGTCGGATTCGCGGTGAAGATGCTCTGGTGGATCGCCCTGGCCGTCCTTGTGGTGTGGCTGCTGGGATTCCTGGTACGGGGAGCGGCGGGTGGCGGCAGGGCTCGCTGGTATCGGTGGTGACACCGGTCGGAAGAAAGGCGTGCTCCGGGGAAGGAATCGCCTCCGGAGCACGTCTTATTTGTTTCCGGCCCGCTATGCCGGTTACTCGAAAGGGGTCCCGGGTTCGCTCTCGGTGGTGGAGGTGATCGCCCGTGCCCGAGTACGGATACTTCCTCTCGTGCGAGGAATTCGCACCGGACGATCTGATCGAGCAGGCGCGGACCGCCGAACAGGCCGGCTTCCGGTCACTGTGGATCTCCGACCACTATCACCCGTGGAACGACGCCCAGGGCCAGAGTCCCTTCGTCCGGTCGGTGATCGGCACGCTCTCCGAAGCGGTGTCGCTGCCCGTGGAGACGGCCGTGACCTGCGCGACAATGACGGGCGGCCGCTTCCGCCTGGGTGTCGGCTCGGGCGAGGCGCTCAACGAGCACATTCTCGGCGGGCCGTGGCCGCCCACGAGCGTGCGGCTGGAGATGCTGGAGGAGGCGATCCAGGTGATGCGCCGGCTGTTCTCCGGTGAAGAGGTCAGCCACGACGGCCCCCACTACAGGGTGGAGAACGCCCGCCTCCACACGGTCCCCGACGAGTCGCTGGTGTCCCCGTTCCTGAAGGCCGGTGGCGCCGGCAAGACGATCAGCGGCGGCACCAAGGTCTGCTACGGCACCGATCGCGATGAGGCGGTGCGCACGGCCCGCCGGTTGTGGTTCAACGAACTGCTGCCCGGCGAGACGGCGCAGACACTGCCCTCCCCCCGCCACTTCGAACAGTTGGAGCCGCTCGTCACGGAGCGGATGGTCCGCGACAACGTGGTGTGCGGGGACGACGTGGACGCCCATCTGGCCGCGCTGAACGCCTTCGCCGAGGCCGGATTCGACCGGACCTACGTCACCCAGATCGGCCCCGATCAACGTGGGTTCTTCGACTTCTACCGTACGAAGGTGCTGCCGCAGCTTCCCCTCGACTGATGTCAACTCCGTGCAGGTGCGCGATGAAACTTCGCCGACCCTCCGTGTCCGTGTACACGGTGCCGACCGACGGCCCCGAGGCCGACGGCACACTGGCCTGGGACTCGACGACCATGGTGATCGCCGAGGTCGCGGCCGGTGATGCCACCGGCACGGGCTGGACGTACGGTCCGGCCGCCGTCGGACTGATGCTCGGGGAGCACCTCGCGCCGCTGGTCGAGGGCCATGACGCCCTGGACATACCGGCCCTGCACGACGCGATGTGCAGGTCGGTGCGGAACGCGGGCCGCCCCGGGATCACCGCGTGCGCGATCTCGGCGCTGGACATCGCCCTGTGGGACCTCAAGGCACGCCTGCTCGGGCTCCCCCTCGTCAGCCTCCTGGGCGCGGCCCGCACCCACGTCTCGGTGTACGGCAGCGGCGGGTTCACGACCTATCACGACCGCCGTCTCGCCGAGCAGCTGAGCGACTGGGTGCACGGGCAGCACATCCCCCGCGTCAAGATCAAGATCGGCGGGGACTGGGGTCACGAGGCCCTCTGGGACCTCTCCCGGGTCCGTACGGCCCGCCGGGCCATCGGTCCCGAGGCCGAGCTGTACGTCGACGCCAACGGCGCCTACTCCCGCAAGCAGGCGCTGCGCGTCGGGGACGGTCTCACCGAGTACGGCGTCAGCTGGTTCGAGGAGCCCGTGTCCTCGGACGACCTCATCGGTCTGCGGCTGCTCCGCGACACCCTGCCGTGCGAGGTGACCGCCGGTGAATACGGTTACGACCCTCCCTACTTCGCGCGCATGATCACGGCGGGTGCCGTGGACTGTCTCCAGATCGACGCGACGCGCTGCGGCGGCATCACCGACTTCCTCCGGATCGCCGCCCTCGCCCACGCCCACGGTCTGGAGGTGTCCGCCCACTGTGCCCCGAACGCCCATGCCGCCGCGGCCGCCGCCGTGCCCAACCTCCGGCACATCGAGTGGTTCCACGACCACGTGCGGATCGAGTCGCTGTTCTTCGACGGCGCGTTGGACCCCACCGGCGGGACGGTCCAGCCGGAGCAGGGCCCCGGGCACGGACTGACCCTGCGGAGGGCCGAGGCGGAACAGTTCCGGGTCGCCTAGCGGCGGCGGCACGGGCACGACGGCTCCCTCAGCCGTGGCGTACCGCCGTAACCGCCGTGTAAGGCGCGGTGTATCAGGTACCCGGTACTCAAGGACGACTCCTTGAGGAGATGAATCGGATGCTGTTCCTCGGACTGCTCCTCATCGTCGCGACGGGCGCCTTCACGGCCCTGGCGATCAGCGACAACCTGGCCGGCGGCCCGGTCCACACCGTGTCGGTGCTCGGCCACGACATCGCCACCCTCAGCCCGCTCGCCCTCTTCTGCTCGGGCCTCGCCCTGGCGCTCATCTTCTGCCTGGGCATGGCCATGATGGTCGGCGGAGCGGCACACCACCGCAGGAACGCCCGTCCGCACGGCAGGCACGGCAGGACCACCGCCGGCCCGACCCTCGGATCCGGCACCCGGGCCTGACGCACCCCGGCCGTGCGGCCCCTCCGGCTCCACTGGCCCACGCGGGCAGACGTGGCAGCATGGGCGACGGAGGCAGCCATGGCTGAGCAACCGACCGATCCGAGCGGCACACGCGCCTCGGGCCCGCGGAGGTCCAGCGTCGGCGTGCACGGCA
Source organism: Streptomyces sp. NPDC020192 (assembly GCF_044388685.1). NCBI lineage: Bacteria > Bacillati > Actinomycetota > Actinomycetes > Kitasatosporales > Streptomycetaceae > Streptomyces > Streptomyces sp. NPDC020192. The sequence continues at coordinate 339,966 of NZ_JBIRXG010000002.1, read as the reverse complement.
TCGCCGAATCCGTGCGCTACTCCCTCGCGGAGATGGGGCCGAGACGGAGTCTGCTGACGCTGCTGTCGGTGAACCACGTCGACGGATTCGACTGCCCGAGCTGCGCGTGGGGCGAGCCCGGTCCGGAGCACCGCAAGGCCGCGGAGTTCTGCGAGAACGGCGCGAAGGCCATCGCCTGGGAGGCCACCCGCAAACGGGTCGACGCCACCTTCTTCGCCGAGCACTCCGTGGCCGAGCTGCGGGAACGGGACGGTCACTGGCTGGAGTCCCAGGGCCGGCTCGCCCAGCCGATGCACCTCGCCCCCGGTGCCGCCCACTACACGCCCATCACCTGGGACGACGCGTTCGAACTCACCGCCGCCCGACTGCGTGACCTGAACGATCCGAACCGCGCCGCCTTCTACACCAGCGGCCGCACGAGCAACGAGGCGGCCTTCCTCTACCAGTTGCTCGCGCGCCGCTTCGGCACCAACAACCTGCCGGACTGCTCGAACATGTGCCACGAGTCGAGCGGCGCGGCCCTGACCGAGACCCTCGGCGCCGGAAAGGGCCTGATCTCGTACGACGACATCACCGAGCACGCCGACCTGATCATCATCGTGGGCCAGAACCCCGGCACCAGCCACCCCCGTATGCTCACCGCGCTGGAACGGGCGAAACGGCGCGGCGCCCGGATCATCGCCGCCAACCCGCTCCCCGAAGCCGGTTTCGGCCGCTTCCACAACCCACAGACCGCACGCGGACTGATCGGCCCGGGCACGCGGCTCGCCGACCGCCACCTCCCGGTGCGCGTCAACGGCGACCTGGCCCTGTTCGCGGGCCTGAACCGGGCTCTGATCGACCGGGAGGACGCCCGGCCGGGCTCCGTCCTCGACCACGACTTCATCGACCGGTACTGCGACGGCTTCGAGGCCGCCGTGGCCGCCTGGCGGGCCCTGGCCTGGTCGCGGATCGAGACGCTGAGCGGTCTGTCCCGGCGCCGTATCGAGGCGGTCGCCGACGAGGTGATCGCCGCCGACCGGGTGGTCGTCTGCTGGGCGATGGGCCTCACCCAGCACCGCAACGCGGTCGCCACCCTCCGCGAGATCGTCGACTTCCTGCTGCTGCGCGGAAACATCGGACGCCCCGGCACCGGACCCGCACCGATCCGCGGCCACAGCAACGTCCAGGGCGACCGCACCATGGGCATCTGGGAGCGGATGCCGGACGCGTTCCTCGACCGGCTCCGCGACGAGTTCGGCTTCGACCCGCCCCGCGCCCACGGCCTGGACACCGTCGACTCGATCCGGGCCATGCGTGACGGCGAGGTCGACATCTTCATCGGCCTCGGCGGCAACTTCGCCTCGGCCACCCCCGACACACAGGTCACCGAGGCCGCACTGGCCAACTGCGCGCTCACCGTCCACGTCGCGACCAAACTGAACCGGTCCCATCTCTGCCACGGCACCGAGGCCCTGCTGCTGCCCTGCCTCGGCCGTACGGAGCGCGACCGGCAGGCATGCGGCGAGCAGTTCGTCACCGTCGAGGACACCATGGCGATGGTGCACGCCTCGCACGGACGGCTCCCTCCCGGGTCACCGCACCTGCGCAGCGAGGTCGCGATCGTCGCCGGCCTCGGCCGCGCGCTGTTCGGCGACGGCCTCGGCTGGCGCGCCATGCGCGACGACTACGCCGTGATCCGCCGCCACATCGAGCACGTCGTCCCCGGATTCCACGCCTTCGAGGAGCGCGTCCGGCAGCCCGGCGGCTTCATGCTCCCCCGCGCCCCGCGCGACTCCCGTACCTTCCCCACGGACAGCGGCAAGGCGCACTTCACGGTCAACCCGCCGACCGCGGCCGAGGTCCCCGAGGGACACCTGCTGCTGACGACGGTGCGCTCGCACGACCAGTTCAACACCACCGTCTACGGCTTCGACGACCGCTACCGCGGCATCAGCGGCGGGCGGCGGGTCGTCCTCCTCAACCAGGAAGACCTGCGCGAACTCCACCTCCACGACGGCGACCTGGTCGACCTCGTCAGCGTCAACCCCGACGGCGAGCGCCGGGCGCCCGGCTTCCGCGCCGTCCGTTATCCCACGCCCCGCGGCTGCGCCGCCGCTTACTACCCGGAGGCGAACACGCTGGTCGCGCTGGATGCGACGGCCGAGATCAGCAACACCCCCGCCACGAAGTCCATCGTCATCCGCGTCGAGCCCGCATGCGGGAGCTGACGCCGGCGTGATGCGCCTCCCGCCGGGGTACCCGTGCGGCCGACAGGAAGGGGCTGTCATGCCTGCGGGATCGAGCGCGAAGCGTGAGCGCCAGTTCGAGCACATCAAGAAGAGCGCGCTGGAGCGCGGTGAGTCCACGGAGCGGGCCGAGGAGATCGCGGCACGCACCGTGAACAAGGAACGGGCCAGGTCGGGCGAGTCCGAGCGGGCCGGCCGGACATCCACCCGTGACCCGAAGTCGGCGTACGAGCGGGGCGGCCAGCGCTCGCACAGCGGCGCGGAGGGCCCTACGAAGGACGAGTTGTACGAGGAGGCCAGGAAGCGTGACATCCACGGGCGCTCCTCGATGACCAAGCAGGAGCTGAAGAACGCGCTCGGCCGCTGAACCGGACCCCGTGAGGGGTCAGCCCTGCTCGCGCAGTCCCCAGGGCGAGCCGTACTCGGTGAGCAGGTCCAGGAACGGGCGCGGCGGCAGGGCTTCCGGGCCGAGAACGCCCTTGCCGGACCAGGTGCCGGCGGCCAGCAGTTCCAGGGCGACGACCGGGTTGACCGCCGTCTGCCAGACGACGGCCTGGGAGCCGTACTCGCGCATCGACCACTGGTTGTCGACCACGTGGTACAGGTACACCTCGCGCGGCGCCCCGTCCTTCGTGCCCTTGACCCAGGTACCGGCGCAGGTCCTGCCCGTCATGCGGTCGCCCAGGCCGGCCGGGTCGGGCAGGCAGGCGGCCACGACGTCCCGCGGGGACACCCGTACCGGTCCGTCGTCCCCGCGTACGGTCACCTCGGCCGTCGCGTCCAGGTTCAGTTCGTGCAGGGTCTTCAACTTGGCGATGAAGTCGGCGCCGAGCCCGTACTTGAAGGTGACCCGGCGGGCGTCCACCCAGCGGGGGATCAGCAGCACCTCCTCGTGTTCGACGTTGACGCACTCCACCGGACCGATGCCCTCGGGAAAGTCGAAGACCTCGGGTTCGCTGAACGGAGCGGTGGTGAACCAGCCGCGGTCCTTCTCGTAGACCACCGGCGGATTGAGGCACTCCTCGATGGTCGTCCAGATGCTGAAGGACGGTGCGAAGTCATGGCCCTCGACGGTCAGATCGGCACCGTCGCGGACGCCGATCTCCTCGATGTCGTCGAAGAGTTCGTCGGCCGCGTACCGGGCGAAGACGTCCGACAGGCCCGGCTCGACGCCCATGCCCACCAGCGCCAGCCGTCCGGCCTCCTCCCAGCGCCGGGCCAGCGCGAACTGCTCGTCCCCGAGCTTCACCCCGCAGTCCTCGTACGGGCGCGAGCCGTGCGGCGCGGACAGTGACATCGCCATGTCCAGGTAGTGCGCGCCCGCCTCCAGGGCGGCCCGGAACAGCGGCATCACGAACCGGGGATCCGTGGCGTTGAGCAGGACGTCGCATCGCTCGTCGGTGAGCAGCCGGCGGACCGCGTCCTGGTCCGAGGCGTCCAGCCGCCGCGCACCGAACCGGGCGCCCCGCTCCCCCAGCGCCGCGACGGCGGCCTCGGCTCGGGCGAGGTCGTAGTCGGCGACGACCATGTGGGTGAGGAAGTCACGACGAGCCGCGATCCGGGTGACAGCCGTTCCGACGCCGCCCGCGCCCACGAGGAGTACGCGCATGTCACGCACCTTTCTTCCGTCCGTCCAGGAGACAGGCGCCTCCGGACACGGCTCGATGCAACGGGATGCGGGGATATAAGGTCAACCCTGTTGGCATAAGGGTTGGGCACAGCTGGATGGGCGGCGCAGGAGGCGGGCGACGTGGCGAAGCAGGTGGTGCCGGAGACGGCACGTCGTCGGCGGCGGCCCACGCGCACGGGCACCGTGCTGTCCGAGGCGATCATCGTGGACACCGCCCTGCGGGTGCTGCGCGAGCACGGCAGCACCGGGCTGACGGCCCGCCGTCTGGGGGCGGCCCTGGGCGCCGATCCCAGCACCCTGTACCGCTACTTCGGCGGGATGGACGATCTGACCCGGGCCATCGGGGACGAGCTGATGGGCCGGGCGCTCGGCAGCTGGACGGCCACCGGGGACTGGCGCACGGACCTACGCGCCCTGGGCCGGGCCATCCACGCCGCCTACCTCGCCCACCCCCAGGCCGCCCTGCTCACCGCCAGCCGGGTCACCGGCCGGCCGCGCGAGATCGCGGTGGACGAGACCATCCTCGGCATCCTGCGCGGCGCCGGGCTGCCCGACCCGGTGGCCGTGCGCGTCTACCACGCGTTCATCGACCAGAGTCTCGCCTTCGCCGCCCTCGACGCCGGCTCCCTGGCCCTGGCGGACGAGGCGCGTGCGCAGGACGAGGAGATGTGGCACACCGCGTACGCCCGGCTGCCCGCCGAGTCCCACCCCAACATCGCCGCCACGGCCCAGCTCCTCGCCCGGCGCATGCCGCACAGTGCCTATCCGGCCGCGCTGGAGATGCTGCTGGAACACACCGCCGCGCAGGTGCCCGTGAGGTCGAAGGTGCGGTCGACGAGAGAGTGAGGACCTCAGGCCCCGCCCGCCTCCCCCTCCGCGGCGGAGGCGGCCAGCACGGCCGACAGCAGACCGGGGAACCGCTGCTCCATCTCGTCCGTGCGCAGGGTGTTCAACTTCGTCGTCCCCACGTAGTACTGGCGGATCACGCCCGCCTCGCGCAGCACGTTGAAGTGGTGGGTCAGCGTCGACAGCGACACCGGCGCCTCGAACGTGCCGCAGCTCATGTCCTCGCCCGCCCGGTCCAGCTGGGACACCACCAGCCGCCGCACCGGGTCCACGAGCGCCTCCAGGACCTGCTGCAGGGACACCTCCGACAGGTCGGGGTGCTCCACTGTCCGTGCGGCGGTGCGGGGGCGGGCCACGGTGACTCCTCGGGGTGGCTTCGATACGGTCAGGCCATAATACGACCGCCATCGAAACTACGGTGCGCCGCCGCCCTCCGTCTCCGGGTGGCCGGGGCCGGTCGCGTAGGCCAGTGGCGGGGCGATCGCCTGGGCGTCCGCCCCCTCGCCGACCCACAGCCCGATGAACAGCGCGGCGGTCGCTTCCAGGAGCCCGGCGCGTTCGAGACCACCGCCGGCCACGGGTGCGCAGCCGACGTCCCGCACCAGCTCGCGGACGCGTGCGAGGGCCGTCTCGTCGTCGCCGCAGACCGGAACGGCCAGCGGCCTGCCGTCGAAGACGGGCGGGCGCATGCGCCACACGTCCTCGTGGCAGAGGTTGAAGGCCTTGACCACATGGGCTCCCGGTGCTGCCGCGGCCAGTCGCCGGGCCGCCGAGGGTCCGCCCTCCGTCAGCAGCCGGAAGCCCGGCCCGACCGGGTTGGAACAGTCCAGCAGCACCTTGCCGTCCAGGGCCGCGCGCAACTCCCGTACCACCTCCGCTCCCGCCCCGAAGGGCAGCGCGGCCAGCACCACGTCGCCGTACTCGGCCGCCGCACGCAGCCCGGCGGGCTTCGTACCGCCTCCGACGCGCGACGCAAGCCGCTCCGCCCTGTGCGGGTCCCGTCCCCCGATGGTCACCTCGTGCCCGGCCCGCGCCCAGTGGGTGGCGAGCGCGTCGGCCATGTTGCCCGTGCCCAGTACACCGATCCTCATCACACGTTCCCTCTCCGCGTCGGCTTCGACCGTTCACTCCGACGCTAGGGGGCCCGTCGGGCACCATGTGGTACGTGACGACCGACGCCTTCCTCGCCGACTGCCGCGCCCGACTCGCCTTCGATCTGCTCTCCAACACCTGGAACGCCGTGGTGCTCTGGGCGCTGCGCGACGGCCCCATGCGTCCGGTCGAACTCCGGGAGCGGATCGGAGGCATCAGCTCCAAGGTCCTCACCGAGACGCTACGGCGCCTGCAGTTCAACGGCCTGGTCGAGCGGCACGCCCACCCCGGGGCACCCCCACGGGTCGAGTACGAGCTCACCGCGCTGGGCCGGACCCTGCTGGCCCCCATCGACGCCTTCGGCGCCTGGGCCTTCGAGTACGGCGACGAGGTCATGGCGGCCCAGGAAGCGGCGTGCTCCGCCGACGGGGACCGACCGTTCACGCCGTAGGAGTACGCCGCGCCTGCGCTGAACCAGCCGGAAGGCGGTGCCGAGGGGACAATGGGACCATGAAGGACAAGAACCCGGAGACGCTGCCGCGCAAGACGTACGAAGCCGAACTGCTGCGTCTGCAGACCGAGTTGGTGAAACTGCAGGAGTGGGTGCGGGCCGAGGGCGCCCGGCTGGTGGTGGTCTTCGAGGGGCGGGACGCGGCCGGCAAGGGCGGCGCCATCCGGCGGGTCACCGAATATCTCAACCCTCGTGTCGCCAGGATCGCGGCGTTGCCCAAGCCGACGGAACGCGAGCGCACCCAGTGGTACTTCCAGCGGTACGTCGAGCGTCTGCCCGCCGCCGGGGAGATCGTCCTCTTCGACAGGTCCTGGTACAACCGGGCCGGGGTCGAGCGCGTCATGGGTTTCTGCACCAAGGAGGAACACCAACTGTTCCTGCGGCAGTGCCCGATCTTCGAGCGGATGCTGGTCGAGGACGGGATCCTGCTGCGCAAGTACTGGTTCTCGGTGAGCGACGCGGTACAGCTGGAGCGGTTCCGGCGGCGCCTGGAGGATCCCCTGCGGCGCTGGAAACTGTCGCCGATGGACCTGGAGTCGATCACGCGTTGGGAGGAGTACTCCCGGGCGAAGGACGACATGATGGTGCACACCGACATCGCGGAGGCACCCTGGTACGTCGTCGAGAGCGACGACAAGCGACGTGCGCGGCTGAACATGATGGCCCACCTGCTGGCGTCCGTCCCCTACCACGAGGTACCGCCACCGGTGCTGGAGCTCCCCGAGCCGCCGCCGTCCACGGGCTACGAGCGACCGCCGCGTGATCTGCAGACCTACGTCCCCGACCACACGGCGCAGCTCTGAACCGGTCAGGCGAGGCCGTCGGGGCGGAAGGGGCCGTGGAGGGCGGCCCATTGGAGCAGGACGACGGTCTTGGCGTCCGCGATGGCGCCGCTGCGGATCATGGCGAGGGCGTCGGTGAAGCGCAGTTCCACGGTGGTGATGTCCTCCCCCTCGGCCGCGACACCGTGCGTGGCCTGCGGGGCGGGGGCGTCGTAGGGGGCCGCGTAGAAGTGCAGGCGTTCGGTGACCGAGCCGGGGCTCATGTAGAGGTCGAAGAGGTGCTCGGGGGTGCCGATGTCGTGTCCGGTCTCCTCCGCGGCCTCGCGGCGGATCGCGTCCACGGGGCTGTCCCCGTCCAGCAGTCCGGCGGCGGTCTCGAGCAGCATGCCGTCGGGGTGTCCGTTGACGTAGGCGGGAAAGCGGAACTGACGGGTGAGCAGGACGGTGCGGCGTTCGGCGTTGTACAGCAGGATCGTGGCGCCGTCGCCACGGTCGTAGGTCTCGCGTTGCTGACGGCTCCAGTGTCCGTCGCTGTGCTGGTAGTCGAAGGTGGTCTTGCGCAGGACGTACCAGTCGCAGGACAGCACCTCGACCTCGCGCACGCGCACCCGGGGGTTGCCGGTCAGATCGCGGCCCTGCTGGTCGAGGCGGGTACGGCCGCGGCGGTCGGGGGTGTCGAGGCCGGCGGTCATCGGGCGGCCGGGATGTCGGCGAGGCGGGCGTAGACGGCCTTGCCGGCGGCGCGGGCCTGGTCGGTCATCCGGTCCGCGCCCTCGGACGGCCCGCCGATGCGCAGCACCGCGTCGCAGCGCGCGAGGAGCCGCTCGGCGGCGGGATGGAAGATCTCCTGGAAGAGCGCGTCACCGGGCCCGGTGCTGCCCGCGCTCTCCAGGAGCGGCAGCGCGAGGGCTTCGCCGGTGACGGGCAGGTGTCCGGCACGGAAGAGGTCGAGCGCGACGTCGTTCATCGCGCGGACATTGGCCTTCAGCAGGGCGGGGTCGTCGCTCGTACCGGAGCGGTAGGGCCCGGCGACGAGGATCATCAACGGGCGGGGTGTGGTGGTCACGGTGAATCAACTCCCCAGGGAAACACGGTAATCGGAGGCTGTAGAGGGACGGTCAGGCGAGCAGCGTCTCGACGCCGGCGTCGCGCAGCGCGTCCAGCGTGGCGGGGCCACCGGGGTGGGTGGCCGGGTCGGTGGCGGCGGTGTCGGTGACGAAGGCGTGTACGGCGTCGAGCGGGGCGACCTGGCTGAAGGCCCGTACGCCCAGCTTGGTGGCGTCGGCGACCGCGATCACACGGCCGGCCTGGGCGAGCCCGGCCTGTTTGACGGCGGCGTCGTCCAGCGAGAACTCCGACCAGCCGTGCTCGGCGTGCACGCCGCCGATGGACATCACGAAGCAGTCGAACGCGAGGGTCTCCAGGGTGCGCAGCGCCAGCGGTCCGACCAAGGACCGCTCGCCGGGGCGGGACAGGCCCCCGACCACCAGCAGCTCGATCCCCGGCCGGTCGGCGAGCCGTACGGCGGCCTGCAGGCTCAGCACCGCGACGGTGAGCGGGGCCCGTGCCGCCAGGTGTTCGGCGACGTGCACGGTCGTGGTCCCGGCGTCGAGCAACACCCGCGAGCCCGGCTCCACGAGCCCGGCGACGGCCGCCCCGAGCCTGTCCTTGGTGGCGGCCTGCCAGCCCTCCCGGACGGAGAACCCGGCAGCGCCGTCATGCGCACGCACGGCGACGGCACCACCGTGCACCCGGCGCACCAGGCCCTGGCGCTCCAGCGCGTCCAGGTCCCGGCGCACGGTCATCTCCGACACGCCCAGGCGCTGGGAGAGCTCCGACACGGAGACCCGGTCGGAGCCCTGCACCAACCGCAGGGTCAGGTCCAAACGACTGGCGACACCCATGGCAGATTTCTAACACAGCGGAGTGCGAATGAACACTGATATGTGCGAGCCCGTACAGGAATGACTGCCGACGCACGGTGGGACATAAGAGCAAGCGGCACTTGCCGCATTGCGCAATAATTAAATCCGACGAGGGTGACCTCGGCATCGGGGGAAGGAAGTGCGTTCATGCCACGCGGGGACATGCAGCGAGTACGCGATGCGAATCTGCGACTGGGCGCTGCCGTGGCCGAGATCGAGGGACTCTACTCGGCGTTATTGAGGGCAGGTTCCTCCGAACGGCGCCAACGGCTTCAGGCGGAACTGGCGCACGCCGCCGCCCGTCTCGCCACCCTGGCAGCCCTCCCGACACAGACACGCCCCCTGCCCACCGTCGCGCGCCGCTCCCGATGGGCACGACGGCGGGCCCTGGCCGAACGCGGCGCCGCGTGGATCACGGCACGGTTCGGACAGAACCTGCGCTGAGGGGACGTCATCCAGTTCACAGGGCGATCGGGCGGTGTCCGAGGGCTCTGTCGGTGATCTGCTCGGCCGAGGCGTTTCGCAGGTCGGCCGGAGGGTGCAAGAGCAGGCCGCCGCCCCGGGGATGCGGCACGTTGGCTTCGAGGAGCCGTAGGTGGTGGTCGCTCTCCGGGGTGCCGGCGAGGAGCCTGCGGACGATCTCGACCAGTTCGTCCCGGGTGATGTCCGCGATCCGGGGCCGGGCCGGCCGAGCGGCCTCCCGCGCGAAGTCGGCCAGGTCCCGGCTGCCGTGGTACCCGGCGAAGTCGAGAGCCGCGTAGCCGTGGCCGGTCCGCGCGTTGAACGCCCTGATCTCCTCGTCCGCGCTCTCGGTCCCGCGCAGCACCAGGTCGGCGATCCGCGAGATCTCACGCCCCAGTTCGTCCACGCGCTCGTCGCTCACCGACGGGGGCATCAGTTCCGCTCTCAGTGAGGGGTCGACGGCCAGCAACATGCCGTAGAGCCGTAGGAGTTGGGGCCAGTCGGTCTCCTTCCAGCTGGGCGCCTCGCAGTGCACGGCGGCGATGGCGGCCTCGATCTGCCAGGGGCCGGGCCTGTCGAACACGGCCGCCCGCTCGATGAGGGCGGATGCGCTGCGGATCCGCTGCGCAGGACGAGCCGTCCGTCGGTGTCCAGGCGGCCGGGCCGGCGGGCCGCGTGCAGGCGGATCAGGGCCAGCGGGCCGAGTGGCTCCGGCTCCTGGGGCAGGGCGCCGGCAAGAAGCGCGGCGAGCCGTTCCGCGTCGTCGATCAACGCGCGCCGTACCCCCAGGTCTGCCCCGGTGGTGAAGCAGCCCTCGTTGAAGAGCAGGTACGCGCATGCACCAGGAACGCGCGCGATCTCTGCGGTGGTCAGGCCCACCACCGCGCGCAGGGTCAGGGCGACCTGGGCGTCCGCGTCCAGCGCGGGAGGGCAGCAGGTGCTCGGCCGGGGCCGCAAAACCTCCACGACGGCCTCGCCGACCATCTCCTCGGCCAGGTCGAAGTCGCCCGGGAGCCGGACCAGGCCGGCGGTCAGCCGGCCCGCCTCCTCGCGGATGAGCCGCTCGATCAGCGACCGGGTGTCCCGGGCGCCGGCCGGGTCAGCGCTCGTCAATCGGACGCACCTCCACCCAGCCGTCGGGCACCGGGAGCTCGCCGCCGGTTTCAGGGCGGCGTCCAGGTCCGGCACCTCGACGATGGTGCCGTCGGCGCGGTGCTTCGCGAACCGTTCCACGATCCCGCCGTACACCGCCCCGGCAGTTTCCGCGGTTTCAGGGAGACGCCTTGGCCGCAGGGCCTTTCTCGCCGAGCGGCGCGGTGGCTGACGGCATTCGGCGGACCGCCGCCTCAGGTGGCCGTTCCCTGAGGGCGCCGTAGGCCACGAAGTACGCGGGGATCCGACGGATCCAGCGCGACTCGGCGACCAGGCGTGCCACGCGCTGGGCCCGGTCCGCGCTGCCGAGCGGTGGCCGGCCCTGCAGGACGGGGGCGATGACCCGGGCGTGGGCCGCCCGCTGGAGGGCCTGGGTGACGACCGTGGTCGGACGGCGGCGGCGCTGCACGCGGCGTACGTCGCGCAGGCCCACGGTCCCCCGGCGCAGCGGCACGGTGAGACAGCGGGCGGCGGCCACGGCGTCCTGCACCGCGAGGTTGATGCCGATGCCGAAGACCGGGGACATGGCGTGCGCGGCGTCGCCGATGCACAGCAGACCGGGTCGGTGCCAGCGGCGCAGCCGGTCCAGGCGTACGTCGAGGAGCTTGACGTCGTCCCACGAGCGCAGGGCGTGCGCGCGGTCGGCCATCCAGGGCGCGGCAGCCGTGAACTCGGCCAGGAATCGGTCGAGGCCGGCGGCGCGGCGCCGACTGTCCGTGCCCTTGGGGATGAGTCCGGCGCACTGCCAGTAGTCACCGCGGTCGATCATCGCGGTGAGGAAGCGGTCACCGGCGGCGCCGACGAGTCCCTGGGGGTCGCCTTCCCGGCGCGGCAGCCGGAACCACCAGGCGTCCATCGGGCAGGCGAAGCTGCGCAGTCGCAGTTCGGGCCGGGAGCGGGCCAGGGAGCCGCGGCCGTCGCAGGCGACGGTGAGGAGGGCGCGCAGCTCGCCGGTGCGGCCGTCGGAGGTGCGGTAGCGCACCCCGGTCACGCGTCCGGATTCGACCAGGAAGGAGGTCGCCTCCGTGTTCATCCGCAGGTGGAAGGACGGCTCGCGGGCGGCCTCGTCCGCGAGCAGGTCCAGCAGGTCCCACTGGGGCACCATCGCGACGTAGTTGTAGGGACCGGGCAGCACGGAGAGGTCCGCGACCGTGACCGTCGAGCGGCCGGGTCCGACCGGCAGCTGCACGGTGCGGACCCGGCGTTGCGGCAGCCGGGCGAAGCGCTCGGCCAGACCGAGTTCGTCCAGCAGCGCCAGGGTGGAGGGGTGGACGGTGTCGCCGCGGAAGTCGCGCAGGAAGTCGCCGTGCTTCTCCAGGACCGTCACGTCGATGCCGGACCGGGCCAGCAGCAGGGCGAACACCATGCCCGCGGGGCCGCCGCCGACGACGCAGCACGTGGTCTGTTCCATGGGCAGTCCTGCCCTTCGCAAGAGCACTGAGCAGTAATTCATCGGTCGATGAATATTCTACTCCTTCAGGCCGCTGCCCGCCTCCCTCTTTCTCGGCCGTCATGTTCTCGGCCGTCGTGATGGATCGGAGTCTTCGCACCGGTGAGCGGGAGGCCCGTCCCGCCCCGCCGGAGAGCGACGATCTCCGCCGCGATCGACAGCGCCGTCTCCTCCGGCGTCCGGGCACCGAGGTCGAGGCCGATCGGTGAGCGCAGTCGGGCCAGCTCCGCCTCGGTCACGCCCTCCGACCGCAGCCGCCGGGCCCGGTCCTCGTGGGTGCGGCGCGAGCCCATCGCGCCGATGAACGCCGCCGGCATCCGCAGGGCCGCCGTCAGCAGGGGTACGTCGAACTTCGCGTCGTGGGTGAGCACGCACAGCACCGTTCGGGTGTCGGTCCCGGTGCGCCGAAGGTAGCGGTGCGGCCAGTCGACGACGACCTCGTCGGCCTCGGGAAAGCGGTCTTGCGTGGCGAAGACCGGGCGGGCGTCGCAGACGGTCACGTGATACCCGAGGAACGTGCCGGCCCGCACCAGCGCCGCGGCGAAGTCGACGGCGCCGAAGACAATCATGCGCGGGGGCGGCACGTTCGACTCGACCAGCAGGGTGAGACCGCCGGGGCAGTACGAGCCTCCCCCAGACTCCGTCCGGGGGGACCCCCGTCTCGCTGCGCTCGCCGACAGGTCCACCGTGCCGGTACGGCCCGCCTCCAGCAGGGCGCGGGCCTCGGCCGCCGCCACCCGGTCCAGGTCCGGATGGCCGCCGAGACCGCCCTCGTACGTACCGTCGGGCCGGACCAGCAGGGCGCGCCCGAGGAGTTCGGCCGGGCCGCGGGCGACCCGGGCGAGGGCGGCCGGTTCGCGCCGGGCGCCGGCCGACAGGGCCGACGCCAGAACCGTCACCGCCGGGCCGGTCACCGGCGTGATCAGTACGTCGATCGTCCCGCCGCAGGTCAGCCCCACGGCGAAGGCGTCCTCGTCGCTGTACCCGAACCGTTCGAGCACGCTCTGCCCGGTCCGCAGCGCCTCGCGGCACAGGTCGTACACCGCGCCCTCCACACAGCCGCCGGAGACCGAGCCGATGACGGTGCCCGCGCCGTCGACGGCGAGGGCGGCGCCGGGTCCGCGCGGCGCGCTGCCGCCGACGGCCACCACGGTCGCTACGGCGAACTCCCGGCCCTCCTCGATCCAGCCGGTCAACTCCTCGGCCAGGTCAAGCATCCGGCGCCTCCGCTGCGGCCGACAGCACCCGGTCCGGCCGGATGGGCAGGCTGCGGTGGCGTACGCCGGTCGCGTGCCAGACCGCGTTGGCGATGGCGGCCGCGGCGCCGACGATGCCCACCTCGCCGATGCCCTTGATGCCGACCGGGTCGTCGGGATCGGTGTCGTCGATCCAGTCGGCCTCGATGCGGGGCACGTCGGCGTGGGTCGCCACGTGGTAGCCCGCGAGGTCGGCGCCCACATGGCCGCCCGACTCGAGGTCCCGGACCGCCTCCTCGTGCAGGGCCATGGAGATGCCCCAGATCATGCCGCCCAGCAACTGCCCTCGTGCGGTGAGCGGGTTGACGATCCGGCCCGCCGCGAAGATGCCGAGCATGCGCCGCACCCGCACCTCGCCGGTGTCGGCGTCCACGGCGACCTCGGCGAACTGCGCCCCGAAGGAGTGCCGTTCGGCGGCGGCGAGAGCCCCGACGGCCGCGGTGGAGTCCGAGCGCACCGTGATTCCCTCGGGCGGGATGGCGGTGCCCAGGGCCAGACGCTCCAGCAGCTCACCCGCCGCGATCCCGATGGCCCAGGCCCAGGAGCGGGTGCCCATGGAACCGCCCGCGATCATCGCCGGGCCGAAGTCGCTGTCGCCGATGCGCACATGGACGCGGTCGGGAGAGGTCCGCAGCGCGTCGGCGGCGACCAGGGTGAGTGCGGTACGGGCGCCGGTGCCGATGTCGGCCGCGGAGATCCGGACGGTGAAGGTGCCGTCCGGGTGCGCGGTCGCGCTCGCGGTGGACGGTTGGGCACCCGCCGGGAAGGAGGCCGCCGCCGTGCCCGTACCGAGCAGCCAGCGGCCGTCCCGGCGCATCCCGGGGCGCGGGTCCCGGTCCGCCCAGCCGAACCTGCGGGCGCCCGCACGGAAGCAGGCTGCCAGGTTACGGCCGGCGAACGGCAGGCCGGAGACGGGGCCCTTGTCGGGTTCGTTGCGCAGGCGCAGCTCGATCGGGTCGATCCCGCACTTCTCGGCGAGTTCGTCCAGCGCGGCCTCCAGCGCGAACGACCCCGGCGCCTCGCCCGGCCCCCGCATGAACGTCGGAGTCGGTACGTCGAGCCGTACGACGCGGTTGGCGGTGTGGTGGGCGTCCGCGTCGTACATCACCCGGGCCACCCCGGCGCTCGGCTCGACGAACTCGTACACGGTGGAGGTGAGGCTGAGCGAGCGGTGCTCCAGGGCGCGCAGGTGTCCGTCGGCGTCGGCGCCGAGCCTGACGCGCTGGGCGGTGGGGCTGCGATAGCCGGCCAGCGAGAACATCTGACGCCGGGTCAGGACCACCCGTACCGGCCGCCGCAGGACGGTCGCGGCCATCACGGCGGCCACCTGGTGGGCGCGGACGCCCTTGCTGCCGAAGCCGCCGCCGACGTGTTCGGAGCGTACGTGCACCGAGGCCGGGTCGAGCGTGAAGAGGTTGGCGAGTTCGCCGACGACCCAGGTGGCGCCCTGGTTGGAGTCGATCACTTCCAGGCGGCCCTCGTCCCAGCGGGCGGTCGCCGCATGGGGCTCCATCGGGTGGTGATGCTCTTCGGGGGTGGTGTACTCGGCGTCCACGACGACGGCCGAGGAGGCCAGTTGGGCGTCGAGGTCGCCCTTCTCCGTCACCGCGGGCATGTGCCCTTCCGCCGGGTGGGCGTCGGGGCGCTCGCCGCCGAACTCGACGTCGTGGGGCTCCTGTTCGTAGCGCACCACGAGCGCCTCGGCGGCCTCCCTGGCCTGCTCGGAGGTCTCGGCCACGACCAGCGCCACCGGCCAGCCCAGGTGCGGCACCCGATCGTGCTGGAAGACCGCGCAGGTCGGGTCCGGCCGCATGCCCAGCAGACCGGTGTAGTCGGTCTCGAGGCGCAGGGCGTTGCGGTGGTCCAGGACGGCGAGGACACCGGGCATGGCGAGGACGGGCTCGGTGTCGAGGGCGCGAATACGGCCGCGCGCGACGGTCGACAGCACGAGCAAGCCGTACGCGAGGTCGGCGAAGGGTACCTCTCCGGCGTAGCGGGCGGCTCCGGTGACCTTGTCCCGACCCTCGATACGGGTGTGTGCGGTGCCAACAGCGGGCGCCTGCAGGGCGGTTGTGGTGGTGAGGGTGCTCATCGTGCGGCCTCCTCGGCGAGTTCGGTCAGGACGGCCACGACGAGACCGCGGATCAGCTCCACCTTGTAGCCGTTGTGCGCCAGTGGCTGTGCCGCCGCCAACTCGGCGTCCGCCGCGGCGGCGTAGGTCTCCTCGCCGGCCGGCGCACCGGCCAGGACCCGCTCGGCCGCCGTGGCCCGCCACGGCCGGGAGGCCACGGCGCCGAAGGCCAGGCGGGCGTCCCGTACGACGCCGTCACGGACGTCGAGCGCGGCGGCGAGGGAGCCGAGGGCGAAGGCGTACGATGCACGCTCGCGCACCTTGCGATAGCGGGAGTTGGCGGCGACCGGGGCGGGCGGCAGCGTGACGTGGGTGATCAGCGCACCCGGCGGCAGGGCGGTCTCGCGGTGCGGGGTGTCCCCGACGGGCAGATAGAAGTCGGCGAGCGCCGACTCCCCCGGCCCGTCGGCCGTTTCGAAGTGGACGACGGCGTCGAAGGCGGTGAGGGCCACGGCCATGTCCGAGGGGTGTACGGCGACGCAGTGGCCGGACGCGCCCAGGATCGCGTGGTTGTGGTGTTCGCCCTCGATGGCGGGGCAACCGCTGCCGGGCGCACGCTTGTTGCAGGATTTGGTGACGTCGGTGAAGTAGCCGCAGCGGGTGCGCTGCAGCAGGTTCCCGCCGACCGTGGCCATGTTGCGCAGCTGTCCCGAGGCGCCCGCCAGCACCGCCTGCGTGAGCGCGGGGTAGCGGCGCCGGACCTCGGGGTGGGCGGCCAGGTCGCCGTTGGTGACGGTGGCCCCGATGCGCAGGCCGCCCTCGGGCGTCGACTCGACCTCGTCCAGCGGGAGTTCGCGGATGTCGATCAGCCGGGCAGGTCGCTCGACGCCGCTCTTCATGAGGTCGACGAGGTTGGTGCCGCCACCGAGGAAGCGGGTGTCCGGATCGGCGCCGAGCAGCGCGACGGCGCCGGCGACGTCGGAGGCCCGCTGATAGCCGAACTCCCTCATGCCGCAGCCTCCTTGGCCTCGTTCTCCCGGGCCTGTGCCGCGCGGGCCACCGCTTCCACGATCGAGACATAGGCGCCGCAGCGGCACAGGTTGCCGCTCATCCGCTCCCGGATCTCCTCGGCGGTCAGCGACGGCGGCCCCGCCCCGGGGCGGACGTCCTCGGTGGCGGCGCTCGGCCAGCCCGCCGCGTGTTCCTCGATGACCCCGATCGCCGAGCAGATCTGGCCCGGGGTGCAGTAGCCGCACTGGAAACCGTCCAGGTCGAGGAACGCCTGCTGGACGGGGTGCAGTGCGTCTCCGTCGGCCACGCCCTCGATGGTGGTGATCTCGCGGTTCTCGGCGGCCACGGCCAGTTGCAGGCAGGCGACCGCCCGGCGCCCGTCCAGCAGGACGGTACAGGCTCCGCATTGCCCCTGGTCACAGCCCTTCTTGGTGCCGGTGAGGTCGAGGCGCTCACGGAGTGCGTCGAGCAGGGTGGTGCGGTGGTCGACGGGCAGTGTGTGTTTCTCGCCGTTGATCTTCAAAGTGATGACACTGGACGTCGATGAGTCCATGAGCCGCTTCTTTCGCATGTACGGGACAGACGGAAAGGGTCCGGCGGCTGGGTACCGGACGGCGCCGCAAACGCGTCGTACGGACCCGCGCCACAGGGCGAAGCAAGGGTGCGGGATTCTGGGACCGGACAGGGCAGCCGGCGACTGCCGTAGGGCCGTGTCCGCAGCTATGGTGGACGTAACCGGACAGCTGTCCGTTACCTGGAAACGTAACGGACAGTTGTCCGGTTAGCAAGGGCGGGGTTCGGCCACGGACCCTCGAGGAGGACGAGTGCCCCAGCAGAAGGACTCACCCCGGCGCTCGGATGCGCAGCGCAACCGCGAGCGCATCCTGGAAGTGGCACTCGCCGAACTGTCGCGGCGCGCGGACGCCCCGCTGAGCACGATCGCCAGGAAGGCCGGGGTCGGGCAGGGCACGTTCTACCGCAACTTCCCCAACCGCGAATCACTGGTCCTCGAGATCTACCGCCACGAGACGCAGCAGGTCGCCGACCACGCGACCCACCTGCTCGAGACCCGGGCACCCGACGAGGCCCTGCGCGCCTGGATGGACCGGCTCGCCGAGTACGCCATGACCAAGGCCGGACTGGCCGAGGCGATACGGCAGGTCACCGGCGCCCCCGGGGGCCCGGCGAAACCGCCCCACACGCCGGTGACCGCCGCGGCGGAACTCCTGCTCCGCGCCAGCGAGGAAGCGGGCACCATCCGGTCCGGAGTCACCGCGGACGACTTCATCCTCGCCATCGCCGGCCTCTGGCAACTCGACCCCCACGACGACTGGCAGCCACGCGCCACCCGCCTCCTCGACCTGGTCATGGACGGCCTGCGCACGGGAGCGGCCGGCAGGTGAGCGCCGCGCGCGAGTGAAAGCTCGCTTTCGGTGGCGTGGTCGTGCTGACCACCGTGTGCGTGTTGTCGGCGCCCTGCGTGCACTCGGGCAGGGCGCTGTCTCCGGAACCGTCCGGCGCTCTCGAGAGCGTCCGGGCGGCCCTCCCTGGCCGGAAGTCGCCGACGCGCGAGCCGTCGGTCCTAGAGTCGGATGCTCCGGATGATCTCGACGGAGGGGGCCTGACTACCGTGGCGGACAAGCGAGTTGTCGTCGTGACCGGCGCAGGCACGGGCATCGGGGAGGCCACGGCCCGGCTGTTGCGTGAGGAGGGCCATCACGTGGTCGTCTCCGGTCGCCGCGCCGAACCCCTCCAACGCCTCGCGCAGGAGACCGGGGCTCTGGCCCACCCGTCGGATGTCGGGGAGCCCGAGGCGGCCGAGGGGCTCGTCCAGGCGGCCCTGACCGCGTACGGGCGGCTCGACGGGGTGGTCCTGAACGCGGGAATCGGGCGCGGCGGGGCTGTGGGGGACCTGTCTCTGCGGGACTGGGACGAGGTGCTGCGCATCAACGTCACCGGCCCGCTTCTGCTGTTGCGCGCGGCGATTCCGCATCTGCTGGAGGCCGGAGGCGCGGTGGTCGCCGTAGCCTCGGTGTCCGCCCTGCGCAACGGCACGAGCAACGCCCCGTACGCCACCTCCAAGGCGGCCCTGCTCCAGCTCTGCCGTTCCGTGGCCGTCGATTACGGGCGTCAGGGGGTGCGTGCCAACATCGTGTGCCCCGGCTGGGTCCGGACCGAGATGGCAGACCGGCGCATGGCGCGCTTCGCGGAAGTGGCGGACCTGCGGGACGGAGGCGTGGAGGCTGCCTACGCGGAGGCGACCCGGTTGCTGCCGCAGGGGCGACCGGGTGAGCCGCGCGAGGTCGCGGAGGCGATCGGCTGGCTGCTGTCCCCGGCGGCGTCGTACGTCAACGGAGCGGTGCTCACCGTGGACGGCGGTGCGACGGCCCTTGATCCCGGGACGCTCGCGTTCGACTTCCACGTCGCGCCGCGCGACGGGCACGATTCCACCGCTCCCCGGTGAGTGCCGTCGTCGCACGCAGGGCCGGTGCGGGTCGTACGGCCTCGGCGGTCGGCTAGCCGCCCACCAGCACGGTCACCAGGCGCGTCATGGCGGGTCCGGGATCGGGCGTGCCCGGCCAGCCGGTCATCAGCAGGTGGTGGGCGGTGCCGACGATGGCAAGGGCCACGGTGCCCGGGTCGACGGACTCCGCCACCCGGCCGAGCCGCTGTTCGGCCTGCAGATAGCCGGTGATGGCCCGCTGGATCGCGTCGAAGCCCAGCGCCCCGCCTTCCAGGGCCGCGCGGACCCGCAGCATGGTGCCGGGGCGGGCCATGGCGAGCCCCGATATCGCCAGGCCGCCGGAGTCGAACAGCGCACGGGCGACGGCATCGAGATTCCCCGTCACCGTGTTCTGCCCTGCCAGCTCCGAGAGCGACTCCGCCTGCGCGGCGGTCCGCGCGAAGCGGTTGAGGCAGAGCTCGGCCACGAACTCGTCCATCCCCGCGAAGTGCGTGTGCAGCAGCCCCTTGGCGCAGCCTGCCTCGGTGGTGACCGCCCGGCTGGTGAGGGCGCCGGGTCCCTGTCTCTCCACAACGCGCTCGGCGGCTGCGAACAACTGCTCGCGTACGTCCGGCGTCGCCACTCCGCGCGGTGACATGGCCCCTCTTCCCTTCCGTTCCCGCCGTCCGCACGGCGCGCAACTCCGGAGATGGTAACGGAGATTGCAGGTTTGGACACATGCCCATACAGTTTGGGCGTACGCCCATACCCTTCACCCATCGCAGGAGGCACCCGTGTCCGACGTCGCCAACACGGAGCAGGCACGCGCATGGAACGGCCCCGAGGGCACCCACTGGGCCCGCCACCAGGACCGCTGGAACGCCGTGAACGAGGGCTTCGACGAACCGCTGCTCGACGCGGCGGCCCTCACCGGGACCCATCGGATCCTGGACATCGGCTGCGGCTCCGGACAGACCACACGCCTCGCCGCACTCAGGGCGCCTCGTGGGCACGCACTGGGCCTCGACCTGTCCGCCCCCATGCTGGCCGAGGCGAGGGCCCGCGCGGAGCGGGAGGGCATCACCAACGTCTCCTTCACACAAGGCGACGCGCAGGTCCACCCCTTCGACGCGGGCGCGTTCGACGCGGCGATCAGTCGCTTCGGCGTGATCTTCTTCGCCGACCCCGTGGCCGCCTTCGCCAACATCGGCCGGGCACTGACGCCCGGCGGCCGCCTGGCCTTCGTCTGCCCGGCCGAGCCCGAGCGGAACGGCTGGGTGGTGGCCGTGAACTCGCTGCGCGCCATCCTGCCGGTCGGCGACCTCGGCCGACCGGGACTGCCCGGCATGTTCTCCCTGGCCGACCCGGACCGCATCCGCGAAGTCCTCACCGCGGCCGGTTACACCGCCGTCACCGTCAACCGGGCACAGGCGGACGGGGAATGGGGAGAGGGGGCCGAGGACGCGGCGGACTTCCTGCTCAACACCGGCCCCGGCCGCCACCTCATGGACCAGACCGACGCGCCCACACAGGCCCGCGCCCGCCGCACCCTGATCGACCATCTCCGTGCCCACGAGACGCCCGCCGGCACCGTCCTGCTCCGCAGCACCTCGTGGCTCGTCACGGCGGACCGCCCGACCGCCCCGTAGAACAGGCCCTGACCAAGTCCGCCGGCACCTCCGTTAACCATTTGCCAGGGGCCGGGGCGGACATGGCAGGCTCGCCCGGTGATACATGAGCTGAATCCTCGTCACCTGAGCTGGGACGAGGTGGACCCCGCTCGTCATCCCTTCGACAGCGCGGCGGCGGCGCGGGAGGTGCGCTCGCTCGGTCCGGCCCGGCGCGTGCCCGGCCGGCCGGATGTCCCCTTCGGTAGTCCGGCGATGAGCGCCTGGAGCTGGGGTGAGGGCAAGGTCTGGGCCGACGCCATGTCGTACGCCTTGGCGGAGCGCTACGGTCGCTGGGTCGTGGGCTGGCGCTGGGCACATGACGAAGGAGACTTCGACGGAGGTCCGGTCGGGAGCTGGTGCTGCCCGCAGCACTCGATCACCACGCCGGAGGAGACGCTCGAACGCGTCGTCGCGGCGCTGTGCGAGTGGCGGGCGTGGCTGGAGAGCCTCGCCGGGTGGTTCGCGGCGTACCCGCTGGAACTGGCCGGCATCGAGGATCAGCGGATCCTGTGGGAGTGCGCGGCACACAACCTGATCCTGCAGGTCGTCGACCGCACCGGCTGCGGCAGCGGCTGGTACGGGCACTGCCGGCAGGTGCTCGACTGGTTCCTCAGCCGCTGGGGAGTCGCCCCCGCCGCCGCACAGGACGCGATCGACCAGGCGATCGGCGGGCGGTTCCACAGCTGGACCGGCCCCGACACCGTACTGGTCCATGACATCGCGGAGCGGCTCGCGCGGACACTGCGGCCGGAGGACGGGGCAGGGCCCACCGAGCCGCCGGTGCGCGACCACTTGGAACAGTGGCTCGCCGTACGTGAGACCGTGGCCTGGCACGAAGCCCCGGCCGGAGGTGGGGACGGGCCGGTGACGCCGTCGCGCGACGGGGCGGCCGAGAACATCCGCGCCTTCGACGGCGCCCTGGACCCCGCCCGGGCCGAAGGCCTGCTCACCGCACTCGACCGGCTTCGCGCCGACGCGGCACACAGCGCCCCGCTCGACGTCGAGTTGCTCAGCGGCTGGCAGCAGTACGTCCTGGGGACGCCACAGCCGCCCGCGTTCCGCACCCTGCCCGCCTTCGCCAAGGGCGGCCGGGAGCGGTACGGCATCTCCCCGGGGACCCGTGCGCGCCTGGACGCCTGCCTGGCCGAGAGCGCCGAGGGCGACGGTTCGCTCCCCTTGACCGCCCGAGCCGCTCGCGCCTACCTCGACGTCTGCTTCTTCCACCCGTTCGACGACGGCAACGCCCGGTCCGCCTTCCTCGCCCTCGTCTTCGTCCTCGCCCGCGAAGGAGTGACGCTCCGCGACGTGGGCCTGCTCCGCCGTATCGCCTTCCACGCCGATGAGCCCAAGGACGCGCTGACCCTCACCCGGTACATCGACCTCCACCTCGCGGAGACCCGCCGCGGCGCCGCCTCCGTCAGCTCGTAGGTGCCGCCCCGAGGTCGAGGCGGACGGCGTCGGCGTGGTCGGTGAGGTAGTCCCGCACGAGCGACAGGAAGCCCGGGTCGGGTGCCAGGCCGAGTGCGGCGGCGCGCGTGTGGTCGAAGACGGCGGGCCAGGAGGCCACGATGGCCTCGACGGCGGGGTCCGGACTGATGGTCACCAGGTCGGCGACGGCGTCACCCGCCACCTGGCGCAGGGTGGCGAGCATGTCGGCGACCGACACCATGAGCGCGGGAAGGTTGACCGGCAACGGGCCGTCGAGACGTCCCGGCCCGGCGCCGCGCTCGGCCTCCGCGACGCGCAGGATCCCCTGGACCGTACGTCGTGGTGAGGCCAGGGCCACGCGCAGGTCGGGCCGCACCGGGCAGATCGCGGGGAGCCCTGCCAGGGGCTCGCGAATGATGCCGGAGAGGAAGCCGGAGGCGGCCGCGTTCGGTGTGCCGGGCCGCACCGAGACGGTCATCAGGCGGGCGACACGTCCGTCGACGAAACCGTGGCGGGTGTAGTCCGCGATGAGGTGTTCGCAGATGAGCTTCTGCGTCCCGTAACTCGACCGCGGCACGGGCAGGGTCGACTCGCTGACCGGCGAGGGCAGGGGCAGACCTGGGCCGGAGCCGTAGACGGCGAGGCTGCTGGAGAACACCACTCGCGGCACGGGTCCGCCGGTGGCCGCCTGTGCACGGGCGGCATCGAGCAGGGCGCGGGTGGTGTCCACGTTGACGCGCATACCGAGGTCGACATCGGCCTCGCACTCGGCCGACACGGCGGCGGCGAGATGGAACACCACATCGACCGGTTCCGCGAACACCTCGTCCAGGCGGTCGATCAGGTCGCCGTGCACGACGTCCACCAGCGGGTCGGCCGCCACGGACGCGTCGGGCGGTACGGCGCGGTCGGCGAGGACCAGTCGTTCGACCGGTATGCCGCCGAACGTCCGCGTCCGCAACAGGGTGGCCGCGAGCCGACGTCCCAGGAAGCCGAACGCACCGGTGATGACGACCCTCATGTGGCTCCTCCCGATCAACACCAGGGAACCACAAGGAGCGTCCCCGCTCCGCGGATCTGCCGTAAAGGGCACCCACGAACATTGCGGGGCAGGACAGCGCGTTCCCCGCGGACCGGGGCCGTCACCCGCCCGGGTCCGTCGTACCGAGCGTTCTGCTGTCGGCCGAGACGGTCGCGCCTCCCCCGGCACAGGCGACACCATCACCACATGGAACCGGTCTTCGTTCTCGTGCACAGTCCGTCCGTCGGTCCCTCGACCTGGCGTCCCGTCGCCGAACACCTGGTGGCGGCGGGACACCAGGTGCGGGTGCCCTCCTTGCTGCACATCGGCTCCGGTGCTCCGCCCTTCTGGCCCCGTGTCGTCGACGCGGTCCGCGCCGATCTACGGCAGGTCTCGGCCGGCAGCGCCGTCACGCTGGTGGCGCACAGCAACGCGGGCTTGTTCCTCCCGGTCATTCGCTCGGGTCTCGACCATCCCGTGACCGGCTCGGTCTTCGTGGACGCCGCTCTGCCGGCCCGGCGCGGACCGACCCCCGTCGCCGCACCCGACCTGCTGGACTTCCTCCGCCCGAAGGCCGTCAACGGCACGCTGCCGCGCTGGACCGACTGGTGGGACGAGGCCGACGTGGCGCCGATGTTCTCCGATCCGACGGTGCGGCAGACCGTCATCGAGGAACAGCCCGCCCTGCCCCTGTCCTACTACGAGCAGCACATCCCGGTCCCGGACGGCTGGGACGACCACCCTTGCTCCTACCTGCTGTTCGGGCCGCCGTACGACGGCCTCGCCGCCGAGGCGCGGGCACGCGGCTGGCGGGTGGCACATCTGCCCGGCGCGCACCTCCATCAGATCGTCGACCCGGCCGGCACGGCCCGCCATCTCGTCGAACTCGCCGCTACGGCGTGATCGGCCGCCGGTTCGGGCTCGGAACCGGACCGCTGCCACGGTCAGTTCGGGTTGTCACCGTCGGTGAGGGTCTCCCAGGCCACGAAGAGGTTGTTGGTGCCGGCCGGGCGGTTTCGCTCGGTCAGGGTCTGGGTGTTCGTCATGGCGATGCCCAGGCGGTTGTGCAGGGCGTTGTAGCCGACCTCGGTGACGGGGCCGAGGCCGAGCTTGAGGGAGCCGCCGCACAGCCAGCTCGGGACCGCGGCGCCCAGTTCGTACTTCGACTGGAAGCCGAGCGCCTGCCGCAGCCGTTCGCCGACGTCGGTGCCGTAGAGGTCCTGGCCCTGGATCCGGCTGGTCTCGGCAACATGCGAGATGGCGGAGATGCCGTATCCGGTGTGCGTGAAGTCGCGGCAGGTCTCCTGGGTGAGGCCGGTCACGAAGGTGGACTGGCCCTGCCAGTACGAGACGATCTTGTCCCGGGTGTTCAGGTTCTGGCTCGGCACGGTCTTCGGCAGGTCGCCGTCGGAGGAGAGGTACACGTAGGCGGCCGCGCGGGTGCGGAAGCGCGCCATGGCCGAGTCGTAGGAGACCTTGTCCTCGAGGAAGACGGAGATGCCGATGGCGGCCTCCATCATCGTCAGCTCCCAGTTCCCGTTGGAGTTGGAGCCGTTGATGACCTCGGGCAGATAGACGGTGCGGAGCAGGGTGGCGAACCGGCCGGCGTTGGCCCAGGTGCCGGTGTACGTGTGCGTGATGAGCTCGGCGGCCTTGGCCCAGGAGGCTCCCGCCCAGGCGGTCTGCAGGGGCGCGTTGCTGTTGGTGTGGTCCGTGAGCGTGGCGGACCAGGCGTCCATCAGCTCGATCGCCTTCTTCGCGTACCGGTCGTCCCGGGTGATGTACCAGGCGAGCGCGTCGGTGTACGCGGCGATGGCGTCCTCACGCTCGTCCGTGCAGCCGTAGTTGGGGTTGGAGTAGGGGCCGCACTCGACGACCGCCCGGGGCTTGGGAGTTCGGCCGAGGCTGGCGTACTGGCTGGCCATCATCTGGTCGTAGGCGCTCTTCCAGGGCTCGGCGCCCGCGAGCACCTTGCCGCGCGCGAAGTCGAGTTGGGCACGCGAGACGGTGACGCCCGGGTGGACGAAGGTGACGGGAGCGGCCGCTGCCCGCTGGGTGCCGGGCCAGGAGAGCAGGCCGGTGGCCAGCAGGGCGGCCGCCGCGGCGAGCGCGAGAGCGGATCGGGGGGACTTGCGACGACGTCGAGCGGGTATCTCCTGCATGAGACACGTCCTCGTATGTGAACAGCATGCGGCAGCTTGAACGTGGCGCTGACCGATGACCATAGGTACGGACCAAACACCCGTCAAGTAGCCGAGAAACGCAGGGCGTTCACAGCGGCACGACTTATCGCTCCCGCTCCTCCGCCACCGCCGCCTCATACGCCCGCAGGGTGTCGACGAAGAGGCGCCGTTGCGCCGGGGTCAGCGGGGTGAGGACGCGACGCCAGGCCTCGGCGCCGGGGGCGAGCCAGGCGGCGATCGCCTCGTGCTGGTCGGGGGCGATGGCCACGATCCGGCGGCGCCGGTCGGAGGGGTCCTCGCGCCGGTCCAGGATGCCTTTCTCACTGAGGTCCCCGACCATCAGGCTGACCGTGGTGGGCGCCACCTCCAGACGCGCCGCCAGGTCGTTGACCGTCATGGGGCCGTCGAACAACAGGTAGGAGAGCAGGGAGAGATGGCGAGGTGCCAGCGACTGTGACGCCAGGGTCTCGGGAACGGGAATGCGCTTCACCCGGCCGGCCATGCGCGGCATGAGCAACAGCAGTTCGCGGACGGCGGCGTCCACCTCTCCCGCTCCGGCCTCGCGCCGCACAGATCCGGCCATTCCGCACCCCTCGTTCTTTATCTTTGATGACAAAGGTGTTTTGCTTGCAAAGACACCAGCACCCGATCCGCCCACCACGGCGGGCACGAACGGAGATTCCACCATGCCTCACTTCACCGTGCACATCAGCGAAACCGCCCTCGCCGGGAAGGCTGAAGAAGGCCTGATCCGGGGGCTCGCGGACGCGGTCGGATCCATCTACGGCGAGCAGTTCGGCCGTATGGTCGCGGTCGACCTCATCGGCATCCCTGCGCGCCGGCGCGGCATCGGCGGGGCGCCGACCGACCTGGTCGCCCCGAACATCACCCTGAGCCTGCGCGAGGCGGCCTACCGGCACCCGGACGTACCGGACGCGCCCGCGCGCCTGATCTCCGCGATCACCGACGCGGTCACCGGCGTGCTCGGCGAGCAGGTGCGCGAGCAGGTGGCGGTCGGCCTGCTGGCCGTCCCCGAAGGGCGTTCCGGCATCGGCGGCCGAGTGGGCTGAGCCCCCGGCCCGCCAGGTTCACCGCCGTCCGCCGTCCTCGGACCGCCCGCTACGGCGCCTGGGTGCGCTCCCGCCGTGCCGCGGTGGCGCTGCCGTCCCCCTGGTAGCGATCCGTGCCCGGCAGGCCCAGGAACTCCAGGACGCGTTCCACGAACTCGTCCCGCAGCTGGGCAAGCGTCTCCGGCACGTTGTCGTACGTGGGGATCATGGGGTACACGGTGGCTCCCGCCTCGGTGCGGCGACCATGTTGCGCAGATGGATGAGGTTCAGCGGCGCTTCCCTGAGACACAGGACGAGTTGGCGCCGTTGCTTCAGCATCACGTCGGCGGCTCGCTCGACGAGGCTCTCCGTGTGGCCGTGCGCGATGCGTCCGAGCACTCCGGCCGCACACGGCAGGATGAGCATCGCGTCGCTCGGGCAGCTGCCACTGGTCACCGCTCCGGACATGTCGGCCGGGTCCAGGGAGCGCACTTTCGGCGACGTCGCCTCCAGGGGTCGGAGGACCGAGTCCGTGTCCTCGCCGGTCTCGAATGCGTAGGCCACCAGCTTGCGGCCGTCGACCGAGACGAGGAGGTCGATGTGGCCGACCCGGTCGTCCCGCTGCAGTGCGGCGAGCATGGCCTTGGCCACCCCGGTGCCGCCCGCGCCCGTGACGGCAACAGTGACGTTCCGCCGGGTCACGACGGCCCCTTTCCTGGCTCACCGGGTCGGCAACCGCTCCGGCAGGCACGTTGATCGCTACCGCGTCGGGGGGCGTCGATGCCCGGTGGTCACTCGACCAGCGGCTGCCAGGCGTCACGACGAGGCCGTGGCCCCCTTCGGCGGCGTCGCCGACTCCGGCACCGGCGCACGCTTCGGCGGGGCGGGGAACATCGAGGCGTTCACCGAGAGCCGCTGGATCAGCGCACGCACGGCCCAGGCGCCGTACCCGTTCCGAGATCATGGTCCCGATACTGCTGCCCGACCCGGCAGCAGGGCATCCGGGATGCCCCCAGGCCGGCCCTGGTACGACCCTGAGGCTTCGGATCACCCCCGGGGCTATGAGTTTCTTCGCGGCACTCGACGCGCCCGAGTTGACCGGCACCCGGAATGTCAGTGGTGCGTGACAGCATCCCGGACATGACGACTACGGACGCCGAACGTGGCCTGGACTCTCTCCGCGCGGACATACCGATCTACACGCTGACCTTCGCCAAGGGCTTGTCTCCGGTGGAGTTGCTGAACCGGATGCGGGTCGATCCGGACACCTTGGCGCTGCGCGATTTCGCCGCCCTGAACAGCGAGTTCGGTGACAGCCTGCTCGACGAGGACGAGCCGGTGGCGACGACCGGTACCGACGGTGCGTGGACGTGGGCGTGGGAGCAGGGAGGTGTCCATGGGCTGGACGAGAGGATCCTGTCCGCGGTCTCGCGGGGGACGGAGGCTGTCGCGCTGCACTACAACGAGAAGCCTATGTACTGGTTCACGTACGCCGTCGACGGCGACGTCGTGGTCGGCTTCGACACCCTTCAGCCGATCGACCCGACCGGCCGGGACCCTCGGCGGCTCGAAGCCGTCATGCGCCCTCTCGGCCTCGTCCCCGGGCAGCCCGCTCCACTGCACAGCGTCCTGGCCCTCGCGGAGGACGCCTTCGCGCTGCGCGTGACGCCGGCCGCGGACGGCGAGGAGCGGTGGAGCGGCAGGCTGATGTCGCTGCCCGGACGCGACGCGGACCGTGACGGCGCATAGGCGCGGTGCGAGATTCATGGCGTCACTCCGCTTTCGCGGACGAGATGCCGGGCCGGTCCAGTGCCGGGGCGGCCGCCAGGAAGAGCCAGGTCGTCAGGACGAACGGCCAGCTGAAGGCGGATCCTCCGTAGGTCTGGGCGAAGGCGGCCCAGGCGGCGGTGAAGGGGACCGAGGACACGGCGGCGACCACGGCGTAGCCGGCGGTCCAGGGGGTCAGGGGCAGGAAGGTCGCGGCCAGTGCGATGGCGACGAGGACCGCGTTGTAGCCGTAGAGCCCCTCGCTGATCCGGTCGGCGGGCAGGCCCAGGACACAGGCGGTGAGGATCGCGAAGCAGCTGCCGCTCGCGGCGGCCGCGGCGGCTCTCCGGGACGCCATCAGCAGACCCGCGAGCAGGATCAGGCCCGCGTACCAGGTGTGGAGGAAGAAGACCTGGCCGAGGTTGTCGCAGAAGGCACGGGCGAGTTGAGCGGCCGTCAGGGTGGTGAACCCGTCGCGGGAAGCGGGGGGCGCGGGGGCGGGCACGCCGGTCGGCAGCGCGCTCGCCAGGACGCCGGCGACCAGGCAGAAGGGGGCGGTCAGGGCGGGCAGTCCCAAACAGCCGAGGAGGCGGCCGGCAGCGGCTCCCACCACGGAGCAGACCGCCGCGGCGCCGACGGCCAGCAGTGCGGTCTCCCACGAGGCGCCGAGCCGCACGACCACGGCGATGCCGGTGAGGCAACCGCAGTAACCCTCAAGGCCCTTGGCGAGGCCGGCCCGGTCGGCGCCCAGCACGGCCGCGGCCGCGGTGGACACCGCCGCGCCGAGCAGTCCGTACAGCCCGATCCGCCGCTCCCCGGCGAACAGCGCGGCGGTGAAGAGCAGTCCCGTCCATGGACTCGTGCTCAGCGCCACCTGCGCGATACCGCGCAGCTGTACGCGCCCGAAATCGGCCGCAGTCCAGCCCCGCCGCTGCACCGCCTGCCCCGTTGCAGGCATGACTTCCCCCCATAGGAGACACGATGACTTCAACAATTTGTTGAAGTATACGCCGGCGAAATGTTCAAGAGCGGAGGACGGTGGGAGCTGTGGAGGCGCTGAAGGGCACATGTGCGCCATGTGTGCACCACCTGCGTACCAGTGAGCCCTCCGCGCCTCCCCTCATGGCGCTCATGTCCGTGTACACCGTGCGGGGAGACGGGTACGTACAGTCTGCGTCTCTTCAATTTCGGATACGGAGCGTCATGGGGCCCACTGCACGACCATTGCCGCCGGTGCGGGGGCGGGAAGATCAGCTGGCACAGATCAGCGCGAATCTGCACACGGTGACGAGTACGCGACGCAGCAAGGTGCTCCTGGTGGAGGCGGCCCCCGGCGCGGGCAAGACCCGGCTCCTCGGCGAAGCTGCCACCCTGGCCGGTGCGAACGGCTTCTCGGTCGTGGGCGGCGTCCCCTGCGGCTCCGATGCCACCGCCAGGGCGGCTCCGGCGCCCACCGGTTCGCACCCGCCCGCGCCCGGTGTCGTCGAGGACGGATTCCACGCTCCGCGCGCCTCGTTCGCGATCGAAGCGGCGCGGGCCCTGCTGCGCACCAAGGCCGAACAGGTCCGCACCGTCGTCACACTCGACGATCTGCATCTGGCGAACGTCCGCGATCTGGCGGTCTTGTGCGACCTCGTCGCGGGCCTCGGCGGCCGCCCGATCCTCTGGCTGCTCGCCTTCACCCCGGACGGCGGCGCCACGCCGTACGCGTCGGTGCTGACCTGCCTCGGCAAGCTCCGGGGCCGGCTCCCGGTGGACCACCTGCGGGAGTTGGGGCCGCTCTCGGGCGACGCGCTGAGCCGACTGGTCGCCGACTGTGCCGGGGCCGTACCCGAACCCGCGCTCCTCGCCCTGGCCGAGAGTGTCAACGACACACCTCGTGCGGTGATCGAGCTGGTGCGCGGGCTCGTGGAGGACGGTGACTTATGTGTGGTGGACGGCACCTCGCGGCTGCGGCCCGGCTCGGCCGACAGCACCTCCGGTGGGGCTGGTGTGTGTCTGCCGGCGCCGGTGCCCAGGCGCTTTTCCAGGCTGGTCCAGAAGGATCTGCGGACGCTGTCCGAGCCCACCATAAGGGCGCTCAGACTGGCGGCGGTGCTCGGTTCGCCGTTCGCGCCGGAGGATCTGTCGGCCCTGCTCGGCGAAGCGCCGGTGGGCCTGCTGGCGGCGGTGGACGAAGCGGTCGACCGGGGGCTCGTCGTCTGCGGCGAGCGTGACCTCGCGTTCCGCACTGAGCCGGTCTGGCGTGTCCTGCTCGACTCCGTGCCGCCACCGGTGTGCGCGCTGCTGCGCCGGCAGGCGGCGGAGATGCTGCTGGCGCGCCCCGACGGCATCGAGCGCGCCGCCCTCCAGCTGGTGCACGTCGCCCGGCCCGGCAACGCGGAGGCGCTGCGCATCATCGCCGAGGGCGCCCAACGGCTGCTGGCCACCGATCCGTCGACCGCGGCATCGCTGGCGACCCGCGGCATGGAGCTGCTGCCGCCGGGGCGGGCCGAGCGGGTGCGCCTGGCCAAGACCGCGGTCGACGCGTTCACCAGGGCGGGCCGGCTGGACCGGGCCATCACCCTGGCCAAGGACACCATCGACGAGGCCGCCCGGCTCGCCATCCCCCTGCCCGCGGAACTCGCCGCGGACATCGGCTCGTTGCGGGCGTCCATGGCGGCCGCGCTGCTCCTGCTCGGGAACGCGCCGATGGCGTACCAGGCGGCGCGCGACGCGCTCGCGGCGCAGGAGGACGGCTCCCCGCGCCGGGAGGCCGTGCTCACCCATCTCGCCGCCTCCTATCTGAACGGCGACAAGACCGCGGTGCAGCGTGCGCGCACCATCCTCAGCGCGCCCGACCGGCACGCGCAGGCCGTGCAGGTCGGCGCGATGACCTTCCACGCGTTCACGCAGTGGCGGGACGGCCATGTCGGCGACGCGGTGGGGATACTGCGTCAGGCCGTCGCGCTCGACCGCGGGGGCGAGGACGTACCGTTCCTCGATCCGCGCTGGTTCCTGGCCTTCACGCTCACCAGGATCGACGAGTACGAGGAGGCCACGGCGGTCGTCCAGTCCTTCGCCCGGACCGTCGTACCGGGGTCGAGGACGCTGGCCGCCGCCGTCCCCCCGGTGCTCCAGGCGCCCCTGCATCTCGCCCAGGGCCGGCTGGACGAGGCCGAGGAGGCGGCGAAGGCCGGGGTGGGCACGGACGGCCCGTATGTGCCGATGCTCGCCCCGCAGGCGTGGCTGGTGCTGGCCCTCGCCGCGCTGCGCCGGGGGGAGCTCTCCCAGGCGCAGGGGCACATCGAGACGCTGGAGAAGGACTTCCCCCAGCATCCCCACAGCCCCTGGTGGGCCGCGCGTCTGCTGCTGAACGCGCAGCTGGCCGAGGCCCAGGCGGACGCACGGGTGGCGACGGAGGTGCTGTCGGAGATCGGGGCGCATCCGGGTGCGTTCCGCGAACTCGTTCTGGAGGACTCGGCCGCCGCGGCCTGGTGTGTGCGCTGTGCGCTCGCCGCGGACATGCCGGACCTCGCGCGGACGGTCGTCGACACGACGGAGCATCTGCGCGGGCACAATGCGCGCGTTCCCGCGATCGTCGCCGCGGCCACGCATGCCCGCGCGCTCGCCGAGAAGGACGCGGACGCGCTGGCCCAGGCGAGCCGGCTGCACCGGAACCCGTGGGCCCGGGCCGCGGCGGCCGAGGACCGGGCCGGTGTGCTGCTCGACCGCGGTGACGACCAGACCGCGATCGGCGAGCTGAACCGGGCGATGAGCACCTACGGCGGCCTGGGCGGCGAGCGGGACGCCGCCCGTGTACGGGCCCTGTTGCGCCGGCTCGGGGTGCGGCGCCGGCACTGGACCCAGGCGAAGCGCCCGGTCTCGGGCTGGGAGAGCCTCACCAAGACGGAACGGAAGGTGGCGGAACTGGTGGCCGGCGGGCTCACCAACCGACAGGCCGCGCGCCACCTGTTCATCTCCCCCCACACCGTCGGGTTCCATCTGCGGCAGATCTACCGCAAGTTGGGGATCCGGTCCCGTACGGCGCTGGTCCAGTACAAGGCGTGACACAGCGGCCCCGCCGCGGTCATGGAACGCGTTCCGGCAGCGGCTCCCACCAGGAGCGGTGCGTGGCGTACCACCGCACCGTCTCGGCCAGGCCCCGCTCGAACGGGATCCGGGGGGCGTAGCCGAGGGCCCGCAGCCTGCCGTCGGCCAGGGAGTAGCGGCGGTCGTGGCCCTTGCGGTCCGGCACCCGCTCGACGCGCCGCCAGTCGGCCCCGAGCGCGGCGAGCAGCCGGGCGGTCAGCTCCAGGTTGGTCAGCTCGGTGGTGCCGGCGACGTGGTAGACCTCGCCGGGTTCGCCGCGCTCGGCGACCAGCCGGACGGCCCGGCAGTGGTCGTCCACGTGGATCCAGTCACGGACGTTGCCGCCGTCGCCGTACAGTGGCACGTTCCGGCCGTCGAGCAGACGGGTGACGAACAGCGGGATGACCTTCTCCGGGTACTGGTACGGCCCGTAGTTGTTGCCGCAGCGGGTGATGCTGACCGGCAGGTGGTGGGTGCGCGCGTAGGCGAGCGCGATCAGGTCGCCGCCGGCCTTGGCCGCGGCGTAGGGGGAGTTCGGGCTGAGCGGGGCCGTCTCGTCCCAGGAGCCGGTGTCGATGCTGCCGTACACCTCGTCGGTGGAGACGTGCACGATCCTCGGGGTGCCGGCGTCGAGGCAGGCCCGCAGGAGGGTCTCTACGCCCAGGACGTTGCTGCGGACGAACTCACCGGCGGCGGTGATCGAGCGGTCGACGTGCGACTCGGCGGCGAAGTTGACGACGAGGTCGTGGCCCGGCACCACCTTCCCGAGCAGCTCGGCGTCGCAGATGTCGCCGAGTACGAAGGTGATGCGGTCCTGGACGGGCGCGAGGTTCGCCCGGTTCCCGGCGTAGGTCAGTTTGTCGAGCACGGTCGTCTCGGCGGCGTCGGCGTACGACCGCACGAAGTGCGAGCCGATGAAGCCGGCGCCGCCGGTCACGAGGATTCTCATGAGCCGACCCGCACCGTGCTGTGGTCGCCGAGGACGAGGCGGTGGGCCCTGAGGATGCGGGGCGTGGAGGTGACCTCGACCTCCCGTCCGATCAGCGACCGTTCGACGCGCCGCACCCCGACGATCGACGCGCCGCGCAGCACGATGGAGTACTCCACCTCGCTGTCGATCACCGCGCAGTCCTGGTCGATGGAGGTGAACGGGCCGATGTAGGAGTCGCGTATCCGCGCTCCGGCCGCGACGACCGCCGGGCCGACGATCCGCGAGCCGGTGACGGTCGCGCCCTGCTCGACCACCACCCGGCCGATCAGCTCACTGGCGTGGACCTCCCCGGCGCAGTCGGCCGTGACGCCGTCGAGGACGAGGCGGTTGACCTCCAGCATGTCGTCGACGTTGCCGGTGTCCTTCCAGTAGCCGGAGATGACGGTCGAGTCCACCCGGCAGCCCGAGTCGATCAGCTCCTGGATCGCGTCGGTGATCTCGAACTCGCCCCGCCAGGACGGCTTGAGCCCGGACACCGCTTCGTGCACGCGGGGCGTGAACAGGTAGACACCGACCAGCGCGAGGTCGCTCTTGGGATGCTCCGGCTTCTCCTCCAGGCGGATCGCCCGGCCGTGCCGGTCCAGCTCGACCACGCCGAACGCGCGCGGGTCCGACACCCTGGTCAGCATGATCTGGGCGTCCGGGCGTCGCGTCCGGAACCGGTCCACGAGCGAACTGATGCCGCCGACGACGAAGTTGTCGCCGAGGTACATCACGAAGTCGTCGTCGCCGAGGTAGTCCCGGGCGGTGCGTACCGCGTGGGCGAGGCCCAGCGGTGCCTCCTGCGGCAGGTAGGTGACGTCGAGGCCGAACCGGGAGCCGTCACCGACCGCGGACTCGATCTCGGCGGCCGTGTCGCCGACGACGATGCCGACGTCCCGGACGCCGGTCTCGGCGATCGACTCCAGGCCGTAGAACAGGACCGGTTTGTTCGCGACCGGGACGAGTTGCTTGGCCGAGGTGTGGGTGATCGGCCGCATGCGGCGGCCGGATCCGCCGGCGAGCACGAGCGCTTTCATCGAGGCCCTTTCAGTCCAGCGTGGCGGGCAGGACGCTCAGTCGCCGGATCATCCACTCCGACTCCCACTCGACGGCGGTGGTGTTGCTCAGGCGGGCCCGTGGGAACCGGCGCAGGAATCCGCCCACCGCGATCTTCGCCTCCAGGCGGACGAGCGGGGCGCCGATGCAGTAGTGCATGCCGAGGCCGAAGCTGAGGTGTCCCTTGCCCTGCCGCGCGGCCTCGAAGCAGTCGGCTCCCTCATTCTCGTCGCGGTTCGCCGCGGCAATGCTGACCTGCACCGGGGCGCCCTTGGGGATCAGATAGCCGCCGAGGTCGATGTCCGTGAGGGGGAAGCGCCAGGTGGGATGCGGGAACGGCGGGTGCACCCGGAGGGTCTCCTCGACCCATGCCTTGACCTCGGCGTCGGTGCGCGGCCGCTCCTCGGGCGGCCGGCGCAGCGCTTCGTACAGCGAGGCGGAGATGAGGCTCCCGGTCGTCTCGTAGCCGGTGATGATCATCCCGAGGGTCCAGACGATGACCTCGCCCTCGGTGACCGCCGCGTCCGGTCCGTCGGAGGAGGCCAGCAGCCCCGTGATCACCCCGTCGTCCAGCGGGTCAGGGTTTCGCACCCAGCCCTCGACCGCGCCGTACAGCGCCCCGACCGCCTCTTTGCGCGCCGGGTAGTCGGAGGAGTAGAGCATGACGTCGGTGATGCCGCGCAGCTGCCGCTGGGCCTCGAGGGGCAGGCCGAGCATCTCGGAGATGAAGGCCAGCGGGATCCGGTGCGTGTAGTCCGTGACCACGTTGGCTTCGGCATGCGTACCGGAACCGGCCTGTTCCAGTTCGTCGAGGAAGCCGTCGACCTTCACCCCGACCCGCTCGCCCCACCGCTCGGTGTTGCGCGGACTCAGCACCGGCGCGTGCATGCGCCGGATCCGCGCGTGGTGCTCGCCGTCGCTCATGATCATGGCGCGGGCGTAGTCCGGGTCCGGCTGGGATCCGACCATCAGGCCGGGCCGGCGCATGAAGTCGGGGACCAGGGTCACGTCCTTGCCCATCTGGGGGTGGGTCAGCGCGGCCTTCACCAGCTCCGGGTCGCACACCACCCACGCGTGCTGCCCGAGGTAGGGGATGCGGACGACCGGCGCGACCTTCGCGGCCGCCAGCAGCTCCGGCATGCAGTCGAAGGGCCCCGGGTCCACGGGCATGGCGGTCTCGGGGGCCTCCTTGAGGCCCGGCTTCGTCGTGGCGTTCAACGTGTCACTCCTCCGGTGGAAACCTGCCCCTGGAAATCGGCCAGGGACTCGACAAGGTCGGCGGCCCGTCGTGGGGCGTCGCAGCTCTGGTACTCCTGGGCGAGTTCGCGTGCCCGCCGCCGGTACCGCTCGTCGTTCAGTACGGTGCTCACCGCGTCGCGCAGCCGGGCTTCGGACACGGCCCGTCGGCCGATGACGACACCGGCGCCGGCCCAGGCGACCCGTGCCGCCACATCGGGGTTCTCCTCCGAGCCCGGTACGACGACCAGGGGCACGCCCTCGGCGAGGGCCGCGTTGATGCCGTTGTAGCCGCCGTTGCTGACCATCACGTCGACGTGGGGCAGCAGGTGGTGGTACGGGACGAACCGCTCCGCCCGGACGTTGTCCGGCAGCGGGCCGAGCCGCCCGGCGTCCACGGCGCTGCCCGTGGTGATCACGACCAGGACGTCCTGGTCGGCCAGTGCGCGCAGGGCGGGAACGAGCAGCCGGTCGACGTCGTTGGCCGTGGTGCCCTGGGTGACCAGCACCACCGGCCGCTTGTCGTGCAGTTCCGCCCACCAGCCGGGCGGGTCGAAGTGCTCCGGGGGCAGCCCGAACAGCCCGCCCACGAAGTGGGTGCCCGGGAGCAGGTCGCTGCGGGGGAACTCGAAGGACGGTACGGTGCCCAGCAGATAGAGGGCCGGCGGGCGCGCGATGTTCTCCATGGCGCTCGTCCGCAGCCGCGGCAGTGCCACCTGGTCCCGGGCCCGGTCGGCCTCCCAGCGCAGGTCCCGCATGATCACCTGGTCGCCGACGATCCTGAGCAGCCCGTTGCGCGCCCGGCCGAGCGACGACGAACTGGGCGGCAGTCCATGTCCGAGCGGGGCGGTGTCCCTGCTGCCGAGGATGTAGACGGAGTTGCTCAGCCAGGCCAGCGGGATCCCGGTGCGCTCGCTCGCGAAGCAGGCGCCGTAGCACATGTCGTCGGCGAGGAGGCAGTCAGCGGGGAACCGTTCGAGCACCGCCAGCAGATCCTCCATCTGGGCCGGTGCGGTGCGGTAGAAGATGTCCCGGACTCCGATCTTGAAGCTGGCGATGCCGGTCAGCCCAGCGTGGCTGGGGTAGGCCTCCTCCCGGCTCTTGCCGCCGAAGTCCAGCTCGGCTCTCATGGGTTCGAAGCGTGCCCCGGCCTGCTCGGCCTGTTCCTGGAAGGTCCGTCCGGTGTACCACCGCACCTCGTGGCCGCGCCGGGCCAGTTCGCGTGCCACCTCGAGGACGCCGACGACGTGTCCGGGTGCCGGGGTGGTAGCGATCAACACACGCGTCAACGTCGCCTCCGTCGGGGGTGGTGTGTCACCGTGCTCGCCGGACGGCCCGGGCCCCATGACCCCGGCCGTCCGGCGACGCCCGCCAGTTTTCCCCGCCCTCGGCCCGTTACGGCGGTGCGGGGCAAACCCCGCGCGATCGCGCAGGGTGACGCAGCCATGCCACCGCAGCGCGTGAGCTGAATCCTCGTCAAACTATGTAAATTCAGGGCTCCTTGGGGGATATGGGAGCGCTGCCACCGCGCGAACAATGGCCGTTGAGCTTTTCCGGCATGGCCTTTCCGGAACAGGGAAAGGGCGCCGGTTTCATCCGGGAAGCGTTCCGGCCCCACACGTCGCGCACTGGAGAGGAAACCCGTGACGAGACCCTTGCAGGAGGCAGACGCACTGGACAGCGCCATCGGTGGACCGAAGAACATCACCGTCATCGGCGCCGGCATCGCCGGTCTGGTGGCGGCCTATGAACTGGAGCGCCTCGGACATCACGTCCAGGTCATCGAGGGCAGTCAGGAAATCGGCGGCCGTA
Organism: Streptomyces sp. NPDC020192; assembly: GCF_044388685.1. Taxonomy (NCBI): domain Bacteria; kingdom Bacillati; phylum Actinomycetota; class Actinomycetes; order Kitasatosporales; family Streptomycetaceae; genus Streptomyces; species Streptomyces sp. NPDC020192. The sequence continues at coordinate 302,841 of NZ_JBIRXG010000002.1, read as the reverse complement.
TTCACACGTACCGCTTTCCCGGCGCCGGCCGGACCGGGCCGTTCGCCGAGCTGGGCGCGATGCGCATCCCCGCCGGGCACCGTCTGACCATGCACTACATCGCCGAACTCGGCCTTCAGAAACAGGTGCGGGAGTTCCGGACGCTGTTCTCCGACGACGCGGCCTATCTCCCCAGTTCCTCCGGATATCTTCGGGTGCGGGACGCGCAGGAGACGCTGGTCGGCGAGTTCGCCGCCGGACTGCCGAGCGGTGATTACCGCGAGAACACCCTGCTGTTCGGTGCCTGGCTGAACGCCAGTCTGAGGGCCGTCGCCCCGCGCGAGTTCTACAGCGCGCTGGGCGGCGAGATGGGCGTGGAACTGCTGGACCGCATCGACCATATCGATCTGGCCCCCTACCGATGCGGCAGCACGAAGAACCGGATCGATCTGCACGCCTTCTTCGCCGACCACCCCCAGGTACGGTCGTTCTGCCCACCGCACCTGGAACGCTTCCTCGACGACGTGCTGGACGAGACCAGCTCCACGATCGTCCGGCTGCGGGACGGGATGGACGTACTGCCCCGGCGGCTCGCCTCGCGGATCCGGGGCCAGATCTCGACCGGCCTCGAGGTGACGGGCATCGATGTCCGCGACGACGCGGTGATTCTGAGGATCCGTCAGGGCTCCGGCACCCTCACCAAGATCTGCGACTACGTGGTGTGCACCATCCCGTTCACGGTGCTCAGGGGCCTGCAACTGACCGGCTTCGACAGAGAGAAGCTCGACATCATCCATCAGACGAAGTACTGGCCGGGCACGAAGATAGCCTTCCACTGCCGGGAGGCCTTCTGGGAGAAGGACGGGATCAGCGGGGGAGCCTCCTTCACCGGCGGGCGTGTAGGGCAGACCTACTACCCGCCCGCCGAGGGCGATCCGGCGCTCGGCGCGGTTCTGCTCGCCAGCTACACCATCGGGCCGGACGCCGAGGCGCTCGACCGGATGAGCGAGGCGGAACGCCATGCGGTCGTCGCACGCGAACTCGGCGTGATGCACCCCGAACTGGAGCAGCCGGGCATGATCCTGGGCGTCGCCGCACGCGCCTGGGGCTCGCACCGCTGGTCGGGGGGCGCGGCTACGGTCCGCTGGGGGCAGGCGGCCGCCGTCCGCGAGGCGGAGCGCCGGGAGGCGGCCCGGCCGCAGAAGGGGCTCTTCTTCGCCGGCGAGCACTGCTCCTCGAAGCCCGCGTGGATCGAGGGCGCGATCGAGTCGGCGATCGACGCCGCGCACGAGATCGAGTGGTACGAGCCGCGGGCCAGCCGCGTGTTCGCCGCCTCCCGGGCGAGCCGTTCGGAGGAGTCGGCGTGAGCATCCCAACTCCACCTGCCTTCATGCCAGTTTCGAGTGTGGAAGGAGCGGTCCGCGCATGAGCGTTTTCGACCTGCCCCGGCTGCACTTCCGCGGGGTGGCGACGACACACCGGCCCACCGGCGCCGGGGGCGGCCTCGTCGATCTGGCGACGAACACCGCCCTCACCGAGGACGGGCGGCCCTTCCCGGCACACCGCCCGTCCGTCGAGTACCACGACCGTCTCGACCGGCTGGGACCACGGTTCGACGCCATGGGCCGCCCGACGCCCGACGGGCCCTTCAGCGCCGCCAAGGGCGAGGACTTCGCCGGAAACGGGCACTTCTCGGTCGACGCGCGGATCGTCGGCGTCGAGGGCCGCGCGGGCCACCTCGACACCGCCGACCCGGTGGTCGGGCGTGGGGTCGACATGTGGGGCCACTACAACGAGTACCTCGCCACCACGGTCAACCGGGCCCGGGTCTTCGACCTCGATCCCGCGTCCGACTGGACAACGACGCTCATGGTCGGCCAGTTCTGCTTCGGGCGCGACGGCCGTTCCCACGACGTCGGCTCCATGATGTCCGGCGCCGTCCACGGCTTCCATCCCCCGCGGTGGCACAACACCGGCCACGTGCGTGATGTCGGGGAGCACGTCCTGGCGGGACGGCTGCGCCGCTCCGTGGTCCACCAGTTCGTGGTGACCGGGGACGGGCAGGAGCTGACCTGGCTCGACGAGGCCGCCGTATCCCCGGTCGTACGGCGGCTGCGCGCAGTGTCGCAGTCGGCGGAGGCCGACGGTCTGGTGGTGCAGTTCGCCCTCAGCCACCTGTCCCCTCCGCGGGCACCCGACCAGCCGGGCCGGTGGCTGCTGCGCGGGACGATCGCGCCCTGGCGCCCGCACGAGCCGCGCACCTACCCGGCCGGCCGCCTGCTCGTCCCCGACCGCCGCGCACCCCACAGAGCGCCGTGCGGCCTGCACAACCTCACCGTCGAGCTGACGGACGACCATGTCACCCTCAACATGATCACCGCCCTGCCCACCCTCGGCACGGCGGCGCCCACGCCGGTCGACGTCGGCGACCTGGAGTTGCGCACGGCGGACGGCGACCGACTGGTGGCGCGGGTGCCCCGGCGGGCGTACCTCGGTGAGCAGTACGCGCTGGCCGGCGGCCTGGTGACCGTTCCCAGCGAGATCCCGGGGGACGCCACGGCCGGCGAGGCGCTGTGTCTGGTGGGCACCGGTCGCGGCGGTCGGGTGGTGCACCTGCGCGAGAAGGAGATCAACGTCCAGGTCGACGACGCGTGCGTCTTCCTGGAGCATCCCCGCAACCCGGACGACGCGGACCAGGACGTGGAGGTACGCGTACGGTCCTTCGTACGCGGCCGTCCGGGCGCCGTCGCCGCCATCACCGTACGGCAGTTCTTCAACCCCGGAGCGCTCCCCCGCGCCCCGGCCGCCCGCTCCCCCGAGGCGCGGTGCGGCGACATCGACATCGTGCGGCTGCGCGCGGGGCGCCGGGACGGGTCCGGCACCTGGTCCAGCACCTGTGTCCTGGACACGGACGACACGGGCCGCGGGTGGTTCACCCTGCGGGGCGCGACGGCCGGTACCGCCCGCGTCCTGCTGTCGTCCGGTACCGACGACCTGCCGTGCGACCTGGACCTCCCCGGCTCCGCCGCCCTCGGCTACGACGCCGACGACGCACTCGGCTACTGGCCCGGCGCCGGCTATCTGTCCGTGCGCGTGCTCCCCGACGACTGGCGACTAGCCGGGATCACCCAGGACGAGGTGACCTTCGAGCTGGTGTACCGGGAGGTCTTCGCGTTCTACGAGTTCCTGTACTCCTTCATGAAGGCGGAGGTCTTCAGCCTGGCGGACCGGTGCCGGGTGGAGACGTACGCGAAACTGATCTGGCAGATGTGCGACCCGCGCAACAAGACGAAGACTTACTACATGCCGCCGACGCGGGACCTGTCCGAGCCGAAGGCACAGCTGCTGTTCACGTTCCTGCGGGCCCAGCAGGTGCCGGATGCCGTACCCCTGACCGTGCCGGCGACCGGCCGCGGCGAGGGAAGCATCACCACCCGCGGCCGGCTGATCGAGGCGCTGCGCGAGGCCGCGACACTCGAACTGGCCGTCATGCTCCAGTACTTGTACGCGGCCTACTCGGTGCCCACGCACGGCGCCGGCCGGGAGTACGTACGGCGGGGCCTGTGGACGCCCGCGCAGCTCCGGCTCGCCTGCGGTGACGGCGGCAGGACCACCGACGAGGGCATCCGCGGCATGCTGGTGACCATCGCCCGCGAGGAAATGATCCACTTCCTCCTCGTCAACAACATCATCACCGCGCTGGGCGAGCCGTTCCACGTGCCCCGGATCGACTTCGGCACCCTCAACCACGAGCTGCCGGTGCCGCTCGACTTCTGTCTCGAACGGCTCGGACCGGGCAGCGTCGAGCGGTTCGCGCGGATCGAGCGGCCGGACGGCCTCGTCGGCGAGGTGCGGCGCGGTGACACGGCGGCGGCCCCCGCACCGCACGACGACAGCCGCCCCCACGCGTCCTGCGCCTCGCTGAGCGAGCTGTACGCGGACATCCGCGAGGGCCTGCGACGCGTCCCGGACCTCTTCCTGGTGGAGAAGGGCGGGGGAGGCGGGGAGCACCACCTCTTTCTGCGCGAGTCCCTCAACCGCCGCCATCCCGACTACCAGTTGGAGGTCGACGACCTCTCCAGCGCACTGTTCGCGATCGACGTCATCACCGAGCAGGGCGAGGGCGGGGTGCTGGGCCCCATGACCGGCGCCGGCGAGGAATCGCATTACGCTTCGTTCCTACGGATCGCCGATCTGCTGTCCGGCGCCCGGTGGAACCCCGCCTATCCCGTCGTACGCAATCCGACGCTCGGGGAGGCAAACCCGGCCCTGGAGACCGTCACAGATCCCGACGCCCGGTCGGTCATGCGGCTGTTCAACCGCGCCTACTTCATGGCACTGCAGCTCATGGCCCAGCACTTCGGTGAGCGCCCGGACGGGAGCCTGCGGCGCTCGGACCTGATGAACGCGGCGATCGACGTGATGACGGGCATCATGCGCCCGCTGGCGGAACTCCTGGTGACCATGCCGTCGGGACGCCGGGGCACCACCGCCGGACCGTCGTTCGAGCTGGACGGGCAGCCCGCGCCCGTGGCCCGCCCGGACGTGGCGAGACGCGGCATCGCGCTGCGCCTGGACCACCTCGCGGCGGCATGCGGCAAGTGCCACCAAGTCCCCGCCAGAGTCGGAGAGTTGAGCGCCTTCTGGGCCGACCGCTTCCGGCCGCGCTCCTAGGCACCGCATGAAACGGCACCGCCACATCGCCGACCGAAGGAGATCGCATGCCCTCCCCCACGCTGCCGCGGTTCGACCTCAAGGGCTGGGACAGCAAGGACATAGCCGATCCGTACCCGGTGTACCGGCGCTACCGGGAGACCGCGCCCGTCCATCACCGCCCTGCGGGCACGGACCGGCCGGGCACCTTCTACGTCTTCTCCTACGACGCGTGCGTCCAGGTGCTGACGAGCCGGCTGTTCGGCCGCAGCGCCCGGGTGGCGTCCGGCGATGCCAGCGCGATGTCCGTCCCGGTTCCCGCCGAGTGCCGGGCTCTGCGGACCATCGTCGAGAACTGGCTGGTGTTCCTGGACCCGCCGCGCCACACCGAGCTGCGCTCCCTGCTCACCACGGAGTTCTCCCCCTCGGTCGTCGCCGGTCTGCGGCCCCGGATCACGCGGATCGCGGCCGAGCTGCTGGAGCTGCTCGGCCGACGGCAACAGGCCGACCTGGTCGAGGACTTCGCGGCACCGTTTCCCATCCTCGTCATCTCCGAACTGCTCGGCGTTCCGCGGGAGCACCAGGCGTGGCTGCGCGCCAACGCCGTGGCGCTCCAGGAAGCCAGTACGAGCAGATCGGGGGGCGTGGCGGGTGGTTACGCACAAGCCGAGGCGGCCGCCGAGGAGTTCGCCCGCTACTTCCGGCGGGAGATGGAGCGGCGGCGCGGGGAGGACCGCGGCGACCTGCTCACGCTCCTCGTCCGCGCCCGGGACGCCGGCGCACCGCTGAGCGTGGACGGGATCGTGGGCACGTGCGTGCACCTGCTCACCGCCGGCCACGAGACCACCACCAACTTCCTGGCGAAGGCGGTGCTGTCGCTCCGGGCGCACCCGCCGGTGCTCGAAGCGCTGTGCGCCCGACCCGAGTTGACACCGGCGGCGGTCGAGGAACTGATGCGCTACGACTCACCGGTGCAGGCCGTGACGCGGTGGGCGTACCAGGACACCCGCCTCGGTGAGCACGAGGTGCCGCGCGGCAGCCGCGTGGTCGCCATGCTGGGCTCCGCGAACCGGGACCCTGCGCGCTTTCCCCACCCCGACGTGCTGGACGTGCACCGGCCCGCCGACCGGCACCTGGGCTTCGGGCTGGGCGTCCACTACTGCCTGGGCGCGACGCTGGCCCGAGCCGAGGCCGAGATCGGCCTGAGAACGCTGCTGGACGGCGTGCCCGGGCTGAGCCGCGGCGGTCAGCAGGTCGACTACGCCGACGACATGGTCTTCCACGGGCCGACGCGTCTGGTCCTGAGCCTTGCGTGACCCGCACGAAAGGAAAGCGAGCGTGACACAGCAGTCCGACACCACTCCCGACTCCGTCGGCGAGACGTACGACGTGTTCGCCGACGCCGGCACCACGACCGCGCTGGGCGGCAACATCCATGTGGGCTACTGGAAGGAGGGCCAGGACATCCCGATCACCGAGGCCACCGACCAGCTCACCGACCTCGTCGCGGGCCGCCTCGCACTCCAACCGGGCCAGCGGCTGCTGGACGTCGGCTGCGGCAACGGCGTCCCGGCGCTGCGCATCGCCCAAGCGCACGGCGTACACGTCACCGGCATCACCGTCAGCTCTCAACAGGTCGCCCGAGCAGCTGAGCTGGCGGAGAAGTCGGCGGCGCGCGACGAGGTCGGCTTCCTCTTCGCGGACGCCATGAAGCTCCCCTTCGAGGACGGCTCCTTCGACGGCGCCTTCGCGATCGAGTCGCTGCTGCACATGCCCGACCAGACCGTCGCCCTCGCGGAACTCCGCCGCGTCGTCCGCCCCGGCGGCCGTCTGGTCATCACCGACCTGTGCCAGCGGCTGCCGTTCACCGGCGAGGACAGGGCGGTGCTCGACGGCCTGCTGGCCGTGTACGAGATCGCCAGGATCAGCGCCCCCGACGAGCAGCGCGCGCGGCTGGCCGAGGCCGGCTGGCAGCTGCTGGAGCTGACCGACATCGGGGAGCAGGTCCGCGCCAGCTACGGGCACAGCGCGGCCGCCTTCCGCGACATCGCCGCTTCCCTCGACCCGCCCACGGCAGCACGGATCACCGCGGCGGCCGACCTGCTGGAGGCGTTCGGAAAGCACCCACACGCCGGCTACGTCCTGATCACCGCCCGACGCCCCTGACCCGACGAACACGACCGGCCCACCGCACCCGGCACCACATGCCGGCCAGGCACGCCCGGGACCGCACATACCGGCCAAGACACACACCCCGGACCACACGCCGACCAGCCGCAGCCCCAACCTCATACCGACCGGACGGACCCCGGCCCGCACACCGGCCAGGCACGCCCCGAACCGCGCATGCCGACCGGGCACACCCCGGACCACAGACCGCCCCGGCAGACCCCGCCCCGCACACCGACCGGACACACCCGGCACCGCTACCGACGAAACGCACCCCAGACCGCCCGCGCCAACCGTGCGCCCCGGCCCGCACGCCGACCAGGCGCACCCCGGACCACAGACCGACCGGGCTCGCCCCGGCCCGCTCCCTCGCCCCAGTCCGTCGCCCCGCTGACTCCGTCGCCCCGCAGACAGGGAGTTGTTCGATGTCGTCTTGTCTCGGCCCACCACCGGGCTCGCCCGCCGCCGTGCGTCCGCGCGAGGACCCCCGGCTCGCCGACCGCATCGCGGTGTCCGCCGCGGCCGGACGCGGGGCGTGGCTGCGGACCGAGGACGTCCGTGCCTGGCTGGCGGAGCGTCGCGCGGCGGGGGACTTCCACGTGGCCCGCATCCCCTTCGCCGAGCTGGACGAGTGGCGTTTCGAGGAGGGCACCGGCAATCTCGTGCACCGCAGCGGACGGTTCTTCACCGTCGAGGGCCTGCACGTGGTGGAGCACGACGGACCCTACGGCGACGGCCCCTACCGGGAGTGGCAGCAGCCGGTCATCAGACAGCCCGAGGTCGGCATCCTGGGCATCCTGGCCAAGGAGTTCGACGGGGTGCTGCACTTCCTGATGCAGGCCAAGATGGAGCCGGGCAACCGCAATCTGCTCCAACTGTCGCCCACCGTGCAGGCCACCCGCAGCAACTACACCCGGGCCCACCGGGGCACGGACGTACGGCTCCTCGACCACTTCGTGCGGCCCGACCCGGACCGGGTCATCGTCGACGTCCTGCAGTCGGAACAGGGCTCGTGGTTCTTCCACAAGTGCAACCGCAACATGATCGTGGAGACCGCCGGCGAGGTCACCGTGCCGACGGACTTCCGCTGGCTCACCCTCGGTCAGATCGCCGAACTCCTCCACGAGGACGATCTGATCAACATGAACGCCCGGAGTGTGCTGTCGTGCGTGCCGTACCCGGACGGGACACGCGGTGCGCTGCACTCCGACACGCAGTTGCTGTCCTGGTTCACCGGCGAGCGCTCCCGCCACGACGTACTGGCGCGGTGCGTCCCGCTCGCCGCCGTACGGGGCTGGAAGCACGGGGTCGAGGCGATCGAGCACGAGCACGGCCGCTATTTCCGGGTGGTCGCCGTGTCCGTGCGGGGCAGCAGTCGCGAACGGGTCAGCTGGACCCAGCCGTTGATCGAGCCCGTGGGTCCGGGGGTCGTGGCGTTCCTCGTCCGGGAGATCGACGGGGTGCCGCATGTGCTGGTCAACGCCCGCGCCGAGGGCGGGTTCCTGGACACGGTCGAGCTGGCCCCGACCGTGCAGTGCACGCCGGGCAACCACGCCCATCTGCCGGTGGCGGACCGTCCGCCGTTCCTCGACACGGTCCTGGGCGCCGACCCGTCGCGCATCCGCTACCAGGCCGTCCACTCGGAGGAGGGCGGACGCTTCCTGCACGCCCGCAGCCGGTATCTCGCGGTCGACGCGGCCGAGGCTCCGCTCGAGGCGCCTCCCGGCTTCATCTGGGCCACCCCTGCCCAGCTCAGGGCGCTGACCCGGCACGGCCACTATCTCAATGTCGAGGCCCGCACGCTTCTGGCCTGCCTCAACGCGGCGGCGACGCGGTCCCGGGAAGGGGTGTGACATGACGTCCACACCGGCGGCCCGCACCCCGCTGATCACCGTGCTCGGCGCCTCGGGCTTCGTGGGGTCGGCGGTCCTGCGCGCGCTGGCCCACCGCCCGGTCCGGCTTCGGGCCGTGGCGCGCGGACCGAGCGCGCCCGCGCCCGGCCCGGCCGAGACCGCCGTCGTCACCGCCGATCTCACCGACCGGGCGGCGCTCGCCGAGGCGGTCGCGGGAGCGGACGTGGTGGTGCACCTGCTGCTGGCGGACGGCGGCTGGCGGGCGGCGGAGTCCGACCCCGGGGCCGAGCGCGTCAACGTGGGCGTGATGCGGGACCTCGTCGAGGTCCTCGGACCGCCCGGCGGAGCGCCCCCGCTGGTGGTGTACGGCGGTGCCGCCTCGCAGGTCGGCGTGCCGCCCCGGGAACCGCTCGACGGCAGCGAGCCCGACCATCCCGAGACCGCCTACGACCGGCAGAAGCTGGCGGCGGAACAGATCCTGCTGAAGGCCACGGCCGAGGGCCGGGTGCGCGGCATCAGCCTGCGCCTGCCCACCGTGTTCGGGGAGAGCGCTGCGGGCGGTCCCGGTGACCGCGGTGTCGTGTCCGCTATGGCCCGACGGGCGCTCGCCGGCCAGACGCTCACGATGTGGCACGACGGCACGGTCCGGCGCGATCTGGTCCATGTGGACGATGTCGCCGCGGCGTTCACGGCCGCCCTCGACCACCCCGACCCCCTGGTGGGCGGCCACCATCTCATCGGCGCCGGCCGGGGCGACGCGCTCGGCGACGCCTTCCGGCTCATCGCCCGCACCGTGGCCGAGCACACCGGGACACGCCCGGTCGCCGTCCGGTGCGTGGAACCACCCGTGCACGCCCCCGTGACGGACTTCCGCAGCGTGACCATCGACTCGTCCGCGTTCCGGGCGGCCACCGGCTGGCGCCCCCGGATCCCGCTCGCCGAAGGGGTGCGCCGCACGGTCGCGGCCTTGGCCCGGCAGCGGGACGAGCGCCACTGAACTCCCTTTCCTGGAAAGGCTGGCAGCACATGACAACGCGTGTATGGGACTACCTGCCGGAGTACGAGACCGAGCGCCGGGACATCCTCGACGCCGTGGAGACGGTGTTCACCTCGGGGCAGCTCGTGCTCGGTGCGAGCGTGCGCGGCTTCGAGGAGGAGTTCGCCGCCTACCACGGGGTGGGCCGCTGCGTCGGCGTCGACAACGGCACGAACGCCATCAAACTCGGGCTGCAGGCACTGGACATCGGACCGGGCGACGAGGTCATCACGGTCTCGAACACCGCGGCACCGACCGTGGTCGCCATCGACGCCACCGGCGCCACCCCCGTCTTCGTGGACGTCCGCGAGGACGACTTCCTCATGGACACCGGCCAGGTGGCGGACGCGATCACCGAACGCACCCGGTGCCTGCTCCCGGTGCACCTGTACGGCCAGTGCGTCGACATGGCGCCGCTGAAGGAACTGGCCGCCCGGCACGGGCTGGCCGTCCTGGAGGACTGCGCCCAGGCGCACGGAGCCCGGCAGGGCGGCATCCCGGCGGGCACGACGGGTGCCGTGGCGGCCTTCTCCTTCTACCCGACCAAGGTCCTCGGCGCGTACGGCGACGGCGGCGCGGTCATCACCTCGGACGACGCTGTCGCCGAGCGGCTGCTGAGGCTGCGGTACTACGGCATGGAGGACCGCTACTACACCCTTCGGACACCGGCCCACAACAGCCGGCTCGACGAGGTCCAGGCCGAGATCCTGCGCCGTAAGCTCAGGCGGCTCGACACCTACATCGCCGGCCGCCGGGCGGTCGCGCGGCGCTACGCCGAGGGCCTCGCCGACACCGGACTCCGGCTCCCGCACACCACCCCGGGCAACGACCACGTGTACTACGTGTACGTCGTGCGCCACCCCCGTCGCGACGACATCATCGAACGTCTCAAGGCCTACGACATACACCTCAACATCAGCTATCCGTGGCCGGTGCACACCATGACCGGGTTCGCCCACCTCGGCTACGCCACGGGCTCGCTGCCGGTCACCGAGTCGCTGGCCGGCGAGATCTTCTCGCTGCCGATGTACCCCTCGCTCCCGCCCGACCTGCAGGACAAGGTCATCCACGCGCTGCGCGAGGTGCTGAGCACGCTGTGACGTCCCGCTGAACACCCCTTCTCCGCCGAGCCGTTCACCGAGTCACGAAAGAGCGCACATGAAAGCACGCGAACTCGTCGTCCAGGGAGCACTCGAGTTCACCCCCCGCGTCTTCCCCGACGACCGGGGCACGTTCCTCTCGCCGTTCCAGCAGCAGGCGTTCACCGAGGCGCACGGGGGCCCGTTGTTCCCCGTCGCCCAGACCAATCACAGTGTGTCCCGGCGCGGTGTGGTCCGGGGCATCCACTTCACCGCGACCCCGCCCGGCACCGCGAAGTACGTCTACTGCGCCCGCGGCACGGCCCTCGACATCGTGGTCGACATCAGGGTGGGGTCGCCCACCTACGGCCGCTGGGACTCGGTGCTGATGGACCAGCGGGACCACCGGGCCATGTACTTCCCCGTGGGCGTGGGGCACGCGTTCGTGGCGCTGGAGGACGACACCGTCATGGCGTACATGCTCTCCGAGAGCTACGTACCGGAGAACGAACTCGCCCTGTCCGTCCTGGATGCGGCCCTCGGGCTGCCCCTCGCCGGGGACACCGAACCGGTGCTGTCCGAGCGGGACCACGCGGCGCCCACGCTCGCCGAGGCGCGGGGGCGGGGTCTGCTGCCGGACTACGCCCGGTGCGTGGATATCGAGGGCGCCTGGCATCACCCCGCCTGAATCAGCGGGTTTTCCTCTCCCTTCTCGTAGCTCTCGACCAGAAAGGCCACTGCCATGACCGATTCCGCCCAGACGCTGCCCGTGCCGGGAGCCGTCGGCAAGCTGTACGACGAGCTGACGCTGAACGCGATGAAGGACGGCACGTTCAACACCAACGTGCACATCGGCTACTGGGACTCGCCGGACTCCGACGCCTCGATCGAGGAGGCGATGGACCGGCTCACCGACGTGTTCATCGAGCACATGCAGGTGGACAAGGGGTCCCATGTGCTCGACCTGGGCTGTGGGGTGGGCGGGCCCGGGCTGCGGGTGGTGGAGCGCACCGGTGCGCGGGTGACCGGCATCAGCATCAGCGAGGAGCAGATCAGGACCGCCAACCGGCTCGCGGCCGCGGCCGGGGTGGCCGGCCGGGCCGTGTTCCGGCACGGCGACGCGATGGAACTTCCCTTCCCGGACGCGTCGTTCGACGCCGTGATGGCCCTGGAGTCGTTCTGCCACATGCCGGACCGGCAGCAGGTTCTCCAGGAAGTGTCCCGGGTGCTGGTCCCCGGCGGCCGGCTCGTCCTGACCGATGTGTTCGACCGGATCCCGCGTACGGAGGTGCGGCACCCGGGCATCGAGAAGTTCTGCCGCGACCTGATGTCGACCATGGCGGACGTGGACGACTACGTACCGATGCTCCACCGCTCAGGCCTGCGGGTGCGCGCCCTCCTCGACGTCACGGAGCAGACCACACTGCCCACCGCCCGCCACCTGGTGAGGCTGGCGGACCTCGGCGAACGCCCCGAGGCCATGGTCGAGAGCAACTTCGCCTTCGCCGACGACGCCTTCCACCCGGCCGACCTGGCCGGCGTCGAGAGCTTCGGCTGCCTCCTGGTCACCGCCGAACGCCCGTGAACCGGGGTGTCGGGTGGCCGGCCCCGGGCCACCCGACACCCCTCCCCCGCAACGGACTCACGCACGAAAGGCGAGGAAGACATGACGCGTTCCGACGAGTGGACCGACGTGCTGATCGTGGGCGGCGGCCCCGTCGGAATGGCGCTCGCGCTGGACCTGTCGTACCGCGCGATCGACTGCATGGTCGTCGACGCCGGTGACGGACGGGTCCGCCATCCCAAGGTGAGTACGATCGGTCCGCGCTCGATGGAGCTGTTCCGCCGCTGGGGCGTCGCCGGCGCCGTCCGCGGCGCCGGCTGGCCGGCCGACCATCCCCTGGACATCGCCTGGGTCACCCAGGTCGGCGGGCACGAGGTCTACCGCTACCGCCGGGGAACCACCGGTGACCGCCCGGCCTTCGCGCACACCCCCGAGCCGGACCAGATGTGCCCGGCACACTGGCTGAACCCGGTGCTGACCCAGGCGGTGGGCGTCCACCCGGACGGCCCGCTGCGGCTGCGCAGCACGGTCGACCGGGTACGGCAGGCCGACGACCACGTCGAGGCGGACGTCACCGACCACGCCGCCCGCACGATCCGCACCGTCCGCGCGCGCTATGTGGTCGCCTGCGACGGCGCCTCCTCCCCCATTCGCCAGGCCTGCGGCATCGACGCTCCGGCGCGCCACCGTACGCAGGTCTTCCGCAACATCCTCTTCCGCGCCCCCGAACTCAACAAGCGGCTCGGCGACCGCGCCGCCCTCGTCTACTTCCTCATGCTGTCGTCCACGCTGCGCTTCCCCCTGCGCTCGCTCAACGGCAGTGACCTGTACAACCTGGTGGTGGCCGCGGACGACGACGCCGAGCGTGCGGACCCGCTGGCGCTGATCGGCGACGCGCTCGCCTTCGACACGCCGGTGGATCTGATGAGCGACGGCGAGTGGCATCTCACCCACCGCGTCGCCGACCGGTACCGGGCCGGACGGATCTTCCTCGCCGGCGACGCGGCGCACACGCTGTCGCCCTCCGGTGGCTTCGGGCTCAACACCGGCATCGGCGACGCCGCCGACCTCGGCTGGAAGCTCGCCGCCACACTCGACGGCTGGGCCGGGCACCGGCTGCTCGACACCTACGACACCGAGCGCCGGCCGATCGCCGTGAAGAGCCTCCAGGAGGCCAACCTCAATCTGCAGCGCACCATGCGCCGGCAGGTGCCGCCCGAGATCCACCTGGACGGCCCCGAGGGCGAGTTGGCCCGCACGCGGATGGCGAAGGTGCTGGAGAACAGCGGTGCGCAACGGGAGTTCGACGCCCCGGAGATCCACTTCGGACTGCGCTACCGCTCACCCGCCATCATCGAGGACCCCCGGGTACCGGTACGCCATGGCAAGCCGGACGCCGACTGGCGCCCCGGCAGCGAGCCCGGCTACCGCGCCGCGCACGCCTGGTGGGACGCCGGCACCTCCACCCTCGACCTGTTCGGCCACGGCTTCGCCCTGCTGTGCTTCGGCGACCACGGCCAGCTCGCGGCGGTGGAGCGGGCGTTCGCCCACCGGAACGTCCCGCTGACCGTGCGCTCCGGAGCCGGCCGGGAGGTCGCCAGGCTCTACGAACGGTCCTTCGTCCTGGTCCGCCCGGACGGCCACGTGGCCTGGCGCGGCGACGAACTCCCGCAGGACCCCGGAGAGTTCGTCGACACGGTGCGGGGCGACCGGGCCGAGCCCGCGCTCACCGGCGCGGGCCGTTGACCTCGACTCAGCCCGCGTACACCCGCTGTACGAACTCCGCGAGCTTGTCCTCGCTCAGGTGCCGGGCCATGTCGGCCTCGCTGATCATGCCGACTGCTCGCTTGTTCTCGATCACCGGGACGCGCCGGATCTGGTGGTCCTCCATCTCCCGCAGGACCTCGGAGATGTCGGCGGCGGCGTCGACCCAACGCGGTGTGCCCTCGGCGATGTCACCGCACGTCATCCGCGCGGGGTCGCGACCTTCGGCGACACACTTCACCACGATGTCGCGGTCGGTGATGATGCCGCACATACGGTCACCGTTGTCGGGGTCGCTGATCGGGAGTGCGCCCACTCCGTGGTCCCGCATCATCTGGGCCGCGCTGGCCAGCGTCTCGTGCCGGGGTATCCAGCGGGTGCCCCGGTGCATGATGTCTTTCGCAGTTGTCATCGCTCTTCCCTCCATCCTCAGCCAGCGTGCACCCAGCGGATGACAATGTCCTGTTCACCTTTCAAGTGCTAGCCGGGCGTGCCACGGGGTAGGCGCGGCGCACCGGGGTACGTGAGACATGAACGAGGTACGACCCGACGGCCGAGGATCTTCACAGTCCTCCGGGGAAGTCGATGACCATGAAGTCCGAGACGGTTCTGGTGCCCGCCGACGGCGGCACACTCCCTGGTGATCTGGTGGTGCCGGACTCCGCACGCGCCGTGGTGCTGTTCGCACACGGCAGCGGCAGTTCCCGCCACAGTCCGCGCAACCAGGCGGTGGCCGCCGCCCTGCGGGAGGCCGCGTTGGCCACCCTGCTGATCGATCTGCTCACCGCGGAGGAGGAGAACGAGGACGTCGTGACCGGCGAGTACCGCTTCGACATCGCGCTGCTGGGGCGTCGCCTCGTCGCCGCCATGGAGTGGCTCGGCGCCCAGCCCGGCACCCGTGACCTGCCCATCGTCCTCTTCGGCGCCAGCACCGGCGCGGCCGCGGCGCTCCAGGCCGCCGCCGAGCGACCCGACCGCGTGCTGACCGTCGTCTCGCGGGGCGGTCGGCCCGATATGGCCGGCGACGCGCTGCCCGCCGTACGCGCGCCCGTCCTGCTCGTCGTCGGCGGTGACGACCACGAGGTGCTGCGCCTCAACGAGGAGGCGGCACGGCGGCTCCGGGCCGCGAACTCCCTGTGCGTGATCCCGGGAGCCACCCACCTGTTCGAGGAGCCCGGCGCCCTGGAGCAGGTCGCCGTCACGGTCCGGGACTGGTGCGAGGAGCGTCTGCGCGCGGCACCGGCCGAGCAGGAGCCGTCGTAGAAGTCAGCGCCTCTCCGGTCCGGACACAAGGCTGAGCGTGCCGTCTGCCTCCACGTCGATGCCCACCCCACGGCTGATCCGGTCGAGGGTCGTCCGCAGCCAGGCGCGGTCCTCCTCCCCCGCGTACTCCAGCCGCATCCGCCGCGCCCGCAGCGGGAACATCCGCAGGCCGGCCAGTCGCCCGGTGTCCGCGTCCAGCGAGACGACGTACCCGAGCCGGAGGTCGTCGCGGTACTCCTCGTAGCCGGAGATGCCCTCGTAGTCATCGATGAAGTCGCCGCAGCCGTAGAGGATCAGCCGGTCCCGGTACACCTCGACCGGGCGGGGATGGTGCGAGGAGTGCCCGTGGACGAGGTCGGCGCCGCCGTCGATCAGGGCGTGCGCGACGTGTCTCTGTTCGCGGGGAACGAGGTAGCCCCAGTTGGAGCCCCAGTGCACGGACAGGACGACGATGTCGCCCGGTCGCCTGGCCTTCCGCAGCCGCTGGACGGCGCTCGCGGCAGCCGCTGCCGACAGCTCACCGACGTAGGCGACGCCTGGCCGGTCCGCGGTGGCGGCCCAGTCGGGCGGGATGCCGCTGGACAGCGCGCCGAGGGCGAGGACCAGCACACGGCGGCCGGATCCCACGGGAACCGCCGTGGGCGCGTGGGCCTCGTCGGCCGTACGCCCCGCGCCCGCGGTCCTCAGCCCCGCACCGGCCAGCACGTCCAGCGTTTCCTCCAGGCCCGGCCGGCCGAAGTCCAGCACATGGTTGTTGGCCAGGACGCACACATCGGGCCGGGCCACCGTCAGAGCGGCGAGGTTGTCCGGATGCATCCGGTAGTGGACCGCCTTGCCCGGCGCGAACTCGTCACTGCGCGTGACAGCCGTCTCCAGATTCACGATCCGGGCGTCCGGCGCACACCGCTCCAGCACCCGCAGCGCCTCGCCCCACGGCCAGCCAGGGTCGACGGGCGCGGGGATCGGCCCGCTGACCGCCTCGGCCAGCTCCACGTACGACCGCGCGTCCGCGACATAGCCCTCACGCAGCTCCGGGTCTCCGGGATGCGCGAGGATCTGGTCGACGCCACGCCCGAGCATCACATCACCGCACAGGAACAGCGTCACCACACCGCCGCTCATGTACCCACCCTAAGACTCAGAGGTAACTGAGAGTCTGCTGTGCCAGGCTGGCGCGCCCGTCCCCCCTCAGGAGCGTCTGGATGACTCTGATCAACGGTCTGCCCGCCCATGTCCTGTTCGTCCACGTGGTGATCGTGCTGATCCCCCTCACCGCGCTGGCCCTGGTCACGGCGGCGCTGTGGCCGCGCGCCGCCCGGCGGCTGGGTGTGCTGCTCCCGCTGGTGGCCTTCGTCGCCCTGGTCAGCGTGCCGGTGACCACCCACGCCGGCGAGTGGCTCGAACGGCACGTGAACGACGACGCCCTGGTACGCCGGCACACCGAGCTGGGCGACGGACTGCTGCCGTGGGCCATGGGCCTGTTCGTCCTGGCGGCGGCCGTGTGGTGGGCGGGCCGACGCCCCCAGGCGGAGCCCGGGCAGGGCGGTGCCATGCGCTGGTCCGCCCTGCCCGTACGGATCGTCATGGGCGTGCTCTCGCTGGCCGTCGCGGTGGGCGCGGTCGTGGACGTCTACCGGATCGGCGACTCCGGGGCGAAGGCCTCCTGGCACGACGCCTACTCGAAGACGGCGACGGGGTCGAAGGACGGCTCCTGATCCGGCGCCGGAGCGTACGGCCCCTCCTCGCCGTCATCACCTTGCCGTACGGCGCTCTGCTCCCGGAGCGTTCAGGTTCAGGGCCGTACGCAGCAACAGATCGACGGCGGCCGGAGGTGAGCAGGAAACCAGACGGGCCGCCAGCGCCTCGACCCCGATCCGGTACCGGCGCCTCGGTACGCGAGCGGTCAGGGCCCGGCGTACGGTGCGTGCCACGAGGTCGGGGGTGAGGGGCCCGCGTGCGGTGATGAGACGGCGCGCGGCCGCGTAGGCCGGCTCGAAGGGTGAGCCGGTGGAAAACCGGCCAGCGCCCGGCTGACCATCGGTGTGTCGATGAAGCCGGGCTCGACGAGCGAGACACGGATCCCGGCGGACGCGGTCTCGCGTCGTACCGCGTCGGACAGGGCCTCCACGCCGTGCTTGCTCGCGCAGTACCAGCCGTTCAGCGGGAGGGAGACGAGCCCGCCGACGGAACTCATCTGCACGATACGGCCGTTGCCCCGCCGCCGCATGCCCGGCAGGACGAGGCGGGTCATGCGGGCCACGCCCAGCAGGTTGGTCTCCAGCACGGCGCGCGCGTCGGAGTCGGAGACGTCCTCGAAGGCCCCGGGGACGGCGATGCCCGCATTGTTGACCAGGGCCCAGGGGCCGCCGCCGGTCAGCTCGTCGATCTCCGTGACCGCGTCCTGGCAGGAGTGCGGGTCGGTGACGTCCAGGAGGACGGTGCGCAGCGCGGTGCCCCGCTCCCGTGCGGCGGCGGTGAGTTTCCCGGCCTTCTCGGTGGTGCGGGCCGTGGCGATCACCTCGAAGCCGTGGGCGGCCAGGTCCAGGGCGGTGGCACGGCCGATGCCGCTGCTGGCTCCGGTGACGACGACGCTTCTCATCGTGCTGTCCCTTCGGGTACGGGTGTGCTGCCGGCCAGGGAGTCCGCGGATCGGCGCGGGTCGGCGATCGAGAGCCCGTCGAGCCGACCGGTGACGGCTTCGTGCAGCTCGGCGAGGGATGCGGTGATGAGAGCCGGCAGACGCTCGGTCGCGCCGTCCGACGCGCGGAACGTGGCCTGTACGGTGATGGCGGAACGGTGGGGCATGACCAGAACGCCGGCCATGGCACGCAACTGCCCGAGGGCGCCCACGGTGCCGAAGCGGCCCTGCGCACGGCACTCGGCCAGGCCGGTCTCTCTGCCTGCGACGTGGACCACGTCAACGCGCACGGCACCTCGACCCCGCTCAACGACGCCACCGAGGCCGCGCTGATCGCCCGCGTCCTGCCCCACCGCCCGAGCGTCACCTCCGCCAAGGGCGTGCTCGGGCACTCCCTCGGCGCGTCCGGCGCGATCGAAGCCGCCCTGACCGTCCTCACCCTCCAGCACCGCCGCGTCCCCCCGATCGCCAACCTCCAGGCACCCGCCCCCGAGTTCGACATCGACTGCGTCACCAAACAACCCCGCCGCCAGGACCTGCGCACCGCCGTCAGCCACTCCTTCGGCTTCGGCGGCCACAACGTCGTCCTCGTCCTCACCACCGCCTGACCTGCCGTTCCGATCCGCCCAGGAACCCTCGGGCCACGATGTTGAAGAGCCGGAACTGGAGGTCGAACGCGGCCCACAGCAAGGGGTCCCGGTGCCGCCCCATCACGTCCTGCAGCACGCGACCCTGCTGGAGGGGGAGCGCCTCGGCCGTACGGGTGAACAGCGCGACCATCTCCTCCCAGCCCATGGAGCCCCTCTCGGCGGGAGGGAGTCCGGCGAAGCGCAGACAGTGGCCGGGATCGGTGCCGGTGCGTGCGGCGTGGCCGGTGACCGCCGCGTGCAGGCGCGCCGCGGGGCCGGGAGCACCGAGTACGGCGAGGGCGACAACGCCCGCGTGCAGGGCACCGAGTTCGTCGAAACCGTTGGGTTGGGGTCCGAACGCGGCCACCGCGCGCACCAGCAGTGCCAGGGCCCGCAGCGCGCGGCGGCGCGCAGGCGCTCGCCGGCGTCCATATCGGCCAGGGCGTTGCAGCGGCGCACATGCGCCTCCAGGGACGAGCGCGTCGTGCGCGGTGAGTGACGAAGCGTTCACCGCCGTGTGCGGTGACATCGCAGTCGTGGCTCCAGGTATGGACCACCCCGATCTGGCTGCTGCTGATGGTCGGCCCGTTGGTCTACCTGATCGCGCAGATCGGTGAGCAGATCGACCACCTGCGCTTCATGCCGCCCAAGTCCGAGGCGAACAAGCGAACTTGGAGGAGCTGAGGCAGGCCGTCGTGGTCACCCTGGACTGCCACGTCTGCCACCAGCCGTACGCACCGGCCCCGTCCCACGGATTGTTTTGATTTGGTCTAGTCCTCTTGACGGGTGCACCCGCGGGTTGTTTGGTATGTACCAACGTCGG
The DNA here is from genome assembly GCF_044388685.1 of Streptomyces sp. NPDC020192. Classification (NCBI taxonomy): domain Bacteria; kingdom Bacillati; phylum Actinomycetota; class Actinomycetes; order Kitasatosporales; family Streptomycetaceae; genus Streptomyces; species Streptomyces sp. NPDC020192. The sequence goes on along the minus strand of NZ_JBIRXG010000002.1, from coordinate 283,391 downwards.
CCCGGTACGGCACCAACCCCACCCTTCGCCCGAGGGGCATCCCCGAGAGGGGCACTGTCATGCACCTGGCAAAATTTGCGGCTTCCGCCTGCGCGCTCGCGCTCGCGGCCACCGGCGCGGTCGTCGCACTGGCACCCGCCGGCAACGCGGCGACCGCGGCGAGCAGCGTCTACTCCGTGGCTCCCTATGTCGACATGTCGAACGGTCAGGAAAACCTGCTCGACACCGCCATCACCGGACACCACCTCAAGGCCTACACCGCGGCCTTCGTACTCGGCACCGGCTGCAACCAGATCTGGGGCGACACGCTCCCCATCGGCAACGACTCCTACACCGACCCCGAGATCGCCAGGGCGAAGTCGGAGGGGGCGTCCGTCATCATCTCCTCCGGCGGGGCGAGCGGTGAGCCGCTGGCCTGGACGTGCTCCACCCAGAGCAGTATCGACGCCGGATACCAGGCCCTCATCAACGACTACGGCGTCACCCAACTCGACTTCGACGTCGAGGGCGCCGCCGTCGCCGACACCGGGGCAGCAGCCCGGCAGATGCAGGCCATGAAGGACCTCAAGGCGTCCAACCCCGACCTGCGGTTCTCGATGACCCTGCCGGTGCTGACGAGCGGTCTCACCAACGACGGCGTCAACATCCTCAAGGCCGCCAAGAACGCGGGCATCAGGATCGACGTGGTCAACATCATGGCCATGGACTACTACGCGGGCACCGGCACCGAGATGGGCCAGGGCGCGGTCGACGCCGCCAGGGCCACGCTGGCGCAGATGCAGTCCGTCGACTCCGGTTACGCCTACGCCGATCTCGGGATCACCCCGATGATCGGCAAGAACGACGACGGCTCCACGTTCACCCTGGCGGACGCCCAGACGGTGGAGAACTTCGCCGCGCAGAACGGCGTCGGACGGCTGGCGTTCTGGTCGGTCAACCGGGACCAGCCGTGCAGCGGAAGCGCCAACTCCCTGCCCACGTGCAGCGAGATCAGCCAGAACAGCCTCGCGTTCACGGACGCGTTCGTACCGTACGAGGGCAGCACGGGCGGCGGGGGCGGCGGCACGAGCAGTGACTTCTCGCTGTCCCTGTCGCCGGGCTCCGGCTCGGTCGCCCAGGGGGGCTCCGCGACCGCGACCGTCAGCACCGCCGTCACCTCGGGCAGTTCGGAGTCGGTCAGCCTCTCCGCCTCCGGCGCGCCCTCCGGCGTGAGCGTCTCCTTCAGCCCCGGCTCCGTCACGTCCGGCGGTACGTCGACGCTGACGGCGGCGGTCGGCCCGTCCGTCGCGGCGGGCAGCTACCCGATCTCCGTCACCGGTACGGCGGCGGGCGGCAGCCACAGCGCGACGTACACGCTCACCGTCACCTCCAGCGGGGGCGGCGGGGGCGGCGGGGGCTCACTGACCAACGCCGGCTTCGAGTCCGGCGGCCTCAGCCCCTGGACCTGCACGGGCGGCAGCGCGGTGGTCTCCGGCCCGGTCCACTCCGGCAGCCACAGCCTCCAGGTGGCCCCGAGTTCCAGCAGCACCGGCGAGTGCGACCAGACGGTCACCCTGTCCCCCAACCACCGCTACACCCTCGCCGGCTGGGTCCAGGGCCCCTACGCCTACATCGGCGTCAGCGGCGGCGCCACCGCCAGCACCTGGTCGAACAGCTCGAGCTGGAACCAGCAGTCAGTCACCTTCACCACCGGCAGCAGCGGAACCGTCACCGTGTATGTCCACGGCTGGTACGGCCAAGCCGACGTGTACGCCGACGACTTCACCCTCGGCTAGACCACCCCGGACCGCTCCTCCCCGCGTGCGGCGCACCTCTCCCCACAGGAGGTGCGCCGCGCCTTCGTACTGCCGTTATGACAGTCGTTATAGGCGCGGTGTAGAGTCCTCCTATAACGAGCGTTATAGGAGGTAGCCCATGACCGTCATCACCGTGAACACCTCGAAGGGGCGTCTGGATCGCGAGCAGCGCCGCCTGCTGGCCGAAACCCTGACGGACGCGGTGCTCGTCCCCGAGGTCGGGCAGTTCGCGCCCGCCGCGCGGATGGGGTTCCAGGTGCACTTCGTGGAGCGCGAGCCGGACATGATGGCCATCGGCGGCCGTCTGCTGGCGGATGCCGGTCCGGGACTCGACGTGATGGTGATCGACGTGGCGGTGATGGACGGCCACTGGCCCCGGGAGGTCCGGGCCGAGGTCATCGAGCGTGTCCTGGCCGCGCTGGCCGAGGCCGCCGGTCTGCCGGAGCCGTCACCGGCCTGGTGGGTGAACTTCCGCGTGATCGAGGAAGGCAGCTGGGGCTCGCGCGGCGGTGTGCTGTCCGTCCTCTCCCTCCTCGGCAGTGGGGTGTTCAGCGAGGAGAAGGCCCAGGCGATCCGGGCCGCCGTTCACGCCTGAGACCGGTCGGCGAGGGCAACCGGCACCGGCCGTACGGACCACGGAACCGCCCGGCAGGACCGGCGCTCTGCCCGCCGGTACCTGGCCGTACGTCGCGCTGCGCCGCTATACCGGAAGGGCAGGTACACCGGCGCCGGGGAGTGACCGCTTTGTACGACCGCACAAGCAGCCGAGCAGCGAACCGAACCGGCGGCGCGACGAGCCGGAGGGCCGCGGCGCGGGCGGTCGTACCGTCCGAGGCCCTGCTCGCCCTCCAGCGTTCGGCCGGGAACGCGGCCGTCGTCCAGATGGTGCGCCAGGCCGGGCATGCAGGGGCCCGCGACCGGCACCGGCACGGCACCGCGGAGAACGAGGAGCAGCAGCCGTCGGTGCAGCGCTCCGCCGTGCACGACGTCCTGCGCGGCGGCGGACGGCCGCTCGCCGAGCGGGACCGCACCGAGATGGAAGCGCGCTTCGGCGCCGACTTCTCCGATGTGCGCGTCCACACCGACGCCACGGCCCAGGCCTCCGCCGCCGAGGTCGGCGCGGCCGCCTACACCTCCGGCAGCCACATCGTCGCCGGTACCGCCGGCCTCGACCGGCACACCCTCGCCCATGAGTTGACCCATGTCCTCCAGCAGCGCTCCGGGCCGGTGGCCGGCACCGACCGGGGCGACGGGCTGCGGGTCAGCGACCCGGCGGACCGGTTCGAGCGCGAGGCCGAGGCCACCGCACGGCGCGTGCTGAGTGCCCCCGCGCGGGCGGGACACGTCCCGGCGCAGACCGCGTCGGTCGCCGGGTCCTCCCACGCCGTTCAGCGTGTCGAGCACCCGGACACGATCGACGACGAGGTCCGGCGGGCACTCGCCCAACTCCAGGACGGACTGGACGACTACCTCGCGCACTATGACACGTGGAGCGCGGGGGACTACAAGTGGATCATGAGGAATCCCGACATCAACGACATGATCGAGGTCCTCGACGCCCACCTGGGCGAGCCCGGCGGACGGAGCAGGGGTGAGCTCCGCAACGCCCTCGAGGCGAGCATCCGGGACGATCTGACGAGCACCTCGGCGCAGACCATGGCGGACACCCGGACGGCGGCAGGCAACGCGAAGAACAAGCTCGTCCTCGGCCGCACCGGCGACACGGGCCGCTGGGCGGAGCATCAGAAGCTCAAGGCGGAAGGCGGCGACCGGCTTCCGCTGGGCGCACGGCTGGGCAGGCGGCTGAACACCGGGAAGTGGTCCGTCCCGGTCAACTACGCCTTCATGGACGGCGGCATCGAGGAACGCGCCGTCTTCAAGATCCTCACCAGCCTGGGGCCTCAGCTCGAAGGCATGCTCATCAGCGGAGCACTCGACGTGAGCAACTTCTGGGACGAGGTCGAGAAGCTGGGGAACAGCGCGCTCTGGGACACCGGCAAGACCGCCGACGAAGGGGGACCCCAGGCGATGCTGGGGCACGAGATCCTCCAACTGCTGCGCGCGGGCTACCGGTTCCACGGCCGGGACAGCAGGTACGCCCAGGGCGCCCGCCTCGTCGCGGTGCACCCCGACAAGCCGGCCGTCGACCCCGAGGACAAGACGAAACCGCTCACCCTGCCCTGAGCCCGTCTCCAGCACCACCGGAAACACAGCGGCCCCCGGCCGGCGTCACCGCCGACCGGGGGCCGCTGTGGCGGATCAGGCCGGATCAGCCGTCGTTCTCCGCGGACGGGATGTACGCGCCGGGCACGTCGGCCGGTGCGTAGATCTTGTTCTCACCGGGGTACGGCTTGGTCCAGTTGTGGGTCTCGTACCACGTGAGGTGGTTCATCTGCTCGGGGTTCGCGTAGTCGGGCACGGCGTTGGGGCCGGTCAGCCGCTGCTTCGACTTCCAGGCGTTCCACTCGGCCACGAGCGACTTCTTGCCCGAGGGCACCTTCGGCGCCGGGACGAGAGCCGCCTTGGAGTTCTGCGCCGCCGGGGTGTCCACGCCGCAGGACGGCGGGGTGCTCAGGCCGTCGGTCAGCGAGGTCCGGTTGGGCAGCGCCGTGAACGGCGTGAAGTCCGGGTGCCGGGTGAAGACCCCGCGCATCGGCGTGGCCGCGGTGTCCTTCTGGTTCATCGGGCGGATCCCGAGGATCTGCTCGATGGTGCGGATCATGGTGATCTGCGAGTAGTAGTGGCTGTCGACCGTGTCGTGCTGGGCCCAGGGGCTGATGATCTGGATCGGGGCGCGGTGGCCGTCGACGTGGTCGAGGCCGGCCTGGGAGTCGTCCTCGACGACGAAGATCGCCGAGTCCTTCCAGTACTTGCTGTGCGAGATCTCGTCGACGATCCTGCCGGTCGCGAGGTCGTTGTCCGCGACCTGGGCGGCGGGGCCCGCCGGACCACCGGTGTGGTCGCTGGAGAGCCAGAACATGTTCAGGTTCGCCGGACCGTTCTTCTCGAAGTCCTGCTTCCAGATCTGCTCGCGGTAGACGTCCGGGACGCTGGTGTCGAACTTCGGGAAGCCCGGCACCGAGACGCTGTTGAGCGACGGGATCGGCGAGGACGAGTTCAGGGGGTAGGCGGTGCCCTGCCCGGTCGCGTCCATGTTCTTGGCGTCGCAGTACAGGTTCTGCCAGGTCGCGCCGGACGGCTTGGTCAGGAACTGCTGGAACTCGCCGAAGTCCCGCACGCTCTTGCCGGCCGCCTGGGCGCCGGACCACAGGAAGCCGGTCTTCTGGTGGCCGAGGGCGTCGTCCTCGGTGTCGTAACTGCGCTGGTACTCACCGGCGGAGGACTCGGTGTACTCGGGGTTGTCGGCCTGCATGAGCCAGTTGTGGCCCTCGGCCGAGTTCGTGCCGATGTCGTAGGTGTTGTCGTAGAGCCCGAACTGCTCGGCCAGCGCGTGCTGGTTGGGCGTCACGTTCTCGCCGAACTGCGTCAGCGACGGGTCGCCGTTGCCCTTCGCGATGTCGCCGTAGACCTGGTCGTAGGTCCGGTTCTCCTTGACGATCAGGAAGACGTGCTTGATCGTCGACGGGTCGCCGAGCCGCGCCGGGACCGGCACCGCCCTGGCCTTGCTGTTCTTGTTCGCCAGCTGGACCGCGCCCTGCGTCCAGCCGTTCTGCTGGAACACCTTGCGGGTCTCGGAGCGGATGACACGGTCGCTGGGCAGCGCGAACTGCGTCAGGCTCGACGTCGTGTCGTGGGTGCCGTGGCCGGCGCTGTCGGGGCGACGGGCGTCGACACCACGGGTGTTGGTGACGACCACGGTCTTGCCGACGGTGGTGATCTCGGAGGGGAAGTAGTCCGTCGGGAGCAGGCCGACGTACGAGACCGGCTCCTGCGGGGAGGTGTAGCGGTAGACCGCGACCGCGTTGGCACGGCCGAGCGTCACCAGCAGGTGACCGTCGTCGGTGAGGGTCACCGCGTTCGGCTCGTAGCCGACCGAGGCCTCCGGCCACGGCTGGGTGGAGATGGTCTGGACGACCTTGTCGTTCTTGGTGTTGATGACCGACACGTTGTTGTCGGCGGTGTTGGTGACGAACACCGCCCCGTCCTTGGCGTACACGGCGGTCGGGTGCAGACCGACGTCGATGGTGCCGACAGCGGCGGACGGGTTCGCGAGGTCGATGACGCTGACCGTGCCGGTGGTGGCGGCACCGGTCTTGGGGTTGGCCGGCACCTGGGTGCCGTAGGAGTTGATCGTGGTGTCGCCGGGCTTCGCCGGCCGGCCGCCCTCGTTGCTGACGTAGAGCTTGCCGCCGGCCTGGACCATGCCGCGCGGGGCGTTGCCCACGGACCAGCTCTGCTTGACGGCGCCGGTCGCCGCGTCGATGGCGACCACCTTGTTCTGGCCGTTGACCGCGGAGTACACGGTGGAGCCGTCGGCCGAGAACACCGCCGCACTCGCCAGGGCGTGCTTGGTGCCGTCGGCCGGGATCGAGACGGTCACCGGGTTGGCGAGGGTGCCGTCGGCGTTCACGGTGAACTTGGTGTAGCCGTCGGTCTGGCCGAGCCACAGCTGCTTGCCGTCGGGCGAGTACGCCGGGCCTTCCTGGCCGACGGAGCCGCTCTTGATGCGCAGGTCGTCCGCCGCGTTGGTGCCGACCTTCTGCTTCACCTGCCCGGTCTTGAGGTCCACGACGACCAGCGCGGCGTCGCCGTCGGCGACCGCGGCGGCGAGGTGGCTGCCGTCCGGGCTGACCGTCGACGACATGATCTTGCCGTCGTTGATGACGAGGCGGCTGCCGTACGGGTTGATGTACTGGTCGCTGGAGATGACCTGGCCCTTGTCGGTGACCTGGCCGACCTGGTCGGTGCCGAACTGGTGGGTCGAGGCGACCGCGGTGCCGGTCGCCAGGGCGACCGTGGTGATGCAGGCCGTGAGCAGCGCTGCCCGGCGGCCGACGCGTCTGCCCAGCAGGTCGAAGTATTCCTTCTCGACCGGCCGTCGGCGGCGCGTTATCTGCATGACGTCATCCCTTCGGGGAGGTGGAGAGCAGGTCGACACTGCCGTCGAACTGCCAGAGCGGGTTCGGTGCGTCGCCGGTCGACGTGCGCACCAAGAAGTAGCCGTTGACTTCCTTCGGTCCGTCGCCGTCGGCCACGAACCGCCCGTCAGCGGTGATGTCGAGTTGGTAGATGGCCTGCCCCGTGGTCTGAGTGCCGGGCAGGTGCCAGGAGACGACGCAGCGCCAGTCGTTGCCCGCTCCCTGCGCGTCGTCCGCGACGCCGCCCTTGGTGCAGGCGGCCGTGGACCTCAGCTGCGCCTCGGTGACGGCGGGCCGGTGGAGCTGCGTGGTCTGCATGCGGTAGAGGTGGGCGAACGCCGTGGCCAGCGAGCGCTGCACCTTGTCCTGCTGGATCCCGGAGCCGGTGGTCGCGCCGGTCACCGCGGCGACGACCGCGACCGTGACACCGACCAGCCCGGCGAGCGGCAGCAGACCGGCGGTGAGCGCGCGGCGCCCCGATCCGTCGACGGTCGAGTTGGTGAAGTCGCGGCGCAGGAACAGCAGATAAGCGATCGCCGTCGCGGTCACCGCCCACATCAGGCTGACCACGATGCCGATGACGAGCGGGCCGAGCGGGGCCGGGCTGCTGAACAGGCCGTTCCAGGTGATGAACGCCCAGCTGGGCAGGGCGAGTCGGACCGCGACGGGCAGCGGCAGCATCTGGGCGACCTGCATCGCCAGCGCGACCACCGCGGGCAGCAGCAGCCCCATCGGGGACCGCCCGAGCGCGACGGATCCGAGGAGTCCGATCCCGGCGAGGGCGAGGGTCGGGGCGAGCACGCAGACCCAGGCGAGCAGGACCTTGCCGGCGGCATCCCCCGGGGAGAGCAGGTGGCCGTCGAGGCCGACGAGGGGATGGTTGCCGACGGCCAGAAGCCCGCCGACCGTGCTCGAAGCGGCCAGCCCGGCCACGAGGAGCAGGATCACGGTGAGACTCGCCAGTGCCTTCGCGGCGAAGATCCGCCGCGGCGAACGGACGGCCACCAGCAGATGCCGCCAGGTGCCGAGCCGGTCCTCGGAGGCGAACACGTCACCGGCGACCACGGAGGTCAGCAACGGCAGCGCCCATGTGCCCGAGAAACCGAGGATCACCAGCGGTCCGGCCCAGCCGGTGGCGAGCATCCAGCGGCCGAAGAGGGTGTCGGCGGGCAGCGTGCTCTGCTGGCTCACTCCGGCGACGAAGAGCGCCGGCGCGATCCAGCAGGCGAGCACCAGCAGCCGGATCCGCCACTGCGAGACGAGCTTGACCAGTTCGAAGCGGTAGCCGCGGGCCACGGAGACGCGGCCGGCGCCGGCAACGGGGGCGGGGGCGACGGCGGTTGCGGTCACTGGTCGGCCTCCTGCTGCTCGGTCAGGGCGAGGAAGGCGGCTTCGAGTGGGGAGACCACGGGGGCGAGTTCGCGGAGCGCGATGCCCGCCTGCACGAGCCGTGTGACGAGGGTGTCGAGGTCGGGCACCAGCGCCCGTACGACGAGCGATTCGGGTCTGACGCCATCCACCGTCCGGATCCCTGGCACCTCGGTGGCCAGCCGGCGGGCGGCCTGCGGGTCGGAGGTGACGAGCCGGTAGTCGAGTTCGCGGTTCTCGGCGGCCAGTTTGCTCAGCGGGCCGGTGAAGACGACCCGTCCGGTGGCGATGATGGTGACCTCGGAGCACAGCGCCTCGAGGTCGTCCATACGGTGGCTGGAGAGCACGACGCCGGTTCCCTGCGCCGCGAGCCGGTTGAGCACACCGTGTACGTGTCTCTTGCCGGCCGGGTCGAGGCCGTTGGACGGCTCGTCCAGCACGAGCAGCCGGGGCCTGGTGAGCAGGGCGGCGGCGAGTCCGAGCCGCTGACGCATGCCCAGGGAGAAGCCGCGGGTCTTGTCGTCGGCGACATCGGTGAGTCCGACCTGGTCGAGTACGTCGTCGATGCCCGCCGTTCGGGCGTCGTCGCCGCGGAGTGCGGCCAGCGCGGCGAGATTCTGCCGTGCGGTGAGCGACGGGTACAGACCCGGCCCGTCCACGAATCCGGCGACACCGTCGGGAGCGGCGTACGCCCGCCCGACCGGCGTGCCGAGGATCTCCAGGCTTCCGCCGTCGGCGACGGCCAGGCCGAGCAGCAGCGCGAGCAACGTTGTCTTGCCCGCGCCGTTGGGCCCGACCAAGCCGTGGATCTGACCCTGCGCCACGTCCAGATCGATGCCGTCGAGGGCGACGACCTCACCGAAACACTTGGTGATTCCGCGCGCCCGGACCGCAGGGAGTGTGTCCATGTGCCCCTTCCTTCACAAGCCTCAAGGAGGTTAAGGAGGGCACACAACGGTGACAGGGGTGGCCAGTTGAACGCTAGGGGAACGGAAGCCAACCGTGGCCCCCGTTCCGGGTGGCGCTTCCGGGGTGAGCCTGTGCCTCAACTGGCCTATGCGTAGGGGTTGTTGTAGTACGGGTGTGGCGGCAGGGGTGTGGACAGTGACGGGTGGACGGCGAGCCGGATGCCGTGGTCCCGCTTGAGACGGGACATTTCGAGCAGCGCGATGGCCGTGACCGTCACCGGCGCGCCGAGGATGAACAGGATGCCGAGCTTGAGGCCCAGGCCGTGCAAATCCCCGGTGAACAGATCGGGCAGGGCCATCAGCCAGGTCGTGACGATGGCGAGCAGGGGCGGCAGACAGCGGTGCACCGCTGCCGTTCCGAAGAAGTTCCCCGTGACCCGCAGGGCGCCGGCGCCCACGAACCAGACCAGCCACAGCGTCACGAGGCTCAGCGGGATGATCAGGAGGCCGCCGCCGAGCAGCGCGGTGCCGTTCTGGAGCAGCCATACCGTCACGACGACGGAGCCGACGAAGGTGAGCAGCAGCCCCAGCGCCCTGAGCAGCGCGGGACGCAGCGGTCGCAGGCTGCCGCCGCGCCGCCAGATCCAGAGCATGATGCCGACCGTGAGCGGGGTGACGAGCAGCAGGACGACCGAGGCGACCAGCAGGTTCTGCAGCATCTCGTCGACGGCGAAGCCGCCCTCGACGAAGGTGTAGACGCCGACGGCGGCCACGGTACCGGCGGCGACCCGGATGCGCTTGAGCTGCTCGACGGACGGGTCGAGGGGCTCGGGTATCCAGGCGGGATGGAACACCGCCCAGGCGGCATGATGCGCTTTCAGGTAGTTCCGGTTCCCGGTCCGGCCTCCCGTGCGGTTCCGCGGCGCGCCGACCATCGCACACTCCCCCGAGTCGCAGCCTTCATGATCGTCGGCGAGTCTACGGGAGAGAGACGGGCACGGCCCACGAGTTCACGTACATGGACATGACACACATGGATGTACGCACGGATGACCGCCGCGCCAGACTCGCTCAACGTCCCTGCCATACCGCCGAGTTGGAGGTCAACCGTGAGCGCTGTCGCGCCGGGGGTGAGCGCCTTCCCGGTCGGGACGAAGTTCGGGAAGTGGGTCTTCTCCCAGAACGGCGACTGGGTGGGCGGATTCTGGCCGGGAACCCTCTGGATGGCGTACCTCCGCACCGGGGACGAGCTGTTCCGCACGCCGGCGCTCGACTCGGCCCGCAAGCGCGCCATCGACTAGTCGACGGCGCCCGCCGACATCGGCTGACGAGCGGCGGGCGGTGCCGGCCTCACGAAGACGGACCGGGCTGTTCGGTCGCGTCGGCCTGTGCGAGGAGAAGGCGGGCCAGCCCGCGTGCCTCCTCCGGGGTGAGTGCCGCCCAGACGCCCGGCACACCGCCCCGGTCCTGACCCACGTCCAGGGCGATCCGGCTGACGGGCCGGTCCGGGCGTCCGAACCGCAGGCGCCGTACCTCGATCCTGCGCCCGCACCTGGTCACGAGACGGCGCTCGTCCGCAGAAGTCCCGTCGAGCCCCACATGCCGGTCGTTCCCTGCCGTCGTCATCCTTCTCACGCTCCTCCACCGCCCACCGTCGGCCCCTGCCGTCGTCACTCTGAGCAGCGCGCGATGTGCCGGATTTGTTCCCGATCCGGACGGGCACGGGATCCGGCACGACGGGCGGGGCGGCGCGCGTGGTCCACAAGGAGCGTTGTCCGTCCGGCGTTTCGGCGAGGTGGATTCCGCGGATGCTAGGTTCGCAACCGGGGCGAGGCCCGCTGCCACGTGACGACAGCAGCAGGAGTGACAGCGTGACCAGCCGAGTTCTCCTCGTGTCCCCGGCGATGAGTGCGTCGTTGCGGCAGGCCCGCTTCGACGACGGCGGCTCGATCGAGGACAGCGGCGCGGCCCAGGCCCGCTCGGCGGCGGGGTCCCTGCCCTCGGCGGCCCGTGTGCTCGTCTCGCCGAGTGTGCGGTGCCGGGAGACCGCGGCGGCGCTCGGGCTCGACGGCCCCGCTCCGCAGGAGTTGGCGGGGCTGGACGTGGGCCGCTGGCGGGGCCGCACGCTGGAGGAGGTGGGCGCCGTCGAGCCCGCCGAGGTGGGGCGCTGGCTGACCGACCCGGCGTGTGCGCCGCATGGCGGGGAGTCGGTGCGGGACGTGTGCGAGCGGGTCGGGCGCTGGCTGGACGGCGTGCGGGACGCGGACGGCCGTACGCTCGCCGTGGTCGAGCCGGAGGTCGTACGGGCCACGGCCGTTCATGCCCTGGGCCTGCCGGCGACCGTCTTCTGGCGGCTGGACGTGCCGCCGCTGACGGTCACGGAGCTGAGCGGGCGCGCCGGACGCTGGAATCTGCGGCTCGGGCATCCCCTGGCCGGCTGAGGCGGCGGCCGTGCCGAGGTTCGAGCCGCGTCGCGGCGCAGGCAGGGCTGGGGATGTCCCGGCACCCGGAGCAGGCGAGAGGGCCCCTGGAATTCGCCGGTTCCGAGGGGCCCTCTCGTGTCGCGCATCCGCTCAGTCGGCTGCCGGCACCGTCCTCCCGGAGCGGGTCGACACGGGCTTGGGGTTCAGCAGCCGATCGGCCAGTTCTCCGAAGAGCAGGCCGAAACCGCTCCACAGCACCGTCTGGATGGCGAGCGCGGAGAGCCGGAACCGCCACAGCAGGGTCGCCGGGAAGCCTGTCGGCACCTCGTTGACCGCCGGCAGGAACTGGTAGGCCAGGCCGATCACGACGGCGAAGCCGGCCACCGCGACCACCGTCGCCCACCAGGTGCCCAGGCTCGGCGCGAGCCGTTTGCCCAGGATGGTGGCGGCGACCGCGAGCAGCACGCTGAGCAGCATCATCAGGAAGTACAGGGTCGTCCGCTTGCCGATGGTGTCGGGGCTGCCGACCGACGGCGGATTGGCCGGGTACTTCAGGAACGGTACGACGTACACGGCGAGCAGCGCGCAGCCCGACAGCAGCAGCGCCGTCGCCCGCGGGCCGAACCGGCCGACCCGGCCGAGGGCGAAGCAGTACGCGAGTGCGGCGACGCCGCCGAACGCCACCCCGTAGACCAGGACGCCGGTGGCGAGACCGGCGGTGGACTGCAGGGAGCGGGAGACGACCACCATCTCGTGCTCGTGGGAGTGGGCCTCCTCGAAGCTGATCGCCTTGTCGACGTTCGGCTCACCGAGGACGTACGCCACCACCAGGGCGAGCACGCCGGCTGCCAGGCCGGCGAGCATGCCCCGCACGAGGAGGTTTCTTACGGTTGCGGAACTCATGGGCGCGCGGCATCCCCCGCCTCAGTGGCAGGGGAAACCGAGCAGGTGGCGGGCGTCGTGCACCCACTCGTGGACACCCGTGCCGCTGAACACGGAGGTGGCGCCCTGCTCGGCGCCGACGAAGTACAGCAGGATCATCATCAGGATGCCGAAGAAGACCGCCCAGGGAGCTATCGCCTTCAGCGGCAGCTTGGCGGGGATGGCCGGAGTGGTGGCTGTCGGCTGGGCGACGGTCTGCGCCATGGCAGAACCTCCTCCGGGAGTTCGCGTCCCATCTCGGTGATGCAGGGGACGACGGCCACGGGTCTGACTCACAAGCGCCCCTAGGGGCTCTCGCATACAGTGGCGCGACCGTTCCGGGTTCCCACCGGCTTCCGTCTCGCCGTCGTCGATATCGGACGGACCGTACCGCGTGGCGCGGGCGGGGCCAGGACCGCCTCGGCCCGGCGTGATCTTCCTCTCGCGCCGGACGGGCTCGGCTCCCGCCCGGCGGCGCCGTCCGGCGTCGGGGCCCAGGCGCTCAGCAGGCCGCCGCCTGCGGGCCGGAGTTGGGCCCGGCGAGTCCCAGTTCCCGGTCGCCGAGCGGGGCGAAGCAGCGGGCCACGTCGGCGTCGGTGACCTCGGCCAGGGTTGCCGGGGACCAGCGGGGACTGCGGTCCTTGTCGATGACCTGGGCGCGGATGCCCTCCACCAGGTCGTGGGTGCCCAGCGCGGCGCAGGAGACGCGGTACTCCTGGTCGAGTACCCGCTCCAGCGAGCCGAGACGCCGGGCGCGGCGCATCGCGGCCAGGGTGACCTTCAGGGCGGTGGGCGACCTGGCGAGCAGGGTCTCGGCCGCCTCCTTGGCGTTCGGGTCGCCGTGGGCGAGCAGCCGCTGGAGAATCTCCTCGACCGTACCCGCGCTGTAGCAGGAGTCGATCCAGTCCCGGCGCTCGGCCAACTCACCCTGCGGCGACGGCTGTACGTGGCGCGCCAGGGCGTCGGGCACGGACTGTACGGCGAGAGCGTCCACGAAGTCCCGGAGTGCGGCGGACGGGATGTGGTGGTCGGCGAGCCCGCACAGCAGGGCGTCACCGGCGCCGATCTGCGCGCCGGTCAGCGCGAGATGGGTGCCCAGCTCGCCGGGTGCCCGGCCGAGCAGGTAGGTGCCGCCGACGTCGGGGACGAAGCCGATGCCGGTCTCCGGCATCGCCACCCGCGACCGTTCGGTGACGATCCGGACGCTGCCGTGTGCGGAGAGGCCGACTCCGCCGCCCATCACGATGCCGTCCATGAGGGCGACGTACGGCTTGGGGTAGCGGGCGATGCGGGCGTTGAGGTGGTACTCGTCGCGCCAGAACGCCGCCGAGGCGGCGCCGTCGCCGTCGCGGGCGTCGTCGTGGACGGCGCGGATGTCACCGCCCGCGCACAGGCCGCGCTCCCCGGCGCCGGTGATCACGACGGTCTCCACCGCCGGGTCGTGCTCCCAGGCGGTCAGGGCCGCGTCGATGCGGCGGACCATCTCGTGGTCGAGGGCGTTGAGGGCCTTCGGCCGGTTGAGGGTGATGTGGGCGGCCCGTCCGGCGGTGCGGAACAGGACGGTTTCGTCGGTGTGCGGCAGGCCGCCTCCCGCGGTGCCGGTCATCCGAACACCTTCGGCAGGCCATGGGCCGCTATGACGCGCATGATCTCGTTGGTTCCTTCCAGAATCCGGTGCGCTCGCAGGTCGCGGACGATCTTCTCAATGCCGCACGCGCGACGCTCACGCCGGAGAGGAACTGTGTCACGCCGGTCGGCTCACACCGTGCAGCCGGCCTCCGGCAGGTCAGCCGGCGGGGCTGGGCTGGTCGTGGGTGGCCGCCCAGCTGGCGAGGAGCTGGAGGGCGTCGTGGTCGGGGGTGTGGGGTGCGGCGCTGTAGGCGGTGAGGGTGAGGCCGGGCTGGGCGGGGAGTTCCATGGCGTCGAAGTCGAGGGTGAGGACGCCGACGGCGGGGTGGCGGAAGGACTTGCGCCCGGTGTGGTGCAGCCGCACGTTGTGCTTCGCCCAGGCGGTGCGGAACTCCTCGCTGCGGGTGACCAGTTCACCGATCAGCCCGGTCAGGCCGGTGTCGTGCGGGGCGCGTCCGGCCTCGGTGCGCAGCAGGGACACCGTGGTGTTCACGGACTCCTCCCAGTCGGGGAAGAAGTCGTGCCCGCGGGGGTCGAGGAACTTGAAGCGGGCGATGTTGACGGGCGGGGCGGCGCCGTCGGCGAACAGCGGGGAGTACAGGGCGCGGCCCAGACGGTTGACGGCCAGGATGTCCAGGCGGCCGTTGCGGATGAAGGCCGGGGAGTCCGTCATGGACCCCAGGACGCGCAGCACGCTGTCCGGCAGCGGCCCGCGGGCACGCCTGGCCCGCCGGGTCGGGCGCTTGGCGGCGGCACGGGCCAGGTCGTGGAGGTGCGCGCGTTCGGCGTCGTCGAGCTGGAGGGCGTTCGCCACGGCGCCGAGGACCTCCTCCGAGGCTCCGGCCAGGTGGCCGCGCTCGAGGCGGACGTAGTAGTCGATGCTGACGCCGGCGAGCAGGGCGACCTCTTCCCGGCGCAGGCCCGGCACACGCCGGTTTCCGCCGTACGCGGGCAGCCCGGCCTGCTGCGGGCTGATCTTGGCGCGGCGGGAGGCCAGGAAGGCACGGATGTCGCTCTCGGTACTCACGCAATCCAGGCTAAGCCGGGAGATCCGCGGGTGGGGGGTCCTGTCAGTACCTGTACGGACCCGGTACCCGGTGGCTACAGCGTTCCGGCCTCGGGCCGGTGGGACCGGTGGGGGTTCGCGGGCAGCGTCGGCCGGTAGCGGGCCGGATCCCCGGAGTCCGGCACCTCGGCGATCACGTTCGTGACGTTGCATCGCCGACGGTACGGCCGGGAGCCGGCTCGGTGCCGTCCCGTGGCACTCCGCACGGATCCGGGGGCTCGGCCGGTACGCCTGCCAGGAGGCCGTCCCACGCTCCACGCCGCCTGCTACCCGGCGGGCCGGCGCCGCCCGATGCCCTGCGCACTGCCCAGCAACCCATCGCCGCTGCCCACCAGTTGACCTGAGCCTCCGTGTAGGTTGAGGCCATGGCGGAGGACTGGCGCACGGATCGGATCGGGGCCGCGCTGCGGGGCGAGAATCCCACGGTGGTACGGCGGCTCGGGGCAGGGTTCGCGGTGATCGGCGACGTCCAGTTCCTGCCGGGTTACTCGGTTCTCCTCGTGGACCAACCCGGTGTGCAACGGCTGTCCGACCTGCCGAAGGCCGGGCGGCTGGCATTCCTCGCCGACATGGACCTGCTCGGCGAAGCGGTCGAGCGGGCCTGCCGCCGCCTCGATCCCGCCTTCCGCCGGGTCAACCTGGAGATCCTCGGCAACACCGACCCGTTCCTGCACGCCCATGTCTGGCCGCGGTACGAGTGGGAGCCGGCCGAGCTGGTGGGCAAGCCCGTGTGGCTCTACCCGCCCGACCGGTGGCGGGACGAGCGGTTCGGGCTCGGCCCGGGGCATGACGAGCTGCGGGCCGCGATCGGCGGCGAACTGGACCGGCTGCGGTCGACGGACTAGCGGCCGCTACCGGGTGAGCAGCGGCAGCGCCGGGAACGTGTGGTGCTGCCACAGCAGGCGCGAGGTCTCTTCCGGGTAGGTGGCGACCGTCGATCGCGTGCCGAAGAGCTGGGCTCGGCGCTGGTCGGTGTCGTACGGAGGCCAGCCGGGGTCGCCGTGAGCGGCGAAGGCCGTCCAGGCGGTGCGGATCCGTGCGGACAGTTCCTCCGCCTCCGGGGCGGGCGGGTCGCCGATCAGCAGGGCGGGCTGCCCGCTGCTCAGGTTGCCGAAGACGAGCGGCACGTCCAGGCCGTGGCAGGCGCCGAGGGTGCCGCCCAGGCCCGGGGCGGTCCAGGTCAGCTCGTAGAGGTGGGCCCGGCCGCCGCCGGCGGTCTGCGCGTCGGCGAGATGGAGGCTCGGCATGCGGAACAGCCAGTCCGCGTTGACCAGTTCGTACAGTTCCTCGTCGGATGCGGCCGGGAAGCCCGCCCGGTAGCGCCGCGGGCCGTCCGGGCCGGGGGCGAGCATGCGCAGGGCGGTCTCGGTCTGCTCCGGGGTCACCTGGCCGAGCACGCCGTCGATCAGGCTGAACAACCGGTGTTCGTCCCGGGTGTGTCCGACGAGGAGTTCGACGCCACGGCCGGCGCCGTCGGCCAGCGCCTGCCAGGGGGTGGCGGGCAGGACGTCGCCGTCGACGACGGGGGCGAACGGGATCGGCCGGTGTGTGATCTGCCCCCAGCGCTCCCTCCACCGGGCCGCCTTCGCGGAGATCGCGTCGCCCACGGCGGGCAGCCGGGACGGGGGTACGGCCGACAGGTCGGGCACCGTGGGCCGTACCCCCAGCTCGGCGGCGCAGGCGGCGGCGATGTCGGCGGCCAGCTCCGGAGAGAAGAACGTACCCGGCACGCTCTGTGCGACGGCCCGCCGGAACAGCCCGGCCGCCCGGGGCATGGCCAGCAGCGCGGCGACCGAACCGCCGCCCGCCGACTGGCCGAGGACCGTGACCCGGCCCGGGTCGCCGCCGAACATCCGGATGTTGTCCCGCACCCACTCCAGGGCGGTGACCTGGTCGAGCAGGCCCCGGTTGGCGGGGGCGCCTTCGATGGGTGCGAAACCCTCGATGCCCAGCCGGTAGTTGAGGGTCACGACCACGGCGCCGCCCCCGGCCAGGCGCCCGCCGTCGTACTCCGGGAGGCCGGCGGTGCCGATCACATAGCCGCCGCCGGGGATCCACACCAGCACCGGGAGCCCGGCCGCGGGATCCGGTTCGGGTGTCCAGACGTTGAGCGTCAGCCAGTCGTCGCCCGCGGTGTCCTGTGACGTCCCGTCCGTTCCCAGCGCCCCGGACTGCGGGGGCGGCGGGCCGTACGACACCGCCGGCCGTACCCCGTCCCAGCTCCGCACCGGCCGCGGCGCGGCGAAGCGGAGGGCACCGACCGGCGGCTCGGCGAACGGGATGCCACGGAAGACCGCCAGACCCGCCTCCCGGCGGCCGCGGAGGGTGCCGGCCGCCGTGCGGACTTCCGGCTCGGACTCGGACGGCCTGGACGCGGTGACGGCCACTGCGGCTTCCTCTCGGGCAGGTCGGGCGGGGTCGGCGGACTTCCTCGAGCCTGTGCTGGGTGGAGCATTCCACCGGCCGCCGGATGCGGGCCAGCCGTTTACGGACGGCCGGCCCGCGCCGTCGCCGTCGCCGTACCTCAGAGTGCCGCGAGGGTGTCGGCCAGGTCGGCGAGGCCGAGCGAGCCCAGGGCGAGTGCCTTGGTGTGCCAGGTCCGCAGGTCGAAGCCGGCCCCGAGGCGGCGGCGGGAGGTCTCGCGGCCCGCCAGCCAGGCGCGCTCGCCCAGCTTGTAGCCGATGGCCTGGCCGGGCCAGCCGAGGTAGCGGTCGATCTCGCTGGTGCGGCGGGCGGTGTCGCTGCCGTGGTGGGCGGCCATGAACGCGGTGGCGAGGTCCGGGGTCCAGCGTGCGCCCGGGTGGAAGCCGGAGTCGGCCGGAATGGCCAGCTCCAGGTGCATGCCGATGTCGATGATCACGCGGATGATCCTCAGCATCTGCTTGTCCAGGTAGCCGAGGCGGCAGGCGGGGTCGGTGAGGAAGCCCAGTTCGTCCATCAGCCGCTCGGCGTACAGGGCCCAGCCCTCCTTGTCGGCGCTGACCGCGCCGAGGGTGATCTGGTAGGTGCTCAGGCGGTCGGCGGCAGCGGTCCAGCGGGCGGTCTGCAAGTGGTGCCCCGGGACGCCCTCGTGGTACCAGGTGCTGACGATCTCCCAGGTGGGGAAGGTCTGTTGGCCCAGGGTGGGGAGGTAGGTGTATCCGGGGCGGCTGAAGTCGAGGCTGGGGCCGGTGTAGTAGGGGGCGCCCGAGCTGCCCGGGGGCGCGATGCGTGTCTCGACCCTGCGGATCGGGCCGGAGATGTCGAAATGGGTGCCGTCGAGGGCGTCGATCGCCTCGTCCATGATCTGCTGGAGCCAGACGCGGATGTTCTCCTCGCCCGTGACGGCATGGCCGTACCGGTTCAGGTGGTCCATGGTCTCGCGGACGCCGGCGCCCGGGAGGATGCGGGTGGCCTCGGCCCGCATCTCGGTGTGGGTGCGGTGGAACTCCTCCCAGGCCCAGGCGTAGGCCTCGGCCGGGTCCAGGGCGGCGCCGGTGGCCCAGCGGGCCGAGCGCAGGTAGCGTTCGCGGCCGACGGGGTCCGGGGTGCGGTCCGCGGCGGGCAGATAGACGGTGCGCAGCCAGTCCCGGAACCCGGCCACGGCGGCCGTCGCCCGCTCGGCGGCGGCGTCCAGCCCGGGCCCGAGACGGTCGGGCGCGGAGGCCACGAACGTGGCGAACCAGCTCGCTCCCCCGGCGTCCTGACCGGTCCATGCGGTCAACTGCCTGACGGCGGCGAGGACTTGGCGGGGCGCACACAGCAGGCCGCGGGAGATGCCCTCGGACAGGGTCGCCCGGTAACCGTCCAGGGCACCGGGCAGGTTGCGCAGCCGCCCCGCCACGGCCGCCCAGTTCTCGTCGGTTTCGGTGGGCATCAAGGTGAAGATGCTCCGCACCTTGTGCAGGGGCGAGTTGACGTTGCGCAGCTCGCGGAACTGGTCGCCCGCCTCGTGCTGGGCGAGTTCGGCGGTCAGCCGTTCCCGCAGGAGCCGGGCGCAGTTCCGCTCGGTGTCCTCGAACACCGTGCCGTCCTTCTCGCTGTACCGCTCGGCCGCGTCGAGTGCGGACAGCGTGTGCCGGGCCACGTCGGCCAGTGCCCCGAAGCCGTCCGGCGACAGATCCGGCTGCCGGTCGTCCTCGGGGTGCAGGCCGAGCCGGGTGGAGGTCATGGGGTCGAGGGCGGCGACCTGCGCTACGTGGTCGTCGGCGATACGGCGCGGAGTGCTGGGTGTGTCGACCATGGCGCCCATGCTGACGTACCGTCACGGACGTGTCAGCAGGGCGTGTTCCCTTTCGGTCGCGGCCGGTCAGCAGTACGGCGGCTGGTTGGTCAGGGAGGCGGCCACGCGCATCCACACGACGAACTGCCGGTAGAGGCTCGGCAGATCGCCCCGCGCCTGGACGGTTCGGGAGTCCGTCGAGGTGACTCCCGGAATGCCCGGCAGGGTGGCGGCCACGGAGGCCGACTGCCAACGCACGGTGAGGGTGGCGGGGTCGGCCTGCGCCGCCGCAGTCGGCCGGGGCGCGCGGAGGGCGGCGGCGACCGCCTTCTCGATGGCCGCGTGCGCTTCGTCGGCGGGGCGGAGTTCGGCCGCGAAGCGGTCCCGGGCGTACTTCACGGGCACGGTGGTGACACCGGCGTCCCATGCGGTCATCTCCGCGCAGGCGCGGTCGTCGCCGGTGAGGGCCACCACGGGCACGCCGATGGCGGCCGCGGTGGCATGGGCGAGCCCGATCTCGCCGACCGGCCGGCCGTCCAGCCAGATGTCCTCGATCTCGTGCCCCATGAAGCTGTGGCTCAGCACACCGAGCGCCCCGGCCCGGGTGTGGTAACCGACGCAGACCATGGCGTCGTGCTCGGGCGTGAGGCCTTCAAGCATGCTCATGTGCTTGGGCCTGCCGCGGATGAGGCGGGCCGCCGGGTCCAGGTCCTCGGGAAGGAGGTTGCGCATGGGGCCGTGCGCGTCGTTGACCAGGATGTCGGTGGCGCCGGCCGCGACGGCGCCCCGTACGGCGGCGTTGACGTCCTGCGCCATCATCCGCCGGCCACGCTCGTAGTCCCGGCCGCCGGGCTGGACGTCGTCGGCGTCCACGAGCCCGGTGATGCCCTCCATGTCCGCACTGACGTAGATCCGCACCGTGTGCACTCCTCCACCTTGATCGCTGGGGAGACGCCGGTCGCCCGCCCTTCGGTTCCCGCGGAACGTCAGCTAGCTGTTGCCCGTACCGGATTGCGCCAGGATGCGCCGCAGCCAGCGGGTACGTGCGTCGCGGGCGTCCCGGCTGACGGCGGCCTCGGGCGCGAAGGTGTCGAAGCCGTGGCAGGCCCCGGGCCATACGTGCAGTTCGGCCTGGCCGCCGGCCTGCCAGAGAGCATGGGCGTAGGCGACGTCCTCGTCCCTGAACGTCTCGGCCGCGCCGACCTCGATGTAGGCCGGGGGGAGCCGGGACAGGTCCGTGGCACGGGCGGGGGCGGCGTAGGGCGGCAGGTCCGCGGTGCCGTACCGGTCGCCCAACAGGGCTTGCCACGCGGTCGCGTTGGAGGTGCGGTCCCAGAGGTCGACGCCGGCCATCTGATGGCTGGAGCAGGTGGCGTCGCGGTCGTCGAGCATGGGGCAGATCAGCAGTTGCCCGATCGGGGCCGGGCCGCCGCGGTCCCGGGTGAGCAGGGCGAGGGCCGCGGCGAGTCCGCCGCCGGCGCTCTTCCCGCCGACGATGACACGGCCGGCGTCGATGCCGAGTGCGGCCGCCTGCTCGACCGCCCGGACGAACCCGGCGTAACAGTCCTCCAGCGGTCCGGGGTACCGGGTCCGCGGCGCCAGCCGGTACGCGACCGAGATGACCGCAAGCTCCAGCGGGAGGGCCCATTCGCGGAGCACCTTCGGGAGGACGGACCAGGCGTTGCCCGTGATCATGCCGCCGCCGTGCATGTAGTACAGCAGCGGCAGCGGACCGTCGACCCCGGCGGGGCGTGCGCTCACGAGCGTGACGTCCGGTGCGCCCGGCGCTCCCGGCACCCGCAGCTCCTCCACCTCGAAGCGACCGCCGGCCTGGAGATCCCGGACCGTCGGCCTGGGCCGGGCCGCGGCGTCCCGCGCCTGCCGGGCCGCGAGGTTCTCCGGGGTGAAGGGCTCCCTCGCCTCCTCCCCCAACGCCGCCAGGGCCTCGCTCAGTTCGGGGTCGAGTGGCGGTGCTTCCCAGGTCGTCGAGGGGGGAGTGAAATCCATACCACGTAGTCAATCACCCGCCACGGAACGGTGTTACGCCCCTGTGACACGGAGCGGACCGTTCCGAAGATCGAAACCGGTCATGCTCGGTTCGCACCGAACCACGCTCCAGGGGGGGATTGTCCGCCATGACCACGCGAACCCGCACCACCACCGTCGCCGCCATCGCCGTGGCCGCGGCCGTCACCGGCACGGCGCTGCTCGGCGCCTCCGGTGCCGCCTCGGCCGCCGCCGGCGCCTCGCACGGAACCCTGACCATCAGCAACGGCACCAAGTACGTGCTGATCGGCGGACACCGGGTGAACTTCGGGGTGCCCGTCCGGGACCTCGCCTGGTCCCCTGACGGCACCGAGGCCGCCTTCATCGACGGTTCCGGGAACCTGGACATCGCCCGTCCCGACGGCAGCCACCGCGTCGTCGTCGCCAAGAACCCCGGCAACCAGAACTGGTCCCACCCGACCTGGCAGGTGACCGCGAAGGACACCCGGAACGGCATCCCCGCCAAGGACAACCTGATCTTCGCGGCCCGGGACAAGGGTGTCTCACGCCTGAAGTTCATCTCCGCCAAGGCCGTCCACGGCACGCCGAAGACGCTGTCCCTGTTCGGCGACCCCGGTCCGGGCGGGGCCCTCCCGCAGACCGGCAACGTCTGGCCCAACGCGGCCGGGAAGTACGGCACTTCGGTCTACGCCAACACCGACACCGGCGCCGTCTACGTCCGCGACGACTACCTGCGCCAGCAGGGCGGCAAGCTCACCAAGGGCGCGCAGCCCGCGCTGTCCCCGAACGAGGAGGAGGTCGTCTTCGTGCGCTCGGTCGCCGGTCACGACCACGTCCTCGTCGAGGACTTCATGCACAACGACCGCATCACGGACCTCACGCCGCACGCGACCACCGACTACACCGAGCCGGCCTGGTCCCCCGACGGCAGGACCCTCGCGGTGCGCACCCCGTCCGGCACGGTGACCCTGCCGGCGAACGGCACCGGCCACCCGGTCAAGGTCACCTCGACGGTGGGTCTGGCGGCGTACCGCCCCTGACGTCGGCCGATCAAGCGGGCCGGGCGGGCCCGGGTGGTGGAGTGCGGGTCACTTCGCCGTCCGGGCCAGCTCGGCCCGCAGTTCGTCCAGGTGCGTGTCGGCGGTGTCGTGCGGCAGGAACTCCACGAGGTCGAGGAACCGGAAGAGCACCTGGCTGCTCGTGACGGCGTACTCGTACTCCGCGAAGCCCACCACCGCGCCCAGCGCGCCGCGGACGGCACCGCGCACCACATGCGCGGTCATCTCGTCCGGCTCGGCCGCCGACATCCCGCGCCGGGCGTTGGGCCGGGCCAGATACGGGCAGACCATCGAGGCGTACAGCATGCAGGCGCGGTGCCCCGGCCCCTCGAGGGTCGGCGCGAGATTGCGGTAGGGCCGTCCGGCGGCCAGCGCCTCCGTGATGGCCGCGCTCTCGGCGGGCCCCACCACGCGCCACACCGGCCCCTGCGGCATGGCCCGGTTGCACACCGAACACAGCCGCTTGCGCGCGCACTCGGCGCTGCGGTCGTAGTCGGTCAGGGCGAACCGGGGCTCGTCGTTCTCCCACGGAGTGATCGCCGGCACGGGATATCCGCGCACGTCCCGGGGACGTGCCTCGACGGCCGCCGGCATGGGGACCTTCTCAAATCGCACAGGCCATCCCTATCAGGCTCCGGCCGGGAGCACCACCACGAGGGAGGCACCTCACCGGGCGGACGAGGTGCCGTCGGCGGG
Organism: Streptomyces sp. NPDC020192; assembly: GCF_044388685.1. Lineage (NCBI taxonomy): Bacteria > Bacillati > Actinomycetota > Actinomycetes > Kitasatosporales > Streptomycetaceae > Streptomyces > Streptomyces sp. NPDC020192. Next base: position 260,279 of record NZ_JBIRXG010000002.1, on the reverse strand, counting down.
CCCGTACCCGCCTCCCCCGGGTGTGCGGATCACCAGCACGTCGTCCTCGGTGACGTCCGCCGTGTCGCAGCCGCGCAGCCGCTCGGTGCGGCCGTCGGCGCGTTCGACCAGGTTCTCGCCGAGGGCGCCGGGTTCACCGCCGGCCATGCCGTAGGGCGGGACGCGGCGGTGACCGGAGACGACCGCGACCGTCATCGGCTCGGTGAACCGTATCCGGCGTTCCACTCCGCACCCGCCGTGCCTGCGGCCCGCGCCGCCGCTGCCCTCACGGATACGGAACTCCTCCACGCGCACCGGGTAGCGCCACTCCAGGATCTCGGGGTCGGTGAGGCGGGAGTTGGTCATGTGGGTCTGCACGGCGTCCGCCCCGTCGAAGTCCTCGCCCGCGCCGGCGCCGGAGGCGACGGTCTCGTAGTACTGGACGCGGTCGTTGCCGAAGGAGACGTTGTTCATCGTGCCGGAGCCCTCGGCCTGGGCGCCCAGGACGGCGTACAGGGCGCCGGTGACGGCCTGGGAGGTCTCCACGTTGCCGGCGACGGTGGCGGCCGGGTGGGCGGGGGAGAGCATGGAGCCGGCGGGGATGCGCACGTCGAGGGGTTTCAGGCAGCCGCTGTTGAGCGGGATGTCATCGGCGACGAGGGTGCGGAAGACGTACAGGACGGCCGCCATGACGACGGAGGTGGGCGCGTTCAGGTTGCCGGACTGCTGGGGTGAGGTGCCGGTGAAGTCCAGGACGGCGCCGCGGGTTTCGCGGTCGACGTGCAGGGCGACCTGGATGACGGCGCCGTTGTCGGTCTCGTAGCGGTGTTCGCCGTCGTCGAGGGTGGCGATGATGCGGCGGACGCACTCCTCGGCGTTGTCCTGGACGTGGCGCATGTAGGCGTGGACGACGTCGAGGCCGAACTGGTCGATGATTCCGCGCAGTTCGCGGATGCCCTTCTCGTTGGCGGCGATCTGCGCGCGCAGGTCGGCGAGGTTGGTGTCCGGGTCGCGGGAGGGATGGCGGGCCGTGGTCAGCAGCTCCCGGGTCTCGTCCTCGCGGAAGTGTCCGTCGCGCATCAGCGGCCAGTTGTCGAAGAGCACACCCTCCTCGTCGATGGTGGTGCTGAACGCGGGCATGGATCCGGGGCTGATGCCGCCGATCTCGGCGTGGTGGCCGCGCGAGGCGACCAGGAAGAGCAGCCGCTCGCCCGCCTCGTCGAAGACCGGGGTGACGACGGTGATGTCGGGCAGGTGGGTACCGCCGTGGTACGGGTCGTTGACGGCGTAGACGTCGCCGGGGCGGATCGAGCCCTCGTTGCGGCGCAGCACCTCCTTGATGGACTCGCCCATCGAGCCGAGGTGGACGGGGATGTGGGGCGCGTTGGCGATGAGGTTGCCGTCCGGGTCGAAGAGCGCGCAGGAGAAGTCGAGGCGTTCCTTGATGTTGACCGAGTGGGCGGTGCTCTCCAGCCGCACGCCCATCTGCTCGGCGACGGACATGAAGAGGTTGTTGAAGACCTCCAGCATGACCGGGTCGACGGTGGTGCCGACCGCCGTACGGGACGGGCGGGGCCGGGAGCGGGTGAGGACGAGGTCGCCGTGCTCGTCGGCCGCGGCGCGCCAGCCGGGGTCGACCACCGTGGTTCCGTCCGCCTCTGCGATGATCGCCGGGCCCTCGACCAGGTCCCCGGCGCGGATGTCCGCGCGCCGGTACAGCCGGGTGGGCTGCCGGCGGCCCTCGGCGAACATCCGTACGGTGGCGGCCGGTCGCAGCGTGCCGGTGCGCGGCGGCGGTTCGGTCGTGGTGGCGGTGCGCGGGCCGGAGGAGCCGGTGGCCTCGACCTCGATGGCCTCCACGACCAGCGGCTTGCGCATGGTGAAGCCGTAGCGGTCGCGGTGGTCGCGGGCGAAGTCGGCCCGCATGCCCTCGGCCGGGCCCAGCGGCACGGGCAGCGAGAAGTCGGTGCCCTCGTAGCGCAGCAGGACGCGCGCGGTCGTACGGACGGTGTCCTGCGGCACGCCTTCCTCGTGCAGCTGGGCGCGCGCCTGTTCGTCCAGTTCGGCGCGGACGGCTTCGACGCGGTCCGCCGTCTCCGGCCGGTCGAGGGGGGCCTCGACGGAGCGTTCACGCAGGGCGACCGCGTCCGCCATCCCGATGCCGTACGCGGACAGCACCCCGGCGAGCGGCGGGATCAGGACGGTGTCGATGCCGAGCCGGTCGGCGACCGCGCAGGCGTGCTGGCCGCCCGCGCCGCCGAAGGCGACGAGCGCGTAGCGGGTGATGTCGCGGCCGCGCTGGACGGAGATCCGCTTCACGGCGTTCGCGATGTTGAGCACGGCGATGTCGAGGAAGCCCGCCGCGACCTCCTCCGGGCCGCGGCGCCGCCCGGTCGCGGCGGCGGTCTGCTCGGCTAGTTCGGTGAACCGGTCATGGACCGCGGCATCGTCCAGGGGCTGGTCGCCGTTCTTGCCGAACACCCGGGGGAAGAAGGCGGGTTGGACGCGGCCGAGCATGACGTTGGCGTCGGTGACGGTCAGCGGCCCGCCGCGCCGGTAGCAGACCGGGCCGGGGTCGGCGCCGGCCGAGTCCGGGCCGACGCGGTAGCGCATCCCGTCGAAGTGCAGGACCGAACCGCCGCCCGCGGCGACGGTGTGGATGTCGGTCATCGGTGTCCGCATCCGCACCCCGGCCACCTGGGTGCCCAGGACCCGTTCGATCTCGCCCGCGTAGTGGGACACGTCGGTCGAGGTGCCGCCCATGTCGAAGCCGATCGCCCGGGTGTGACCGGCGCGCCGCGCGGCACGGGCCATACCGACGACGCCGCCCGCCGGGCCGGACAGCACGGCGTCCTTGCCCCGGAAGTGGCCCGCCTCGCGCAGGCCGCCCCCGGACTGCATGAACATCAGCCGTACGCCGCTCAGTTCGCCCGCCACCTGGTCGACGTAGCGGCGCAGGATGGGTGAGAGGTAGGCGTCGACCACGGTCGTGTCGCCCCGCGGTACCAGCTTGATCAGCGGGCTGACCTCGTGGGAGCAGCTGACCTGCGAAAACCCGATCGCGCGGGCCGCCTCGGCGACGGCGGCCTCGTGCGCGGGATGGCGGTACCCGTGCAGGAGGACGACGGCGGCGCTGCGCAACCCGTCCGTGTACGCCGCCGCCAGTGCCTCGCGTGCGGCGTCCAGGTCGAGCGGACGGACGGGTTCGCCGCGCGCGCCCACCCGTTCCTCCACCTCGATCACCCGGTCGTACAGGGCCTCCGGGATCAGGATGCGGCGGTCGAAGATGTGCGGGCGGTTCTGGTAGGCGATGCGCAGGGCGTCGCGGAAGCCTCGGGTGATGACGAGGGCGGTCGGCTCGCCGGAGTGGGTCAGCAGCGCGTTGGTGGCGACGGTGGTGCCCATCTTCACCACCTCGATCCGGTCGGCCGGAATCGGCTCGTCCGCCTCCAGGGCCAGCACCATCCTGATCCCGGCGACGGCCGCGTCCCGGTACGCCTCCGGCCGCTCCGAGAGCAGTTTGCGGGTGACCACTTCGGAGTCCGGCGTCACCGCCACGACATCGGTGAAGGTGCCACCGCGGTCGATCCAGAACTGCCAGCGACCAGCCATGCACCCATTGTGCGCCCTGGGCCGGGGTCAACCGAGGGTGAAACGGACCGGTGTCCCCGCCGCGGCCTGGGCCGCCGCGGCCAGGGCGGGTTCCGTGACCACGCCGATCACCGGGTAGCCCCCGGTGGTCGGGTGGTCGTGCAGGAACACCACCGGGCGGCCGTCGGGGGGCACCTGTACGGCGCCGAGCACCATGCCCTCGCTGGGCAGTTCGCCCGGTGACGCGCGTTCCAGGGGTGGCCCTTCGGTGCGCAGGCCTATGCGGTTGCTGTGCTGCGAAACGCGGTACGTCGCGGAGGTGAGGGTGCGCAGCGCCTCGGGGGTGAACCAGTCGGCGCGGGGGCCGAGCCGCAGCGGCAGGGTCAGTTCGGCGGGTGGCGCGGGCCAGGGGGCGAGGTCGGCGGGCGCCGTCCGCGGGGCGGTGGTGCCGAAGGGGAGGACGTCTCCGGCGCGCAGGGGTGCCGGGCCGAGTCCGGAAAGCAGGTCCGCCGAGCGGCTGCCCAGGACGGGCTCGACGGCGATGCCGCCGGCGACGGCGACGTAGGAGCGTACGCCCGCGGTCACGGCGCCCACGTCCAGGACGGCGCCCGCGGGCACCCGTACGGGCAGACCCCAGGGGGCCGGCCGGCCGTCGACCGCCACCGGGCAGGGCGCGCCGCCGACCACGACGGTCACGGTGTGGTCGGGGCGCAGGGCGCAGCCGGTCAGGGTGGTCTCCAGGACGGCGGCGTCGGGGGCGTTGCCGAGCAGCCGGTTGGCCAGGGTCATGGCGGGGGCGTCGAGGGCGCCGGAGCGGGGGACGCCCAGGTGGGCGTGGCCAGGCCGGCCGGCGTCCTGGACGGTGGTGAGGGCGCCGGGGCGTACGACGGTCAGCCCGGCGGTCATGGCGCACCGCTCTCGGCCACGAACCGCACCCGCGTCCCCGGGGTGAGCAGCGCCGGTTCGTCCCGGGTGAGGTCCCACAGCGGGGCCGGGTCCGGCATCGTGCCGATCAGCTGCCAGCCGCCGGGCGTGGCGCGCGGGTACACCGCACTGTAGGGACCGGCGAGGGCCACGGCGCCGGCCGGCACCCGGGTGCGTGGTGTGTCGCGGCGCGGCAGGTGCAGCTCGGCGGGCAGTCCGGTGAGGTAGCCGAAGCCGGGGGCGAAGCCGCAGAAGGCGACGCGGTAGGTGTACGAGGCGTGCCGTGCGGCGACCTCCTCCGTGCGGACCCCCCACCGCGCGGCCACGTGGGGCAGGTCCGGTCCGTCGTAGCGCACGGGGATCTCCACGACTCCGCTGTCGTCGGCGGCGCGGGACGGCACCTCCCAGCCGGCCATCCGGCGTGCCAGCTGTTCGGGGTGGGTGACACCGTCCAGGAGTACCGTCCGCGCCCCCGGCACGATCTCCGCGACCGGCGGCAGGGTTCCCGCCGCGCGCCGCCGCAGGAGTTCGGCGTGGAAGGCCGCGGCCCGCTCGGCGTCCGGCAGTTCGACGAGCAGCGCACACCGCCCGGCGCGGCGCACCCGCACAGACCGGCTCTCCGGCGTGCTCTGCGTCATGCGAACGCCCCGACCTCGACCCCGGCCGCCTCGAGGGCCGCGCGCACCCGCGCCGCGATCCGGGCGGCGCCCGGGGTGTCGCCGTGGACGCACAGGGAGCGGGCGGCGACCTCGACCGTCGTACCGTCCACGGCCTCGACCGCGCCGTCCACCGCGAACGCCAGCGCGCGCCGGACCACCGTGTCCTCGTCGGTCACCACGGCGTTCGTCTCGCGCCGCGGCACGAGCGTGCCCTCGGGGGTGTACGCGCGGTCCGCGAACGCCTCGGGCACGGCGGTCAGGCCCGCCTCCTCGGCCGCCGCGAGCAGCAGTGATCCCGGCAGGCCGAGCACCGACAGCGCCCCGCCCGCCAGTTGTACGCCGGCCACCACGGCCGCGGCCTGCTCGGCGTCGTGCACGGTGCGGTTGTAGAGCGCGCCGTGCGGCTTGACGTAGGCCACCTCGGCCCCGGCGGCTTGCGCGAAGACCCGCAGGGCCCCGATCTGGTAGGCCGTCTCGGCCGCCAGTTCATCGGGCGGTACGTCCATGGCGCGGCGGCCGAAGCCGGCCAGGTCACGGTAGGACACCTGGGCGCCGATCCGTACGCCGCGTTCGGCGGCGAGGTCGCAGACGCGGCGCATCACGACAGGGTCGCCCGCGTGGAAGCTGCAGGCGACATTGGCGCTGGTCACGACGGAGAGCAGGGCGTCGTCGTCGGTGAGGGTCCACCGCCCGAAGCCTTCACCGAGGTCCGCGTTGAGGTCGATCACAATCTGCAGAACATAGTCGATTGTTGAACGATCCGACAAGACGTCAATTTTTCCGTCCCACCCCTTGTTCGATCGTTGAACGATCCCCTACGGTCCCTGCGTCCCCCAGGGAAGAAGGCCACCGCATGATCGTTCTCCTCGGCGTGGTCGTGGTGATCCTCGGATTCGTCACGCGCCGCAATCCCGTCCTCGTGGTCGGCGTCGCCGGTGTCTTCACCGGGCTGATCGGCGGAATGAACCCACTGGAGGTCCTCGCGGCCTTCGGCCGGTCCTTCGCCGACAGCCGCTCGGTCACCGTCTTCGCCGTCGTCCTGCCCGTGATCGGCCTGCTGGAGCGCTACGGCCTGCGCGAACAGGCCCGCCGGCTCATCGGCCGGCTCGGCGCCCTGAGCACCGGCCGGTTCCTCGCCGTCTATCTGCTGACCCGTCAGATCACCGCGGCCCTCGGCCTCACCAGCGTCTGCGGCCCCGCGCAGACCGTACGACCGCTCGTCGCGCCCATGGCCGAGGCCGCCGCCGAGCGCTCGACGGGCGCCGCACTGCCCGACCGCCTGCGCGAGAAGGTGCGCTCCTACGCCGCGTCGGCCGACACCGTGGGCCTCTTCTTCGGCGAGGACTGCTTCCTCGCGATCGGCTCGATCCTGCTGATCACCGGCTTCGTGAACTCGACCTACCACCAGAATCTGGAACCGACCCAGCTGGCCCTGTGGGCGGTGCCCCTCGCCGTCTGCGCCTTCCTCGTCCACGGCGCCCGACTGCTGCTCCTGGACCGGCAGCTGCAGCGGGACATGGCACTCGCCCATGCCGAGCACGACCTGCCGCTGCCGAAGGGAACCGACAAGTGATCAAGGTCGAATGGCTCTACTGGCTGGTGGGCCTCGTCTTCGTCGTCATGGCCGCGCAGATGGCGGCCGACCGCTCCAACCCCAGGCGCCGGACCTCCGCCGCCTTCTGGGGCCTGCTCGGCCTCACCTTCCCCTACGGCACGGGGGTCGCCAACGCCACCGCGCACAACGGAGGTTGGACCCTGCCCGCCGAACCGCTCGGCGTCGCCGTCCTCGCCCTGATCGTGCTGGCCGGATTCAACTTCCTCGGCAAGGGCGAGCCCGTCACCAGCACCGCCGAGGAACGCGAGGCCTCCGCGTCCCGGCTCGGCAGCAGGATCTTCCTCCCGGCTCTGACCATCCCGCTGGTCGCCATCGTGTGCGCCTCCGTCCTGGACGGCACCGGCCTGTTCGAGAAGGGCAAGGCCACGCTGCTCGGGCTCGGGGCCGGCTGTCTGGTCGCCCTCGTCGTCGGCATGCTGGTCACCGGCGAGCGCAGGCTGTCCGTACCGCTGCACTCCGGCCGCTCCATGCTGGAGGCGATGGGCTCCGCCCTGCTGCTGCCCCAGCTCCTCGCCGTACTCGGCTCGATCTTCGCGCTGGCCGGGGTCGGCACCCAGGTCGGCAGGATCGTGCACGACATCCTGCCGGACCACTCCAGGTACCTGGCCGTGGCGGCCTACTGCCTCGGCATGTTCCTGTTCACCCTGATCATGGGCAACGCCTTCGCCGCGTTCCCGGTGATGACCGCGGCGGTCGGCTGGCCCGTCCTCATCGAGCAGATGCACGGCAACGCACCGGCCGTCCTCGCGATCGGCATGCTGGCCGGCTTCTCGGGGACGCTGTGCACGCCGATGGCCGCCAACTTCAACATCGTCCCGGCGACGCTGCTCGAACTGAAGGACCAGTACGGTCCCATCAAGGCCCAGATCCCGACGGCGCTGCCGCTCCTGGCCTGCTCCACCGTGATCATGGCGCTCTTCGCGTTCTGACCGCTACCGGCCGCTGCTCCTCGCAAGGGAAGGACGTGTCATGACCCGTGTGCTCATCACCGGCTTCGCCCCCTTCGGCGGCGCGAGCGTGAACCCGTCCTGGCAGGCGGCCCGTCTGGTGGCCGCCGAGCCGCCGGCCGGACTGACGGTCACCGCCGCAGAACTGCCGTGTGTCTTCGGTGAGTCCGTCGAGGCGCTGCGCGAGGCCGTCCACGCGTCGGCCCCCGATCTGGTCCTGTGCCTGGGCCAGGCGGGCGGCCGGCCCGGTGTGACGGTCGAACGCGTCGCCGTCAACCTCGACGACGCACGGATCCCCGACAACAAGGGCCGTCAGCCCATCGACGAAGCCGTGGTCCCGGGCGGCCCCGCCGCGTACTTCTCGTCCCTCCCTGTGAAGGCCTGCGTCGCCGCCGTGCGCGCGGCCGGTGTACCGGCCGCCGTCTCGCACACGGCCGGTACGTTCGTCTGCAACCACGTCGCGTACGGCCTCGGCCACCTCATCGCCACCGAACTCTCCCATGTCCGGGGCGGTTTCGTGCACGTGCCCTGGGCGCCGGAGCAGGTCACCGACGGCACCGCCCCGGCCCTGGAGCCCACCACGGTCGCCCGCGGCCTGCGCGCCCTGCTCCACACGGCGGCCGCCACCCCCGTCGGCCAGGACCTGAGGGTCACCGGGGGGACCACCCACTGAGCCTGGCCGCGACTCGGCCGACCCCGCGCCGGTGCGGCTACGCGACGAGCAGCGGGCGCAGGGCCCCGTCGCGCAGGCGGTCCACCAGGGGTGGTGCGAAGCGGCGCGCCGCAAGGATCGCGACGAGGGCGACGATGCTGCCGACCAGGGCACCCACGGCGACATCGTGGGGGTAGTGGGCACCGACGTAGACGCGCGAGGCGCCCATCGCGACGGCCGCGAGCAGGGCGACGGAGCCGAGCCGGCGGTTGACGAGGAGGAGCGCCACCGCGAACGCGAAGGCGACGGTGGTGTGGTTGCTGGGGAAGGCGTAGTCGTCGGGGGCGGGGCACGCCTCGATGAGGAAGTCGTGGGGCAGCGCCCGGCACGGCCGGGGTTCCTCGAAGACGGTCTTGATCCCGCTGTTGACCAGGTAGGCGAGGACGACGGCGAACGGTGTGGCCAGTACCGCGGCCATCGCGGTGCTCCCCTGGCGCCGGGCGCGCCACCAGGCGACCAGCAGGAGCAGCGCGAAGATTCCGGTGCCGTACGCGCTGTACGCGGCCGCGGTGCCGTTCAGCCAGTGAGTGTGGCGGGCGAAGTCGGTGACCTCGGTGTAGAGACCGCCGTCTATGGACGCGCCGTCGAGTGCCTGGGCGGTCGGGGAGGAAGTCGTCATCAAGCGGATCTCCGGGCCGGGGTTCACGTGCGGCGCGCTCCGGGGAACACGCGGTGGCACTGAACGGACGTACAGATGACTCGCAGGCGTCCGGAACATGAACGTCTACAAGTGCGTAGACGTTATCAGGTGGAGATCGGTTCACTCACACCAAGATCGGTTCCGCCCGGCCTGCCCGACGAAGGACGAGAAAGCTCAGCGTCATGCCCGCGGCACCGATCCACAGCGTCACCGCCGCTCCCCACACCGAACCCGAGAGCCCGCCCAGCACTCCGCCCAGCGGAATGCCGCCCCACGACACGAACCGGGCCGTCGCGCCCATCCGGCCGAGGAGCCGGTCCGGGGTGAGGGCCTGCTGGAGGCTCGACTGGGACACCACGCGGACGACTCCGCCCAGGGAGAGAGCCGCGAGCCCGATCGCCGCCACGTACACGCTCCAGCCCGGCCGCGCCAACGGCATCAGGGCGGTCGGCGGACACGTGACCAGGGGCGCCAGCCAGATGACCCGGCCCTGCCCGATCCGTCGCGCGACTCCGGTCGCCAGCAGGGCGCCCAGCAACGCGCCGCACCCCATTCCCGACAGGACGAGACCGATACCGAAGGAGCCGAGCCCTGTTTCCCTGTCCAGGTAGACCAGAAGCATGGACTGGTACAGGACGAGGAAGAAGTTGAACAGCGCATCCCCGAATATCGTTGCGCGCAGGACGGGTTGTCCGAGAACGAACTTCAATCCTTCCCTGATGTCCCGTGAAAAGTGACGTTTCAAGCCCGCCGACGGTTTCTCCTCCCGTCCGCGGATACCGATCGCGAGGATCCCCGAGGCGGCCATGCCGAGCGAACTCGCCAGCAGCGCCGCGGGGGCGCCGGTCCAGCCGACCAGTGGGCCCGCGAGCGCCGGACCGCTGATGCTGGTCACCGAGCGTACGGCCGAGAGTTTCGCGTTCCCCTCGATCAGGTTGTGCCGTCCCACCAGGTGCGGGAGGTAGCTGACGTGCGCGACATCGAAGAAGACGGTCAGCAGCCCGTGCAGCAGGGCAACCGTGGAGAGCCACCAGAGCGTCAGCACACCCGCCCACCACGCCGGCGGAATCGACAGCAGGATCAGCGCGCGCAGCAGATCGGCACTGATCATCACGGGCCGCTTGCGCATCCGGTCCACCCACGCACCGGCCGGCAGTCCGATCAGGAGCGAGCCCGCCGTGGTCGCCGCGGTCAGCAGTCCGACCTGGAACTCATCGGCGTGCAGGGCCACGATCGCCACCAGCGGAAGGGCCAGGAAAATGATGCGATCGCCCAGCTGACCAAGCGCGGTGGCGGCGAAAAGGCGCCTGAAATCCGGATCGCGCAAGAGGCCCAGCCGCACGGAGGTTGCCTTTGGTGGCACCGTTGCTGTCACCGTTCGACGCCGAATTCGTAGACCACGGCCCGGCGTACGTCCGGAATGACGATGTCGGCGGTTTCCACCGGGCGGCCGTCCGTGTCGTAGATGGTCCGCTCGATCCGCAGCACGAGGTCTCCGACGCCGATCCCCAGCAGGTTCGCCTGTTCCTGGGTGGCGCGAGCCGGGCGGGGCAGTTCGACGACGGTGTCGATGACCACGCCGATGGACCGCATGCGCTCCAGCACCCCCTTCCCCGCCAGGGGTCCTCTCTCGGGCAGCACGATCGGTGTGCCGCCCGTGAGGGCCATCGGCTCCCAGGAGGCGGAGAGCTGGACGGGTCGGCCGTCGGCGAGGAACTCGTAGTGCGTGATGACGCAGAGGTCCCCGGGGCCGATGGCGAGCCGCTCGGCGATCGCCTCCGGAGCGGGGACGCGCACCTGGCTGTGCGCGTCCCACGCGTCGGCTCTGCCCCGCTCCCGCGTGCCGGCGAGGAACGCCGGGCCGCCCCGGCGTTCCTGGTGCCGTGACCGGACGAGCCGCAGGCGCTCGCGGGGCGTGCGGACATAGGTGCCCGAGCCGGCGCGCCCTTCGAGGAGGCCGTCGATGATCAGCCGGTCCATGGCCCGCTGGACGACGTTGCGCCCGACCCCGTACTCCTCGGCGAGCCGGGCCCGCGACGGCAGGCGCTCGCCGATGCCCCACTCCCCCGAGAGAACACGGGCACGCAGCACGTCGGCCAGCGCGAGGTACGGCGCTTCTCGGGGCATGGGTGACTCTCCGGTCGGTCCGCTGTGCGTCGGACGGTGATATCAGGCGGAGTTGAGAAGCTACCGGGCCGTGCGGAAGCTACTGGAGCAGCCTTACGCTCGGCGTGCGCCCGCCCCGGCTCGTGCTGCCCGCCCTCGCCGAGCTGCGCCTCGCCGCCCGCCCGCTGCCCGGCGCGTCCCGGCGCTCGGCCCTGGGGCTGGAGCGCCCCGCCAACCGCTTCGCCGCCGCGGCCGTCCAGGAGGAAGCACGATGACACCCGCACCGATCCCCTCGACGTCCCCCGGCCGCACGCACAGCTCCACTTCGGGGTGTTCTTCCAGGGCGTCAACCACTGGACCATCTGGTCCGCCCCCGACAGCGGCTCCCAGATCGACCTCGCCTCCTTCCGCCGGGTCGCCCAGACCGCCGAACGGGGCCTGTTCGACGCGTTCTTCCTCGGCGAGGGCCTCCGGCTGCGCGAGGCCGACGGCAGGATCCACGATCTCGACGTGGCCGGACGGCCCGACGCCATCACCCAACTCGCCGCACTGGCCGCCGTCACCCGCCGGATCGGCCTGGTCAGCACCTCCAACTCCACCTTCAGCGAGCCCGCCGACCTCGCCCGCCGCCTGTCCGGGTACGACCGAGGAGGAGGCGCTGGAGAAGAAGCGCTGGATCCGGCTCCAACAGGTCACTCCGGCCACCGCGTTGGGGGTCGCCGGGCTGCTGTGGGGCATCGACCTGTCCGACCGGGACACCGACAGGCCGCTGCCCAAGGAGGACCCGGTCGTCACCGAGAACGACGGTTCCTTCGGCGCCCGGCGCATCGCCGACCCGCGGGCGGTCGTGGCCGAGAGGCGCGCGAAGGCGGAGGCGAACCTCTGGCCGCTGCGCGAGACCGTCATCGCGCTCGGCCCGCAGCGCGGCCACGTCGGCACCCCGTCCGGCCTCGCCGACACGTTCGCCCACTTCGTGCGGCACGGCTCGGTCGACGGCTTCAACGTCACGCCGTACCTGATCCCGGACGGCCTCGACGACATCGTGGACCTGCTGGTGCCGAAGCTCCAGGAACGCGGCGTCTACCGCACCGCCTCGGCCTGCGCGAACCCCTCACGCACCGCTCCGCACCGGACCGGCGCCAGGCGGGCTGAAAAGACGAGCGTGGTGGTGGCGGCAACTCCTCGCCGCCACCACGTTTGCTCACATCCGGACTCAGCGCCCGGACTCCGCGCCCTCGACCCCGAGCGCCCAGGCGCCGAAGGCGGCCCCGGCGGCCTCGAAGTCGAAGATCACATGGGACGCGGCGGTGTTGACGTCCCGCCAGAACCGCTGGACGGGGTCGGACTCGAAGTGGGCCGTGGTCCCGCCGGACCTGAAGAGCCGGTCGACGGCCGACACCAGCATCTGCACGGCCAGCGCGAGGTCCCGCGGCCCACGGACCGGCGCCTCGCCGTCCCGGGTCTGCTCGATGCCGTCGGCGACCCGGGCGGCCCGTTGCATGAGGAGTTCGGCGGCGTCCACCTCGCCGGCCGAACGGGCCAGCTCGATCTGCACCGGCGGCTTCTCCCGTACCGGGGCACCCCGCCGGTCGACCCGGCGCATGGTCTGCTCGGCGGCGACGCGCAGCGCGCCCCGGGCGGCGCCCAGCACCGGGACCGCGAGGGGGAGGCCGTTCAGGGCGTCCACGGGGACGGTGTGGCAGCGGGCCTCGGACACGGTCGCCCGGCCCGCGTTGATGTCGAACCTCGACAGGGTCCGGTGCTCGGGCACGAAGACGTCGTCCAGGACCATGGTGTCGCTGCCGGTCCCGCGCATGCCCATCGTGAACCAGGTGTCCTTCACGGCGATGTCCGCCCGCGGCACCGCGAAGAACCGCACCTCGGGCCGGCCGTCGGGACCCACCTGACCGTTCGGTACGGCGGAGCAGGCGAACACCCAGTCCGCGAAGCGCACGCCGCTGATGTACTTCCACTCGCCGGTCAGCCGCCAGCCACCGGAGGCGGGCTCGGCCTTGCCGGCCGGCATCAGCGCGCCGGCCATCAGGGCGTTCGGGCCGTCGGCCCAGATCTCGGCCTGCCCCCCCAGGGGCAGGAAGGCGCCGTACCGGGCCGCGTACGCGGACAGCGAGGCGGCCCAGGCCGCTGAGGCGCAGCCCTGGCCGACCACGGTGACCGCGGCGGTCATGTCCACGAACCGGCCCTCCGCGCCGCCGAAGGCCGCCGGGACGAAGTGCCGCCCGAACCCGGCCTCCCGCACCGCGTCGGCCACCTCGGGCGCGAGCCGCCGGGCGGCCTCCGTCTCCTCGGCGCACCGCGCCGCGATCTCCGCCACGCGCGGCGCGCCGGCGACGACGTCCGCCACGAGCGGCCGCCCGGTCACGATCGTCGTTGTGCTGTCGCTGAGCATGCTGTTCGCCACCTCCACTGGGATGGCGGCAGTGTCTCCGCCCGAGCCCACGACAGACCGCACCCAAGCCCGGGATCGGCCCGCCGATCACTCGACTGGCTTCACAGCACACCGGGGAGACCTGGGCATCACGAGGTCCGAAAATACCCCTGGGGGTATCCGCGCTACTGTCGAACACATACCCCGGGGGGTAATCGACACACGGGGATGCACGGGAAAGAAGTGCGTGATGTTCTTCGTCGACACGATCGAGGTGCCGGGGCACGACAACCGCGGTTAGCTGGCAGGTGGCGAGCGGACGGCGGTGGTGGTCGATCCGCCGCGGGACATCGACGGCGTGATCGCGGCGGCGGCGCGGCGCGGTGTGCGGATATCCCACGTGGTGGAGGCACACGTCCACAACGACTACGTCACCGGCGGTCTGGAACTGGCCCGGCTCACGGGCGCCGCCTACCTGGTCCCCGCAGGGGCCCGGGTCTCGTACGCGCGCGTGCCGGTGCACGACGGTGACCGCCACGAGATCGACGCCGCCACGGGACTGGTCCTGCGTGCGCTGGCGACTCCCGGGCACACCCCGCACCACACGTCGTACGCGCTGGAGCGGGAGGGCTCGGCGGTCGCGGTGTTCACCGGCGGCTCGCTGCTGATCGGCACCGTCGGCCGTCCCGACCTGGTCGAACCGCGTCTGACAGAGGACCTCGCCCGGGCCCAGCACGCCTCCGCGCACCGGCTGGCCGCCGAGCTGCCGGACGAGACGGCGGTACTGCCCACGCACTGCTTCGGCAGCTTCTGCGCGTCGAGCCAGGCGGGCGGCGGCGAGACCACGACGATCGGCAAGGAGAAGGCGAACAACGAGGCGCTGGTCCGCGACATCGACACCTTCGTCGCCGACCTGCTGGCCGGCCTGGACGACGTCCCCGCGTACTACGCCCACTTGGGCCCGGCCAACGCCGCCGGGGAATGGGTGGTGGACCTGCGCCACCGTGTCGCCTTCGCCGCCGGGCATGTCGCGGGTTCGTTCAACTTCGAGGCCGGCGGACAGCTCGCCACCTACCTGGCCTGGCTGATCCCCTGGGGCAGGCCGGTGACACTGCTGGCCGAGTCCGCCGAGCAGCTCGCCGCCGCCCAGCGTGAGCTGGTCCGGGTCGGGATCGAGCGCCCGGCCGCCGCGGCCACCGGGGATCCCGCGCACTGGGTGCCGGAGGACACCGCCCTGGCCTCCCTCCCCCGGGCCACGTTCGCCGAGCTGGCCGAGCGGCCCCGGGACGGCGTGGTCGTCCTGGACGTCCGCCGGGCCTCCGAGCGGTCGGGCGGCTTTGTCGAGGGCTCGGTGCACATCCCCGTCCACACCCTGCGCCCCCGCCTCGACGAGGTGCCCGCGGGCCAGGTGTGGGTGCACTGCGCGGGCGGCATGCGGGCCGCCATCGCCGCGTCCCTGCTGGACGCCGGGGGACGCGACGTCGTGGCCGTCGACGACTCCTTCGACGCGGCCGTGCGGGCCGGGCTCGTCGTCCGTACCCGGGAGGACGAGCAGGAGCGCGCCGCATGACGAGTCACTCCCGAGGAAAGCGCGAGGACTGTGACGGGCCGGAGCGGGTGACCGCACCGGGGGCCGCCGCGCGCACCGGCCACGGCCAGGTCACCGGGGGCGCCGAGGCCGCCGTACTGCTGGACGTCCGCCGGTCCGACGAGTGGCGGGCCGGGCACGCCCCGGGGGCCGTGCACCTGCCCCTCGAGGCGCTGGCCGCCGGTGCCGGGCTGCCCGCGGAGGCAGGGGTACGGCCGGTGGTCGTGATCTGCCGGTCCGGCTGCCGCTCGCAGCAGGCCGTCGAGCTGCTGCGGGCCAGGGGTGTCGAGGCCGTCGACGTGGTGGGCGGCATGCGCGCGTGGGCCGACGTGGGGCTGCCGGTGGTCGGCCCGGCCGGCGGGAACGGGTGCGTCGCATGAGCGCGGTCCTGCTCGCCCTGGCCGCCGGGGCCGTCATCGGTCTGACGCTCGGGGCGCTCGGCGGCGGTGGCAGTGTGCTGGCCGTCATCGGCCATGACCAGCCCCCTCTCCCCCACCGCCCTCGGCACCGAGCAGGCCCACGTCCGGCTGGCGGAGTTCACCGTCATCGACGTGCGCAGCCCCGGCGAGTACGCCTCCGGCCATCTGCCCGGCGCCCTCAACATCCCCGTGGACCAGCTCCGGCGCGCGCTGCCCGAGACACGGCACGCGGCCGAACGCGGCGACGTCCTCATGGTGTGCGCCTCCGGCGCCAGCTCCGGCAACGCCTGCCGGTTCCTCGCCGAGCAGGGCATCCGCACGGCCACGCTCACCGGCGGCACCTCCGCCTGGGCCGGCTCCGGACACGAACTGGAGCGGCCCGCGGTCCGCGCCACCGGGGCCGGCTGGTCCATGGAGCGGCAGGTCCGCCTCACCGCCGGGGCGCTGGTCCTGCTGGGCCTGCTCCTCGCCCTGCTCGTCCACCCGGCCTTCGCGCTCCTGTCGGCGGGCATCGCCGGCGGCCTGGTCCTCTCGGCGCTGACCGACACCTGCGGCATGGCGGCCGTCCTGGCCAGGCTGCCGCACAACCGGCCGCGCCCGGCCGACCTCGCCGCCACACTCGCCGCGCTGCGTGCCCACTGAGCCGCACCGCGCGCGGCAAGGCAATGCACATCACACAATTCGACCATCTTTCGGGCAACATGCGCCGATTGCACACACCGCTGACGGGCGACAGGTCACACTCGGCAGCGGAGGGGGGACGAGTGCGGCGGCGGTCGCACCATCCCGACGTGTCGCGCCGCCCGGGGGGAAGGCGGCGAGCGGACCAGCAGGGGGATGCATGACGCAGTCGCTTCCAGATCAACTCCCCGCACCTGAGCGGGCGTTCACCGGGCGCGCGGGGCTTCCGGTCGTCGTCGTCGGGGCGGGTCCGTACGGGCTGTCGGTGGCCGCGCATCTGCGGGCGGCCGGAGTGCCGGTGCGCGTCTTCGGGGAGGTGATGGGCAGTTGGCGGCACGCCATGGCCACCGGGATGTTCCTGAAGTCGACACCGGCGGCCACCGATCTGTCCGCACCCGGGCCGGGCGCCCGGCTCGCCGACTTCCGCCGGCTGCGGGGCGAGCCGGAGCTGACCGAGCTGACACCGATCCCGTGCGATGTCTTCGTGCGCTACGGGCAGTGGTTCCAGGAGAGTCACGTCGGTGACGTGGACCCCGCCCGGGTGGTGTCCCTCGACCGGGACGGCACCGGCGCGGGATTCGCCGTACGGCTGGCGGACGGGCGGGAACTCACCGCCGGGACGGCGGTCGTGGCCACCGGCCTGAACGGACTGGCGTACATACCCGGCCAATTGAGGCGGCTGGCACCCGAAGGACCCGGACTCGGGGCCCTGGTGTCGCACACCAGCCACCACACCGACCTCTCGCGCTACGCCGGGCAGCGGGTCGCGGTGGTGGGCGGCGGCCAGTCCGCGCTGGAGAGCGCCGCCCTGCTGCACGAGTCCGGCGCCGAGGTGCGCGTGCTGGTCCGGGAGAGCCGCGTGCGATGGGGAACGACACCCGTGCTGTCCCGCCCCTGGACCCGGCGCCTCGCCCGGCCGGCCTCGCCCCTGGGCACCGGCTTGGCCCTGGCCGCGGTGTGCCAGGCCCCGTACGCCGTACGGCGGTTGCCCGCGTCCGCCCGGCTCCTGCTCTTCCGGCGCGCGCTGGGCCCGTCGGGCGGCTGGTGGCTGCGGGACCGGGTCGAGGGTGTGGTACCGGTGCACACGTCGTGCCGCGTCACGCGCGCCGAGGTGACGCCTCGGGCCACGGTGCGCCTGCACCTCACCGAGCCTGACGGTACGTCCGAGCTGACCGTCGACCACGTCCTCGCGGCCACCGGCTACCGGCTCGACCTGGACGCCCTGCCGTTCCTCTCCCCCGGGGTGCGGCGGGCACTGGTGTGTGTGCCGGGGGCCAGGGCTCCGGAGCTGACGGGCACCTTCGAGTCGTCCGTCCCCGGTCTGTACTTCACCGGGTCGCTCGCCGCGCCGGTGTTCGGGCCGATGATGCGGTTCGTCGCGGGCACCGAGTTCGCCGCCACCCGCATCGCCCGGGACGCGCTGCGCCGGAGCCACGCCGCCCGCTGACCACACACCCCCGGCTACCCGTGCCGCTTGCCCGGCCCGTGGTGCCGACAGCAGAAGTGGGCGTCGCCGCCGAACTGCGCGGCCGTCACGGCACACCGGGCCCGCTGCGCGTCGTCGACCATCCTGTCGCTGTCGAAGGCGGCACTGGCCAGGCCCGCGCAGCACAGGACGAGCAGGAAGGCTCCGCCGGCGATGGGGAGGGTCCGGCGGGGCGGGGGCGGGGCGAGCAGGGCGCGGACCCGCTGGGGTACGGCGCCGCCGGTGACGGCGAGTGCCGGAGGGCTCGACGCGTGCGCCGAGGCGGCGAGGGCGGCCCGGCCGACGGCACGGGCGACGGCCTTGCGGCTGCCGACGTGTGCGGCCGCCTCCTCGTCCGCCCAGCGCTCCAGGACGTAACCGCCCGCCTCGGCCAGGGGCCGCAGCAGCGGATTGACGGCCGCGGTGAGCCGCCACAGGGCCTGGAACAGATGGTGCCGGCCGCGCAGATGGGCGCGTTCGTGCGCGAGCAGCGCCTCGCGCTCCTGGTCGTCGAGGCAGCGCAGCATGCCCCGGGACACGACGATACGGCCGGGCGCGCCGGGCAGGGCGAACGCCTGGGGTGCGTCGGCGTCGACCACGGCCAGCTCGCCGTCGCCGGGCACGCGGGCGCACTCGCGCCGGGCCCACAGGAGGTGCCGGGTCTGCCGTACGGCGGCGAGGACCAGGGAGACGAACCCCGCGAGCAGGACGAGGGCGCCGGCGACCGCGACGGTGACGTGGACGGGGTCCTCGGCCCGCAGGACGGGCACCGACCAGCGTCCCTCCGCGGCCACTTGGGGGATCTGGGCGACGCCGCTGAAGGCCAGCAGGGCGAGCGAGCCCGTCCAGCCGACGGTCGTCACGAGCGCGGTGCAGGCCAGCGCCCAGGCGGCACGGCGCGGGGCGAGCCGGCGGGCCGGGCGCGGCGCGAGGACGCTCAGCACGGCCGTCACGACGAGCGGGACGTAGACACTGATCAGCACCGGCTCACTTCCCGTCGTCTCAGTGGCCGGCGCTGTCGCGGCCGTCGGGTCCCTCGTGCGCGGACAGCAGCTGCTGGAGCAACTGCTCGTCCTGCTCGGACAGTTCGGAGACGAAGCGGGCCAGCACCGCCTCGCGGTCGGAACCGCCCTCCAGCAGTGACTTCATGCGGTGCGCGGTGTGCGAGGCCTCGTCGCGGGCCGGTTCGTAGGCGTAGCCGCGGCCCTCGCGGTGCCGGACCAGCATGCCCTTGTCGTACAGCCGGGACAGGATCGTCAGGACCGTCGTGTAGGCCAGATCGCCCGCGAGCCGCTCAAGGACCTGTCGTGCCGTCAGCGGTCCGTCCGCGGACCAGAGGGCGGCGAGCACGTTGCTCTCCAGTTCGCCGCGCGCCCGCCTGCCGGGTGTGCCGCCGTCCCTGAAGCCGTTCACCGTTCGCCCTTCCGTTGCCTTGCCGCAGGACAGACTACCCCGCGACCTCCTACTAGTTGTAGGAGGTATGCTCCGGGCTTCGAACCGCGAACTACTACAACTTGTAGTTGCGCGTCCTTCCATCTGCGCGGAGGAAAGCCCATGGTCATTCCCGGACGTACGCTGCCGAGGCCCGCGGGGCTCCTGCCGGCGTCCCGCGTCGTGGCGCCGGCCGCGCGCCGGGTCGCGATCGTCTCGGCGAGCGTCGGCGCCGGCCACGACGGTGCCGCCGCCGAACTGGAGCGCCGCCTCGGCGCGGACGGCTTCGCCGTCGACCGGTACGACCTGCTGGACCTGCTGCCCGCCGGACTCGGCCGGGCCGTCCGGGACGGCTACCACCGCATGCTCGTCGCGGCGCCCTGGGCCTACCAGCGGATCTACGCCGGCACCGAACGCGCCGGCGGCAGCGGCCCCACCACCCGGGCACTGCTGCGCGCGGCCGAGCACCGGGTGCTGCGGGCGCTGCGCCCGGACGTCGGGGCGGTCGTCTCCACCTATCCCGGAGCCAGTCGTGTGCTGGGCGGTCTGCGGCTCGGCGGACGCCTGACCGCCCCCGTCGTCACCTACCTGACCGACTTCTCGGTGCATCCGCTGTGGGTGGCGCAGGGCGTGGACGTCCATCTCGCCGCCCACGCGGTGCCCGCCGCCCAGGCGCGGGCGGCCGGGGCCCGGGACGTCCGGGTGTGCGGGCCGGTCACCGACCCCCGCTTCCGCCCCGGCGGCGGCCCGGTCGAACGCGCCCGGGCACGGGCGAGGTTCGGGCTGCCGGAGCACGCCCCGCTCGCGCTGCTGGTCGCCGGGTCCTGGGGGGTCGGCCCGGTCCGGCAGGTCGCGCGGGAGCTACGCGACTGCGGGGCAGCCGTCCCGGTCGTCGTCTGCGGCCGCAACCAGGCCCTGGCCCGGCAGTTGCGCGCGGACGGCGTCGAGTACGCCTACGGCTGGGTCGACGACATGCCCGGCCTGATGCACGCGGCGGACGTCCTCGTCCAGAACGCGGGAGGCCTCACCTCCCTGGAGGCCTTCGCCGCGGGCCTGCCCGTGGCGAGCTACCGCTGCATACCGGGCCACGGACCGGCCAACGCCGCCGCGCTGGACGAGGCGGGCGTGGCCGTCTGGATCCGGGACCCGGCCGACCTCAGGAGCGCGCTGTGCGACCTGGTCGACGGCCCGCTGGGACTGCGGCAGCGCGCGGTGGGGCTCGCCCTGTTCGCGCGGGCCCCGGGTGACGGCCCCGCGGCCGAGATAGCCCGCGTCGTCCACCGGCCGGGCCCGCCGCCCCCGCCGCCGGGCCCCGGCCCGCAGCACCGCTCCCGCGCCCGGCGGCTCGCGCTCACCACCGCCGCGGCCTGTGCAGTGTGGGCCTGCGCCGTCGGCACCGGGGTGGCGACGACGAACGACGGACCCGCACTGATCCACGCCCTGGGCCACGGCCTCGACCCGGACCGCCTCGCGCCCGCCCACAGCCAGGAGGGACACCACTCGTGACGACCTCCCGCCCGCTGCGCACGGCCGCGCTGGCCGCCCTGCCCGCCGCCGCCCTCGCCGCGGTCCACTGCGCCCCCGTCGTCTCCACCTTCGGGCCGCTGCGCAACCGCGCCATGCCCCGCCTGTCCGGCCGGGGCCGCCCGGACCATGTCGCCCTCACCTTCGACGACGGACCCGACCCGCTGTCCACCCCCTTCTTCCTGCGGCTCCTCGACCGGCGCGGGGTGCGCGCCACCTTCTTCCTGCTCGGCGGCGAGGCCCGCCGTTCCCCCGGCGTGGTGCGCGAGATCGCGGCGGCCGGCCACGAGATCGGCGTCCACGGCTGGCGGCACCGGCCCCTGCTGCTGCGCGGCCCGCGCGCGACGTACGAGGACTTCGCCCGCGCCCGCGACACGGTCGCCGACATCACCGGCACCCGGCCGACGCTCTTCCGCCCGCCGTACGGCGTCATGTCCACCGCCGCCCATCTGGCGGCCCGGCGCCTCGGGCTCACCCCCGTGCTGTGGACCTGCTGGGGCGAGGACTGGACGGCGCGG
Source organism: Streptomyces sp. NPDC020192 (assembly GCF_044388685.1). Classification (NCBI taxonomy): domain Bacteria; kingdom Bacillati; phylum Actinomycetota; class Actinomycetes; order Kitasatosporales; family Streptomycetaceae; genus Streptomyces; species Streptomyces sp. NPDC020192. Next base: position 239,094 of record NZ_JBIRXG010000002.1, on the reverse strand, counting down.
GCCACGCCCGAGTCGGTCCACCGCACGGTCACCGCGGACCTGGACGGCGGCGGCACGGTCCTGCTGCACGACTCGGACCGCACCTCGGCCCCCGGCGCCTGGCGTTCCGCCCTGGGCGCGGTCCCCCGCATCCTCGACACCTGCGCGGAGCGGGGCTACCAGGTCGGCCGGCTGTGCGACCACGGGTGGTCCGGCCCCGATACGGTTCCGGACGTTCACCCTGCCGGTACCGGTGCCCCGGGCCGCTCCGGCCGTTAGACACCGGGAACGCATCACCCCTTCCACTCGTCTACGATTCACGGATCGTCTACATGCTTGTAGTCACCCTCATGGAGGCCCGGGGCCAATGACCACACCGATGCATCTCGCCACGCAGCTGGCCGTCAACGTCCTGGACGCACGCTCGCTGCTGGCCGCGTTCGGCGTCCTGGGCGTCGGCGTGGTCATGTTCGCCGAGACAGGGCTTCTCGTCGGCTTCTTCCTGCCCGGCGACTCGCTGCTGTTCACCGCCGGCCTGCTCTGCACGGGTTCGGCCGACCAGAGCCTGCATCTCTCGCTGGGCCCGCTGCTGGTCTCGGCGGCCGTCGGCGCGCTGGCCGGCGCCCAGTTCGGGTTCCTGCTCGGCCGGAAGGCGGGCGGGGCGCTGCTCGCCCGCAGCCGTTCGAAGCGGCTGCAAGAAGGCGCCCAGCGGGCCGAGGAGCTGCTGGACCGGTACGGCCACGCGAAGGCCGTCGTCCTGGCCCGCTTCGTACCCGTGGTGCGCACGGTGCTCAACCCGATGGCGGGCGCCCTGGGCGTGCCGGCGCGCACGTTCACGATCTGGCAGGTGACCGGCGGTCTGGTGTGGAGCCTCGGCCTCACGCTCGGCGGGTACGCGCTGGGTTCCTCGATCCCGAACGTCGACCGCTATCTGCTGCCGCTGGTCGCCCTGATCGTCGTCGTGTCCCTGATCCCGCTGCTCGCGGAGGTCCTGCGCTCGCGCCGGGCGGCCCGTGCACAGGAAGAACGCGGTTAGCCGTCCTTTTTCCGGGCTGCCCTGCCGTTCTCAGCCTGCTCTCAGCACCCCCGGACGAAGCTGGTGATGTGCTGGGGGCCGGCGCCCCGGTCCCCGGTGGAAGGAGCAGGGCATGTCCGGTCTCCCCCGCGGGCTCGTCCCGCTGGCGACACTCGCGCTGCTGGCCGGGGGCGCGGCCGTCCCGGTCGCCGCCGGCGGGCCGGATCCTCCGGTCGACTGCCGGGTCGCCAAGTGCGTCGCGCTGACCTTCGACGACGGGCCGACCCCGTACACGGCCCCGATCCTCGACGCGCTGCAACGCCGGCATGTCCTGGCCACGTTCTTCCTCGTCGGACCGCACGCGCTGCGCTACCGCGCGGACGTGCTGCGGGAGTACCGGGCCGGCGACGCGATCGGGGACCACACCGTCACCCATCCGCGCCTCACCCGGCTCCCGCTCGCCCGGATCGAGTACGAGATCGGCACCGCGGCCCGGCAGATCGCCTCCGTCACCGGGCGGCGGCCGACGCTCTTCCGGCCCCCGTTCGGGGCGTGGAACGCGCGGGTGCGGGCGGCGGCCGACGCGGAGGGCATGTCGCTGATCATGTGGAGCGTCACCGCCAAGGACTGGAAGTACCACGATCCGCCCGTCATCGAGCACCGCGTACTGAGCCGGGTGCGGCCCGGCGCCATCGTCGTCCTGCACGACCGGTACGCCACCACCCCAGCCGCAGTCCCCGACATCGTCCGCACCCTCCAGGCCCGCGGCTACCACCTGGTCACCGTCCCTCAACTGTTCGCCACCACCACGGCCTTGAGACCGGGAGTGGTCTACCGCCACGGCCCGTGACCGACGGCGGCCCCCGCCCCCGGCACGGCCCGGCGGGCGCTTGCCGGATTGCGCTCGGGTGCCGGGCCGCTCATGGTCGAAGAGTGAGCACGTCCTCCCCGTTGAGGCGATCCGACCGTCCCCGCGGGACCGGACGTCCCGCGGTCGAGACTCCGCCGGGTGTCCTGCGGGCCCTGGCCCTCTTCGCCGTCGTCCGGCTGGCCGGGGTCGCCGTGGTGGTGGCGGTCGACGCAATCGCCGGCCGCCCGTTCGGCAAGAGCCTGGCCCATGCCTGGGACTCGGTCTGGTACCTGCACATCGCCGAGCACGGTTACGGAACCCAGGTCCGCATCACCTCGACGGGCGCGGTCCAGACCGACTGGGCGTTCTTCCCCCTGTATCCGGGGCTCATCCGGGCCCTGAGCGACCTCGTGCACCTCACCGCCGGGCAGGCCGGGGTGCTGATCGCCTGGACGTGCGCGCTGATCGCCGCGTACGGCATCTACGCGATCGGGCACCACCTGTACGGGCAGGAGGTCGCCACCGCCCTGGTCGCCCTGTGGGCGGTCCTTCCGCACGCGGTCGTCCTGGGCCTGGCCTACACCGAGCCGCTGTTCACCGCGTGCGCGGCCTGGGCCCTGTACGCCGTCCTCAAGGGCCGCTGGGCGGCGGCGGGCGCGCTCGCGCTGCTGGCCGGCCTGTCCCGGCCGAGCGGCATCGCGGCCGCCGCTGCCGTCACCGGCGCGGCCCTGTACGAGGCCGTACGACGGCGCGGGCGCGTGCCACGGGGGCTGTGGGCCGGTGCCGCCCTCGGCCCGCTGGGCTGGACCGGATACGTGCTGTGGGTGGGAGGGCAGACCGGTGACCTGCTGCACGGCTACTTCCGGGTGCAGAGCGCCTGGAAGTCACAGCTGGACCTCAGCGTCGGGCCCCTGCGCATCCTGCGGTCGATGCCCCTGGACGGCACCGGCCCTGCCTACCCGATGGCCGTACTCGTCGTCCTGGCGGCCACCCTGCTCTTCTGCCTGCTGTGTCTCGAGCGCGCCCCGCTGCCGCTGGTCGTCTTCGCGGGCGTCCTGCTCCTGCTGGTCCTCGCGATGTCCGGCCCCTTCTCGTCCAGACCCCGCTTCCTCCTCCCGGCGTTCCCCCTGCTCATCCCGGCGGCCCGTGCCCTGACGACGACCTGGCACACCCATCGGCACCGGGCCCGTGTCCTGTACGGCACCCTCACCACCGTGTCCCTGCTCTACGGCGCCTATCTGGCCACCCTCGCCCCCAAGCCGCTCTGAGACCGCTTGCTCCTGCCGCCGGTCCCGCGGCTGGCTATCGTGGACTCGAGGCTGCCATGCGGACGCTGATCATCGAGGACGAGCGCGGGCTGGCCGGGGTGATCGCCGACGGGCTCGCCGCCGAGGGCTTCGTCGCCGAGGTCGCGCACGACGGGACGGACGGCCTGTGGCGGGCGCTGCACGAGTCGTACGACGTGATCGTGCTCGACATCATGCTGCCCGGCCTGTCCGGCTACGAGGTGCTGAAGCGGCTGCGGTGCGCCCGGGTCTGGACACCGGTGCTGGTGCTCACCGCGAAGGACGGCGAGTACGACGAGGCGGACGCCCTCGACCTCGGCGCCGACGACTACCTGAGCAAGCCCTTCTCGTACGTCGTCCTCGTCGCCCGGCTCAGGGCGCTGCTGCGCCGCGGGGCACCGGCCCGGCCGGCGGTGCTGCGGGCCGACGACCTGAGCGTGGACCCCGCCCGCCGCCGCTGCCGGCGCGGCGAGCGGGACATCGAGCTGACCGCGCGGGAGTTCGCCCTGCTGGAGTACCTGGTCCGGCATGCCGACGAGGTGCTCAGCAAGACGGACATCCTCACCCATGTGTGGGACGAGCACTTCGACGGTGACACCAACATCGTCGAGGTCTACGTCGGCTATCTGCGGCGCAAGATCGACGCACCGTTCGACCGCCGCACCATCGAGACGGTCCGCGGCTTCGGATACCGGCTGCGCGGCGGCGCGGGGTGAGCGATGGCGGCCGACGCCCGGTTCTGGTGGGCCCGCAGATCGCTGCGGCTGCGGCTGACGGCCGCCGCGGCCCTGGTCATCGCCGCCGGTCTGGCCGGGGCCGCCGTACTCCTCGTGGTCTGGCTGCACGCCAGCCTGATCCACGGCCTGGACACGGCCGCCCTCCAGCGTGCCGAGGTCGTGGCGGCGGACGCCGACAGCACGCAGATCGACGCGGAGGTTCCCGCGGGCGGCCACGGGGAGGTCGCCGTACAGATCGTCGACCGCGCGGGCGACGTGATCGCCAGCTCGGCGAACCTGCGCGGCAGGCCCCGGGCGTTCTTCTTCCCGGCGAGCGGATCCGGCACCCCCAGGGCACACACCGTCCATGACATCCCGGTGGGCGCGAGCGGCGCCTGGCGGGCCGTCGCGGTCCCCGCCGGCGCGGCCCGCACTCCGTGGACGGTGTACGTGGCCCTGCCCACCGAGAGCGTCGACCGGGGGCTGGCCCGGCTCACCGCCGGCCTGGCGGCGGGCACCCCGGCGGTCGTCGCCCTGCTCACGGCGGTGGTGTGGCTGCTGACCGGGCGGGCGCTGCGCCCCGTGGAGGCGATGCGCGCCCAGACCGCCGAGATCACCACGTCCGACCTCGGCCGACGGCTCGACGTGCCGCCCACCGCGGACGCGCTCGCCCGGCTCGCCCGGACCCTGAACGACCTGCTCGCCCGTCTGGACACCGCGACCCGCCGCCAGCGCCGGTTCATCGCGGACGCCGCCCACGAACTGCGCAGCCCCCTCAGCGTCCTGCACACCCGGCTCGACGTAGCCGCCCGGCACGCCCGGTCGCCGGAGGCGCAGGCCCTCGCCCGGTCCCTGCTGCGGGAGTCCGAGCGGCTCACCCGGCTCGTCGACGACCTCCTGCGGCTGGCACGCCTCGACGACCAGCCCCTCCTCCGGACCCACTCCGTCGACCTGGACGAGATCGTCTTCGCCGAGGTGCGCGAGGCCCGGCTGCGTGCCCGGGTCCCGATCGACCAGCACGCCGTCGGGGCGGCCCGCGTACCAGGAGACGCGGACGCGCTCGCCCGTGTCGTCCGCAATCTCCTCGACAACGCCGTCCGGTACGCCGACAGCCGGGTGGAGGTCAGCCTGCGCACCGAGGACGGCACCGCCCGTCTGGTCGTCGCCGACGACGGCCCCGGCGTCCCGGACGCCGACAGCGAGCGCGTCTTCGGCCGCTTCACCCGGCTGGACGACGCCCGCTCCCGGGACACCGGCGGCAGCGGTCTGGGCCTGGCCATCGTCCGCGAGGTCGTCACGGCCCACCATGGCCGCACACTGCTCGAGGACAACGAACCCGGCGCCCGGCTGATCGTCCTGCTGCCGACGGACGAGCCCTGACCCGGGGTCTTCGGATCTACTCCGGATCGACCGGGCCGGCGGTGCTGCGCAGGGTGCTGATCATCTGCACGACGACCGGGCCGCCCGGCGGGTCCAGGCGCTCCCCGCCGGAATAGGTGAGGAGGCGCTCGAGAACCAGGTTCGTTGCGAAGTCATGCAGGTGCTGCGGGAGTTGCAGCGTGGCGGTCTGACGGATGGACGGTTGCGTCTGGGCCTGCTCGAAGAACCTGGTCAACGTCTGCCAGGAGTCGGGCTCGGCGGTCAGTGCGTGGAAGAAGCCGCGGTGCAGCGTACGGATGATGAGCAGCATCGCCAGCTGGAGGCGGTACCGCCGGTCGATGGCGCCGGGCGGCAACTGGCCGCGGGAGACGGCCAGAGCCATGTTGAAGACGTTGATGTAGCGCTTGAGCCGGCGCGGATTGCCACCCAGGCCGCGCTGGAGCAGCTCCCAGAAGACGGGGTCGTCCGACAGTTCCAGGACATAGGGCCTGTAGGCCTCGCGGAGGGTGTCGAACCCCACGTCCGGGAGAAAGAAGGGCAGTTGGACGATCTTTTCGAGGTAGGCCATGCCGGACGCCACATCGGCCGGTGCCCCCTTGAGGGCCGCGCCGAACTTGTTGGTGGCGATCGCGGCCAGCACGTCGACGTCCAGGGCGAGGACGAAGACGCACTGCGACTGGGCCAGGAAGAGCTTCAGCGACTCCAGCACCGTCATGGCCGACTCGGGGCTGCACCGGTCGAGGTCGTCCACGAAGACCACGAGCCGGCCGTCCTCACCGACGAACTCCCGTACGGCGTCGGCGAAGTCGGCCTCGAAACGGTTCACCTGCCGGTACTGCTCCGCGTCACCCTCGGACAGGCCCTTCAGCAGTGCGTCGACGTCCCCGCTCTTGATGACACCGCCGGTGCCGAGCGCGGCCGCGGTGCCCAGTCCGGCGCGGACCGAGAGCCAGGTCGCGGCCTTGGCCAGCTTGACGGCCTTGTCCTTGAGCGTCTCCTCCTGCTCCATCTCGGCGAGGATGGTGTGCAGCAGGGCCGCCCAGACCTCGACCTTGCGGTCGTACTTCCAGGGGTTGAACCAGATCGTCCGGGTGCGACCGGCCTTGAACCGCCCCTCCCAGAGCCGCAGAAAGCTCGACTTCCCCGCACCCCAGGAGCCGAACACCCCGACGGTCAGCGGCAACGGCGTGGCCTGCTCCACCGCCGCGTGCAGGACGTCGACGTACGGGCCGAAATGGAACGAGTCGTCCTCGGGGGCGACGACGGGATTGTCGGTGAGGGGACGCAACGAGTCTGCTCCTGTCGTACGGAAGTCACTTGCCCTGCGGGCGAGTTCGGCTGTCCAGTGTGTCAGGAGAACGGATGGTCCGGGCGGTGTTCGGTGTTATAAGTCGTGCCAGCCCCAGGGGCGGGAGGGGGCGCCGTCGGGTTCGCGGCCGAAGGGGTAGGCCTCTCTGAGGTCCGGGGCGATGTCCAGGGCCAGCAGGAACTCACCGGAGTCGGCCGCCGTGGCGGCCAGCATGTCGACCTGGTCCAGGGCCCCCGCCTCCCGCATGGCAGCGGCGACATCGGCCGTGGTCCCGGGCCGCGAGAAGTCCGCGGCGGCCACGAGGCGGGTGGCCAGTGCGGAGATGGCCCTGGAGGCTCTGGCTGCCTTGAGCAGTTGCAGGAGCCCCATCAGGTCGTAGCGGTGCGCGCGCGTGAACACCGTACCCTTCGTCGCCACTTGGGCCTCGATCTCGATCAGTACCCGCCGGAAGGCGGAGGCCAGATCGTGGTCCATGAAGTACGCCAGCAGTACGTAGGCTGCTCCCGGTGACGTGACGTCGGCCTCGGCGGCGACCCGGTCGGCCAGGGCTACCGGTTGTTCGCGCGGACACAGCGCATCCACGGCATCCATGAGCCGCACCGCTGCGTCGACGTCCGTGACGTCGCATTCCCGGACCGCACGCGCGGCCACCTGGGACACCAGCTCGCCCTCCCCGCACTCTGCGAGCTCGTACAGCAGATCGGCCGTCCCCTCAGCGCGGTCCAGTGGAACCGCCGTCCCCATCCCTCGACCGCGCAAGGTGGCGATCTCTCCGTGTGCTCCCAACCGACGTAATTGCGCGAGAAGTTGGGCGAGATGTTCCGGGTCATCAAGGCCGACGTCGACGGCGGGGCAGCGCCCCAGCAGGGTCCTGACGGAAGCGTCCATGTCGTACTCGCTGAGCGTGCGCAGTACCCAGGCCGTCATGCCGGCGTCCCCCGCGGGCAGCCATTCGGCGACGGCGCGGGTGACCTCGGCCACGAGGTCACCCGCCTCCCACTCCAGAATGTCTCTCAGAGCTTCCAGCTCGTCCGCCGAGCGGAAGGAGTACGGTCTGGCGGCACTGCGAGTGATCAGTGCGGCCAGCCGTTGCTCCGTGCCCAGCCTCCGAGCGGCGGAGAGGAGCCATACGACCGTATCGGCATCCGTGAGATCCAGGCGATCCTCGGGCAGCCTGAACGGCAGGCGCGCCACAAGCTCGTCATGCAGCTGCAACTCCTCCGCCATCATGTACAGCCGTGCGGTCCACGCCACATCAGCCGTCTGCGCGTGCGCGTTCAGTCGGCCGATCACCTCGCTGAGGTGTCGTTCGGCTCCCGCGTCGTACAACACCTTGAGTCCGCCGACAGCGTCGTCGAGGGGCACCCCGCTCACGAGGTCGAGCCCCAGGACACGCTCGATGTGCCGGTGGTCCCCGACCCTGATCAACGCTCTCAGGAGCATGACGGCCTCCGGGGGGTCCAACCCGTCGAGCTGAGCGCACGCGCGATCGGTGGCCTTGGCCAACTGCCGCTCGGCACGGGCCTCGTGCAGGAAGACGAGAGCCAGGTACGACAGTTCACTGACGTCCGACGTGGCCATACGGTCGGCCAGTGTCTCGAACTGGTCGTGAGCCCCGAGCACCTTCATCTTCGCAAGGAGTCGGTAAGCGTCCGGAAGGTCGTTCAAAACCACCTGCGACGCCGGATCGCGCGCCAGGAGCACTCTGACATCCTCGTCGTCGCCAAACTCGGTCAGAACGTCCAGCAGAACGTCCAGCGCCGAAACGTCGCAGAACGAGGTCTCGGCCACCGTCCTCTTGATGAGTTCCCGGATCAACTCGTCGGCTCGTTCCTCTTGGAGGAATCGAATCAAGCGCGCTACTTCGGAGGAGTCGGAGACGTTTGCGTTCCGGACGATCCACGCCATGGCCTCACCGGCGGTTCGAGCACTCGCTGAGGCAACAACCGCCGCCAGACGGCCCGCTCCCGAGGCGGCACCGGCCGACAACGCGGTCCTCAGCATCCGGGCGCTCAGCCGGTACAGGCCACGCCGCTGCGCCTCCCCGGCAAGCGCGGCCAGACGGCCGGTGTCCGCGTGGGCCACGGCGGCTTCCCAGAACGACTCGGGCGGCAGTGCGGCCACGCGTTCCGACCGGCCGAGCTGCTCCAGGTAGTCGGCCAGCCGTCGGGGAACCGGCTGCCCGCCGGCCGTCTTCGTCGTCCGTGACTTACGGGGACTCAGCGGACCCAGCACCCCCTTGCACGGCCTCGCCGCCTGGTCGAGCGCCTCGCGCAGCCAGTCGTCCCCGTCCCCGGCCTCCAGCCACTGGAGGTCCGTGAGGTAACCCGGGGCGGCGTCGCGGAGGAACTCCACGGGAATCCACTCCTCGAACGCGCCGAGCCGGCGGGCGTCCATGGCCGCGTGCACCAGTGCCTTCACGGTGGGCGAGGCGGTCCGGTAGGCGGTGAGGAGGGCGGGAACCCCCGCCAGGTACTGGGTGATCTGGCCACGGTCCGCGTCGGCGGCGGCCCAGGCGAGGCGAGGGTCCTCGGCGGCGGCGCGCCGCAGGGCGAGCAGGGCGCTCGGGCCGAAGGCGTCCGGGACTTCGATGGCGCTGTCCGCCAGCAGATCGCGGGCCTGGGCGTGCGGATCGGCGCCGCCGTCGGCCGGATCCGCCGTGAGCTGCCGCCAGTGTCGCGGCCAGAGGGTGGCCAGGACGAGGACGGGGCCGCGTGCCGGGTCGGCGAGCAGGCCGCGCAGCCGGGCCGCGGCCTCCTCGCCCGCGCCCGGCGGACCGACGTAGTGCTGGACCTCGTTCAGCCAGATCACCGTGCGGGGGCCGACCCGGTCGATGCCGTCCAGCAGAGCCTCGACCCGTCCGGGGCTGACCGGGTGCCACAACCTCCAGCCGCGGCCCAGTTCCCGTACGGCTTCCCAGCAGGCCCGCGTCTTGCCGGTGGACGATCCGCCGACGAGGGTCACGAGCGCGCTGCTGCCGCCGATCGCCCGCGCTACGGCATCGGCGAGGTCCCGGTCGTGGGGCCGTGGGACGTAGACCGGCAGACCCGGCATGCCGTCCGTGAGGGGGCCCAGGTCGATGGCCCGGTGCACTTCGAGCAGCAGCGGGTCGGTCTCGTACACATGCAGCGGCTTGCCCACCCCACGCTGTTCGTGTGCGAAGTCGCCGTCATCGACCACCTGATGATCTCCGTAGCGCTCGGTCCGGGGACACCGTCATCGGGTGCGGGACATCGTACAAACCCGTTTCCCGGAGCGCTGTGGGCGCCGGCGTGGCGGCCGGCCGTGTCAGACGTTGACGCCGAAGTCCTGGGCGATGCCCCGGAGTCCGGAGGCGTAGCCCTGGCCCACCGCGCGGAACTTCCACTCGCCGGCGTGCCGGTACAGCTCGCCGAAGACCATCGCGGTCTCGGTCGAGGCGTCCTCGGAGAGGTCGTAGCGGGCGATCTCCTGGCCGTTCGCCTGGTTCACGACGCGGATGAACGCGTTGCGCACCTGGCCGAAGCTCTGGCCGCGCACATCGGCGTCGTGGATGGAGACCGGGAACACGATCTTGGCGATCTCGGCCGGTACGGCGACCAGGTTCACCTTGATCGACTCGTCGTCGCCCTCGCCCTCACCGGTGAGGTTGTCGCCGGTGTGCTCCACCGATCCGTCGGGGCTGTTGAGGTTGTTGTAGAAGACGAAGTGCTGGTCGGAGACCACCTTCCCCGTGGCGTCGCAGAGCAGGGCGGAGGCGTCCAGGTCGTAGTCCGCGCCGGTCGTGGTCCGCACGTCCCAGCCCAGTCCGACCACCACGGCGCTCAGTCCCGGCGCCTGCTTGCTCAGCGATACGTTGCCGCCCTTGCCCAGGGAAACTCCCACGACACTTCCTCCCGACTGCGGTTCACCTGTCCGTTCACTCCGTTGAACGTCGTCCCCGCCGTCGCGGTTCCACGATGTGCGCAAAGGTTGAACTGTGGGCGTCAGTGGGCCGCGTGGTTCTCCGTGGCCGGTGCGGCGGTCTCCGTGGCCTCGGACGCGACCGGGGCGAGCCGGGGTGCCGACGCGCTGGTGGCGGTCGTGTGTTCCTCGGGAGCGGTGGCGGACGGGGTGGCGCCGTCGTCCCCCTTCATGGCCTTGGCCTCGCTCCTGAGGATGCGCAGGGACTTGCCCAGCCCACGAGCGGCCTCCGGCAGTCTCTTCGAACCGAACACCAGGATGATGACGATCGCCACGATGAGCAGGTGCCAGGGCTCCAGTCCGTTGCGGAACATCGCGCCCACCCCTCCTTGGATTGCCTCTTTGCGCAACTGTACAACCGAGCCTGGCCGTCGCCGCCTCAGTCCGTGCCGACGGCCTCGCCCGCCTTGGTCCAGTTCGCGTGCAGCCGGTCCAGATACGAGCGGGCCTGGCTGCCGGGGGTGGCACCGCGGGCGAAGGCGAGCATGTTGCCGGCGCCGGTGTTGTAACCGAGCGCCAGCAGGTCGTTCGTCGCGTACGAGGCGGGCCGACGAGCAGGCAACTGGGCGGCCAGGTCGTGCAGGTACCAGGCCTCCGCCTCGATCGCGAGGTCGCGGTCGTCCGGCAGCTCGCCCCAGCTGCGACCGGCGAAGTCCCGGCCCTGCTTGACCTCGTCGAAGGTGGCGCGATGCATGTCGGCGATACCGAAGGCGGCGTCGGGCTTGTACTTCTGCCAGGCCCGCTCGAAGGCCGCGTCGTGCGGTTTGTACGCCTCGTTGTAGAGGATCGCCATCAGCAACTGGGCGCTGACGCCCGTCTGCCGGGCCCGGGCCCGGACCTGTGCGGCGTACCGGGCGGGGTCGTACGACGAGGTGGCCGCCGCCGCGGGTGAGGGACCGGACGCACGGGCCGACGGGGTCGGCGTGGAGGCCGACGCCTTCGCCGGCGGCGGGGTGTCGCCGTTGTCGTCCTCACCGCCGAAGAGGCCCGCGGCACGCAGGACGACGTACAGCGCCAGGGCGAAGACCGCCACGGCGAGCAGGCGGCGGCGCCTCGGCCGCACGGAATCCGGCATGCCCGTCCCCTCTGGGAGTCGGCCGCGCGCGCCGATGAGGCCCGCCGGGCGGATGACCCGGCGCACGCGCGCCGGATCAGTTTAGGCAACGGGTCCCGTGAGCCGGTCGCGCAGCACCGTGTCCATCGTGACGGGTTCACGGCCGAGCAGCCGGCCAGCCCTCTCACTGGGGACGCCGTGCCCCACCGGACCGTCCCGGAAGGCACGACGCGGGCGCGCAGCGGTGCCGGTCAGTGCGGGCGGACGTCAACTGCCGGAGCGGAAGGCGCCGTCAGGGTCCAGCGGTGCAGTGTCTCGGCGTGTGTGTCGTAGGTGAGCCAGGTCCCGTCGCCGAGCGGGCGGACATCGGGGCCGACAGGGCCCGTGGGATACGTGACCGTGCCGCGTATCTCCAGTGTGCGGGCGTCGAGGAGCCAGTGGCAGATCCGCTTCCCGTCCTCGGTGGGTTCGACCGTCGAGGCGATGACGGTGTCGGCGTCGACGAAACCGGAGTAGTAGGACCACTGGTGCGGGGTGTCGCTGTCGGCCCGCTCGGCCGGTCGCTCGGCGAGGACGGTGCCGTCCAGGGCGTGCAGGCGCAGGTCCGCGCCGTAGTGCTGGGCCGTCAGGAAGCCCGGGTGGCCCGGATGGACGTCCATCAGGATGCGTTCCATGCTCTCGTTCAGGTCCCAGCCGGTCAGCGTCGTGCCGTCCCGGCGCGCCCAGTGCAGCAGGATGCCGTCCTGGCCCATGCCGATGCACAGGCCCATGTGCACGCCGTCGGGGTGGGAGAGGTGATGCGAACCGGCGGCGGCGCTGTCCAGCCGCAGCGAGGCCAGTTCACGTCCGTCCCGGGCGTCCAGGACGACCCAGCGCTCCTCCCAGTCGCCGTCGTCCGGCTCGGTCACGATGTGCGCCCAGACGAGCCGGCCGTCGTCGGAGATCCGGCACGATCCGTGCTCCGAGCCCCGGCACACCTCCTGCTCGTCCCCCGAGTGCGGGTGACCGATCTCGGGCCCCCAGCAGGCGTGCCGGTACTCCCACAGCGTCTCTCCGCCCGCGCCGACGGCCCGCACCGCGCGCTGTCCCGAGAACACGGCGAACGTGCCGTCGGGACTCACCGAGTGGACGCCGTGACCCCAGCCCGGCCAGGGCAGCGGGAAGACGGCACTCGGCGCGCGCTCGCCCGCGAACACCTCGTCCAGCTCGTAGACCTCCAGCTCATGCCCGTTCCGGAGCAGCGCCCGGCATGATGCGGCCCCGCGGCTCTCGAACCCGAAGCCGTCGAACAGCGCGTCTCCGCCCGGCATCCGGACCGAGCCGCACAGGTGTGCAGTGATCGCCATGGAATCGACGGTACCGGGCACCACCGACACTCCCCGGCTCACGGCGTGGCGGGATCCGTGGGACATAGGTCGATATCGCCGTGGCCCCCGTCGGCCCCGGCGACAAAGCTGGAGGACGTCAAGGTGGACGTGCTGGAACGCTTCGTGCCCGGTTTCGAACGCGGCGATTTCGTGGACACGATCCTGGAGCTCTCCGCGCGGGCCCGGCGTACGGCCTCGGTCGCCGGTGCGGCCCGCGGGGTTGCCCGGCAGCTGGTCGTCTTCATGGGCCGGCCCGGAGGCCAGTCGCAGTGCTCGCCCGGCATCTCGGCCGGACCGGGATGACACCGGGGCAGTACGTCGAGGCCGTGCGCACCGCGGCCGCCCAGGCGCTCTGGGGGGCGCGCCCACGACGTACCGCGCCCGCTTCCGCACCACCGTCACGGCGCCGGAGTGACCGGTGAAAGAGCTTCACCCGGCGTTCGGGCGGGCGAGCCCGTGGTCGTAGGCGAAGATCACGGCCTGGATGCGGTCGCGGGCGCCGATCTTGGCCAGGACGCGGCCGACGTGGGTCTTGACCGTGGACTCGGACAGGACGAAGTGGGCGGCTATCTCGCCGTTGGTCCAGCCCTTGCCGACGGCGACGAGGATCTCGCGCTCGCGGTCGGTGAGGGAGCGCAGCCGCGCGTCGTCGGCGTCGTCGCCGCCGCGTACGGGGCCGTAGCGGGCGTACTCGTCGAGGAGGCGGCGGGTCAGGGACGGGGCGATGACGGCGTCGCCGGCGGCGACGGCGCGGATCCCGGCGAGGAGTTCCTCGGGGCGCGCGTCCTTCAGGAGGAAGCCGCTGGCCCCGGCCCGCAGCGCGGCGTGCACGTACTCGTCCAGGTCGAAGGTGGTCAGCACGAGGACGCGGGAGCGGGCGCCGGCGGCGGTGATCCGCCGGGTGGCCTCGATGCCGTCCATGCCGGGCATGCGGACGTCCATCAGGACGACGTCGGGGCGCAGCTCGGCGGCCTTGCGGACGGCCTCGGCGCCGTGCGCCGCCTCGCCGACGACCTCTGTCTCGGGGACGGCGTCGAGGAGCATGCGGAAGGCGAAGCGCTGCAGCGGCTGGTCGTCCACGACGAGCACGGTCGTCACCGGGCACCGCCCTGGGGTGTCAGGTCGAGGACGGCCTCCACGGCCCAGCCCCCGCCGGCGGCGGGTCCGGCGCTGACGTGCCCGCCGTAGAGCGCCGCTCTTTCTCGCATGCCCACCAGGCCGTGTCCTTCCTCGTTCCGTGGTTCCGGGTGTCCGGCGGGGCCGCTGCCGTTGTCCCGGACCCGGATGATCAGCCGGGTGTCCTCGACGACGACCGACAGGTTCACCCGGGTGTCGGCGCCGGCATGCTTCAGGGTGTTCGTGAGGGCCTCCTGGACGATGCGGTAGACCGTCAGCTGCACCCCGCTGTCGAGGGCGTCCACCTCGCCGACGGTCCGGTAGACGACCTCCAGGCCGGCTGTGCGCACACCATCGCACAGCGTCTGAAGGTCCGCGATGCCGGGCTGCGGACTGAGTTCCGGCGCCTTGGCGGGACCGTCCGGGTCCTCGCGGAGCACGCCGAGCACGCGCCGCAGCTCACCGAGGGCCATCCGGCCGGTGTCGCCGATGAGCCGCAGCGCCTCCTTGCCACGTTCGGGGGCCGTGTCCGTGGCGTACACCCCGGCGTCGGCGAGGGAGATCATGACGGACAGGTTGTGTCCGACGATGTCGTGCATCTCGCGGGCCACCCGGGCGCGTTCGGCGGCGGTCGCGAGCCTGCTGCGCTGGTCGCGCTCGATCTCCAGGCGGGCCGCGCGGTCCCGCAGCCCGGCGAGCTGGGCCCGGCGGATGCGGACCACCAGGCCGAGCGCCAGGGCCGCGATCGCCGTGCTCAGCAGGAAGAACAGGGCGTCCCAGACGGACACCGTCACCGAGGCCCGTACGGCGACCAGGACCAGCGCGGCCGCCATGACCCCGCAGGCCCACGGCAGCTGCCGCAGCGTGCCGTGCAGGGCCAGGCTGTACAGGGCGATGAACAGGGCGACGTCCGCGCGCAGCACGGCACCCAGGGACCACTGGAGGACGAACACGGCCGCGATGACGGCGAAGGCCGCCATGGGTCTGCGCCGCCGCCACAGCAGAGGCAGGACGAGTCCCGCCTGGAAGGCGAACATGCCCGCCGGGTGAAGCCGGGTGAAGGCGAGCCGGAGGCGGCGGGGAGCGTCGTTGTCGCCGCCGTACCCGTGCAGCAGGTCGGGCAGGCAGAACATCAGGAAGACGACGACCACCACCGCCGTGTCCAGCACCCAGGGGTGGGCGCGGTCGGCCTGGCGCAGCCGCTGGCCGCCCCGGGACAGCCGGGCGACCAGCGGTCCCATGCCGCTGACGTCGTCGGTGATGGTGCTCGTCGTCAAGGGTGTCACCTGACCATGGTGCAGGGCGGTCAGACGTCGCTGCGCACCAGCCGGTACGCCGCTCCGGCCAGGGCGAGTGCGGTCCAGCCGAGGAAGACCAGCAGTCCGGCGGCGGGCGAGAGGGTGGTGGAGTCGTGGGTCAGCGCGAAGATCGACTCGCCGGCGTTGCTCGGCAGGTAGGGGCTGATGTTGTCCTGCCAGGAGCTGGGCAGGAGCGAGATCAGGCCGGGGATGAGCATCAGGGTGGCGACCAGGACCGAGATGCCTCCGGCGACCGAGCGCAGCAGCGCGCCGAGGGCGGTGCCGATCACGCCGACCAGGCCGAGGTAGAGCCCGGCGCCCAGCAGGCTGCGTACGACGCCGGCGTGGCCGAAGCCCATGGCGGCGGGCGTGCCGGAGACGATCTGGCTGCCGATCCCGAACGTGACGACCGCGCCGAGGGTCGCGACCACCAGCGCGACCAGTCCGTAGACGGCCGCCTTGGACCACAGCACGGGCAGCCGGCGCGGGACGGCGGCGAGCGTGGACCTGATCATGCCGGTCGAGTACTCCCCCGCGGTGACGAGCACGCCGAGGACGCCGAGCGCCAGCTGGGCGAAGTGCGTACCGAAGAGGGACAGGCTGACGGCGGTGGAGTGGGCGAAGTCCCCGTCCATGTGATGCCCGGAGTCGATGTTGGACTTGTACCGGGAGGCGGCGATCAGCCCGAACAGGATCAGGAACAGCAGGGCCAGCCCGAGGGTGATCCACGTCGAGCGCAGCGTCCACAGCTTGGCCCACTCCGAGGAGAGCACGCGCCGTCCGGTGACCCGGTAGGCGGGGCGGGCCGGGGCGGTCGAGGGTGCCTCGGCCGTGTCGGTGGTGGTCAGGACGCTCATGCGGGCCTCCCGGCGGCTTCCAGGGTCTCGGTGGCGGTCGTGGAGCCGTGGTACTCGACGGCGTCCCTGGTCAGGTTCATGAAGGCCTCCTCCAGCGAGACCGTGCGCGGGCTCAGCTCGAACAGCGCGATGCCGTGCTCGGCCGCCGCCAGCCCGATCTCCCGCGCGGTCAGGCCGGTGACCTGGAGTTCCTCGGAGCCGATGCGTCCGGTGATGTCGACACCGGGGCCGGCCAGTACGTCCCGCAGCCGCGCCGGGTCCTGCGTGACCACCTTCACGGTGTCGCCGCCCGCCTCACGGATGAGGTCCGGCACGGTGGTGTCGGCCAGCAGCCGGCCGCGCCCCACGATGATGAGGTGGTCGGCGACCAGGGCCATCTCGCTCATCAGGTGGGAGGAGACGAAGACGGTACGGCCCTCGTCGGCGAGCGCTTTGAGCAGGTTGCGGATCCAGAGCACACCCTCCGGGTCCAGCCCGTTGACCGGCTCGTCCAGCATCACCGTCTGGGGGTCGCCGAGCAGCGCGGCCGCGATGCCGAGCCGCTGGCCCATGCCCAGGGAGAAGGCTCCGGCGCGCTTCTTCGCCACGCTGCCGAGACCCGCGAGGTCGATGACCTCGTCGACCCGGCGCCGGGGGATCCCGTGGGTCAGCGCGAGCGCGCGCAGATGGTGGTAGGCGGAGCGGCCCGGGTGGATCGACTTGGCCTCCAGGAGCGCCCCGACCTCCTGAAGGGGCGCCCGGTGCCGGGCGTAGGGGTGGCCGTTGACCCTGACGGAGCCGCTGGTCGGGGCGTCGAGCCCGACGATCATGCGCATGGTCGTGGACTTCCCGGCGCCGTTGGGGCCCAGGAAGCCGGTCACGGTGCCGGGCTTGACGGTGAAGTCCAGCCCGTCCACGGCGGTCTTCTCGCCGTACCTCTTGGTCAGCTGCTGTGCCTCGATCATTCGCGTTCTCTCTGTCGGCCGCGGCGCCCGCCGATAGCCCCTGGCGCCTCACCGGCCAACCTAGGTTCGGCCGGTCCCGGATCCGGTCGTACCGGGGACTGAAACGGACCGGTCTCGTGGTACCGCGGTACTACGCGCGCAGGTCGACGGATCACAGGGCCGGACGGAGAAACCGTGTCTCCGGACCGACGGATCGCGGCGCCAGGCCTCACTCGTGGGACCAGCCGGCGCCGGTGCGGTCCTCGTCGGCCGGGACCGTGGGCGGCAGCGGGCGCGGTGCCGGCGCCAGGCGCGCAGGGCCCCCGCCGTGCCGGCGACGACGGCCGCGGTGACGAGCTGGGCGGGCACTTCGGTCAGCAGTCCGTGAACCAGGAGATCGAGGGCGTGGTGCAGGAAGTCGGGCATCGGCAAGGTCTCCGTCCGTGGGCCGGGCCAAGGGGTGGCACGCCGCTCGCCACGGAATCGCGGCGCGGCGCCGGGTGCACCGACCACGCTCCAACTGCTGTGACGGACCGGTCCACTTGTCCGGCCGCCGGGCTGGACAAGTACGGACAAGCGCCCGTTGTCCGCAAGAGAGTTGAGGAGTCGCGCGGTGGTCGGGGGACGTCGGCGCACCCGCTCCAACCACGCGCTGATCCTGAGCGCCGTCGGTGAGCGGGAGGCCGCGCACGCGCTGATCGAGCGGGCCCTGGACGAGCTGACCAGGGCCGTCGGAGCGGTACACCCTTACACCCTCGGCTGTGCCGTCAACGCCTCCGGCCTGCGCCACCTCGTCGGCGATGTCGAGGCCGCGGCCGCGCTCAGCCAGGTCACCGTCGTCCGCGCCACCGAGAAGCCTCGGCCCCACCCACCCCCTCACCCTGTCCGCCCGGGTCGCCCACGCGGCCGACCTGCGCTTCATGCGCGCCCCCGAGGCCGCACGTTTCGAGGAGCAGACGTTGTACACGCTGGAGTCGGCCTTGGGGACACACACCCCCCAGACCGTCGCCGCGCGTTCCCGCACTCGCCCTTACGAGGACTTCGAAGCCGACGTCTTCCTCACCGAGATTCCGTGACGGGAGCGCCGGGTACGAAGACGAGGGCGTCGCCGACGGCCCGTTCCGTGGGGCCGCTGGGCCGGTTGACCAGGGTGCCCTCGACGGACATGGTGGTGGAGCCGCCGCCGTCGAGGTTGACCGCGTCGGTGAGGCCGAGGGCGTGGGCGACGGCCGCGGTCTCGTGCATCGTGGTGCCGACGCTGGTGGTCATGCGGCCGTCGATGGTCGCCAGCACGATCTTTCCGTCGCGGGTCGTACCGGCGAGGGTGCGCGGGTTGCGGTCGAAGAAGCTCCCCGAGCCGCCGGGGACGACGATCCGGCCGTGCGCGGTAAGGCGGTAGCGGCCGTTCACGCCGAACAGCCCCGGGTGGACGGCCAGTCGGCTGCCGTGCTCGTCGGTGAGCACGGAGTCGGTGCGCAGGCAGCCCCGGGCCGCGGTGTGCAGCAGGGCGGCCGCGTCGGCGCCGGTGGCCTGGACGGAGGTCTGGCCGCGGGTCAGTGCCGTACCCCTGGACGTCAGGGTGCGTACGACACAGCCGTGCCGGTCGAGGATCACCTCGACGCCCGCGCCGGAGGGGGTGGCGGCGGCGAACTCGGGGGTGAAGCGGACGACGTCGCCGGGGACCGGGCAGCGGGTCTGGTCGGGCAGGTCGGCGCAGGCCGCGGGGACGACGGGCGGATGGTTGACGTACTTCAGGGGGAGCGTGGCGCCGGTGCGCCGGTTGTGCAGGCTGCCGGACCAGCTGAGCCGGCCGGTCAGGACCCGGTTGTCGCGGGCGTCCACGACGAGGTCGGCCTCCGCGCTGTCGCCCGTGGGCTCGCTGAGCAGCCGCCCGTCGTAGAGACCGAGGCCCACCGGGTCGCCGGGGTACTCGGCGCTGGCGGTGAAGGTGAAGAAGGAGGCGTTGACGCCGACCAACGCCTTGGCGTGGCGGACCAGTTCGGTCGTCTTCTCGGTGTGGGCGAGGTCGGGGCCGTAGGTCGCCCGGAGGTGTCCGCGTGCCCTGCGCGGGTCGATGGTGAGCACGTTGACCACCCAGGGGCCACGGGTGGTCGTGTTGATCTGGTCGGGCGGGGCGGGTTCGGTGCCCCGGACGATGTGGGTGAGGGTGACACCGTCGGCGAGGGTCCGTGTCGTGCGGGTCTCCGCCAGGCCGGGATCGCCGAGCGGGAGCGTCGGCTGGGCGGCGGAGGCACGGCCGGCCGGCGGGGCGAGCAGCAGGACCAGGGCGGCCGCGGTGAGGGCCGTCGCGCGCTTCAGGGCGGATCCGTACGAGGTGAAGGTCATGTACGGGAGCGTGCTCGGCGCGCGGGACGGTTACCCGTGCGGCGGTTGATCCGTCGGCCCCGGTTGGATGAACTGCTGTTGACACAGGTGGGGTTGGCCGGTCAGCGGGCCGGGGCGGGGCCGGTGCTGCGGCGGACGACGAGCTCCACGGGGACGACGGGGGCCGCCCGCACCGTGCTCTCTGCGTCGATGCGGTCCAGCAGGAGCCGCAGGGAACGGGTGCCGATCTCGGCGAAGTCCGTGCGCACGGTGGTCAGCGGCGGCAGGAAGTGCGCGGCCTCGGGAATGTCGTCGTAGCCCACCACGCTGACCTCGTCCGGGACGCCGCGCCCGGCCTCGTGGAAGGCACGCAGCACGCCGAGGGCCATCTGGTCGTTGGACACGAACACGGCCGTGACCTCGGGGCGTTCGGCCAGCCGGCGGCCCAGCGCGTAGCCGGAGTCGGCGCTCCAGTCACCGAAGATGGGTTCGGGGACCCGCGCGCCGGCCGCTTCCAGGGTGGCCCGCCAGCTCGCCGCGCGCAGCTCGGCGGAGGTCCAGCCGTGCGGGCCCGCGATGTGCCAGACGGTGGTGTGGCCGAGGCTCAGCAGATGCTCCGTGGCGGCGCGCGCACCGGCCGTGGAGTCCGCGGTGACGAGCGGGGTGCCCTCCCCGAGGTCGTTCTCCAGCACCACCATGGGCGTGTCGAGCGGCGCCTCGGCCAGCGCCTTGCCGACCGGGCGCTGCGGGGCGATGGCGATGACGCCCTCGGCGCCCTCGGCCGAGAGCCGGTCCAGGGCCCGTACCACCGTCTCACGCGAGGCGGTGTCGAGGGCGATGGAGCTGACCAGGTAACCGGCGTCCTGGGCAGCCCTGTTGATCGCGGTCAGGATCGACGCGGGCCCGAACCGCGCCGCGTCGAAGGAGATCACCCCGAGCATCCCGGAGCGGCCGCTGGCCAGCGACCGCGCGCTGCGGCTGGGTCGGTACCCGAGCGTCCGCATCGCCTCCAGCACCGCCTCGCGGGTCTCCGCGCGGACGGCCGGGTGGTCGTTGAGCACCCGGGAGACGGTCTGTTTGGACACGCCGGCCAGCTTCGCCACGTCGTCCATCACGGGACGGCTTCCCGCGAAGTTGCGCCGGCTGCGCCGCTGGGGACCCGTGCCCTCGGCGGTGGATGCGGTCATACGGGTGTGTGTCCTCCGGCCTCGATACGGCGGCCCCGATACGGCGGTCCTCTCCCGCCCGGCGGTTTCCAGGATAGGCCGGGCGGGAGAGGCGGCCGTGCGGGCCCGTGTCATGACCAGCCGGCTCAGCCGGCGCGGACCGCCCGGACCCGGGTGGTCCGCAGCTCGGCCCGGTGGATCACGGCCGTACCCCGGTCGGTGTCCGCGGCGGCGGGCACATACACCGGGGCGTCGACGGCGAGCGGCAGGACCCGCACGCGCAGCCCCTCGCCTCGCAGGGCTTCGGCGGGGAGCCGGTCGAGGGCGATGTCCCAGGGCCGCCCGGAGTGGAACTGGTCGGCGACGAGCCGGTCCCCGACGTAGGCGCGGGCCACGTCCCCGGTCCAGGTCAGGCGCAGCAGCGTGCGGTCCGCCCCGGCCAGGACGGTCTCCGGCAGGTCGATGCGGTACTCGGCGGCGACGGTGTCGAAGTGCGTGTCGTCGGGCACGCTCGCCCGGCCCTGCACACCGGTCACGGTCACGGGTGCCGCTCCGGCGGCCCGCACCGGTGTGGCCGTCACCGGGAACTCGGTTGCGGGCTCGGGCGTGACGAGCGTGTAGCGGGTGAGGACGCCGTCCGCCGCCTCCTTCACCGTGGCGCCGGCCACCACAAGGGGCTTGTCCGGAGCGGGCAGCACCGCGAAGGCCGGCTGGGCTGCGGCGCCGTGCACGCGGACCTCGTCGTGGTCGAAGACGACGGGGTCGGCGCTGAGCAGCAGTCGCTCGGCGCCCCAGGCGGTGCCCGTGTAGACGGTGCGCGCGGCCGCCGCGTCGAGCACCAGCAGGCCGACCCGGGTACCGTCCGCCGTCTCCGCCTCGACCAGGGCGTCGGTACCGGGTCGCAGACCGGTGACGAGCACGCGGTCCCCGGCCGTGACGGTCTCCCCGCTCGGGCTGCTCACCGACCTCAACGTGTCGGCACGCAGGGCGAGTTCGGGTGCGATGCCGTCCGTCGCGGCCAGCACCAGGACCGTACGTCCGTGCTCCTCGACCGTGCACACCGGCTGGGCGGTGGCCCAGTCCAGGAGCAGGCCCGCGATGTCGAGGCGCAGCGGCCAGCAGAAGTAGGCGCCCGTGGGGACGGTGACGGGTGTGCTCGGCAGGGTCAGCGCGGGGGCGTCGGGGAACTCCACGGTGAAAGGACGTCTCCGTGTGCGGCGGGAGCGGTTCGTGGGGCTGGTGGTTGGTGACGAAGAGGAAGCCCGAGGTGCCGTCGGCCCGCACGGCCCAGCGCAGGGTGTCCCGGTCGTGCTGCCCGGCCGGCCGCCGCTCGGGCAGTACGGACCGCATGGGCGCGATCCGCTCCCCGAAGTCGGCCAACAGCAGGTGCTGGAGCCGCAGTTCGTGGTACGAGGGCCGGACCTGGCCGTATTCGCCGAGGGGGCCTGGAAGTCGTACGTCAGCAGGGGCAGGTCGTTGGGGTAGCCGGTGGCGTGCGACTCCTGGAGGGAGGTCCGTTCACCCGCCGGGTTGGTGCCGCCGTGGAACATGTAGTAGCCCTGCCACACCGAACCGCAGCCGATCTTCGTCAGGCCCAGCGCGCCGATGTCGGCGGCGTCCACGCGCGGCCGGCGGTGGTAGGCCACGGCCATGCCCCCGCCCAGCTCGCAGGTGGCCCACGGAAAGCGGTCCGCGTGGGCCTCCGGGTCGCCGCCACGCACGGCGGTGGGGCGCAGGTCGGCGCCGATGCCCTCGTCGTCACGCTGGTGGGTGAAGAAGAAGTGCTTGCGGCAGGTGTCGGGCCAGCCGCCGTCGGCCTCGGTCCAGAAGGCCTCCGGGTAACCGCCGTACAGCGGCAGCAGTTCCTCGCCGGGGAGCTGGACACCGCCCCAGGCCGTCGACGTCCACAGCGGCGCGCTCAGTCCGGCCTCCTGCGCCATCCGCTTCAGGGTCAGCAGATGGCCGGGCCGGTCGTACAGCTCGTTCTCGATCTGGATCGCGACGATCGGGCCGCCGTGCGCGCGGTCGAGGCCGCGCAGCTGCTCGGCGAGGGCCGCGAACCAGGTGCGGACGGGTTCGAGATAGGCGGGGTCGTCGGTGCGCGGGGCGCAGTCGCGGGCCAGCACCCAGTCGGGCAGTCCGCCGTTCCGCACCTCGGCGTGCGACCAGGGTCCGATGCGGGGGACGAAGTCCAGGCCGTGCCGGGCGGCGAGCTGCGCGAACCGGCGCAGGTCGCGGTCTCCGTCGAAGCGGACACGGCCCTCGGTCTCCTCGTGGTGGATCCAGATGACGTAGGAGGCGACGGCCGTCACCCCGGCCGCCTTCATCTTCAGCAGCTCCTCCTCCCACTCCCCCGCCGGGTAACGGGAGTAGTGGAACTCACCGGAGACCGGGAACCAGGGGCGGCCGCCGCGGGTGAGACACCGGCTGGTGACCTCGATGGGGTCGGGCACGCCGGGTGCGTCCGCGAACGGCAGACGGCCGGTGAGCGGTGCCGCGGCGGGGCGCGGGACGCGCAGGGTGTGCGGGAGGGGCATCAGGGGTTCTCCGTCGGGTGGCGCGGCAGGGCGAGGGTGCCGTCGGGGGCGGACCGGTGGAGGTTCAGCGCGGGCGGGTGGCGCGGATCAGCCAGAGGGTGGCGGCCAGGCACAGGGTGGAGGTCGCGCCCAGCAGGAGCGGTACGGCACGGACCCCGGACCACTCGATGGCCTTGCCGAGCGCCGGGCCGGCCGCGACACCGCCCACCATGGACGCGGCGATGACCAGCGCGCCCGCCCGGCGGGCCCGGGGTGCCGCGCGGTGCAGCCAGGGCAGTCCGGTGGGGAAGATCGGCGCAATGAACAGACCGACCCCGGCGTACGCGTAGGGGGCGAGCCCGGCCACGGGGGCCAGCAGCAGACAGCAGGTCATGCCCGCGCAGGAGACGGTGATGATGGCCTGCGGGCTGAAGCGCAGCGCGATCGGGGCGACGAGGAACCGGCCGACGGTCATCATCAGCCAGTACACGGAGGTGGCCGTCGCCGCGGTACCGGCGCCGTAGCCGACGGCCTCCAGGTGGGTGGGCTCCCAGCCGCCGACGCCCGCCTCGATGCCGACGTGCAGGACGTACACGGCGACGAACACCGCGAGCACCGAGGCCAGGCTGCGGCCGAGCGCCCGACCGCCGCCCGCGTCCCCGGCGGAGTCCGACGGCTGCGGAGCACGGTCCCGTACGCCCTTCAGGCACAGCAGCAACGGCAGGTTGGCCAGGGCGAAGCCGAGGAAGATCGCCGGGTAGTGCTCGGCACCGGCCGCGCCGACCAGGGCGGGGCCCAGGATCGCCCCGATGCCGAAGTGCGCGTTGAGGATGTTCAGCATGGCCGTCGAGCGATGGCCGAAGCCGACCGCGAAGAGCTGGTTGAGGCCGTAGTCAATGCCGCCGAAGCCCAGCCCGGCGAGCAGCGCGGTGGCCAGCGCCACGGGCCAGTTCGGCGCCCAGGCGAAGCCCGCCGCGCCGACGGCCATCAGCAGGTAGGAGGCACCGAGGATCTGCCGGTTGCCGAGCCGCCCGTACAGCCGGTCGAAGAGCAGCACGCCCGCCACGCCACCGACGAAGTGGGCGCTCAGCCCCAGGCCGGCCGCCGAGGGGCTGAGCCCGAACTCCCGGCGGAAGGCCGGGATCGACGGCCCGTACAGCGCCTGGAGCGCGCCGATCAGAACGAAGCCGACGCACGAGGCGGCCACGGCCGCCGGACTGAAGACGGGCCTGTCGGAGGTGGTGGAGGTGCCGGCCGAGCTCAGTACCGGGCGCCGGTCGTCGAAGCCTCGTGTCTTCCGCGGCACAGCACACCTTTCGCGTGGGGAACACGGAGTGGGAATGAACTGGTGGTGCGCGGTTCACCGGAACGCCTCGGCTCCGACAGGAAATGATGTTACCGGTAACATTCAGCCCGTCAAGGTCACCTTCAAGAGCAGCGGGCAGTCGTAAGCACAAGATCCGGACCCCCTTCCGGTTTCCGCCCGGCGCGGGATACCCCTGGAGGGGAGCCGACGGTCGGCGAGCGCGGTACGGAGAGGAACGGACCATGGGTGACGTGCGGTTGCAGGACGGGTGGTACGTGAACGAGCGGTGCACGAACTGCGACGTCGCCCGGCAACTGGCCCCCGGTCTGATCGGCGAGGTCGGCGGCCGCTCGGCCGTCCTGCGCCGGCCGAGCGGCGAGACCGAGCTCCGGCAGATCCACGCCGCCGCGCACGCCTGCCACACCCGCGCCATCCGCCCTGCGGCCGGGCGGCTGGACACGGCCCAGGACCCCTTCCCGCTGGCCCTGGACGACGCCGTGTCCCTGTGCGGGCACAACTCCCCGCACAACGCGGGCGCCAACTCCTATCTGCTGCGCCGCCCGGACGGCACCGCGATGCTGGTGGACACCCCGCGCTGGAGCACCGCACTGGCGGCGCGCTACGCGGCGCTGGGTCCCGTCACCGACGTCCTGCTCACCCACCGCGACCACGCCGCCCACGGCCGCGGGTACGCCGACCGGCTCGGTGCCCGGCTGTGGATCCACGAGGGTGACCTCGACGCCGCTCCGGACGCCGACCGGGTGCTTCGCGGGACCGATCCGGCGGAGATCGCCGACGGAGTGATCGCTCACCCACTGCCCGGGCACACGAAGGGCAGTGTGCTGTTCGTCGCGGACGAGCGGTACTGCTTCAGCGGCGACAGCTTCTACTGGTCACGCGGCACGGGGGACATCGAGGTGGCCGAGAGTGTCACCTGGTACTCCATCCGCGAGCTGGCCGCCTCGCTGGCCCGGACCGCCGCCCGGCTGCGCTTCGAGTGGCTGCTGCCGGGCCACGGCGACCGACGGCATCTGCCCGCCGACGACATGGCCGAGCGGATGCGGCGACTGGCGGTACGCACCCGCGAACTGCGGCCCCGCCCCGTCGACTTCACGGCGGTGCGCTGGTGACGGCATCACGCGTACGGCATCACAGTGCGAGCAGCCCGGCCGCCGTCTCCTTGAAGCCGCAGGCGTCGAGGTAGAACGGGCGGAGGTCCTCCTCGAAGTCGACGTGCAGCCAGGCGCACCGGGCCACGCGGGCCCCTTCGGCGGCGGCCGCGACGAGCCCGGCGCCCACCCCTCGGCCACGGCGGTCCCGGGCGACCACCGTGTCCAGCACGAAGGCGTGTGCCCCGCCGTCCCAGGCCACGTTGACGAATCCGACCAGGCCGCCGTCCTCGTGGGCACAGACCCAGCCGAGGCTGTACCGCTCCACCCGCGCACGCCAGTCGGCCCGACCGGCGGCCGGATACCCGAAGCCTTCGGCGTGCAGGGCGTCGAGGGCCGCGTTGTCGAAGTCGCCCCGCCATTCGTAGGTGATCGCCATGCGTCGATGCTACGGGTGCCCGACCGGTCGGACCTCGATGGCGGTGCGGGGGCGCTGCTCGGTGGCGTTCAACAGCCGGGCTCTGCGGGCCAGTTCGCGCAGACCGGCGCCCGCTCAGTCCTGGTTCGCGCCCAGGATGCTCCCGGCTTCGCACGGCACGAGCGGGAGTCCTGCCGGACCGGAAGCGCGCCGGACCGGCAGGACTCCCCCGCTTTCAGGCCGACGCTAGGTGCGGCGCCCCGCGACGGAGTCGCGGTCGGGGCCGGCGGTCGGGGCGGACTCGTGGGCCGCGCTGCCCGTGCCGGGCGTCGTCTCCTCGACCCGGTCGCCGTGGCCCGGCCACCATGCCGCGTGGCCGATCAGGGCGGTGAGGCTCGGGGTGAAGAACATCGCCATGACGAAGGCCGCGACGATGATGCCGAAGGAGACCGCGAAACCCATCTCCGTGAGCAGCGAGTTGCCCGCCAGCATCATCGTGGCGAAGGTCGCCGCCAGGATGAAACCGGCCGCCGCGACGGTCGGTCCGGCGTGCCGGAGCGCCATGCCGGCCGCCTCGCGCGGCTCCCGGCCCTCGCGGGCCTCCTCCCGGAGCCGGGCGATCATGAGGATGTTGTAGTCGGTGCCGATGGCGACCACGAACAGATACATGATCACCGGGAGCATGGCCATCAGGCCCGAGTGGCCCTGCCCCTTCTGGAAGATCCACACGGTGGCGCCCAGCGTGGCGCCGAAGCCGAGGCCCACCGAGGCCATCAGGAACCAGGGCGCGACCACGCTGCGCAGCAGCAGGCCCAGGATGACCATGATGAGGACGGCGGCGACCGGGAAGACGGTCCTGTAGTCGTGGTTGACGGCGGCGTTGAAGTCCTTGTAGATCGAGGACATGCCGCCGACGACGGCCCTGGTCCCGTCCGGGGCGTCGGCGTGGGCGACGTCGCGCACCCGGCCCACCGTGTCGATCGCCTTGTCCGTCGACGCCTCGTACTTGAGCGTGACGGTGAAGTCGGCGGTGGTGCCGTCCCGGTTGACCTGGGTCATCCGGGCGCTGGCGACCCCGTCCACGGCCCCGAGCTTCCGCGCGTACGCGGCGAAGGCGGTCTTGTCCAGCGGCTTGCCGTCGGTGCTGGACAGATAGACGTCGGTGGGTGCCGCGGCGCCCGCCGAGTACGCCTTCTGCATCTGGTCCTGGACGACCATGGACTCCTTGGTCTTCGGCATGGAGCCCGCCGCCAGGTCGAACGTGGCCTTGTAGCCGAGGGTGCCGAGCGACAGCACGACCAGGACGATCCCAGAGACCGCGGCGGTCAGCGCCGGGCGGCGCCGCACGCCCCGGCCGAGGGCGGCGAACCGGGCGTTGTCCGGCTCCCGCTGCCAGGACTTCGACGGCCAGAAGACCTTCGGCCCGATGAGCGAGACCACGGCCGGCATCAGGGTGAGACCGGCGATCAGGGTGGCGCCGACCGCGATGGCGAGCGCCGGGCCCATCTGCTTGAGGAAGCCCAGCGTGGACAGCACCAGCGCCAGGAAGGCGATGATGACGGCCCCGGCGGCCGAGGCGATGGCCTCGCCGACCCGGTCGACGGCGTTGACCATGGCCAGCTTGGGTTCGTCACCGGCGCGCAGGCGCTCGCGGTAACGGAACATCAGGAACAGGAAGTAGTCCGTGCCCACGCCGAACAGCACGACGATCAGGATCGCCGAGATCGAGCTGTTGGCCTGCAGGTCGAACAGCTTGGTGGCGTACGCGATCAGCCCGTTGGCGATGGCCGCCACCAGGCCGATGACGACGATCGGCAGGACGGCCAGGATCGGCGCCCGGAAGATGATCAGCAGGGTCACCAGGATGATCACGAACGTGCCGATGCCGATCAGCGCCTGGCCGCGCTTGGACGAGTCCTGTTGGTCGAGGGTCTGCGCGGCGGAGCCGCCGAGCTTGACGTCGAGGTGTGTGCCCTTGGCGAGTTGCTTGACGTCGTCGCGCAACACCTTGGCGGCGTCGGCCTGTTTGGGCTGGCCGGCGTTCTTGCTGTCCATCTGGACCAGGGTCATGGAGTACCTGCCGTCCTTGGACGGCGGGCCGGGGACGACCTTCTGCACCTGGTCGATGTGCTTGCCGCCCAGTTCGGTGGTGATCCGGGCGATGTCCTTGTTGTCGGCGGCGGTCAGCTTCCCGCCGTCCGTGCGCTGGTACAGCGCGATCGCGGACGGGGTGAAGGCGCTGGGGAACGCCCTTTCCTGGAGATCCGCCGCTTTGATGGATTCGTAACTCTTGGGCAGGAAGCTGCTCTCGTCGCTGTTCGAGGGCAGACTCGGGGCGGTGGCCACGATCGCCACCGCGGCTATCAACCACGCCACGATCGTCCAGACAGGATGTCGGACGACCGTGGTGCCAATACGTCGGAACATGCGGAAGGTCCTCCTGGGCAGGAAGATCACCACAGCCCGGGGAGCGGTCCCTGGCATTGGCGACCCCGACCGGAACGCACCGTGCGTTCCGGTCGATTGGTTGTGTCGTGGCCACATGGTAGTGACCCGGTGCGAAAGTCATCTCCGGTGTTCGGGCGCGGGGACGCCCAAGTCCGGGGAGACGAGGGAGAGTTCAGCCGAGAACGAAGGGGAGCTTCGCGGCGGCATCGCCCAGCGCGTTCTGCTCCGCGTCGGTCGGTGCGCGCCGGCCCGTGCCGATCAGCAGCACGTCCTTGTCGGAGAGCGAGGCGGGGAACGCGGATCCCGCGATCTGCTCCAGCGACGCCCGTGCCGCCGCGAGGGTCTCGTCGGGCGGTTCGGGGGCCGACGGCAGATGCGCGATCAGATCGAGGTGATGCAGGGTCCATTCGACGACGTACGCGGACAGGTAGTCACCGACGGTCAGTACCTCGTCCTGGGTGCTGACGCGCGCGGACGGATCGGCGAGTCCGGCGGCGCGGCCCGCGGCGGAGCCGACGTCGTCCAGGTGGAACGTCAGCAACCTCGGCTCGCCGTAGGCGGCGGCCAGCCGGGGGATCAGCGCGTCGAGCGGATCCTCACCGGTCGGGGGTTCGACGAGCTTCCAGTAGGTGACCGCGTCCACGGTCGGTTCGCCGGTCGCGGGCGTGGCCAGGGTGATCAGCACGTCCTGGGCGTCGATGACCAGATGGCAGACCAGGTCCCGCACCAGCCAGCCGGTACAGCCGGAGGGCCGCTCGAAGTCCTCGTCCGCGAGTGCGGCAACAGCCCCGCGCAACGCCGTCCAGGAACGTGAGAAAAGATCCACCGGGGCAACGTAGTGCGGGACCGGAAGGGGGCTCAAGCGAATTCACGGTCCGTCAGCGCGTGGACGGCGAGAGCCGGTAGGAGCCGGAGAGGTCTCGTATCTCCACCGAGAAAACGGCGTCCCGTGGCACACCTTCGACCCGCAGGTGTTTGTCCAGCAGCGCCAGCACGCCCTCGGACATCCGCGCCTTCAGCACCTCGGGACGGCCGGGCATGAGCCCCACTTCGACGTGCACGAAGGCCGTCTCCTCGCTCGGCCGGTCCCCGACGTATGTCTCGGCCGGCCGGAACACCGTCTTGCACACCCCCGTCGTACCGGACTCCTCGACCACGAACGGGTGCAGCTCCTTCACCAGAGCCGCCCGGTCGAAGGACCCGGCCAGATGGGAGGAGTAGTCGATGGTGAGGTACGGCATGGAGGACCTTTCCCATGATCCTGGTGGTTTCACTAGGCAACTAGTTTCCCTCATGCGGTTCAGGGACCTCACCGCACCCCCTCGGAGCCGAGGGTCACACTCGCTCGGAACCGGGGGTCACTCCCGCTCCGCAAGGATCCGCTCCGCGAGTTCGCGGGCGGACGCGGCCGGCTCGGTGCCGGGGCGGGTGGCGCCGGCCGCCATGACCCCGTCGATGAGGAGCAGGAGCTGATCGGCGGCGCGGGCCGGCCGGGGATGGCCGAGCCGGACCAGTTCGGCCGCGAGGAGCCGGGTCACGCGTTCGCGGTAGTGGCGGGTGACGGCGTGGGCGGGGTGGTCGGGGTCGGCCAGGGCCAGGTCGGCGGCGAGGTAGCGGCAGCCCCGGAAGTCCGGTCCGGTGATGACGGCGCCGAGTTCGTCGAAGACGGCCAGCAGGCGCTCGCGCGGATCGTCCCCCGCGGCACGCATGGTCCGCTCATAGGACGCCTCATCCTCGGCGGCGCTGCGCCGCAACACCTGCGCGATCAGGCCGTCCTTGCCGCCGAAGTGCTCGTACAGCGACCGGCGGGCCACGTTCGCGCTCTTGAGCAGCGTGTCCACGCCCACTCCGACGCCATGACGGTAGGTCAGCTCCTGTGCCGCCTCCAGCAGGCGCTCGCGCGGTCCCGGTCCTGACTTCATGGGCGCCAGCCTGCCACCCGTTGACCGGTAGATCAACCGGTCTATATGGTTCAAGTAGACCGACCGTTCTATCCACAGCGGGCTGTTTCTTCCCCGAGGAGCGACCATGTCACCTCGCACGACCGCGGCCGTCATCGATCTGTTCAACCACGCCTTCGTCCACCACGAGCCCGATCTGCTCGACGACCTCGTCGGCGAGGGGTGCGTGATGGAGGCGATCCAGCCGGCGCCGGACGGCGAACGCTACGAGGGCCGGGAGGCGTGCCTCACCTTCTGGCGGACGCTCGCGGCCGACCGCACCACCCGGTTCGCGCCCGAGGACGTCACCGTCGCCGGCGACCGGGCGACGATCCGCTGGCGCTACCACTTCGGCGACGGCCCCCAGGACTCCGTACGCGGCGTGAACCTCATGCGCGTCGAGGACGGCCGGATCGTGGAGGCCCTGGGCTACGGCAAGACGGGCGGCGAAGTCCCCTTGGCCACCGACTGAGAGCCGGCCGCCCGTGCACATGCGGGACGACGGATCCCGTGCGGGGTCCGGGGAGCCGGCCGGTGACTGGCCCCAGCTCACCCTGGCCGGCCCGCTCGAACACCGCTGACCACGGCGGAGCCGATGTGCCGCACGGCGGCGTGCGCGCCGTGCGGCACAGGCGGGCACTGACGGTCAGGGTGCCGCGGTGGGCACGGGGGTGACCGGGGTGGTGGGTCGCGGGTGTTCGGCGAGTCGGTCGCCCTCGATGTCGAGGTCCGGCAGCAGGCGGTCGAGCCACTTCGGCAGCCACCAGCCGGCGCGGCCGACGAGGGCGAGGACCGCCGGGACCAGGGTCATGCGGACCACGAAGGCGTCGACGAGGACACCGACCGCGAGGGCGAAGGCGATCGGCTTGAGCATCGTGCTGCCGCCGGGCACGAAGCTGGCGAACACCGCGAACATGATGAGCGCGGCGGCGGTGACCACCCGGGAGGCGTGGCGGGAGCCGGCCAGGACGGCATCGCGGGGTGCGGCGCCATGGACGTACGCCTCGCGCATGCGGCTGACCATGAACACCTCATAGTCCATGGCGAGTCCGAACAGTACGGCCATCACCAGGATGGGCAGGATGCTGACGACCGGCCCGGTCTCCGCGACGCCGAGCGCGCTCGCGAGCCATCCCCACTGGAACACGGCCACGACCACGCCGAACGTGGCGGCCACCGACAGCAGGAAGCCGAGGCCGGCCTTCAACGGCACGACCACGGAACGGAAGACGAGCAGCAACAGCAGCAGCGACAGGCCGACCACGACGAGGGCGAACGGGACGAGCGAGCTTGCCAGCCGGTCGGAGACGTCGATGTTCACGGCCGTCGTCCCCGTGACCGACACCTCGGCCCCGGTCTGTGCGCGCCAGGCGGGCGCCTCGTCGCGGAGGTGCTCGACGAGGTTCTTCGTGCGCTCGTCGGAGGGGCCGCTCTTCGGCACCACCTGGATGACGGCCGCGCCCCCGTGCTCCACGAGCTGCGGCTTGCCGACCGTGGCGACGCCGTCGGTGGCCCCCAGGTCGTGCACGAGGGTGGCCGTGGCCTGTTGCGGGCTGCCGGCGTGCGAGGTGTCGGCGAGCACCAGGAGCGGGCCGTTGAAGCCGGGGCCGAACTTCTCGGCGACGATGTCGTACGTCTGCCGCTGACCGCTGCCCGCCGGGGCGGATCCGTTGTCGGGCAGGGCCAGTTGGAGGTCGCGGGCGGGGATCGCGAGGGCGAGCAGGCCGATCAGTACGGCCGCGAGGGTGAGCAGGGGGCGGCGGATGGCGATCCTGCCCCAGCGCTCACCCATCGCCTCGCGCCTGCCGTGCCCGGCGTCGAGGGACGGCTGTTCGCGGCGGGACGCGCGCGAGCCCGGCTTCGGGCGCAGCCGTTCTCCCGCGAAGCCCATCAGCGCCGGCAGGAGGGTGGTGGAGACGGCGACCGCGACGAGTACGGCGGCAGCGCCGGCCACACCCATGACGGTCAGGAAGGGGATGCGGACGACGGCCAGGCCGCACAGCGCGATGATCACGGTCAGGCCGGCGAAGACCACCGCGCTGCCCGCGGTCGCCGTGGCCCGGGCCGCCGACTCCTCGGTGTCCATGCCGGTGGCGAGCTGGGAGCGGTGGCGGGAGAGGATGAACAGCGCGTAGTCGATGCCGACCGCGAGACCCAGCATCGAGGCCAGGGAGGGCGCGGTGCTGGAGATGGTCAGCACCCCGGTCAGCGCCGACAGACCCAGCAGGGTGACGGCCACCCCACTGATCGCCGTCAGCAGGGGCATGCCCGCGGCGAACAGCGAGCCGAAGGTGATCATGAGGACGGCGAGGGCGACGGCCACGCCCATGAGTTCCTTGGTGTGCCCGGTGCTCCTGGTGCTGCCGTAGGCGGATCCGCCGACCTCGACCGTGAGCCCCGCGTCCTTCGCGGTCCGTGTGGACCGCTCCAGCGCGGTCAGGCTGTCGTCGTGCAGTCCGGCCCGGTCGACCTGGTAGCGGACCTGGCCGAGCGCGGTCGTGCGGTCCGGCGATATGAGCTTGCCGCGCACCGGGTCCGTGACGACGGTGACCTGCGGGGCCTTACCGGCATCGGCCATCGTGGCGCTGATCGCCTGCGCGTACCGCGGCTCGGTGACGGTGTGGCCGTGGGGCGCGACGAAGACGATCTGGGCGCTGGTGCCGGCCGCCGAGGGCAGCTCTCGCTTGAGGGTGTCCATCGCGGTCTGGCCGGGTGAGCCCGGGACGGTGAACTCGTCGTCGGTCGTGCCACCGAAGGTGATCACGCAGGTGACCACGGCGGTCAGCACCAGCAGCCAGGCGGCCAGCACCGCCCGGCGGCGCCGCACGGCACCGCGGCCGATCCGGTAGAGCAGGGAAGCCATGAAGGGTGCTCCTTGTGGGGACTCCTGGCGGCTTCGAACCCACGGGAGGGCCGACCGCCAAAAAGTGTCAGGACTGACACGATACCTAAACTGTCAGGAATGACACTTTCCATGCTCACGTCAAAACCTCGGCGTGGCCGGGCCATGGCAGGATGAGCAGGTGAGCGAGCAGGTGACAGGGGAGACCGAGCCGGGACGGCGGGACCGGAAGAAGGCCGCAACACGCCGCACTCTGCTCCAGACGGCGACCCGGATGTTCGCCGAGCGCGGCTACCAGGAGACGACGGTCAAGGACATCGCGGCCGCCGCCGGTGTCACCGAGCGCACGTTCTTCCGCTATTTCCCCTCGAAGGAGGACCTCGTCTTCGCCGAGATCCTGGACTTCGTCCCCCTGGTCCAGCAGGAGATCCTGCGGCGGCCGGCCGGCGAGCCGCCGCTCAGGGCCGTACTCAACAGCCTCCACGCGGCCGCGGCCGGACTCGACGGCGGGCTCGCCATCCTCGTCGTCGGCGCACCACCCCGCGCGCTCGCCGGCCAGACCCGGCGCACCCATGTCCTGACCGACTTCGAGGACGGCATCGCCGCGGCCCTCGCCGAGCGTTTCGCCGGCCTCGATCCCGAAGAGCCGCCCCGCCCACGGGCGCTGCGCGCCTCGGTCCTGGCGCGGGCCTCGGTGGCCGCCGTACGCGGCGCGCTTCTCATGCACACCCGCGGCGACACCGAGTCCGGATCACTCGCAGTGGACGACTTCGGCAGGCTGCTGGAGGAGGCGTTCGCCGTGCTGTGCGCGCCGGACGGCGGCGTGTAAACCGGCCAATTCCCTTACGGCGCTCGGGACTTCACCTCAGAGGACCGCACTCGCACGGGCGCCGGGATTCCGGGATGTGTGGCCGCACGCGAAACATGCACGTTGCATGCAGTCCCGTGGCGGTTTTCGGCCGGAGTAGGAGCCACCCCTTCCCCTTACCCCACACGAAGCGAACGATGTGCGGTGGCACTACGTCACCGTGTGACGTCGCTGAGCACACCGCTGACGTTCAGGACCTCATGACACTGCGTCGCCTGCCGGCCGGTGGCCGGCGTTCCCGGCTTGGCGCAGGTCACGTTCATGGTGACGGTGGCGTCCTCGGGGATCTTGATGGGAGTGACCCAGTGGTAGTCCTGGTTGCGGAAGGTCTCCAGCGCGATCGTGGTGATCTTCCGGTCGCCGAACGTGATGGTCATGACCCCCTCGTCGCCCTGGAAATTGGCGACGACGATATCGGTGATACCGAAGACCTTGCCCTTCGGGACCACATAGGTGCCGGTCTTGTTCGCCCCGCCCGAGGTCTGTACGTCGATCGTGGCCGAACTCTGCTGCCCGGTTCCGGCCACCGTGCCGTCGGTGCCGTCACCCCCGGCGCCCGGCGCCGTGTTCGCGCCCTGACCGCCCGGCCGGGAGCCGGTGCCGGTGCCCTTCCCGGTGCCGGACCCCGTCCTCGGGGACTGCCCGTTCTGGCTCCCGCCGGGGGTCGGGCGGGGCTGGACCACCTCGTCGGCCGCCTGCTTGGCGGCGCTGCGCACCGCCGGACGGACCAGTGCGAACCAGGCCACGATCAGCGCGATCAGCGCCGCGAGCAGCGCCAGCAGCCACTTCGGGAAGACCGGGATCTGGACGAACTCCGCCTCCAGCGGCGGCCGTACGACGGCTCCGGGCCGCTCGCCCTCTTCCTCGGCCTCGGCACTGTCGTCGGCGCGCACGGTGAATGGCCAGACCACCGGCTTGCCGAACCAGACCGGTTTGCCGGTGCGTACCCGCAGCCGGGTCTCCGCCGACTCCCCGGGCTCCAGGGTCAGTTCGGCGGGGGTGAACCCGAACTTCAGTTCCTCGCCCCGCTGTTCCGGGGTGAACCCCACCCGGGCCGGAGTGTTGCCCTCGTTGCGCACCGCCAGCCGGTAGCGGCCGCGCAGCCAGCCACGGCGACGGCGCGGAAGCAGCTCGGTGCGCAGCTCGTGGAACGCCTCGATGTGCACCGTGGTCTCGGGCACCGTCACCGACTCGGGGTGCTCGGTCGGCAACACCCGTACGCCCAGCGGCACATCACCCGCCCGCACCTGAGGGGAGCGCGGCGGGGCCAGCCGGATCGTCACCGTCTCGGAGGTACCGGGGTAGAGCGAGACCCGTGCGGGTTCCACGGTGGTCCAGGCCGCGCAGTCACCCACGACCTCCAGGGTGTACGCCTCGACGATGTCGCTGTCGTTGCGGACGGTCAGGCTCGTGGCGGCGGTACCGCCCGGCATCACCGTCACGGCGGGGATGTCGAGGCCGGGCGCCCCGGGTCCGGAAGAGGCTGCAGTTGGCGTCACGCCACGACCGTAGAACCGGGTCCGGGACGTCACGAGAGGTGCGAGGGCAACACCCGGGCAGCGGACATGCCCCCAGCGGTCAACGTCAACTCGACGGAACGGCACGCCAGTTGAGGCGACCCCGCGCGGCGCGTGCTCCGCCGGCCGGCAGTGTCCCCCCGTTCCGCGCGCCTCCTTGGCCCCGTACGTCTCTCTCCGTTCTTCTCGTCATGAAACAGGTACTCAGTATGTCCGGCTCCGTGAAGGAGAACCCGCTCATGACCGCCCGCACGCCCCGTGCGACCCATCCCCCTGTGACCACGCATCGCTCCGCCCAGGAGGACCGGCCGCGCCGGGTGTCCGTCGCGGTCTACGCCCAGGACCTGGTGCTGCGCATCGGTGTCGTGCACCAGCTGCGCCAGCGCCCCGAGGTGGAGCTGGTCGACGAGGCCGAGGCGGACCGGGCGCGGACCTCGCTCGTGGTCGTCGACGCCGTGGACGACGACGTCATAGCCCTGCTGCAACGGCTGCAGCGCAACGCCGGCACCCGCACCGGGCTGGTGGTCGGCACGTTCGAGTCGGCGGCGCTGCAGCGGGTCATCGAGTGCGGTGTCGCCGCGGTACTGCGGCGCGCCGAGGCGGACCAGGACCGGTTACTGCATCTGGTGCTCGCGATGGCCAAGGGTGAGGGTGTGCTCCCGGGCGACCTGCTCGGCAGGTTACTGACCCATGTGGGCGGTCTGCAGCGTTCGGTGCTCGATCCGCACGGCCTGGCCCTGTCCACGCTGACCGCGCGCGAGGCGGACATGCTGCGCCTGGTGGCGGAGGGCTTCGACACCGCCGAGATAGCCCAGAAGACCGCCTACTCCGAGCGGACCGTCAAGAACGTGCTGCACGAGATCACCACCCGGCTGCAACTGCGCAACCGGGCACACGCGGTGGGCTACGCGCTGCGCAACGGGCTGATCTGACCCACCGGTTCGGCCTCCGGGCGTGCTGCGGGCAGCCGCCCGCCCGCAGCGCTCCCAGCAGCCGGTGACCCCGGGGTTCGGAGCAGCACGCCCGACAACCGGTGACCGCCCAACGCCCCCGAGCCCATCGCAGCCCACCCGGCCGGGGTGCCCCCCCATCCGGAGTCGTCCGCAGCGCGCCCCGGCGTCCGGTGGGTGCCCGAAAGCGCAGTTCTCGCTTCCCCCGGGCACGGCCCCGCCGCCCTGCCGTACGACACGCGCATGGGGGCACGGTGGCAGGGCACACCCGGCGTTCCGAGACTGCGAGGTGGAACCGTGAACGGCACCGCTGGCCCCGGCGGGCAGCGCCGGCTGGGGAGATTCGGCGCGTCGTTGCTCCTGCTGGTCCCGCTGCTCGCGGTGGCGGCGGCCTCCGGGCCGGACAGCGCCGAGGCCCGGCCGCGGGCGACCGCCGCCTCCGCCACCCGGATCGCCTACGCCGGCACCGGGCACCGCAGTCTCGGCAAGGTGGTCGACACCAGGTCCAGCGAGCCGCTGTTCGGCGCGGGCCCGGCGCACTACGACGTCCAGCCGTCGGCACTCGGCGACACGATGGTGTTCGCGAGCCGCCGTGACGCGAAGAACCCGCAGATCTATCTGCGCGCCCCCGACGGGTCGGTGCGCAAGCTGACCAGCGGCCGGGACGCGGCACATCCGCGGCTGACCCCGGACGGCAAGGCGGTGGTGTTCGACTCGGCGGAGCCGGGCGGCCCGAACGGCAGGAAGCAGCGCGACCTGTGGCTGGTGCGCACCGACGGCACCGGTCTGACCCGGCTGACCGACACGCCGGCCGACGAGGAGAGCCCGACCGTGTCGCCGGACGGCCGGCGCCTGTCGTACTCCGGCAACAGCGACGCGTCGCTCGGGTCGCAAATCTACGTGCGTCCGCTGACCGGAGGCACCGCGACCCGGGTGACCGGCGCGCTCGGCGGCAAGGCGACGGAGCCCGTGTGGAACCCGGTGGACGACCCGGCGCACCGGGACCTCATCGTGTACACCTACACCGCCGATTCCTCGGCAGGACCGCGGCTGCGGGTGACCGGCGGCCCGGCCGGGGACCAGCCGCTGCTCACCGGCACACCGGACGGCTGGCGGACCCATGGGGCAGCCTGGCTGCCCGATGGGGAGGGGGTGGTGTTCCTCAGCCCCGACCGCACCTGTGGCTGCCAGGGCGACTGGGACCATGTGTACCGGGTTCAGAACCCCGCGACGGGACCGGAGTTGGTGCTCAGCGAGGACCGCTCGGTCGGCACGCCGACCTGGGTCGGACCGCTGAACGGCGGTTACGTCGTGGTGGACCGCACCTCGGCGAAGGGAAGCAACACGCCGCAGGGCCCGCACGGTGAGCACGTGGTGACCCTCCAGGACGTCCGGAGGGACGGCGCCGACCCGCGCGACCTCGGACTGACCATCCTCAACGAGGACCCGGCGGCGGACACCAACACCGATCCGGCCAAGGATCCGCTGTTCAACCCGGCGGCCGGATACGACCCGTGGACCGAGCGGCAGAACTACACCCCGGACGGCCGCCGCATCGTGTTGACCCGGTTCGAGGGCGGTCCGGACAACCGGATCGAGCGGATCTGGACGGTGGACGCCGACGGCTCCCACCCGGCGCCGATGCCACTGGCCGGGCGCGGGCCGAAGGACTGGGACACCGACCCGACGTTCTCGCCTGACGGCAAGTACCTTGCCTTCACGCGGACTTCGCCGGGCGGCGTCGGCTCCGCCTCGGGCCCGGGCCGTATCCTCGTCGCCGACGCGACGAGCGGGACGATCCTGCACGAGATCGTGCCGCCGGCCGGTCAGCAGACGGGCGGCGACGCCCAGCCCACCTGGTCCTCCGACGGCACGACGCTCGCCTTCACCCGGAACATGACGATCGGCGGGGGCGGCGGCAACAAGCACATCTGGACCGTGCCGGTCAACGCCCTGGACCAGCAGCGCGATCTGAGCGCGCGGATCTGCCCGGGCGACTGCACGGTCATCGACGACAGTCCCGCGTTCTCTCCGGACGGGCGGCTCATCGCCTTCAACCGGAAGGACGGCGGCGGCCGGATCAACGAGCGCAACGGCCTGCTGCTGACCTCGGTGTCCGGCCACAGCTGCCGGGCGCTGCTGCCCGAGTCGGCCCGCTCCACCGCCGACGCCTGCCACCAGGAGCTGCCCGATACCTCGGTCACCGGCCCGCACCAGCCGCGCGACGCGGCCTGGACGGCGGACGGCAACGACATCGTCTTCAGCTCGCGCACCGACACCCCGGCCAACTGCCCCGAAAAACTACATCTGTTGAACGTCACATCCGGTCATCTGACCCCGCTCACCCTGGAACTGCCGGGGCGTCAGAAGGAGCCCGGCGTCCAGCAGTCGGTGAACCTGGCCGTGCGCGCGCCGGGTACGGTGCCCGCGGTCACCGTCGGCCACTCCACGGACATCCGCGTCGACGTCGTCAACAACGGCCCGGCGGCCTCCCCCGGCACCCGGCTGACCATCGCGCCTCCGGCCGGTGTCTCCGTCACCCGGATCCGCCGCCCGGGCGGCACCTGCGACGCCGCCTCCCTCCAGTGCGACATCGGGGTGGTGCCGCCGGCCACGACCGTGCCGGTGACCGTCACGGTGACCGGGCGCACCGTCGGCGAGCAGCCCGTCGACTGGTCCGTCACCGGCAGCGTCGTCGACCCGGAACCCGGCGACAACAACGCCCGGACCGTCGTACCGGTACGCAAGGCCGCCCCGCCGACCCCCAGCCCGTCCCCGACCCCGCCCGCGCCCACACCACCCCCGACGCCGCCCGCACCGAAGGCCGGTCCCGGGGTCCGGGTCACCGCCCAGCCGGACCCGGGCTATGTCGGCGGCCGGGTCGTGGTGTCGTACACCGTGCGCAACGGCCGTAACGCACTGGCCACCGGACTGCGGCTGCGGATCGGGCTGCCCGCCGGGATCCCCGACGGCGGGCCGCCGTCGGGATGCGACAGCGGCTGGGTGTGTGCGCTCCCGGACCTGGCACCCGGCGACAGCACGGTCGTACGGGTGGTCCTCTCCCCCGACCACGCCACGACCGGCCGCGCCACCGGCGTGCTGACCACCACCGGGACCGACGCCGACCCGAACGACAACCGGACGCACACCACGCTGCGGATCCTCCAGCCGAAGATCGTCGCCGTGCCGCCGATCGGCAAGCCCGGCTTCGTCACCTCGGTGCGCGGCAAGGACTTCCCGCCGGGCGTGCCGGTGCGGTTCACCTGGAAGCCGGGGATCACCGCGGCCGCCGCGCCGACCGTGCCCGAGCCGGACGGCACCTTCATCGGCCAGCTGCTGATCCTCGCCAAGGACCAGACGGGTCCGCGCACCATCACCGCGAGCGGCCCCGGCTTCTCCCCGGTGAAGACCGACTTCCTGGTGGTCAACGGCAGTGTGCAGCCGCCCGACGAGGTGACCCGCCGGTGATCCACGAGGTCGACGAGGCGCTGCGCGGGCTGCTCGGCGAGGCCGGGCTGGAGACGTCCGGGGTCGAGATCGTCTTCGACGCGCCGACCCGCGACTGGGCGGCCCGCCGCACCGCGCCCACCGTCTGTGTGTTCCTGTACGACATCCGGGAGGACGCGACCCGGCGCGGCAGCGGCGCCGGGGAGGTGTACGACGCGGACGGCTATGTGGTGGCGCGGCGCACCCCGCCACGCTGGTACGAGCTGACGTACCTGGTGACGGCGTGGGCGAGCCGCCCGCAGGACGAACACCGGCTGCTGTCCCAGGTGCTGGCCACCCTGGCGGCCGCCGACGCGCTGCCCGAGCGGCATCTGACGGGTTCGCTCGCCGAGTTGGGCCTCACCGTGTCCCTGGACACCGCCGGCGCCACGCTCGACACGCCGGCCGCCTCCGACGTGTGGTCTGCGCTCGGCGGCGAGCTGAAGGCGTCCCTCGGCGTTAGGGTGCGCGCGCCGCTGGCCGGAGCGAGCAGGGCCGCCGCGCCGCCGGTCACCGAGGGGCTCGTGGTGCGTTCCGCGCACCGGCAGGAGGACGGGGAGTCGGTACCGGGCCGCCGGCTGCGGTACGAGGGCGTGAGCGACCCGGGGCCGGAGGAGGGGTTCGCCGGTCCGCGCGAGCGGCGTCCGGCCCCCGCGCGCCGCCGCCGGGGAGGGCGCCAGCCGTGACATACCTTGAGGAAACCGTCAGGGACGCCGGCTCGGACCCGCTGTGGGCGCGGCTGCGCCTGGTCGAGGAGCGGGTCCGGTACGCGGTGGCCGCCCGCCGCGCCGTCGATCCCGACCCCGACGACCCGTACCGGGGGCAGTACCTCACCCCGGAGGCGGCCCAGCGGATCCTGGACGGGCCGGGCGGCCTCGGCGTACCGGATGTACCGGGTTACGACCCGCAGCCCCCGCCGCCCGGATCCGTACTCGGCACACTGGCCGAGCGGTTCGGGCTGTCTCCGCTCGACATCGATCTGCTGCTGATCGCGCTGGCCCCGGACCTGGACGCCCGCTTCGAGCGGCTCTACGGCTATCTCAACGACGATCTGACCCGCCGTCGGCCGACGGTCGGACTGGCCCTGGAGCTTGCCGGGCACGCGCCGGCGTCGGGGGCCCGGTTCCGGCTCGCGGCCGGGGCACCGCTGGTCACGGGCGGGCTGCTGGAGGTAGTCGAGCCTGAACGTCCGCCGCTGTCACGGGTGTTGGTGGTCCCGGACCGGGTCACCGCGCATCTGCTGGGCGACAGCACACCCGACGCCCGGCTCGCCGGAGTCCTCGGTACGGCAACGGAGGATCCGACGGCGGAGCCGGACGAGGT
The DNA here is from genome assembly GCF_044388685.1 of Streptomyces sp. NPDC020192. Classification (NCBI taxonomy): domain Bacteria; kingdom Bacillati; phylum Actinomycetota; class Actinomycetes; order Kitasatosporales; family Streptomycetaceae; genus Streptomyces; species Streptomyces sp. NPDC020192. Next base: position 197,788 of record NZ_JBIRXG010000002.1, on the reverse strand, counting down.
ACGGCGGGCAGCCGGTGCGGCGCGGTCCGGACCGGGCCTGGTGCATCTGCTGGACCGGGGCGGAGACGCGCCCGGTCTCGCCGCCGCGGCCCTGCGCGCGGCCGGACTGGGCACGCTGGTCCTGGATGCGGCGGCACTCACCCGGCGCGCCGCCGACCTGCCCGCGCTCGCCCGGGTCGCGGCGCTGGAGGCCCGGCTCACCGGCGCGGGTGTCGTCCTCGGCCCGCTGGAGGAGCTGCCCGCCGCACCCACCGAACGGGCTGGCAGCGCAAGGGAGTTGTGCGCGGCGCTGCGCGGCATCCCCTTGTTCGTCCACGGCACGGACGGCTGGGACCCGGCATGGGCGGCGGACACCCCGGTCGTGCTGCCGGTGACCCCGCCTTCCCCGGACCGGCAGGCCGCGCGCTGGCGGCACGCCCTCGCACTGGCCGGTGCTTCCGTGAACGGCGCCACGCACGCCTTGACCGACGCGTCCATGGGCGGCACCGCGCTCCCCCTGACCGCCGCCTCCGTGGCCGACAACGCGCACCCCCTCGCCACCGCCTCCGCAGCCGACACCGCACACGCCTTGGCCGGTATCTCTCCTGACGCTGACGCGCACACCTTGGCCGCCGCCTCCGCCGCCGAAACCACGCACCCCCTGGCCAGTGTCTCTCTCGACGCCGACGCCGACGCGCGCGCCTTGGCCGGCGGCTCCGCGGACGGCACCGTGCTCCCCCTGGCCGGTGCCCGCGGGGACAGCGACGTCGACACGCTCGCCCGGGCGGTCGCCGCGCACCGGCTCGACGGTGGGCAGTTGCGCCGCGCCGCGAGTGCCGCCGTGCGCACGGCAGGTCTCGCGGGCCGTCCTGTCTCCCCCGGTGATCTGCGCGCGGCCGTACGGGCGCAGAACGGCGCGGGGCTCGCCCGGCTGGCCCGCAGGGTGGAGCCGGACGTCGGCTGGGAGGATCTGGTGCTGCCTGCGCCGACCCGGCGCAGGCTGCGCGAACTCGCCGTACGCGCGCGCCATCGCGAGCAGGTGCTCGGGCAGTGGCGGATGCGGCCGGGCGGTGGCCGGGGGCGCGGGGTGATCGCGCTGTTCGCGGGCGAGTCGGGCACCGGCAAGACCATGTCCGCCGAGGTGGTCGCCGCCGACCTCGGCATGGACCTGTACGTGGTCGATCTGTCCACCGTCGTCGACAAGTACGTGGGGGAGACCGAGAAGAACCTGGAACGGATCTTCACCGAGGCGTCCGCCGTCAACGCGGTGCTGCTCTTCGACGAGGCCGACGCGATCTTCGGAAGGCGCTCGGAGGTCAAGGACGCCCACGACCGGCATGCCAACATCGAGTCGGCGTATCTGCTCCAGCGCATGGAGTCCTTCGACGGGATCGCCGTGCTGACCACCAACCTGCGGGCCAACCTGGACGAGGCGTTCACCCGCAGGATCGACGTGGTGGCGGAGTTCCCCATGCCCGACGCGGCCCAGCGTCTCGCCCTGTGGGAGCGGTGCCTGGGCGACCGGCTGCCGCGCGCCGCCGACCTCGACCTCGGCTTCTGCGCGGACCGCTTCGAACTGGCCGGCGGCTCGATCCGGGCGTGTGCCGTGACGGCCGCCTATCTCGCGGCGGAGGCCGAAGGGCCGCTCACCATGCGGCAGTTGGTGTCGGCGGTGGTGCAGGAGTACCGCAAGCTCGGCCGGCTGGTCCTGGAGAGCGAGTTCGGGCCGTATCTGGCGGACGTCGTCGACGCCTGAAAAGGCAGCGTGGTTGCCCCCGGCAAGGTACCCACGCACCTGTCCGCGGGCCTCACCCGCCTCGGAGACTCGGCATCGACGCAGGTGACCCGATGGAACGTGAAGGAGCGAGCATGCCGACGTACCTCACCCCGGGCGTGTACGTGGAGGAGGTGCAGTCCGGTGCCCGCCCCATCGAGGGGGTCGGCACCGCCGTCGCCGCGTTCGTCGGATTCGCCCGGAGCGGGCCCTTCCACGAACCGACCCTGGTCACCAACTGGGACCAGTACACCCAGCTGTTCGGCGGCTTCACCGAGGGCACCTACCTCGCGCACGCCGTCTACGGCTACTTCTCCAACGGCGGCGGCGCGGCCTACGTGGTGCGCGTCGGCGGCTCGAACGACGACGGCGGCGGGGGTTCCCGGGAGGCCCAGGTCCGGGCGGCCGAGCCGATCACGCTCGGCGGGTTCCGAATCACGGCCCGGCCCGGCGTCTCCGGGGTGTCGGTGGAAGTCACCGACACGGACGGCGAGAACCCGCCCGAGGACCGTTTCAAGCTGCTGGTCCGCCAGGGCGAGCAGGTGGCCGAGACATACGACGTCTCCACCCGCAAGAACGTCAAGGGTTATGTGGTCAGCCAGCTGCGCGCCTCGAAGCTGATCGAGGTCACCGAGCAGCGCGACGCCACCCAGACCCGCCCCGCGAGCCAGACGGTGGCCGTTCCCGACGCGCCGGCCGCGCCAGCAGTACCCGGCTCGGGTGCGGTGTCCCGGCTCGACCCGGCCGAGTACGTCGGCGACGCCGCCGCCCGCACCGGGTTCGCCGGGCTGGAGGCCATCGACGAGATCACCATGGTCGCGGTCCCCGACCTGATGGGCGCCTACCAGCGCGGCGACATCGACGCCGAGGGCGTGCGCACCGTCCAGCTCGCTGTCATCTCGCACTGCGAGCAGATGGGCGACCGGGTCGCGGTCCTGGACACCCCGCCCGGGCTCACCGCCCAGCAGGTGCGCAACTGGCGTAACGACGAAGCGGGTTACGACTCCCGGTACGCGACCGTGTACTACCCCTGGGTGCGGGTCTTCGACCCGGCGGCCGGGCGCAACACCACGGTCCCGCCGAGCGGTCACATCGCGGGTGTGTGGGCGCGCAGCGACGCCGAGCGCGGGGTGCACAAGGCGCCCGCCAACGAGGTGATCCGGGGCGCCGTGGACCTGGAGATCCGGCTCAGCAAGGGCGAGCAGGACCTGCTCAACCCAATCGGTGTGAACTGCGTGCGTGCCTTCCCCGGCCGTGGCATCCGGATCTGGGGCGCCCGCACCCTGTCCTCCGACCCGGCCTGGCGCTATCTGAACGTGCGCCGCCTCTTCAACTACCTTGAGGAATCCATCCTGTTGGGCACCCAGTGGGTGGTCTTCGAGCCGAACGACGACCGGCTGTGGTCGAGCATCCGGCGCAACGTCACCGCGTTCCTCACCGAGGAATGGCGCCGGGGCGCGCTCTTCGGCCGCACCGCCGAGGAGGCGTTCTACGTCAAGTGCGACCGCGACAACAACCCGCAGACGTCCATCGACCAGGGCCGGGTCGTCTGCGAGATCGGTGTCGCCCCCGTGAAGCCCGCCGAGTTCGTGGTGTTCCGGCTGGCCCAGTTCTCCGACAGCACCAGCCTCATCGACGAGTGACCCGCGGGTCGGTCAAGGAAAGGTGACACACAGTCATGCCTCAAGAGGGAGATGCTCTTTCCACCCACGTCTTCGGCGTGCAGCTCGGCGGGTACATGGTCGAGTCGATCCAGGAGATCAGCGGGCTGATGGTCGAGGAAGGGGTGGTCGAGGTCAAGCAGGTCAGCTCCAGGGGCAAGCAGATCATCCGCAAGCAGCCCGGCGCACGGGAGGCCGGCGAGATCACGATCACCCGGGGGCTCGACAAGAGCAGCGAGTTCACCAAGTGGATCAAGGAGACCCTCAACAACGGTGCCATCGACACCGCCCGGCAGAACCTGACCATCGAGATCATGGACTCCAAGGGTGAGACGGTCCGCCGCATCCAGCTGATGAACGGCTGGGCCTCCAAGTGGGAGGGCCCGTCACTCAAGGCCGGTGAGTCCTCCCCGGCCACCGAGTCCGTCACGATCGTGTTCGAGGAGATCCACGTCGAATGAGGCGCCGTACCGTCACGGCGGGCAGCCTGGAGGAGATACTGGAGGCCACGGCACCGGCCGCCCAGGCGGCCGACCAGCCCCAGGCCCCGGCCCCGGCCGCCCGCCCCGCACCGTCTCAAGGTCACGGGCTGCGCACGGAGTTCGAGTTCGAGCTGCCGCGCGGCTACGTGGACGAGGCGGGCACCCTGCACCGGCACGGCGCGATGCGCCTGGCCACCGCCCGGGACGAACTGCGGCCCCAGATCGATCTGCGGGTCAAGGAGAACCCCGCCTATCTGAGTGTGGTGCTGCTGAGCCAGGTGATCACCCGGCTCGGCACCATCACCGACGTCCACGCGGGCGTCGTGGAGCGGATGTACGCCACGGACGTCGCGTTCCTCCAGGACTTCTACCGCCGCGTCAACAGCGAGGGTCACACCCGCGCGGCGGTGACCTGCCCGCACTGCGAGGGCGCCTTCGAGGTCGACCTCTCGGGTGGGCGCCTGGGGGAATCGTGACGTACGCACTCCCCCGGCTGCGGGAGGAGATCGCGTACGTCGCCTACCACTTCCACTGGCAGCGCGAGGAGATCCTCGACCTCACCCACGCCGAGCGCCGCCAGTGGGTGACCGAGATCGCCCGTATCAACACCCGTGTGAACGAAGGTGGTTGAGCACATGGCATGGCGGGACCGCTTCCGCCGCCGGGCCGCGGCGCGGGCTGCCGGGCCGGGGTCTTCCGCGGGTACGTCCGCCTCCGGTACGGCGGTCGGTCCGTCGGTGCCGGGTGACTGGGACGGCGGGTGGCGTCGTACCGCTCCGCCGACGCTGACCGTGGCCCGCGCCCCGCTCGGGGTGAGCGACGGCCTCACCTTCCGCGCGGGCCTCGCCTCCTGGCAGAACCCGTCCTTCGACGCCGGCCTCGGGCATGCGCTGCTGCCGTCCGCGCCGATGGGCCTGGTCCAGGGTGTCACGCGGCCTGCCGTACCGGGTGGGACCTACGCCGACGGTGGGCCGTTGCTGCTGCGGGTACTGCGAGCGGATGTCGAGGGGGACGAGGGGGCTGTCGAGTCCGGTGCCGCGGCTGCCTCGCATCCGGCGGTTGCCCGCCGTACCGGTGGGCGTGGGGGCTCGGGATCCGCGCGCCGGGGCGCCGGTGAATCGGCGGTTCCGGGTGAGACGCCGATCGTCAACGATCTCCCGGCACCTGGCTCCATGGAGAACCATGTGGGCAACAAGGCGGAGGGTACGAGGACTTCGCTGCCGTCCCCGGGCCGGTCGGGGCCGACCCCCGCGGCGGACACGCCGGCCGTCCAGCGTTCGGTGGCCGCGCCGGACACGCCCGTTCAGCGGGCCCAGACGGGGGGCGGGACCGCCGGTGTGGTCCGGCCCGACGACCCCGGCCGCCCGGCGCCGGGACCGGAGATTCCGGTGGTACGGCGCATCGCCGTGGTGCCGAACACCTCGGGTGACTCCGCGGCGCCCGGGACTCCGTCCGGCCCGCGTACGGCGGCGAAGGCCGGACGCACCGCCCGGCGAGAGCAGTCGGTGAACAACCCCGTGCGCCCGAGGGCTGTCGGCCCCTCGCCGACGGTCGCCCGGCGCATCGCCGCGCCGGTACGACGGATCACCGCGCTACGGCCCGCTGTCCGGCACACCGAAGCAGCCGCTCCCCCCGTTGTCGGCGAGGACGCGCAGCCCGCGCCCACCGCACCGCGCGCCACCACCCCCGCACGCCCCGGCACCCGGCCACCACTGGGCGCACCCATGACCGAACTTCCCCCCACCGCCCAGCCGTTGTCCACCAACGCCCCGGACAACCCACGCCCGGCACCCGGACCGACACTGCCAGTGGCGCAGCGCCAGATGGACGTCTCCGCTTCCGCTGCTTCCACGTCGGACGCGTACGGCCGTGGTCCGGCGACGCCAAGGAGCGAGGGGAAGCCGACCGTCACACAGGCCGTACCCGAACCGTCTCCCCAGCCGTCCGGCGCCCGAGCCCGAAGCGGCCTGGGGGCACCGCTGCCGGCGCTGCCGCCGACCGCGGACGTACAGCGCTCGCCGCGCCCTGGTGGTCGGCCACACACCCCGCCCGACCCGGCCACCGCGACCGTCCAGCGCGCTGCCCCCGAGCCCCCTGCAGGCACCGCTCCCCTGCTGGGCACGACGGACACCGAACGGCGTAGCACTTCCCCCCACTCTCCTGCCGTTCAGGGACATTCACCCTCGACGCCGGGCACCGCATCGGCTCCCGCCCCACCCCTGCTCACTCCGGGCACCCCTCGGTCCGCGCCGGTACAGCGCGTGCTCGCACCAGCCGGCACGGGAGCGGCGGCCACGCCTTCCTCCGCGAGCAGGGCAACGACGCCGGCCCTTACAGGAGCCGGTGGAGCCCCTCCGCTCGTCGTCGCCCGCCCCCTCACCGTCCCCGCCCCCGGCCGAACCCCGGACGCCACCGACAACCGTGCCCTCCACCCCGGCACAGCACAGCGACTGCCGACACCCCGCAGCCTTTCCCTCCTCTCCGCCCGCACCCTCACCCTCAACACCCGTGTCCCTGAAGGCGTTACACCCCCTGCCGCCGCTCACATCACCGAGCGTCCCGTCGTCACCGCCTCCTGGCGGCGCGAACCGAGCCCGTCGCAGGAACCGGCACCGTCTCCCCCCGGAGCGCCCCAGGTGCAGCGGACCGTCTCCACCCGGGCGCCGATGCCGGCACCGTCGTCGTACAACACGCCCTCGGCCGACGGGGGTTCCGCGCGTCCCCGCCGCGCCGTCCCCGTCGTACGCCCGAGTCCGCCGGTCCAGCGTGCCACTGCCGGACACCTGCCCACGCTCCCGGTGACCGACCCGCAGGCGCCCCCGATCCAGGGCCGACCGCCCGCGCCGGCGCAGCCCAGTCCGCCCGTACCCGTGGTCCGCGCCACCCGTACGACGGCGGGAACGCCGCACCGCACCCCCGGCCCGACGGCACCCGTTGCGCAGCAGGACGCGACCGGCGGCACACGAACGGTGCAGCGCACACCTGCCCCGGCACCGGCGCCCCGGAAACCCCCGGACAAGGGCACGGTCCGGTCCCCGGGGCACCCGCAGGACCCCGGGGTCGACCTGGACGAGTTGGCGCGGCGGCTGCTGGAGCCGATGGCGCGGTTGCTCCGGGCCGATCTGCGGCGCGGTCGGGAACGGGCGGGCCGTCCCTACGACGGACGCCGCTGAGGACGGACAGGGAACGGATGGCCAACGGATGACGGACAACATCTTCGCGACGAGCGTGTTCTTCCGGCTCGCGATCGGCGGCAATGACCTGGGCGCCTTCCACACCTGCTCCGGCATGGGGGCGGAGGTGGAGATGGAGACGTACGCCGAGGGCGGCAACAACGGCTTCACCTGGCAGTTGCCCGGCCGGGTGACCTGGTCGAACATCACGCTCACCCGGCCGGTCACCGCCGACACGGCGAAGATCGGACGCTGGCTCGACGAGACGCTGCGCCGGGTGGAGCCGAAGGACGGCGAGATCGTGGCGCTGCGGCCGGATCTGAGCCGGATCATCAGCTGGCAGGTGCTGGGCATCGTGCCGGTGCGCTGGCAGGGGCCGTCGTTCGATCCCTCGACCTCGCAAGCCGCCGTGGAGACGCTGGAGATCGCCCACGAGGGACTGAGGCCTTCCTGATGGCCGCTGTTCGTACCAGCCGGGCCCGGGCCCAGTTGACCCTGAAGGAACCTCCGGCGGCGGTGGGCGCGAAGCCCGGGGGGATGATCGCGCGGCTGGATCTGCAGTTCAATCCGAACACCCTCCAGCTGCGCAAGACCACCGAGTGGCGGCGCAGCCCGTCGCGGATGGCCGGGCAGTCGGCGTTGCCGGAGTTCGTGGGCAGCGGGCCGCGGGAGCTGAGTCTGGAGGTCTTCCTGGACGCGACCTCGACCCATGACAACTCGGTCGAGCAGGCCGTGGAGAAGCTGATGAAGGCCTGCGTGCCGACACCGGCGAGCCTCGCGCGGAAGAAGCCGGCCAGTCCGTGGGTGCGGTTCGAGTGGGGTACGGCGCGGACGACGTCGTTCGACGGGGTGCTGTCGAGCCTGTCGGTGACGTACACGCTGTTCGACGTGGACGGCAAGCCGCTGCGGGCGACCTGTGCGCTGTCGGTGGAGGAGGCGAGCGTCGACCCGCCGGGGCAGAACCCGACCTCCGGTGCGCGTACGGCCCGCAGCACGCACACCGTGGTGGCCGGGGACAGCCTCGCGCTGCTGGCGTGGCGGGAGTACGGCGACGCGACGGCCTGGCGGGTCATCGCGGAGGCGAACGGGATCGACGACCCGATGGCCCTGGTGCCCGGTACCGAACTGGTGGTGCCGGCGCTCGGGGACACGGGCGGTGAGGAGGAGCGGTGACCACACCCGAGGCGCGCGGCGGACGGTCGTTCGCGGCGGACCCCGTCGTGGAGGCGCCCGGTGAGCTGCCGCCGGTCTGGGCGGCGCAGCTGGTGAGCTGTGTGGTGGACGAGAACGTGGGTCTGCCGGACACCGCCGTGCTGACGTACCGCGATCCCGACCACGAGTTCCTGAAATCGACCGGCATCACCCTCGGCACCCCGCTGCGGGTGTCGGTGGTGACGGTCGCCGGGCAGGCGCGTGAGCGGCTGTTCAACGGCGAGGTCACGGCGGTGGAGATCGACCGGGACTCCACCGGGTCGTTCACCGTCGTCCGTGCCTACTCCGTCGCCCATCGGCTCCAGCGCGGCCGGAAGGTGGTGGCGTACCGGAACATGACGGCCGCCGCCATCGTCCACAAGGTGGCCGCCGGTGCGGGGCTGCCGTGCGGGAAGGTGGAGGCGGCGCCGGTCACCTACAAGCAGGTGTCGCAGGCCAACGTCTCCGACTGGGACTTCCTGCAGTACCTGGCGGGCGAGAGCGGCGCGCTGGTGCGGGTCGACGACCAGGGGGTGCTGCAGTTCACCAAGCCGGAGAAGGCCTCCGGTGCGCCCGCGCCGACGACGCCGGCCACGCAGAGTCCGATGGTGCTGGAGTACGGGCGGAATCTGCTGGCGCTGCGGGCCGCGCTGTCGGGGGCGGACGGTGCGTCCCAGGTCGAGGTGCGCGGCTGGGACGTCACCACCAAGAAGTCGCTGGTGGCCCGGCAGCAGTCGGTGACCGGCGACACCGTACTGCCCGGACTGGCCCCGGAGTTCGGCGCCCGGTTCGGCAAGTCGGCGAAGCTGACGGTGACGGACACGCCGTACCGGACGCAGGCCGAGACCACAGCGGTCGCGGATGCCGTGGCCGCGCAGGTCAGTGCCGGTTTCGGTGAGTTGGAGGCGGTGGCCGAGGGCAATCCGCGGTTGCGGGCGGGGCGGCCGGTCGCGCTCGGCAATGTGGGACCCGCGTTCTCCGGCCGGTACACGGCCACGGCCGTGCGGCACAGTCTGGATCCGCACGGCGGGTACCGGACCACGGTGTGGGTGAGCGCCAGCCCGGACCGTTCCCTGGCGGGCCTGGTGACCGGTGCGAACGCCCCCGGGCGCGGGCCGCGCATGCCGGGTCTGGCGATCGGCGTGGTGACGGACGTGCGCGAGCCGGGCGGCGCGCAGAGCGGCGGGGTCCGGCTCACGTTCCCCTGGCTGGACGACACGTACGTCACCGACTGGGTGCGGACGGTGCAGTGGGGTGGCAAGGGCGGCGGGGGTGTGGTGAGTCCCGAGGTCAACGACGAGGTGCTGGTCGGCTTCGAACAGGGGCTGCTGGACAGCCCGTACGTGATCGGCGGTCTGTACAACGGCGTGGACCGGCCCTCGCCGCACGACGTGCCGCTGGTGGACGGGACCAGCGGCAAGGTCAACCGCCGTTCCCTGGTGTCGCGTTCGGGGCATCGGCTGGAGCTGCTGGACGCCCCGGCACCGGGACCGTCCGGGGTACGGCTGCGCACCGCGGACGAGCGGCTTGAGGTGCTGCTGGACGACCGGCACGACCGGATCGAGTTGACGGTGTACGCGGCCGGCGGCCGGCGGGCGCTGTCCTCGGTACGGCTGGACGAGCACGGCATCACGCTCGACGCGACGACCGGGAAGGTCAGCGTGAAGGGCGGGACCGTGGAGATCGACGGCACCACGGCGGTCCGGGTCGGCGGCCGCTCGGTGAGCGTCACCGGGCAGACCGACGTCACCCTCGACGGCGGCCTGCTGGGCGTGCTGAAGGCGGATCTCGTGCGCATCAACTGACTGCCCATCAATTGCTTACCCGTTGACCATGGACTTCGAGGAGCCCGGCATGCCCGCCGCAGCCCGTACCGGCGATCCCACCAGCCACGGTGGGGTGATCGCCACCCCTCCGCCCGGCGCCGCCGCCGCGGTGGCGCGTGTACTGATCGGCGGCCGTCCCGCCGCCGTCGTGGGCAGTCTGCACACCTGTGTGATGCCCCCGCACGCGGCCCTCGGCCCGGCCAACGTGATTCTGCCCGATCCGACCGCGCTCGTCTCGGGCGAGGTCCTCATCGGCGGGTTGCCGGCCGCTCGGGCGGGCGACACCACCGCGTGCGGCGCGACCGTTCAGATCGGCGCGCCGAACGTGCGGATCGGGGGTGTGTGATGAGCGAGCGGTTCATCGGGCGCGGCTGGGCGTTCCCCCTGCGGGTCGGGCCGACCGGCGGGATCGCCATGGTGGAGCGGGAGCGGGAGATCGAGGAGGCGATCCGGCTGGTGCTGGGCACCGCGCCCGGCGAGCGCCCGATGCGGCCGGAGTTCGGCTGCGGGATCCACGACTTCGTCTTCGCTCCGGGCGACGGCGCCACCGCGGGGCGGATCGCGGGGGCGGTGCGTGAGGCGCTGGAGCGGTGGGAGCCACGGATCACCGTGGACGACGTGGCGGTGGCCTTCGACGCGGTGGACGACGGAACCCTGTACATCGATGTGCGCTACACGGTGCGCTCCACCAACGACCGGCGCAATCTGGTGTTTCCCTTCTACACGATCCCCTCCGAGGAGGGGGCCGAGGAAGCGGTCGCGGACTGATGGCCCTGCCCTCCCCCAACCTGGACGACCGGCGGTTCCAGCAACTCGTCGACGAGGCGAAGCGGTACGTACAGCGGCGTGCCCCGGAGTGGACCGACCACAACGTCTCCGATCCGGGCGTCACCCTGATCGAGACGTTCGCCTATCTCGTGGACCAGCTGCTGTACCGGCTGAACCGGGTGCCGGACAAGAACTACACGGCCTTCCTGGACCTGTTGGGGATCCGGTTGTTCCCGCCGGCGGCGGCCTCGGCCGAGGTCGACTTCTGGCTGTCGGCGCCGCAGCCCGACACCGTGACGCTGCCCGCCGGCACCGAGGTGACCACGGCGGGCGGCGACGCGGAGGAGCCCGTGGTGTTCGCGACCACGGACGAACTGCGCGTCGTACCCAGCGAGTTGGTCCGGCTGGTGACCACTCCCCGCACCGGCGAGCAGACCGACCGCACGCGTGAGCTGGCCGAGGGCCGGGACGTGCGGTGCTTCCAGGCCGCGCCCGAGCCGGGGGACGCGGTGCTGTTCGGGCTGCCCACGGCGGTGCCGCGGTGCATCGTCGCCGTACGGCTGGACAGCCGGGTGGAGGGTGTCGGCGTGGACCCGCGGCAGCCGCCGCTGGTGTGGGAGGTGTGGGACGGCGGCCGCTGGCAGGTTGCCGAGACCGGGTCGGACACCACCGGCGGTCTGAACCGGCCCGGCGAGGTGATCGTGTACGTGCCGGCCGGACACACCGCGTCGGTGATCGGCGGGACCCGGGCGGGCTGGCTGCGCTGCCGGGTGACCGAGGCGGAGCCGGGTCAGCCGTTCTACTCGGAGTCCCCGACCGTGCGCGAGGCGACGGTGTTCACGGTCGGCGGCACCAGCACGGCCGAACACGCGGAGACGGTCACGGACGTACCGCTCGGCGCGTCGGAGGGGGTGCCGGGCCAGACGTTCCGGCTCGGCCGTCCCCCGGTACTGCTGGACGGCGAGCCACCGGTGGTGGAGGTCTCCTCGGCCGACGGCTGGCAGCGCTGGGAGGTGGTCGAGCACTTCGGCCGCTCGGGGCCGGCCGACCGGCACGTCCAAGTCGACGCCACCACCGGCGAGTTCACCTTCCCGCCCGCGCTGCGCGAGCCGGACGGGACACTGCGGCTGTGCGGCGCGGTACCGGAGAAGGGCGCGCAGATCCGGGTGTCCCGCTATCGCACCGGCGGCGGCCCGGCCGGCAATGTGGCCCGGGGCGCGATCTCGGTGCTGCGCAGCTCGGTGCCGTACATCGCGCGGGTCACCAACCGGGAGGCGGCGCTCGGCGGGGTGGACGGGGAGAGCGTCGCCAACGCCAAGCTGCGGGCGCCGGACGCGCTGCGGATGCAGGAGCGGGCGGTGACCGCCGAGGACCACGAGATCATCGCCCGGCAGGCGGCGCCGTCGGTGCGCCGGGTGCGCTGTCTGCCCGCGGCGGAGGGTGCGGGCGCGGTGCGGGTGCTGGTGGTGCCGGACGCGGTGGCCGACGAGGGCGACCGGCTCCGCTTCGAGCAACTCATTCCGTCGGACCAGGTGCTCGCCGCCATCACCGGGAGCCTGGACGAACGGCGGCTGATCGGGACCCGGTTGGTGGTGGAGCCGCCGGTCTACCAGGGCGTCACGGTCGTCGCCCGGCTCGCGGCGGCCCCCGGGGACACCGACCGGGTGCGGGACGCGGCCCTCGCCGCGCTGTTCCGGTACCTCAATCCGCTGCACGGCGGACCGGACGGCACCGGGTGGCCGTTCGGGCGGCCCGTGCAGTACGGCGAGATCTTCGGCCTGCTGCAACGCGCCACCGGCAACGCGCTCGTGGAGGAGATCCGGCTGTTCCCCGCCGACCCCGTCACGGGCCGGCGGGGCGCTCCGGCGGACCGGGTCGACGTGGCCGCGGGCGCGCTGGTGTTCTCGTACCAGCACCAGGTCGTCGTACAGCCCCTGGAGCCGGGAGGCCGGGCATGAGCCGCGCCGCCGTACCCGGCCTGCCGAGCCGGCACCCCATCGGCGGGCTGCTGCCCGCGCTCTACGCCGACGACGACTTCGCCCAGCGGTTCACCGGCGGTCTGGACACCGTCCTCGCCCCGGTGTTCGCGGCGCTGGACAACCTGCCCGCCTATCTCGACCCGCGCGTGGCGCCGCTCGACTTCGTCGCCTGGCTGGCGTCCTGGGTGGGCTCCGACGACGACCCCGAGTGGTCGGCGGACCTGCGCCGCGAGGCGGTGGTGCGCGCGGTGGAGCTGCACCGCCGGCGCGGCACCCGGCGCGGCCTGGTCGAGCGACTGCGGCTCACGCTCGGGGTGAACGCCGACGTCAGTGGCGACGGCGGGGCGGCGTGGTCCCGTACCCCGGGCGCCGACCTGCCGCCGGCGCCGTCCGGCGCGGTGCTGGTCCGGGTGTGGCCGGGCCGCGACCCCGCGGTGGACGAGCACCGGGTCCGCGAGGTCGTCCGGTCCCTGTGTCCGGTGCATGTCCCGTGCCGGGTGGAGTTCCTGCCCGGCCCGCCCTCCGACGAAGGGAGGTGACGCCATGCGCGCCTGTCCCGTGTGCGGGGCGTCCAACGACCCCACCGACGACTTCTGCGGCAACTGCGGGTCGTATCTGGGCTGGTCCGAGGAGGGCTCGCGGGGTACGTCCGCGCCGGCACCACCGGCCGCGCATGGACCGACAGCAGCTGCCAACAGCCATACCACGCACGGTAGTTCAGAGTCCGCAGCTGGAACCGACGGTGAAGAACACCGTACGGAAGAGCATGGTCCCACCACGTCCCGCACCCCCGCCACCACCAGCAACACCCCGCCCGCGCCGGCCCCACCGGTCCGCCCCGAGCGTCCGGTGCCGACGCCGGCCCCGCCGCAGACCGAGGCCGTCGGGCCCGTGCAGCCCGCGAAGCCGGTCGCGCCGCGTCCGGTCGTCCGGGCGGTGGCCGGGCCGGAGGAGGTGTCCGGGGTGCCGTGCCCGGTGTGCGGGACGCCCAATCCGCCGGGCCGCCGGTTCTGCCGCCGCTGTGCCAGTCCGCTCACCCCGGCGGCGGACCGGGATCCGCTGCCCTGGTGGCGGACGATCTGGCCGTTCCGGCGTCAGGTGCGGGCCGGGTCCGGGCGGTGGATCCGGCTGCTGGTCGTCCTGGCCGTGATCCTGGCGCTGTGCGTGGGCGGATTCTTCCTGCTGCCCGCCGGGCGCGCCCTGTTCGAGGACACCCGGGACAAGCTCGGCGGTGCCAAGGCCGTCACCCCGGTGGAGGTCCACGCGAGTGCCGAGGCGGCCGGGCATCCGGCGAAGGACACCACCGACGGGCTCAGCAACCGCTACTGGGGCGCGCCCGGTGCCGGGGCCTCGATCACGTACACCTTCGGCAAGCCGTTCCGGCTGGTCGACCTCATCATCACGAACGGCGCGTCGACGGATCCGGAGGAGTACGCCCGCGAGGCGCGGGCGCTCCGCATGAAGATGGAGGTCACCTCGGCGGACGGCACGGTGCACCCCAAGGAGATCGACCTCAGCGACAAGCCGGGAACGCAGACCATCGCGACCGGGGTCGACGACGTGGTGAAGGTACGGCTGGTGCTGGGGGCGGTCACCGGCCTCACGGCACAGCGTCACGTCGCCCTCGCCGAGGTGGAGTTCTTCCAGCGGAGCTGACGTACGACGGGGTCAGCGGGGCGCGTCCATGCGCTGGGTGCCGATGACCGACAGCAGCCGGAGCGCCTCCTCGGAGGGCGAGCCGGGGACGGCGGTGTAGATCACGACCTGCTGGTCCCGGTCGGTGAGGTCGAGGGCGTCGCAGTTGACGGTGACCGGCCCGACCAGTGGGTGCTGGAAGGTCTTGCGCAGGGTGGGTTCCACATCCACGTCGTGGGAGGCCCACAGTCGGGCGAACTCCGCGCTGCCGGTGAGGAGTTCGCGGATCAGGGTGCTCACCTCGGGATCGTCCGGGTAGCGGGCGGCGGCGGTGCGCAGGCGCCGGGCGGCGTGGCGGGCGAACGCGTCGGTGTCGGACACGCCGTACAGCAGGCGTCCCCCGGGTCGCGGCCCGAGGAAGGCCCGGCGCGCGAGGTTGCGGTCGCGCCGGGGCAGGGCCGAGAAGTCCTCCATGAGGGCGGCAGCCAGGTCGTTCCAGGCGAGGACCTCCAGCATGGCGGAGGTCACGAAGGCAGCGGACCGGGGCAGCCGGTGCACCAGGTCGAGGATGCTCTGCCGTACCTCGCGCGAGGGCCCGGGCGGCGGTCCCACCGGGGCGCCGGCCAGGAGGTGGAGGTGGTCGCGTTCGGCGTCCGTCAGCCTGAGGGCGCGGGTCAGCCCGGTCAGCACCTCGCGCGACGGTCGGGGGCCGCGGGCCTGCTCCAGCCGGGTGTAGTACTCGGTCGAGATGTAGGCCAGCTGCGCCACCTCCTCGCGACGCAGCCCCGGTGTGCGGCGGCGCGGCCCGGCGGGCAGGCCCACGTCGGCGGGGCTGATCCGCTCGCGCCGGCTGCGCAGGAAGGCCGCCAGTTCTGCTCTGTCCACACCCCCAGTGTGCGCGGGCGCCGGGAGGCCGATCCAGGTACTGCCGGTGCCTGGATACGCCCTCCGCACCGGCACAGGCTCGCTGCCATGGAGAACACACAGACCACCGACACCTCTCTGGGCCTCCTGACCGGCAAGGTCGCCTTCGTGACCGGCGCCGGGCGCGGGATCGGCGCCGCCGCGGCCCGGCTCTTCGCCCGGGAAGGGGCCCGGGTGCTGCTCGCGGCTCGTACGGAGTCCCAGTTGAAGGCGGTGACCGAGCAGATCCGGGCGGCGGGCGGCACCGCGGACCACGTGGTGTGCGACCTGGCCGACGCCCAGAGCGTGCGGGCCGCGGTGGACCGTACCGTCGAGCTCTACGGCCGCCTCGACGTCGCCTTCAACAACGGTGCGACGATCCAGCCCCCCGGCCCCATGGATCAGCTGCCGGAGGCCGAGTTCGACCACGTCTACGCGGTGAACCTCAAGGGCGTCTGGCTGGCCATGGTCGCCGAGGTCGCCGCCATCCGGGCGACCGCCGGGACGGGCGCCATCGTCAACAACTCGTCCATCGGCAGCCTGCGCGGCAATCCCGAACTGCCCGCGTACGGTGCGATGAAGCGGGCGGTGAACAGCCTGACGGAGTCGGCCGCCGTGACGTACGGCCCCGAGGGGATCCGGGTCAACGCCATCGCGCCCGGCAACACGCTGACGGAGATGATCCGGACCTGGGAGGAGCGGGCGCCCGGGCTGCAGGACCGGCTCACGGCCCTGACCCCGCTGCGTCGCGCGGCCGACCCCGGGGAGATCGCCGAGGCCGCCGCGTGGCTGCTGAGCGACCGTGCCTCCTTCGTGACCGGCACGGTGTTGCGGGTCGACGGTGGCGCACGGGCCTGACCGCCGCCGGGGTCCGGTCAGCCGAGGCCGAGGACGCTCATCGTGTGCTCGGCCATGCGCTGCTCGCCGAGCGCGTTGGGGTGGACGGGGACGATGTTCGTCCCGAAGAGGAGCGGTTCGATCCACCGGGTGCCGAGAGGCTGGCACGCGTCGTGCCCCGCGGACGCCCGGGAGAAGTCCACGTACGTCGCCCCGGTCTCCTGCGCGGCACGCTGGACGACGCTGTTGAGGTGGGCCTGCAGGGCGTGTACGTACGGCACGTCGCCGGAGGCGATCGGCAGCTGGGCGAAGCAGGAGGGGTCGGCCGTGGCGGGCGTGATCCACGGGTAACCGAGCACCGCCACCCGGGCGTTGGGTGCCTTGGCCCGCACGGCGCTGAGCGCGCTCTTCAGGGCGGGGTAGGTGTTCGTGTCGATCTGGTCGTCGAAGGACGTGCCGTACGTGTCCTTGCAGGGGCTGCCCTTGCCTCCGCTGAATATTCCCGCGGTGCCGCAGTCCAGGATGGCGTTGATGAAGGTGCCGTTGTCGTTGCCGCCGATGGTCATGGTCACCAGGTCGGTGTCCGCGGTGACGGCGTCCGCCTGCGGGGCGAGCCCGGGGTACTGGGACGAGGTGAAGTCCTTGGTCTGGGCGGCCCCGCAGGTGACGTCCGTGAGCCGGGCCCCGGTGCGGGCGGCGATGACGTGCGGGTAGTTGGCCGTGGAGCGCAGACACAGCAGATTGCTCAGGTCGACGGGGAGGACGCCCGAGGCGGCGCTGTAACTGTCGCCGAGGGCGGCGTAGTTCAGGGGTGTGGCGGCCTGGGCGGGCGCGGCGGTGAGGCCGAGGGTCAGCGCCCCGGCGAGTGCGGAGGCCGCGGCGATGACACGGCGCAGGGCAGGCTTGGGCATGGCAGGTGCTCCCTCTTCTCGGGGTGGGGGTGCGCGAGAAAGCGGCGGCTCGGAGCAAGGGGAGTGCCGGAACTGGGGAGTTACTACAGGGTTCTACCGATAAGTAATGTGAGGGTGGTGCACCCTGGAGTCAACGTTGTTGACGGAGATTCTTCGTGGGAGATCGGGCGAGGACGGGAGGGGTGCCGTGGGCGGAGTGGGCGGAGTGGGGCGCCGGGGTGCGGGACGGGGTGGCTGGGACGACCCGGGGGTGGGCAAGGGGCTGCGGATCGCGGCGGAAGTGGCCGCGTGGGGCGGCTTGGTATGTGTCCTCGCCGGTGTCGCCGGGTTCTTCGTACGGGAGACCCGGGTGTGGCACGGATCGTGGTGGCAGATCGGCGGGCTGGTCGCCTTAGGGCTCGCGGGAGTGGGGGCCAGTGACGGGATCGAGAGGTACGTCCGGCGGATCGAGCGCTTCCTCGCGTACCGGACGATGCTGGAGAACCCGGGCCGTACGAGCGTGAACCCGGGCGAAGACCCCAGTGTGTTCAGCCTGTTGTCGCCGCTGCACAGCCCCGTGCCCTTCCGCGACCGCGAGGACGAGCTGGCCCGGCTGCGGGCCTGGTGCGAGGGCGAGGCGGACCCGCACCCGGTGCTGCTGCTCGCCGGTGACGGCGGGGTCGGCAAGTCCCGGCTGGCGCTGGAGCTCGCGCGGGCGCTCGGCGAGGACTGGACCGCCGGGCGGTTGCTGTCCGCGCACACGCACACGGTGTTTCCGGCCCTGCGCGAGCGTGGCAGGCCCGCGCTGGTCGTCGTGGACGACGCCGACATCTGCTCCGACCTCGACAGCCATATGCACTCCCGGGTGCGCGCGGATGTGGTCCCGCTGCTCGACGCGTTTCACGGGCGCCCCCAGGGCGGGCCGCCGGTGCGGTTGCTGTTCGTCGTGCGGCACGCGGAGCGGTTCCGCGCGGTGGTCTCCGAGGAACTGGGCCATCGCGGCCACGACGCCCGGTACCTCATCGACGAGGCTCCCTGGCTCGATCTGGCGCCGCCCGTGCTCGACCGCGCCGCCCTGGCCGAGCGGCACGCGGAGGCCCTCGCCGCCTTCACCGCCGTACGCGGGGACGCCCCCGCCGATGCCGGGCGCGGCACGGCCCCCGCGCCTGCCTGCCAGACCCCTCTGGACCTGCACGCCCAGGCCCTGGTCACCGCACTGACCGACGGACCCGCACCCCGCGCCTTCGAGGACATCGCCGGCGTCCTGTTCGAGCGGGAGCTGGACCGCTGGCGGCGTGGCGCCGCGTCCTTCACCGCCCCCGGATTCGCCGCGCTGCCCCGGCTGTCCCACCACCCCGAGCTGCCCGAACGCGTCATGCTGGCCATGCTGCTGACCAGCCATCGGGAGTACGTCGCCGCCACGCACGTCGTCGAACGGCTCCCTGGATTCGAGGGGCTGGACCGGGACCGGGCCCGGACCGAGACGTACGCGTGGGTGCGCTGGGCCCTCGCGCTGCACGGCGACACGCGGGCGGCCGCACGCATGGCGGAGCCCTGGATCGGACCGGAGCGGTTCACCAACTGGTTCCTCACCACACGGCTGCGTGCCGAGCCGGAGCTGTTCGACCGCCTCCAGTCGGGGCTGAACGCACGCCGGTCCGAGCATGCGGCGGCCCTGCTGTGCCGGTCCTGCGAGGACTTCCCCGAGGCGGGAGAGAACCTGCGGCGATTCGTCGCGGCGTCCCCGCCGGGGCACGGCTACGGTGCCCTGCGCGCCGCCCTGACGCTCACGCATCCCGAGCGGGTGGATCCCTGGATCGCCGAGGGCCTGCGGAAGCTGGAGCCCGAGATCCGCACCACCTTCACCAACAGCGATGTGTACGGCCTGGCACGGGTCACCGATCCCGAGCTGCTGCCGCGTTCCTTCGCCGTCCTGGCCGGCAAGTACCAGCAGCTCGAGCGGGCCGAGGCGAAGAAGGAGCGACGGCGGAAGTGGGACCAGCGCCGGCAGGCACTGCGCAAGCGAGCCTGACTGCCGGCACGGCGGGTCCACCTCTTACGGAGTCATGACGTGCCGGTCGCGCCACCGGCTCGTCGGACCGTCCACGGCTAGCGTGACCGTATGCGTGTACTGGTCACCGGCGGTGCCGGGTTCATCGGGTCCCATGTCGTCGAGGCGCTGCGGGCCGGCGGGCACGAGCCGCTCGTGTACGACGTCCGGCGGGATCCCGGCGCAGACGTGCGCAATCCGGCGGCGGTCGCCCGGGCCCTCGCCGGAGTGGACGCCGTCTGCCACCAGGCGGCGATGGTCGGGCTCGGCAACGGTGTCGCCGACGCGGCGGAGTACGTCTCGCGCAACGACCTGGGCACCGCCGTCCTGGTCGCGGCCATGGCGGAGGCCGGGGTACGGCGGCTGGTGCTCGCCGGGTCCATGGTGGTCTACGGCGAGGGCCGTTACGCGTGCCCGCGGCACGGGGTCGTACGCCCCGGCCCCCGGGCCGCGGCCGACCTCGACGCGGGCCGGTTCGAGCCCCTGTGCCCGCGCTGCGGGGCGGAGCTGAGCCCGGGGCTGGTCGGCGAGGACGCCCCCGCCGACCCCCGGAACGTGTACGCGGCGACCAAGCTGGCCCAGGAGCACCTGGCCGCCGCGTGGGCCCGCAGCACGGGCGGGTCGGCCGTGTCCCTGCGCTACCACAACGTGTACGGCCCCCGGATGCCGCGCGACACCCCGTACGCCGGGGTCGCCTCCTTCTTCCGCTCGGCGCTCGCCCGCGGCGAGGCGCCGCGGGTGTTCGAGGACGGGCGGCAACGGCGGGACTTCGTCCATGTACGGGACGTGGCGGAGGCGAACGTGGCGGCGCTGGAGGCGGAGGCCGCCCCGGGCGTCCTCACGGCCTACAACACCGGCAGCGGGGAACCCCGTACCGTCGGCGAGATGGCCCGGGCGCTGGCCGACGCGCACGGCGGTCCCCGGCCCGTGATCACCGGGGAGTACCGCCTGGGCGACGTACGGCACATCACCGCGGACTCCTCCCGGCTGCGCGCCGCACTGGACTGGAAGCCGCGGGTCGGGTTCGCGGAGGGAATGCGGGAGTTCGCGCGGGCGGAACTGCGCGAGGGGTGAACCGGGCCGGAAATGCGGCCACTTGGGATGTCAGGCGGGTGTGGCTGCCTCGTGCGGGTGGGGCTGCCCCGCCCACCGGACCGCCGCCGGCGCCACACACCCCACGCTCAGGAAGACCCCGCCCATCAGCAGCCAGCCGAGCGTGCCGCCGTTCAGGCAGAGCAACGCCAGGACCGAGGGTGCCACGACGCCCGACAGACCGCTGCCGAAGCGGAAGACGCCCGAGTACTCGCCCTGCGCGTGGGCGGGAGCGAGGCTGTAGCGCAGCTCGAACGAGCCCGCCGCGTGCAGGAGTTCGCCCAGCGTGTGCACGCCCACTCCGAGCAGGACCAGCAGGACGGCACCCCATGCGGGCATCCCGGAGGCGAGGCCGATGAGGGCCATCCCGACGAGAAAGGCCCAGCCCGCCCGGCGCCAGGCGCGTGCGGCGGTGGTGTCGGTGTCGATGCCGCGACTGGCCCTGACCTGGAGGAAGATCACCATGACGGTGTTGACCAGGACGCTCGTCCCGATGAACCAGCGCGGGGCGTGGGTGTGTCCGACGATCCACAGCGGCAGGGCGAACATCAGGACGGAGCCGTGCATCGACATGATGCCGTCGAGCGCGGTGATCACCATGTAGCGGTGATCCTTCAGCGCCGACCGGCGTCCGCCGGCTCGTGGAGCCGGGACGGGTGGCAGCGACGGCAGCCGGGTGACGATGACGGCGGTCGCGACGAAGCTGAGGGCGTTGCCGAGGACGAGGCAGAGGTATCCGGCGCGGGTGTCCAGCTGGACGACGAGCGCGGCCAGCAGCGCGCCGATGCTGTAGGCCAGGTTGACGGTGGCGCGCAAGTAGGCGCGGAACCGGGCGGGTTGAGCGCCAGCGAGACCGCGCACGATGGGCCCACGGGCCGCCTGACTGGCGGAGCCGGCGAGTTCGGTGAGGCAGATCACCGCCGTGAACAGCCAGAAGGAGTGGACCAGGACGAGCATCGCCATGGCGATGGCCTGAACGGTCAGGGTGACCATGTAGACCTCACGAGGCCCGCGCCGGTCGGCGATCCGCCCGACGGGAACCCCGGACAGCAGACCCACCACGGCGCCCACGCCCATGCCGAGGCCGACGTGTGCCACGGAGAGCCCGACGGAACGGGTGAAGAAGACAGCGGCGGTCAAGGTGAAGACACCACTGCCGAGCATGTTGACGAAGCTGGCGGTCGCGAGTGTCCGCCTGGGCCCCGGCTCCAGAAGAATGCCGCGCGTGACGAGCCGAGAGCTCCGGTGTCCGACTGACATCAATCCCCCATCCCTTTTCTGATCGCCGAGGGAGTATGCGGCGGTCAGGAGGGGTCGGAACAGGTCTGACCTGCGGGGGAAGAGTCACAGTGACATCGGGAACGATTCCTCCGGCTTACGCCGTTGGAATGGGCAGAGTCACCTCGAAACGGCACCCTCCGGGAATGTTGCGGACACTCGCCCGGCCCTGGTGAGCCTCCACGATGCCCCGGACGATCGCCAGCCCGAGACCCGCGCCCGCCGGGGGTGTGCGGGCGTCGGTGCCGCGCCAGCCGGTGTCGAAGACGCGGGGGAGGTCCTCCTCGGGGATGCCTCCGCAGCTGTCGGTGACCGACAGCACCACGCCTTCGTCCGTTCGCTCAGCGGCGATCGCGACCGTGCCGTCCGGTGGGGTGCGGCGGATGGCGTTGACCAGGAGGTTGCCGAGGACGCGGGTCATCTCCTTGGCGTCCACCTCCACCGGGACCGGCTCGACGCCGTCGCCGACCAGGCGTACGCCGTGTTCCCGGGCGAGCGGGTCGGCGCCGGCCAGAGCGTCGCCGACGAGGTCGTACAGGGAGATGCGGCTGGGGCTGAGGGGGAGGGTGCCCGCGTGGATGCGGGAGAGTTCGAAGAGGTCGCCGACCATGTCGTTGAGGCGTTCGACCTCGGTGCGGATCTGTTTGAGGTAGCGGTCGGGGTCCGTCGCCACGCCGTCCTCCAGCGCCTCCGACATGGCGCGCAGACCGGCCAGCGGGGTGCGCAGGTCGTGAGAGATCCAGGCGACCAGTTCGCGCCGTGACTTCTCCAACGCCCGCTCCCGCTCGCGGGATTCGGCGAGGCGCGCGCTTGTCGCGGCCAACTCGCGGCTGAGCGCGTCCAGTTCGGCGGTGGCCGGGCCGTGCGGGGCCGCGAAGGCGCCGGCGTCGCCGAACGAGCGGGCGGCGTCGGCGAGTTCGCGGCTGCGGGCGACGACCCAGCGGCCCAGGAGCAGCGCGGTGGCGAACGACACCACGGCGGCCATCGCGACGACGGTCGTGACCACCTTGAGGTCGTGCGGGGACAGGAACATCGCCCAGGCCACGGCCAGCGTGCCGGCGAGCATCGCGACGACACCGACCGCCGCGACCACGGCGAGGGAGGCGGTGAGCGAGCGGCGCCGGATCAGGCGCAGCGCGCCCGCTCCCGTCACCCCCGCGGCCGCGGCGCCGGCGAAGGCGTAGAGGACGATGAGGAGGGTGTCGCGCATGGTCAGGACACCGCCTCGCCCGGCTCGAAGCGATAGCCCACGCCCCAGACCGTCTCGATCAGGCGGGGGCGGGCCGGGTCGTCCTCGACCTTGCCGCGCAGCCGGCGGACGTGGACCGTGACGGTCGACAGGTCGCCGAAGTCCCAGCCCCACACCTCACGCATCAGGTCCTCCCGGCTGTAGGCCCGGCCGGGGTGCCGCAGGAAGAAGGCCAGCAGGTCGAACTCCCGCAGGGTGAGGGCGAGTTCGGTGCCGTTCTTGGTGGCCCTGCGGGCGTCCGGATCGACGGTGAGTCCGGCCGCGGCCAGCCGGTGCTGTGCGGTGCCGGCCGGGCGGCTGCGGCGCAGGACCGACTCCACGCGCAAGACGAGTTCGCGGGGGCTGAAGGGCTTGGTGACGTAGTCGTCGGCGCCGACCTCCAGGCCCAGGATCCGGTCGTCCTCGTCGCCGCGGGCGGTGAGCATGATGACCGGCACGGGGCCGTCGTCCCGCATCCGCCGGCACACCTCCAGGCCGTCCATGCCGGGCAGCATCAGGTCGAGCACCACGAGGTCGGGGCGGTGTGCGGCGGCGCGGGTCAGGGCCGTGGGGCCGTCGTCGGCGCGGTCGACGTCGAAGCCGGCGCGGTGCAGGTATCCGGTGACGACCTCGGCGACGGTCGGATCGTCGTCCACGACCAGGATCCGGGCCGCCCCGCCAGCGGCCTCGGTCCCGTGGGGCTCGTACAGGGAGTGCATGGCTCCAGCCTCGCACCGCCGGGTCGGCGCCGTCCGGGCGCGGGGTCCGGCGTCCGCGTTTCGTAAGGTCCCGAAGTCTGAAATGCCCGATTGGCGTTCGTAGGGTGAGACCGTGACGACCACTTCCACGGACGTCGACGTGGTGCTGCCCTGTCTGGACGAGGCCGAGGCCCTGCCCTGGGTGCTCGGCCGGATCCCGGCCGGCTGGCGCGCCCTCGTCGTCGACAACGGTTCCACCGACGGCTCCCCCGACATCGCCCGCGCGCTCGGCGCGACGGTGGTGCACGAGCCGCGGCGCGGCTTCGGTGCCGCCTGCCACGCCGGACTGACCGCGGCCACCGGCGACATCGTGTGCTTCTGCGACTGCGACGCCTCCCTCGATCCCACGCTGCTCGAACCCTTCGTCCGGGAGGTGCAGGAGGGCGCAGCCGACCTGGTCCTCGGCCGGCGCCGGCCCGAGGGGCGGGGCGCCTGGCCCGCGCACGCCCGGGCGGGCAACCTCGCCCTCGCCCGGATGCTCCGCCGGCGCACCGGGCTGCGCCTGCACGACCTGGGCCCGCTGCGTGCGGCGCGCCGTGAAGCACTGCTCGCGCTGGACCTCACCGACCGGCGCAGCGGCTACCCGCTGCAGATGGTCGTCCGCGCGGCCGACGCCGGCTGGCGGATCACCGAGCGCGATGTGCCCTACCGGCCGCGCACCGGCGCCTCCAAGGTGACCGGCACCTGGCGCGGCACCTGGCAGGCGGTGCGGGACATGAGCCGCGTGCTGGCCGAGGCCCCGGCCGAGAAGGGGCTCGTACGGTGACCACGCTGCTCGTCATCGCCAAGGAACCGCTCCCGGGGCGGGTCAAGACCCGGCTGACCCCGCCGTTCACACCTGAACAGGCGGCCCGCCTCGCGGAGGCGGCCCTCGCCGACACCCTGCGCGCCGTCGCCGCCACTCCGGCGACCCGGCGGGTCCTCGTCCTGGACGGCGCGCCGGGCGACTGGCTGCCGCCCGGCTTCGAGGTGCGGCCGCAGTGCGCGGGCGGCCTGGACGAGCGGCTGGCGGACGCCTTCGCGCACTGCCGCGGCCCGGCGCTGCTGATCGGCATGGACACCCCGCAGGTGACGCCAGAGCTGCTCACCGTGGACTTCGCGGGCTGCGACGCCTGGTTCGGCCCGGCGGAGGACGGTGGCTTCTGGGCTCTCGGCCTGGCTGTGCCCGATCCCGCGCTACTGCGGGGCGTGCCCATGTCGACGCCGGCGACCGGGGCCGTGCAGCGGGAGCGGCTGCTGGCCGCCGGGCTGCGGGTGCGCGACCTGCCCCGGCTGCGGGACGTCGACACCGCCGCCGACGCCCGCGCCGTCGCCGCGCTGGCCCCGCACGGCAGGTTCGCCGCCCGGCTGGCCCGCTGCACACCGGTCACTCCGCGATGAGCGCCCCGCGTGCCGGTCACCCGGCGATGAGCGGCTCCCCCGGCTCCATCGCCTGGGCCGCCGCCGATCCCTACGCCACCGCCCTGCGCACCGGCCGGGGCCCGCTGTTCCTGCGTCGCGCCGACGGCTGGCTGCTGCCGCTGGAGGTGGAGCGCTGGTGCGGCCGGGCCGATCCGGTCGATCTGGAGGTGCTGGACCGCTGCGAGGGCGCGGTCCTCGACGTCGGCTGCGGGCCGGGCCGGCTGGTGGCGGAGCTCGCCGCCCGGGGCCGTACCGTGCTCGGCGTCGACGTCAGCGAGGCCGCTGTCGAGCACACCGGACGGCTCGGCGGGACGGCGCTGCGCCGCTCGGTCTTCGAGCCGCTGCCCGGCGAGGGCCGCTGGGACACCGTGCTGCTCATGGACGGCAACATCGGCATCGGCGGCGACCCGGCCGCCCTGCTGCGGCGGGTGGCCGGGCTGCTGCGCCCGGGCGGTCTGCTGATCGCCGAGACCGTACCGGGACACGTCGACGAACGCGCCCGGGTCGAGGTGGTCGGCACCGTCCGCGCCACGGCCGGCGGCTCCGCCTTTCCCTGGGCCCGCCTCGGCACCCCGGCCCTGCTCCGGTACGCCCGCCGCGACGGCTGGCGACCCTTGGCTCAGTGGGAGACCGGCGGCCGCTGCTTCGCCGCCCTGCGCACCCGCGGCACCCGCAGCGCCAGCAGCAGCGCCGAACCCCCGAACAGGACGGCCGTGATCAGCAGCCAGCGGGTCAGGAAGCCGTCCGGGGAGAGCCCGGTCGCCAGCCGGTAGCCCTGGGCCGTCATCCCGCTGATCAGCGGGAACCAGACGAGCAGGAGCAGCAGGGACAGCGCGGCCGGGACCCGTACGTACGACGTCCAGCCGCGCCGCCCGGCCGCACCGAGCCCGCGCACGACCACCCGGTCCGCCAGCCCGTACAGCGGCACCAGCACGAGGTCGTGCAGCAGGGCGGCGCCGACGATCCACAGGGCGACCCCGAGCCAGTCACCGGCGAACAGCCGGAGACCGGCGTACGCGGCGAGCGCGAACGAGCAGGCGAGCAGCAGCACTTGGAACGGACTGCCGAGCGGAACGCGGCGAGGCATCACAGGTCGCGGCATCACAGGTCTCCGAAGGTCAGCCGGGCCACCCACTTGGTGTTGAGCACACCGGGGGCCGCGGGCACGATGATCCGCGCCGGGTGGCCGTGGTCGGGGGACAGTTCCTCGCCGTTGACGAACAGGGCGAGCAGGGAGCGCCCGTCGGCCACCTGGTTGGCGCGCAGGGCCGCGCGGCGGAACGCGCCGTGGCGTTGCAGCGACTCCACGAGCACGTCCGGCGGATCGCCGTCGTATCCGACCAGCGCCGCGAGGTCGCGCAGCCGCACCCCGCGCCACCACTGGTCCGCGGTCGACCAGCCCTCGACGCAGGCGATGGGCAACGAGGCGCTGTGCTGGGGCAGTTGGAGCAATTGAGCGCGGCTGAGGCGGACGGTGCCGGTGCGGCCGGTGACGACGAGGCGCCAGTTGTCCTCGTGGGTGTCGGCCGCGGTGATCCCGGCGTAGGCGGCGGTCTTGTTGATCTGGAAGCCGTTCGGGCCGCCGCCGGGATCGGCCGTGCCGTGCGGCGCGAGCAGGGCCGTACGGCGGAAGGGGCCGCCGAGGCTCTGCCCGACCGTGGTCAGGAACAGCAGCAGCGAGCCGCCGCCGACCAGCCCGAGCGCACCGCGCCGGGACACGGTGGGCACGTCGGGACGCGGGGAGACCAGGTCGCTCTCCTCGCGCAGGCGGTGCCGTACGGCGCGCAGGGCGGTCGGGGTCTTCAGCACGGCGTGGGCCACGAAGGCCGCGAAGAAGACCCAGGCGCCGTAGAAGTGCAGCGGGTAGAAGGAGCCGGGGAAGACGTAGTCCAGCTGGACGTTGAGCACCCCGGTGGTGAACTCGAACAGCCCGCCGCCGACCAGCAGCAGCAACGAGATCCGCTCCAGCGCGTGCGCGAGGGAGCGGGCCGGCGGCAGCGCGAACAGCCTCGGCACCACCGACCACAGCTTGGCCAGCAGCACCGGGACCAGGGTGATGCCGAGCGTGACGTGCAGGCCCTGGGTGAACCGGTACAGCCACACCGGGCCGGTGGGCCAGGCGAAGAGGTAGAAGCCCAGGACGCCCTTGTCCGGTGTCATGTCGTTCACCCGGGACAGGCCCGGGTTGTAGGCGGCGTACGACACCAGGCCGGTCACGAACAGCACGGTGACGCCGGCCAGGAGCACGAGGCCGAGCACGGAGGTGAACCAGGTGCCGCGCAGCGGGCTGCGCCAGAAACCTGGGGAGGTGGGGAGCCGGGGATGGTCGCGCATGTCCCGACCGTAGGCCGGAGACCGGCCGGAAAAGGGTGCGCGACCCATGACGAAACGCTGACGTCTGGCCCGGACGGCGGCCACGCGCCGCTCCCCCGGCCTAGCGTTCCGGTGTGATCCGCTTCCTCCACCGCGATGTGCCCCCTTCCCGGCGCCGCGATCTGTACGCCGTCCTCGCCGCCGCCCTGCTCGTCACGGCGGCCGTCCTGGTCGGCCGGCACATCCAGGACACCCGCCACACCCTGTTCGTGCACTGGCCGCCGCTGTTCGCCGACTGGGACCCGCACCTCGGCCCCGGCACTCCGGCGGCCCTGGCGGTGGCGGCGGCCACCGTGGCGTACGGACCCGCCCTCGCCGCCCGGCTGCCCTGGCGGGCGCTGCTCGCGGCGTCCTGGGCGAGTGCGCTGGCCTGGATCCTCTCGCTCGCGCTGGTCGACGGCTGGCAGCGGGGCATCGCGGGCCGGCTGACCACGACCAACGAGTACCTGCGGGTCATCGGCCGCTTCCACGACATCCCGGCCACCCTGCGCGACTTCACCCACCACATCGTCGACGGCACCCCCGCCCCCTGGCCCGCGCACATCGCCGGCCACCCGCCGGCCGCGACGCTCACCTTCGTCCTGCTGGACCGGATCGGGCTGCACGGGGGCGGCTGGGCCGGGATGTGGGTCATCGTCGTAGGCGCGACGGGGTGTGCCGCCGTGCTGATCGCGCTGCGGGCGCTGGCCGACGAGACACTCGCACGCCGGGCCGCGCCGTTCCTGGTGCTGGCTCCGGCCGCGGTGTGGCAGGGCGTCTCCGCCGACGGCTACTTCGCGGCCGTCGCCGCCTGGTCCGTGGCGCTGCTCGCGCTCGCCGTGACGCGCCGCTCCCTGTGGTGCTCGACTGCCTCGGGCCTGCTGTTCGGCCTCACCTGCTACCTCTCCTACGGCCTCACGCTCTTCGCACTGATCGGCGCGGCGGTGCTGGTGCTCGGCCGGGCCGGCCTGCGGGCACGCCCCCTGCTGGTGGTGCCGCTGCTCGCCGGACTGGCCGTGTTCCCGGTGGTGTTCGCGCTCGCCGGGTTCAACTGGTGGGAGGGCTATCACCTGCTCGTCACGCGCTACTACCAGGGCGTGGGCGGCACCCGCCCGTACGGCTACTGGGTGTGGGCCAACCTCGCCTGTACGGCGATCAGCACCGGCCCGGCCACGGCGGCGGGCCTGCGCCGTACGACCGCCGTGCTGCTCCACCGCCGTAGCCCCCGAGATCGCGCACACACCTGCCTCGCGCTCCTCGTCACGGCCGCCCTGCTCGCCCTGCTGATCGCCGACCTGTCCGGCATGAGCAAGGCGGAGACGGAGCGCATCTGGCTGCCGTTCGCCCTGTGGCTGCTCCCGGCCTGTGCCCTGCTCCCCCGCCCCCGCGCCTGGCTCACCGCTCAGGCCGTACTCGCCCTGCTCCTCAACCACCTTCTTTTCACGGGTTGGTGACGTCACGTCAGTAGAATCGTGGGGTGACTCCGCGTGACCGTCGTACGTGCTGGGCGTTGGCCTGGGCGTGAGGAAACGGTGGGAAGGACAGGGGATGGACTTCGGCGGGTTCGATCGGCGTGGGTTCCTCGGGACGGCGGCGGCCGGGCTGGTCACCGCCGTGTCCTCGGGGACGGCGACGGCAGCGGGACCGGCGGACGAGTCCGGTGTCCACACCGGGCCGGCGGAACTGGTCGTCACCTACACCGGGCTGACCGGGGGTTCGGTCACCGCCGACCGGGCGGGCGGCGCGCTGATCGCCGAGGTGCAGGGAGTGCTGTGGCGGATTCCGCGCGACGGCGGAGCGGCCGTACAGGTGTCGGACTGGACGCTGGAGGCGACGCGCCCCGCCCTGGCCCCGGACGGCGGGACCCTGGCCGTGTGCGCCTACCGCGGGGGCGGCTTCCATCTGTGGACGCTGCGGCCGGACGGCGGCGGGCTGCGGCAGCTGACCGACGGGCCCTGGGACGACCGCGGGGTGGCCTGGTCGCCGGACGGCACCCGGCTGGCCTTCTCCTCCGAACGCGGCGGCGACGCCACGGCCGGCGGCTCCTACGGGCTGTGGGTCCTGGACGTGGTCGACGGCCGGCCGCGCCGGCTCAGCGGCGGGGACTTCGAGGACTACGACCCGGCCTGGGCGCCGGACGGACGGTCGCTGGTGTGCGTGCGCGCCGCCCATGTCGCGAGCGGCGGCAACGACGGTGGCCTGGCGCTGGTCCGGGTGCCCGTCGGGGGTGGCGAGGCGCAGGTGGTGCGCACGGTGCTCGCGGGCCGGCTGCTGTGCCCGTCCGTCTCGCCCGCCGGCCGGATCGCCTACCTCCACCTGACCGGTCCGGCCGGCGCCGGGGAGACGCCCGACACGGCGGCTCTCATGGTGGACGGCGAAATCGTCACGGCGGACGAGGACCTGGCGGCCGCGCCGCCGTGCTGGCTGAGCGACGACGAGCTGCTGTACGTCGGTGACGGCCGCATCCGTATCCGCTCCGTCGCCGACTCTTCCGTACGGGAGGTTCCGTTCACCGCCCGGATGCCGATGCCGGAGCCGTCCCGGCGCCGGCGGCGGCACCCGCTCCTGCCGGAGGGGTCCGCCCCGGTGCTCGGTCTGCACCGGCCGGCCCTGTCCCCCGACGGCCGCAGTGTGGCGTTCGCGGCGCTCGGCGCCCTGTGGCTGCTGCCGATCGGCGGCACGCCCCGCAAGCTCCGTCAGGAGGCCGGCGTCCACTGGCTGCAGATGCCGGTGTGGGCGCCGGACGGGCGCAGCCTGCTGTACTGCACGGACCGGGACGGCCTGGTGGCCGTACGCCGGTACCACCTGCGGGACGGCAGCGACGAGGCGGTGACCGGCGGTGGGCGGCTCGCGCTGTCCCCGGACGGCACCCGGCTGGCCTGCCAGGACGTGACCGGGAACCTGCTGGTGCGCACCCTGGCCACGGGCGAGGAGCAGGAACTGGCCAAGCCGCTGGCCACCGACGGTCCGCCCGGCGCACCCACCTGGTCGCCCGACGGCCGGTACGTGGCCTTCTGCGACCGCAACCGGCTCAACCACCGCTTCCGCGAGGGGTACAACCTCATTCGCGTCATCGACACCCGCACCGGTCGTGAGCGCCGTCATCTGCCCGCCGAGCACCAGTCGTTGTCCGACCGGGTGGCCTCCGGGCCCGTGTGGTCCCCCGACGGCCACTGGATGGCGCTGGTCGCCGAGTCGGCCCTGTGGCTGCTGCCGGTGACGGCCGACGGGACCCCGTCCGGGCCCGCCCGCCGGCTCACCGACGAGCCGGCCGACCACCCCAGCTGGTCCGCGGACTCCGGCACGATCCTCTACCTCTCCGAGGGCCGGCTGCGCAGCCTCGACGTCAGCACCTCGCGGGCGCGCACACTCCCGCTCCGCCTGACCGCGCGACCCGGCACGCACGAGCCGTTGCGCATCCACGCCGGCCAGCTGTGGGACGGCACCGGCGCGCCGCCCCGGCACGACGTCGACATCCTCGTCACCGGCAGGCGGATCACCGCCGTCGAGCCCCACCGCTCTCGCCGCCCCGGCCACCGCACCCTCGACGCCTCCGACCGGACCGTCGTCCCCGGACTCGTGGACAGCCACACCCACCCGTATGCGGCCACCTATGGCGCCCGCCAGAGCCTGACCACCCTCGCGTACGGCATCACGACCACGTTCTGTCTCGGCGGTCCGCTGTACGACGCGGTCCGGCTGCGCGAGGCCGCCGCCTGCGGTGACCTGCTCGGGCCGCGGCAGCTCGCCTGCGCCGAACTGCTCGACGGCGCGCGGACCGCGTACGCCATGGGCCGGGCCCACCGCACCCGGGACGGCGTACGGCGCTCACTGCGGCGCGCCACGGCCCTAGAGGTCGACTTCGTCAAGACCTATGTGCGTGCGCCGGGCGGGACCATGGCCCTGGCGGCCGAGGCCGCGCACGCGCTGGGTGTACCGAGCGGCAGCCATCTGTGCACGCCCGGCCGTTCGGCGGGCCAGGACCTGACGACCCATCTGCAGGCGACCCAGCGCCTGGAGTACGGGCGTGCCACCACGCCCCTCGGCCGTATCGGCCCGGACCTGGTGGAGAGTTACGCGGACGGCTCCTTCGCCCTGGTCATCACGCCGTTCCACGCGCAGGTCCTGCTCGCCGCCGACCCCCGGCTGGCCGACGACCCGCGCGTGACCGCCCTGATGCCGCCCTGGGACGTCGCCGCCGTCCGCAGGGAGGCCGGCGTCAAGCCGACGGACCACGATCTGCTCGCCCTCGAGCGGGAGATGGCCGACTACCGCAGGCTCGCCTCGCACGGCGCCCGGATCTCCCTGGGCACCGACGCGCCGCTGGTCCCGGTCGGTCTCTCCCTGCACCTGGGCCTGCGCGCCCTGCACGCGCACGGCTTCACGGCCGCCGAGGCCCTGCACACCGCGACCACCGAGCCGGCCCGTCTCCTCGGCCTGGACGCCGACCTCGGGACGGTGGAGGAGGGCAAGATCGCCGACCTGACGATCGTCGACGGTGACCCCTTCTCCGACTTCGGTGTCCTGGTCGACACCCCGGTCGTGGTGCGCGAGGGAGTCCCGCACACGCAGGCCGACCTGACGTCCTCCCACCGGTCGGCCGTGCCGCACGAACCGCCCCGGGAGATGTCCTGGCTGGAGGTGGCCGACCGCCTCCGCCGGGGCTCGTGCTGCCACCCTTCATGACATGTGGTCCTGCCGGGCCGGCACGGGTCTGTCTCAGGACGCCGGCACCGGACCTGTTCCGGGCACCGGAGCGGTGATCTCCCGCTTGAGGATCTTGCCGCTCGGGCCCATGGGCAGCGCGTCGGTCAGCCAGACCCGGCGCGGGTACTTGTAGGCGGCGACCCGGTCCCGGACGAACCGCTGCAACTCCTCGGTGTCCGCCTGGGCTCCGGGGCGCAGCACCACCGCGGCCGCCACCTCCTCGCCGAGCCGCTCGTCGGGCACACCGAGGACGGCGGCGAGGGCGACGGCGGGGTGCTCGTGCAGGACCTCCTCGATCTCGCGCGGGTAGACGTTGTAGCCGCCGCGGATGATCAGGTCCTTCTTGCGGTCCACGATGTAGAGGTAGCCGTCCTCGTCCCGGCGGGCCAGGTCGCCGGTGCGCAGCCAGCCGTCCGGGACGGTGGCCGCCGTCTCCTCGGGACGGTTCCAGTACTCCCTCATCACGTTCGGTCCGCGCACGGCCAGTTCGCCCACCTCGCCCGGTGCGACGTCGTGTCCGGTTTCGTCCAGCAGCCGGACCTCGACGTCCCGGATCGGCGTGCCGACGGAACCCGGCTTGCGCGGCCGGTCGGGGTGGTTGAAGGACACGACCGGGCTGGTCTCGGACATGCCGAAACCCTCCAGCACCATACAGCCGAAGCGCCGCTCGAACCCGTGCAGCACCTCCACGGGGAGGGAGGCGCCGCCCGAGATGCACATGCGCAGGCTGGACACGTCGGCCTCGGCGGCGCCCGGGTGCTGGAGCAGCGCGGCGTACATGGTGGGCACGCCCTCGAAGACGGTGGCCCGGTCGCGGGCGATGGCGTCGAGCACCGCGCCCGGCTCGAAGCGGGGCACGAGGGTGAGCGCGGCGCCGCTGCGGACGGCGACGTTCATCGTGCAGGTCTGTCCGAAGATGTGGAACAGCGGCAGACAGCCGACGATCACGTCCTCGGCGGTCAGCCGCTGGACCTCGGCGACATTGACCTCGGTGTTGTGGCGCAGCCCGGCATGGGTGAGCGCGGCGCCCTTGGGGCGGCCGGTGGTGCCGGAGGTGTAGAGCAGGACGGCGATGTCGTCGCCGGCCGCGGGCGTCACCTCGAACCGCGGCTCCAGGCACGCCAGTTCGGCGGCGAAGGCGGCGGGCTCGACCG
This sequence comes from Streptomyces sp. NPDC020192, assembly GCF_044388685.1. Taxonomy (NCBI): domain Bacteria; kingdom Bacillati; phylum Actinomycetota; class Actinomycetes; order Kitasatosporales; family Streptomycetaceae; genus Streptomyces; species Streptomyces sp. NPDC020192. The sequence goes on along the minus strand of NZ_JBIRXG010000002.1, from coordinate 164,670 downwards.
CCAGGTGCCGTACCCCGGCGGCGGCCGCGCCCGCGGCGCCCTCACCGGGTGCCCGGTGCCACTCGAAGAGGAGCACGGCACCGGAGTCCCGCAGATGGTAGGCGGTCTCGCGCTCCTTCAGCAGCGGGTTCATCGGTACGACGATGCCGCCGGCGCGCAGGACCGCGTAGTACAGGACGACGAACTCGGGCACGTTCGGGAGCATCAGCGCGACCCGGTCGCCGGTGCGCAGGCCCTCGGTGCGCAGCAGGGCGGCGGCCTGGGCGCTCAGCCGGTCCAGTTCGGTGTAGGTGAGGGTCACCGTCCCCAGGCGCAGCGCCGGACGGCCGGGCAGGCGCCGCGCCGTGTCCACCAGAAAGTCCGCCAGATTGGCCATGATGCCTCCTCGCACCCCTGCTCCCGGGCGCCCGCGGGTCCCGCCGCCGACGCTCACGGCATGGTCGCCCGCGCGCTCACGGCCGTCCATGGCCGCGCCCACAGTCCACGGCCCCCTCAGTTGTTCCCAGGAACAAACAGACCCCCGTACGCTGCGCATATGGGTCTCCAGAATGTGGGAGCGGCGCTGCGTGAGCGCCTTCCGGAGCTGGGCGTGCGGATGGCCGAGCGCATCCGGGCCGAGGTCGAGTCGTACGCGGACGACGCGCTCATCCCGTTCGCGTCGCTCAGGGAGTCGTGCGAGGACAACTCCGATCTGCTCCTCGGCCGGTTCGCCTACGGCACCGAGCCCGAGGTGGGGGCCGCGCTGCAGACCGGGCGGCTGCGAGCGGAGCAGGGGGTGCCACTCGCGGACGCGCTGCACGCCTATCGGGTCGGTTTCGAGCTGTTCTGGTCGGAAATGGTCGAGGAGTCGCGCCGGCATCCGGATGTCACGGACGCCGAGCTGGTGGCCGGTTCGTCCGAGGTGTGGGCCCTGTTCGGCCGGTACGCGGAGGCGGTGGCGGCCGCCTACCGGGAGGCCAGCGCAGAGCTGGCGCTGCAGCGCGAGGCACGTCGCTCGGCGCTGGCCGAGGCGCTGTTCACGGGCGCGCTCGCGGACCGTACGACGCCGTGGGAGGCGGCCCGGCAGCTCGGTCTGCCGGAGCGCGGCCCGTACGCGGTGGTGGCCGCCGCCGTGCCGGATCCCGGTCAGGAGCCGTTGCCCGGCATCGAGGCGTCCCTGCGCCGGTCCGGGGTGTCGTCGGTCTGGCGGCTGCTGCCCGACCAGCAGATCGGGCTGGTCTCGCTCGCACACCGGGACGCGGAGCCGGCGAGCCTGCGGGCACTGCGACGGCGGCGCGCCCGGGTCGGGGTCAGCCCCCGGTTCGACTCGCTGCGGGACACCCCGCAGGCGCTGCGCTTCGCCCGGCTGGCCCTGGCCGGGCTGCCCGGCGACGGGCCGGGCGTCACGCGCTTCGACGACAGTCCGCTGGCCATGCTGGTCGCCGCGGCCCCGGCGGAGGCGAGCCGGCTGGTCGAGGTCGCCCTGGGCCCGGTCCTCGCCCTGCCGCAGGCGGAGCGGGGGCGGCTGCTGCGGACGCTGGGCCAGTGGTTCACCGCGGGCGGCGTGGCAGCCGAGACGGCGGACCGCCTCTTCGTCCACCCCAACACCGTGCGCTACCGGCTGCGCCGCATCGAGGAACTGACGGGCCGCTCGCTCTCGGACCCGGCCGCACTGGCCGACCTGGGCGCCGCGCTGTACACCCTGCGGCTGCTGCCTGGTCCGGAAGGGCTCAGGGGTTCACCGGAAGCCGGTACACCGACACATGGGACCGGGACTCGGCGGTGAAGGCGTCGCCCTCCCAGTCCGCGTGCCGGAACTCCAGGTCGAATCCGGCCAGTTGGGCCATGAGGTCGAGCTCGGCGGGCCAGATGTAGCGGTGCGGGCTGCGGTACAGCTCGGCCCGCTCGGTGTCGTCGAAGCGGAAGTGGTGCGATACGACACGCTGGTGGAGGATGTCGTAGGTGTCCAGACCGACGTAGTCGGCGTCGGCGCGCCAGACGGTGGCCGCCTTGCCCGGCGGGAGCGTGCGCAGCTCGGGCACCCACAGCTCGATGACGAACCGGCCGCCGGGGCCGAGATGGCGGGCGGCGTTGCGGAAGCACTCGACCTGTTCGGCCTGGGTGAGCAGATTGGAGATCGTGTTGTAGACGAGGTAGACGAGGCGGTACGTCCCCGGGGCGGCGGTCGTCGCCATGTCGCCGATGACCACGGGGATCGTCGCTTCGTCGGCCTTGGTCCGCAGTCGCTCCACCATCGGCTCGGACAACTCGATACCGGTGACGGGGACTCCGCGCCCGGCGAGCGGGACGGCGACCCGTCCGGTCCCGATCGCGAACTCCAGTGCCGCTCCGCCGTCCGCCAGCTCGGCGAGGCGCGCCACGGTGGGCTCCAGGACCTCCGGCGCGAACATCCCGGTACCGGGGGTGTCGTAGTGCCGGGCGGTGGCGGCGTCCCAGACGTTCTCCTGCTCCATGGCACCAACTCTCGTCATCCGCAAAGCGGTTGTCGAGCTGATTTCGGTCTCGCCGCTCCTGTCTCTCCCACGCCGTTGACACCGGGAGTCAGCCCTCTACGGTAGATCTCCGCACAGCATGTCGCACAGCTTTCGATATCTCGAACGCCCCTCTTCGGACGACGCGTCACACGACGAGTCAGTGGGGCGGGGACCGGGACTCCCCGCCCCACGCCATCGACATGCGGAGGACTTCATGACCCCACCCCTCGGCAGACGGTCCTTCCTGGGCGCGGCCGGCGCCACCGCGGCGGCCCTGACGGTGACCGACGCCGTCGCCGCCCAGGCCGCACCCCACGGGACCGGAGCACGGCGCCGACTGGCCACCCAGGTGCAGCCGTTCCCGCTGACCGCGGTGACCCTGCTGGCCGGGCCGTTCCAGGACAACCAGCACCGCAACAGCGCCTATCTGCGGTTCGTCGACATCGACCGGCTGCTGCACACCTTCCGCCGGAACGTCGGCCTGCCCAGCAGCGCCCAGCCCTGCGGCGGCTGGGAGGCGCCGACCGTCGAACTGCGCGGGCACTCCACCGGGCACCTGCTCTCCGGTCTCGCCCTGGCCTACGCCAACACAGGCGACACCGCGCTGCGCGACAAGGGCCGCAGCCTCGTCGCCGCCCTGGCCGCCTGCCAGGCCGCGTCACCGAAGGCCGGCTACGGCAAGGGGTACCTGTCGGCGTTCCCGGAGAACTTCTTCGACCGGCTGGAGGCCGGAACGGGCGTCTGGGCGCCGTACTACACCATCCACAAGATCATGGCCGGGCTGGTCGAGCAGTACCGGCTGGCCGGGAACGCCCAGGCCCTCGATGTCGTGCTGCAACTCGGTCAGTGGGTCAACACCCGTACCAGCAAGCTGAGTTACGCGCAGATGCAGCAGGTGCTCGAGACCGAGTTCGGCGGGATGAACGACGTCCTCTCCGACCTGCACGCCATCACCGGGGACACGGTCTGGCTGGACGTCGCCCAACGCTTCACCCACGCCCGGGTCTTCGACCCCCTGGCCGCCGGCCAGGACCAGCTCGCGGGGCTGCACGCGAACACCCAGATCCCGAAGATGGTCGGCGCCTTGCGGATGTGGCAGGAGGGCCTCGCCGACCGCTACCGCACCATCGCGCAGAACTTCTGGCAGATCGTCACCGACCACCACTCGTACGTCATCGGCGGCAACAGCAACGGCGAGGCGTTCCACGGACCGGATGCCATCGCCGCCCAGTTGTCCAACGGCACCTGCGAGAACTGCAACAGCTACAACATGCTGAAGCTGACCCGGCTGCTGCACTTCGGCGGTGTCGGCTGGTACCGCAAGCACTTCCGCCTCCCGGCACCGGCCGACGCCGGCGCACGCCACGTCGAGCTGTGCCTCGACGGCGTCCACCAGAACGCGGACGTCTGGCTCAACGGCGTGCACCTCGGCTTCCACCCCTACGGCTACACCTCCTTCGCCCACGAGCTCACCCCGCACCTGGCCGCCGACGGCCGCAATGTCCTGGCCGTGCGGGTCGACGACAGCGGCCAGAACAGCCGCTGGTACTCGGGGTCGGGCATCTACCGGCACACCTGGCTGACCGTGACGGGCCCCGTGCGCATCCCCCTGTGGGGCGTGCGCGTCACGACACCCGAGGTCGGCACGGACCGTTCGGTCGCGCATCTGGACGTGTCGGTGACCAACCTCGGCTCCGCGCCCGGCTCGGCGACGGTACGGGTCACGGTCCTCGACCCGCACGGCCGTACCGTCGCCGATGGCCGGGCACCGGCGGGGGTCCTCGCCTCCGGCGTCACGGCCGTCGCCCCGCTCGACCTCACGGTGGCCCGGCCGTCCCTGTGGTCGCCCGAGTCGCCCAGCCTGTACACCGCGCGCGCCGAGGTGCTGGTGGGCGGCCGGGTCGTCGACACCGTCACGACGGCCGTCGGGTTCCGCTCGCTGGCGTGGAACCGCACGTCCGGCTTCAAGGAGGCCGGCTTCAACGCGATCCGCACCGCTCACAATCCGCCGACACCGTCCCTGCTCGACGCGTGCGACCGGCTCGGCATGCTCGTGATGGACGAGTTCTTCGACGTGTGGGACACCGGCAAGAACCCGCAGGACTACTCGGTGCACTTCGCCGATTGGTGGGAGCGGGACCTGACGGGCACCGTGCTGCGGGACCGCAACCACCCGAGCGTGGTGATCTGGTCGCTCGGCAACGAGATCACCGACAAGACCAACGGCGTACGGGGAGCGGAGCTGGCGCGGGCGCTGCGCGCGCTCGACTCGACCCGCCCGATCACGCTCGGCGGCGGCTCCACGTTCTCGGCCGACGACCCGTCGTGGAGTTACGTCGATGTCGGTGACGTGCACTACAACGCCAACGGCAAGGGATACGGCCCGATGCACGACGCGCATCCCGAGAGGGCGATGACGCAGAGCGAGGGCTTCCCCGCCACCATCTACCAGGACACGGCGTTCGTGAACGAGCACGCCTGGGCGGTCGGCAGCTGGGTCTGGGCCGCCTGGGACTACCTGGGCGAGTCCGGCATCGGCAAGACACCGATGGCCCCCGAGGGCACGGCCGCGGGCATCGGTGACCCGAGCAAGTGGCGGTCCGGTGGGGCTACTTCGACGAGCTGACCAGCTGGACGTGGGACGTCGAGACCGGCCACCCGATGACCGTGCACGTCTACCCACCGGGCGACCACGCCCAACTCCTGCTGAACGGGAAAGAGTTCGCGCCCACGGCCTTCGAACGGGCCATGGCCACCTTCACCGTGCCGTACGAACCGGGCGAGTTGACGGCGGTCGCCTTCCGCGACGGCCGGGAGATCGGCCGCAGCTCGCTCACCACCGTGGGTGCCCCGGCCGCCCTGCGCCTCGCCCCGGACGTCCGCGCCCTCACCACGAGCCGTGACGACCTGGCCCATGTCCACGTGAAGGTCACGGACCACCGGGGCCGGCTCGTGCCCGACGCGACGGTCCCGGTGACCTTCGCCGTGACGGGAGCGGGCGAACTCGCCGGGGTCGCGAGCGGCAACCCGCACAACGTGGACAAGTTACCGGCAGCCGCACCGGGCAACCTGGCACGGGCGCGCCCTGGCGATCCTCCGTCCCGCGAAGAGACCTGGGCGCCTGACCCTCACAGCCACCGCGCCGGGTCTGCGCCCGGCCACGCTCACCCTGCCGGTGACGGCGGTGTGATCAGAGCGAGATGTCGATGTCCTCGACGTCGGTGAACTCCACCAGCAGCCCCTGGGCGCGGCGGCCGGCGTCACGGAAGTACATCTCACCCAGTCCCTGCGCCGCGATCTCCTGCAACTGGGCCTCGGTGGCGCCCCGGTCGCGGGCGGCGAAGAGGCGCTCGGCCCAGCGCGGCGGCAGGGCCTGGGTGATGTGGCGCAGCCGGGCGTCGTCCGTGGTACCCGGTGCCGCGGTGAAGCCGAACCGGGCGCGCGCCGCGACGACGATGCCCTCCACCGTGGCGGCCCGGTCCCTGGCCCGCGCCCGCACCTGTGGCTGCCAGCGCTGCCTGACCTCGCGTTCCAGCCGCGCGGCGAGGTCCTTGCGCGGGTGCTTGAGCGTACCGACCACGTACCGCTCCACGGTGCGCTGCGAGACGCCCAGCAGATCCGCGGCCGGCCGTGTGCCCTTGAGCTGCTTGACCAGGTACTTCATCTGAGCCTGCGCGGACTTGGGGACGGGACGGGTGAACGCCCCCTCCAGCGCCCGGTCCAGGCTCTCCCCCACGGTGTCCACGGGCTTCTCCTCTCCACCGCGGGACGACCCGGCGGCGGCCGTCCCGCAGGTCAGCCTATGCGACGGACCCGGCTCGCGAGGTCACCCGCGTCCACCCTCGTTTTGAACACGTTCAAAACAGCGCTACGCTGGGTCCGACAGGAAACGGAGGGGGCGCGATGAAGGTGGTTCTGCCCGGGGGAACCGGACAGGTCGGCATGATTCTCGACCGCGCGCTGACGGCGGCCGGTCATGAGGTCACGGTGCTGACCAGGCATCCGGAAGGAGCGCGCCGGCTCGGCTGGGACGGGGTCACGCTCGGCCCGTGGGCCAAGGCGATCGACGGCTGCGATGTGGTGATCAACCTGGCCGGCCGCAGCGTCTCCTGCCGCTACACCCCCGAGAACCTGCGGGCCATGATGGACTCCCGGGTGGACTCCGCGCGGGTCGTCGGCGAGGCGATCGCCCTGGCCGGACAACCCCCGCGGGTCTGGCTGCAGATGAGCACCGCGACGATCTACGCCCACCGCTTCGACGCGGCGCACGACGAGGCGACCGGTGTGTTCGGCGGTACGGAGGCCGGCGTGCCGGACTACTGGGCCTACAGCGTCGAGATCGCGAAGAACTGGGAGCGCGCGCAGCGTGAGGCGCCGACGCCGGCGACCCGGAAGGTGGCGCTGCGCTCGGCGATGGTGATGAGTCCCGACCGGGGCGGTGTCTTCGACGTCCTGCTGGGCCTGGCCCGGCTGGGGCTCGGCGGACCCGTCGCGGGCGGTGCGCAGTACGTCTCCTGGATCCATGACGAGGACTTCGTCCGCGCGGTGGAGTTCCTGATCGACCGCGACGACATCGAGGGCCCGGTGAACCTCGCCTCCCCCGGCCCGCTCCCCCAGCGGAACTTCATGCGGACCCTGCGCGCGGCCTGGGGCGTCCCGTTCGGGCTGCCCGCGACGCGCTGGATGGCGGAACTGGGCGCGTTCGCGCTGCGCTCGGACACCGAGCTGCTCCTCAAGAGCCGCCGGGTCACGCCGGGCCGGCTGCGGGAGGCGGGGTTCCGCTTCAGCTATCCCACCTGGGAGTCGGCCGCCACGGATCTCGTCCAGCGGGCCCCTGGACGGCTCCGGCTGCCCAGGCCCGTGCCGTCTCGGCCTTGACCCGCGTGAGGCGGGACAGGCTTTACTTGAAACTACAAGCACCGGTGTATCGTCCCTCGTGATTCAAATTTGAACCACGAGAACCGCCCACGCCTCCTCGGGAGGACGCCTTGCGCGTCGCGATCACCGGGTCCACCGGACTCATCGGCTCCGCACTCACCCGCTCGCTGCTGGCGGACGGCCATCAGGTCGTCCGCCTCGTCCGCGACCGGACCGCCACCGCCCTGCAGGACGGCAGCGAGACCGCCCACTGGGACCCGGTCACGGGGCGGATCCAGTCCGGTGCGCTGGACGGCGCCGACGCCGTCGTGCACCTCGCCGGCGCGGGGGTCGGCGACAAACGCTGGACGGCGTCCTACAAGCAGGTGATCCACGACAGCCGGGTCTTCGGCACCGGGACCATCGCGCGTGCCGTGGCCGACTCCGCCGCACCGCCGCGCGTCCTGGTGTCCGCGTCCGCGACCGGCTACTACGGCGACACCGGCGCGCGGATCATCGAGGAGAGCGAGCCGGCCGGGGACGACTTCCTGGCCTCCGTCTGCGTCGACTGGGAGGCGGCCGCCGATCCGGCGCGGCAGGCCGGTGTCCGGGTGGTCCATCCGCGCACCGGTCTGGTGGTCTCGGCCGAGGGCGGGGCGTTCGGCCGCCTCTTCCCGCTCTTCCGCCTCGGCCTGGGCGGCCGGCTCGGCTCCGGCGACCAGTACTGGCCGTTCATCTCGCTGACGGACCACGTCGCCGCGCTCCGCTTCGCCCTCGACACCGAGGAGTTGTCCGGTCCCGTCAACTTCACGGCCCCCGAACCGCTGACCAACCGCGAGGTGACCCGGGCACTGGGACGCGCCCTGCACGGCCCGGCGCTCGCGGCCGTCCCCGCCTTCGCCCTGCGCGCGGTGCTGGGCGAGTTCGCAGGGAGCATCACCTGCAGCGCCCGCGTCGTCCCGGGCGCCCTGGACAAGGCGGGGTTCACGTTCGCCCACCCGACGATCGACGAGGCGCTGGACTCGGTACTGCGAACGGCCGGTTGAGGTCCCGGGCGAACGGGCGCGCAAGGGGTACGGTGACGGGTCCCGGCGCGAGGCCGGGGACAAGGGGCGTCAAGGAGGATGCCGTGTGCCGACTGTTCGGACTGATCAGCTCTCCCCACCGGACACACGCCACGTTCTGGCTGCTGGACGCGCCCGACAGTCTCAGCGCGCAGAGCCACCGCGAACCCGACGGCACCGGACTGGGCTTCTTCGAGGCCGACGGGACGCCCGAGGTGCACAAGGCACCGATCGCCGCCTATGAGGACCGGGCCTTCGCCCAGGAGGCCCGGGAGATCGAGTCGGCCACCTTCCTCGCCCATATCCGCTATGCCTCGACCGGAGGCCTGGACGTGCGCAACACACATCCCTTCGCCCAGCAGGGGCGGTTGTTCGCACACAACGGGGTGATCGAGGGGCTCGACCAGCTCGACCGCCACCTGGGCGAGGACCGGTCACTGGTGCATGGCGACACCGACTCCGAGCGCTTCTTCGCCCTGGTCACACGGGAGACCGCGGCGCACGGCGGTGATGTGTCCGCCGGCCTCGTGTCCGCGGCGCGCTGGGTCGCCGAGCACCTTCCCCTGTACGCCCTCAACGTCATCCTCACCACCGCCGACGAGTTGTGGGCGCTGCGCTATCCCGCCACACACGAGCTGTACGTCCTGCGGCGCACGCCGGGCGGTCACCACGGCTCGCGGCATCTGGACCACGCCGGCCGGCACGGTCATCTGCGGGTCCGCTCGGCACGGCTGAGTGCGCTCGCCTCCGTCGCCGTGGCCAGTGAGCCCATGGACGACAACCCGCTGTGGCGGCTCATGGACCCCGGCGAACTGCTCCACGTCGGCCCCGACCTGCATACCACCGCCCACCTCGCCCTGCCCGATCCGCCGGCCCACCCGCTCACCCTGGCCGACCTGGAACCCACCGCGGCGGCTTCACAGCGTCCGGCGTAGTTCCCGTACCGTCGAGGCACGGACTCCGTCTATCAGGTGATGGGCTCGGCACGGCGCTCTCAGGCCCGGTCGGTCAGCTCCTCCGCGTACACCTGCGACAGCGGCTGCGGCCCGACGTACTGCTGGCAGTTGCACTGGCCGGGCTCGTAACGCAGCGGCTTCTTGTTCTCGTCCCAGGCCGTCGGGACCTCGACTCGCTCGTGGCAGCGGCCCTGCTTGTCGTGCTTGGCCAGGTGATGGGTGCATCCGCAGACGGGCTCCGGCGTCTGGTGGGCCGCTTCGACGGCGATGCGCTCCTGCCGCGTCGCCTCCATCAACTCCAGCTTCCGTTCGTGCCGGTTCCGCAGCGCGGTGCGCACGGTGTCGGCGAGCCAGGCGAAGCCGCCCGTCCAGAAGACGATCAGCGCCCACCAGATCCAGTCCATCGGTCACCCTTCCCCCTGTGCGCCCAGTGACCCGCTTCACCGGATCAAGACTTGCGCAACCCTTAAACTGTCCGACGTGGACAACACTACCGAAGTGACAGGCCCGGAGACCGCGGAGCTCGAGGGCGGGCCGGCGGACGGGTTGCGCATGAAGGTCTCCGGCCGACCGCGCGTGATCCAGGTGACGTACCCCTGCGAGGTGGAGACCGCCTCGGCCGACGGTGTGCGCGCGGAGGCGGTGTACCTGTACCGCCGCGACTACGCCGTGACCGGCGAGCCGCTGCGGTACGGCTTCGACATCGCCAGCCCCTGACCGGCCCGCCGCACGCGGCTCGCCGGCCGGTCAGGAGTCGGAGTCGGGGGTGCCCTTCGCCGCCGCGTAGGCCTGGGCCGGCGTCATCGGGACGCCGTTGAGGCTCACCGTCCTGTACTGGCTGACCTTGGCGCAGGTCTTGGCCTCGTCGGCGGTGGAGGCGTGGGCGTTGGAGACCGCGGCGTGGGTGTCGGCCGGCGCGGGCGAGGACGTACCGCCCGGGAAGCTGGTGCCGCTCGGCCAGTCGGCGCCGATCACCAGGGTCAGTCCGGTGCCGGTGCCCTGCTTCAGGTGCGAGGAGGACAGACCGAGCGCCTTGGCGACCGTCTGTGCCTCCGCCTTCTGGCCGGTGCCGTAGGTCAGCGTGGTCGTCGCGGAGCTCGGGGCGTAGCGCGTGATCGTGGCGGAACCAAAACCCTGGTCGGTCAGGGCTGTCGCGATGTCCGAGGCCCGGCCGGTGACCGTGGTGCCGTTCCCCACCGTCACGGCGATCTGCGAGGCGGGCACGGCCGACGCGGTGGGCTTGGCGGTGGCCGAGGCCGCCGCGGACTTCCCGCCCGAATCGGTCGTCAGCGACTGGTCGTTGGCGATGGTGGAGAACAGGGTCTGCGCGCCCGCGCCCACGACCAGGCGGTCTTTGTTGTTCGGGTCGGGGGCCGTCTGCATCGTCGTGAACGTCATCCGCTTGGTGGGCACCTTGTTCACGTCCGACGCAAGGCCGATCAGCTTCTTCACGGTGCCCAGGCCGTCGTCCACGGTCAGCGCCTTGGTCGCGGCGTCGGCGAGGTCGTAGACCGCGGTGGGGTCGGTGAGCGTGCCCGCGCTCTTGAACTTGCGGATCAGCGAGCTGAGGAAGAGGTGCTGGGTCGTCGTACGGCCGAGGTCACTGCCGTCGCCGAAGCCGTGCCGGGAGCGGACGAACTCCAGGGCCGCGACGCCCTTGAGGGTGTGGGTGCCCTTGGCCAGCTTCAGGTGCGAGTAGGTGTCGTAGACGTCGTCGTTGACACACACGGAAACACCGCCGACGGCGTCGGACATCTTCACGACGCCGGAGAAGTCGAGCTTGACGAAGTGGTCGATCGGGATGCCGGTGAGCTGGTGGACGGTGGCCACCTGACAGGCGGGGCCGTACTGCAGCGCGCTGTTGATCTGCCCGAAGTAGCCGTTCGTGGACTGGTGGGTCTCGCTGTCCGTGCAGGCGGGCACCTTGGTCATGGTGTCGCGCGGGATGCTCATCACCGTGGCGTTGGAGCGGTCGGCGGATATGTGCACCACCATCTCCACGTCCGCGTTGCTGCCCGTCTGCACACCGGTCTTCGAACAGCCGCCGCCGAGCTTGCAGTCCTCCGTGCTGGTACGGCCGTCCGAGCCCATGACCAGGATGTTGATCGGGGTCCGGCCGAAGGCGTCGGCCTTCTCGGTGCCGCCCTTGCCGTCGAGCGCGACGCTGTGGATGTTGCCGTTGAGGTGCTCGTAGAACCACCAGCCGGCACCCGCGGTGATCACGATGATGCTCGACATGCCGATGCCGATGATCTTCAGCGCCTTCTTGCCGCGCCCCGCCTGACGGGCCCGGCGTCCGCGCCTGGCACTGCCCGAGCGGGCGGCCGCCCGGGCCGCGGCCCTGCCGCCCTGCGCCCGTCCCCCGTCGGACTCGGTCGCCCGCTGCCCGGGCACCCGTGCGCCACGGCTCCGCGTGGCCTGCCCGGCGGGCCCGTCCCACGGGTCGCTCATCTCCCACTCCCATGAACGGTCGGGCCTCTCAGTTCCGGCCGAGAGGTGTGACGGCCGGGACCGCGCGGCGGCGTAAGGACAGGTGAAGCACTGTCGCCCCACCTTGCTTGCGTAGTTGCGCAATCTAACAAACCTGTGGCCCGAACAGCACGGATACACACTCAATTCACAGGCGGGGCACCACATGGAACCGCCGTGCGGACCTGGGCCGGTACGGGAGGGGGAGTGTACGCCCCCTGATTAAGAACGGCGTCAGGTGCGCTTCCACGTGGGGTGTACGGCGGGATAAATCGACATCAAACACCCGCCCGGAATTCTCACACCCGCTTTTTACGAGTGCCCTCAGCCGCCGACTCCGCGCAGGCGGTGGACGGGGGCGGAGGCATGCTGTGTGCGTGCGGTGAGCTGACCGACCATCACCCGGACCAGAGTGACCACGTCGGGATCGTCGATGAAGTAGATCTGCCGCCGGCCCTCGCGGCGGGAGCGGACGAGTCCGGCGAGCTTCAGCTTCGCCAGGTGCTGACTGACTGCGGGCAGCGCACCGCCCACCCGGTCGGCGAGATGGCTGACATCGCTCTCGCCCTGTGACAGGGCCCACATCAGATGCAGCCGGGCGGAGGAGGCGAGCAACCCGAACGCCGCGGCGGCCTCCGCCAGCACCTCGGCGGGCGGGTCCTCGAAGCCGGCGTTCTGCGTCACAGTCCTCTCCCGTCCCTGCCCTCGTCACAGCCGACACTCATGCGCCCACCCAGTGTAGGCGTCCGGCCCCGGCGGCCGTGCGCCACCGGCAACGGCCCGGCGGGCGCACGGAGTCGGGGCCGACGAGGACCGGCCGGAGCGGGTCAGTCCTCGTAGAAGTTGTTGACCACGACCTCCGGTTCGTCGTCGTCGAACGCCTCGTTGAGGAGCGCGCCGCCGATGAGACCGGCCGCACCGGCACCGATCAGCGCGCCGGTGCCGAAGCGGCGGCCGCCGCCCTGCTGCTGGTGGTCATGGTGGTGGTCGCCGTACGGCTCGCCGTATCCCTGCTGCGGGTAGCCCTGCTGGGGGTAGCCCTGTTGCGGGTAGCCCTGCGCCACGGGCTGCGGGTAACCCTGCTGGGGCGGGGTGTAGAACGGCGGGACCGTGGTCTGCACGCGCTGCGCGCAGCCGCCGCAGGTCTGGACGGGCCGGGGCACGCCCCACTGCGGGGACCAGGTCACGGTCGTCGTGCCCGGGCCGTGGTTGGGGTCGAAGAAACAGGTCACGGTGGAACTCCCGGTGGGTTGCGGGGATGCGGTGAACGCCGGGGCCGGCGGGGCGGCGACCGGCGGCTTGGAGTGGACGGGCGGCACGGGCGCGGCCGCGCTCGCCGGCTGTGCGGCGACCGGGGCCGGGCTCGGGGCCGGGCTCGGGGATGTCTCCTGGAGCACCGTCACGCCGTAGTCGGAGGCGATGCCGGCGAGGCCCGAGGCGTAACCCTGCCCGACCGCGCGGAACTTCCATTCCGCGCCGTGCCGGTACAACTCGCCGAAGACCAGCGCGGTCTCGGCCGACAGACCGCCCGACGCGAGGTCGTAGCGGGCGAGTTCGGTGTCGCCGTCCTGGTCGAGGACGCGGATGTGCGCGCGGTGCACCTGCCCGAAGGCCTGGCCCCGGCTCGCGGCCTCGTAGAGGGACACGAGGAAGACGACCTTCTCCGCCTGGGCCGGGACCCGGGTCAGGTCGACCTGGATCCGCTGGTCGTCACCGCCCGCCGGCCCGCCCCCGCCGCCGTGGCGGACCGAACCGTCGGGGCTGGTCAGGTTGTTGAAGAAGACGAAGTGCTCGTCGGAGAGCACCCGGCCCGCCTGGTCGCACAGCAACGCGCTGGCGTCCAGCTCGTAACCGGTGTTCGCCTGCCAGCCCAGCCCGACCGTCACCGCAGTCAGACCGGGGGCCTGCTTGCTCAGCGACACATTGCCGCCCTTGGTCAGGGACACACTCATCCACGTCCTCCGCAGCCGCTCGCACTTCCCGCGTCCATCTCGATGGATGCCATCCGGGCCCTTCCGGTTCCCCAGTTGCGCAATGTCTTAATCATGTAGCAGAACCTCGACGGGACATCACCAGAGGCCGGCGACCACCCGGCGATCACGTCAACCACCCCTAGGCTTGCGCGAACACGCAACCGACTGGAGGACAACACCGTGGGCATCATCGGCTGGATCATCCTCGGCCTGGCCACCGGAGCCATCGCCAAGCTGCTGCTGCCGGGCCGCGACCCGGGCGGCCTGATCGGCACCACCGTCATCGGCATCGCGGGCGCCTTCATCGGCGGCTGGCTCTCCGCCCGCTTCCTCGACCGCCCGGTGGAGAAGCACTTCTTCGACCTGTACACCTGGGGCGCGGCGATCGGCGGTTCCCTGGTGCTGCTCATCGGTTACCGCATCCTGTTCGGCAACTCCCGCGACTGACCCGAACCGGGACACACCCATCGCTTCGCCCTTCGCTCACGTTCACCGCAGACGCTCGCCGCGGATCCGTGTCTTGGATCCGCGACTAGAATCTACAGCACTGTAGATGTAGCGGCGGCGTACGGCACGGCCACAACCGGCGGCTCTGTACGATGTGACGCTCCTCCGGCACGAGGATTCGAGGCGAGAGGCGCGAGGGAAGGGAGACAGCGGGTGACGGACCCCGATCCGCGCCGTCGGCGCAGGGCGCAGGGCGCGCTGGAGACACAGGTGCTCGCGGCACTGCACGAGGCCGGGGGCCCGGTGACCGCCGGCTGGGTGCAGGACCGTCTGGCCGCCGACCTCGCCTACACGACCGTGATGACGGTCCTGGCCCGGCTGCTGGCGAAGGGTGCCGTGACGCGCCGGCGCGAGGGCCGGTCGTTCGTGTGGCTGCCCGCCGCGGACGAGGCCGGGCTGGCCGCGCTGAAGATGCGCAAGGTCCTCGATCGCGAACAGGACCGGCGCGCGGTGCTGGCCAGTTTCATCACCGCGCTGCCCGAGGGCGACGAACAACTGCTGCGCGAACTGCTGGACCAGGCCACCGACGAGGACTGAGGACGAGACCGGGCGCGCATGGGAATCTTCGTCCTCCTCCCCCTGGTCCTGCCGCTGACGTCCTGGCCGGTCGCCCGCCTGGCCGAGCAGCGCCTCCACCCGCGCACCGCGACCGTACTGCTGACGTGGGTGTCCACGGTCATGGCACTGTGCAGCACGGTGTGCCTGGCGCTGCTGATGGTGGTCGGCACGGCCCAGCTGCCCGGCAACCCCCTGCCGGACGGCTGGTCGGACCCCGAGGTGCGGGAGAGCGTGCCCCGGCACGAGGTCGCGGGCAAGGCCTCGATCCCCGCGCTGCTCGCGGTCGTCGCCGCCTGCGGCCGCGCCCTGTTCGGCCATCACCGGATGCGGCGGCGGGCCCACGCAGCACTCCAGGGGCTGCCGGCCACGCCGGTCGCCGTACTGCCCGACGACCGGCCGTACGCCTACGCGCTGCCGGGCGGGCCGCGCGGTAGCAGTGGCCGCCGGACCAAACGGTGATCCGGCGCGGCGGCGTCCCGGTGCCCGGATGCCGGGCCAGCCACGCGTTCACGGCGGCCACGACGTCGGCCGTGCTCGTGGCCACCACCACGTGATCCGGTGTGGCGATCCACCGCTGGCTGAAGCCCCGGCGGCGCGCCTCGTAACGGTCGTCGCCCGGGCCGACCTCGATCGGCGCAAGCGAGCGGGAGCCAGTGGACGGGGTGGACATGTCGACGCCTCCGCAGGGTTGACCAGCAATGATCACGGTAAGTTACCGAGTGCTGCCGGTCGGCCACTCTACCGTTCGGGTGAGGCGGGTGGGCGCACGGAAGCCTGGGCCGACGGGGGCGGGCGCCGGGGCACGCGGTGGGCCGTGGGGGCGTACGGCGACGAACGCCAGGCCTCCGACCGCGGTGGCGGCCAGGAGGGGCATGCCGTCGGTGCTCGTCGTTCTCCTGCTACCGGATCCAGCCGGGGCCGTCGTCAGTCGACCGGCATCCGGTCGGCCGGCTGGGGGCGGCGTACGACGAGACCGGTCACCTCGCACGTCATCTCGGTCGTCTCCGGAGCGGGGGCGGGGTGGTAACGGCCCGCGGAGACCGAGAGGTTGACGATGAGGTGGGCGTGCCAGTGGTGGCCCACGCCCCGGCCGTCGGCGAAGACCTTGGCGCCGTTCACCGACCAGACGACGGAGCGGGCCCCGAACTCGGTGCGCAGATCGACCCAGGCCCCCGGGCTGACGGCGGCGTCCCGGAAAGAGGCGCCGGCGCGGCGGACGTGGTTGCCGAACTCCAGGAGGTCCGGGTGGTCCGGGTGGTACTCGAAGACGTCGATCTCCTGGTCACCGTCACGCCAGGTCCAGATCGCCGGCCAGGCCCCGACCTCACGGGGCAGCCGTACCCGGGCCTCCAGCACGTCCCCGGACCGGACTGTGAAGGCCTCCTCGCTGCCCTCGGTCGTCAGCAGGCCGGTGTCCCAGTCGCCGTCCGGGCGCCGGGTGGCCTTGAAGACGCCGGAGCGGGAGTAGGAGGGGTCGGACACCAGGTGGTCGAGTTTGTCGTCGCCCGGATTCACCGGGCCGCCGCCGGGATACGCCCAGGAACGGCCCGCGACCCACTGGCGGGCGGAGGTGAAGTCCGCCGTGAACACGATGGCGGGCTCGGACGGGGTGCGCTGGGCCGGGAGTGGGTGCCCCGAAGCCGGTGTCTCCATGACAGAGGTCTCACCGCCCCGGGTCCGGTCATGCGCTCGTACGGCCCGCGCGGCACAGGAACGACCCTTTCGAGTGACATGGTCGTGATGCCGGGGCCGTACGCCCCTGGTGGGCCGGAGGTTTCCGTGGTGTGCTGGTAGTGGCGGGAAGGACCGAGACAGACGCGGAGAAGCGGCCGGGAACCGCGCACCGCGCAATCCGGATCCGCGAGAAGCGGGTTGGCCCTTCCCGCCCTTCCGTGTCCGGGAAACGCCATGTGCCGCGTGAATGCCCGGCAAGGGCTGGGGCTGCGTGGATTCGCGGGAGGACCGAGCGCACCATGTGAGCGCCGGGAAGGGCCGGGCTCCGTGTGGATCCCGGAAACACGGGGTCACGCGTGGATACCGGGATCGGCCACACGCCGCGCGGGACGCGGAAGGCCGAATGCCCCGCGAACACCGGAAAGAGCCCAGCTCCGCACGGATCCCGGAAGCACGGGGCGACCCATGGATACCGGCATCGGCCACACGCCACGCGGGACGCGGAAGGCCGAATGCCCCGCGAATACCGGAAGGGGCCCAGCTCCACGCGGATCCCGAAAGCGCGGGTTGGCACATGGGCGCCGGCATCGGCCACGCACCACGCGGACTCGGGAAGGCCGGGCGCCGCGCGGATACCGGGGAGGGCCGGACGCCGCCTGAATGCCGGAAATACCGGGTGCCGCCGGAATCCGGGAAAGGGCGGGTCCCGCGCGAATGTCAGGAGGATCCGGGAAAAGGGCGGGTCCCGCGTGGATCCCGGGAAGGGCCGGATGCCACGCGAATGCCCGGAGAGGCCGGGCAGCCCGGATCCGGGGAAAGGTCTGACGCCGCCTGAATGCCATGAGGCTCGGATGCGACGCGGATCCCAGGGACAACCGGAGGCCGCACGGATCCCGGTGGACCGGTGTCACCTGGTCAGCCGCGGCCGCCGCTCAGGTTCCCCCAGCTCGGCCCTATCTGCTTCCACTCCTCGTCCCACTCGGCCATGCGCCGCCGGATGAGCCGGGTGCGGATGCCCCAGCCCACGACCCAGACGGCCGCGCCGGCCGACGGGGCGACGAGGGCACCGGTGAGGGCTGCCTGGATGTCCGCCGCGGTGCCGGTGACCGGCGGGGAGACGACGCGCCCCGCGCGGTTCGTCCAGACCGTCACCTGGGAACCGGCGGGGGCGCCGGGGGTGACCTTCGCCCGGTCGGTGTGGACCACGCCGCGGGCGTCCGTCCAGCGCACGGTGGCCCAGACCCGTCCGTCGTCGTAGCCGGTCCCGTTGGTGGGGGTGCGCGCCGCGTCGTCGGTGATCACGGCGTGCTCCGCGTGCACCTGGGCCCGCCGGGCGGAGAACGTCGAGTCGGCGGAATGCGCCGCGGCGAGGCCGGCGACGACCCCGCACAGAACGGCGAGCACCCAGGTCGCAAGGACGATCCAGGCCTCGACGACGTCGCTGTGCCGGCGCAGTGGATTGCGCCGCCACCGCCACAGCCGTACCGGGGTGACTGTCGTGGGAGGTGTCCGGGCCATCGTCACCGCCTCCTCTCCACCGCGCCGGGCGTACGACGGGTGCCACCACTCCATCGTGCACCTCAATCGGGATCGCGGCGGCATGAGTGAGGAAGCCACCCGAACCAGGACCGAAGGGCACTGGCCGGGACCGTGCGAGACGGGCCAGAGTGGAGTCAGGAGCGGCACCGATCCCCCGCGGTGCCGCTCCGCCCGCGCCGCGTCGACCTCGACCGGGTCGAGGCGCTGCGGCTGCTGGGCAGTGTGTCCCTGGACAGGATCGTCTTCACCCGCCGGGCCGTGCCGGCCGTCCACCCGCGGCTGGACCGTGCGCATCCGGCCCCGCCCGGTCACGGGCGTGCCGCTCGGCGACGGGCCGGCGGAAGGCCGTACTCCGGACTACGACGGGGTGAGCGGCAGATCGTCCGTGTAGGCGTTCACCGGCTGGGCGATCGGGTGGGTGTCCGTCACGTCCAGCGCCGCCTGCGCGGTCTTCGTGCCGAGGGCACCCCGGGGATGCCAGGTGCCGGTGACCGCGAGCCAGGTGTCGGCGGGGGGTGCCTCGGTGCCGTACACGCGGACCTTGACGGTCTGTGAGTCGGCGGCGCAGCACGTGAAGATGATGCGGGTCAGGTACCAGCCGTCGCCGTCCCCGGCCGGGGTGACGAAGCCCGTGAGCTGGACGGTACGGCTCCTGATGGCCAGGCTGCGGTCCTGCTGGACGCGCTTGGTGAAGTCCGTGAGGGTCAGCGGCAGGGGGGACGTCGCGGGCAGCGGAGCGAAACCTTTCTGCACAGTGACCGGCTTGGTGTTCGAGCGTGCCGCCGTGTACGCGCCCAGCGCGGGCGGAGCGTAGAAGAGCAGGCTGAGCGCCGGGAGGAACAGCAGCCAGGCGATGCGCGGGGCCCCGGAGTGGACATGACCGTGGTCTTCGTGGTGCGTGTGCCGCCGTCCGTCCCCGATGACCGCCGACGCCAGCCCGAGCAGCAGCAGGACCACGCCGGAGACGATGAGCAGCGGGCGCAGGCCGGCCTTGACGTAGCGCAGGTAGATGTCCGTGAACAGGGCCGTGTGCAGCAGGCCGATGCCGGTGAGGGTCAGCAGCAGGGTCTGTACCGGGCGTCTCACAGCAGCGCGCCTCCGGTCAGGACGCTCGCGGCGACCGCCACGGCGGTGGTGGCCGTGGAGAACCGCCAGGCGAACGCCCGCCCGAAGGTGCCCGCCTGGAGGGCGATCAGCTTCAGGTCGACCATCGGGCCGACCACCATGAAGGCCAGCCGGGCGGTCGGCGAGAACCCGGCGAGCGAGGCGGCGACGAACGCGTCGGCCTCCGAGCAGACCGCCAGCAGCACGGCGAGCCCGGCCAGGAAGAGCACCGACAGCCAGGGCGAGCCGGAGAAGGTGTCGAGGACGGAGCGCGGTACCGCGACGTTGAAGGTGGCGGCGGCCATCGCGCCGAGCACCAGGAAGCCGCCGGCGTGCAGGAAGTCGTGCTGGAAGGCGAGCCGGAACTCGTTCCAGCGGGCGTGGCCGGGCCGGTGGCCGGTGTGCCGGTGCCGTGGCATGGGGCGCAGCCACTTCTCCTTGCCCAGCCAGAGCCACAGCCAGCCCATCACGGCCGCGGTGGCGAGGGAGGCGATCAGCCGGGCGGCGACCATGGCGGGGTTGCCCGGGAAGGCGACGGCGGTGGCGGTCAGCACGACGGGGTTGACGGCCGGGGCGGAGAGCAGGAAGGCGAAGGCGGCGGCCGGGGTCACGCCCCGCCGGATCAGGCTGCCCGCGACGGGGACGGAGGCGCACTCGCAGCCCGGCAGTACCGCGCCCGCGATGCCGGCCACCGGGACGGCAAGGGCGGGCCGCTTCGGCAGGACCTTGGTGAACAGACCGGCCGGCACGAAGGCGTTGATGGCGCCGGACAGCGCGGTGCCGAGGAGCAGGAAGGGGAGCGCCTGGACGGTGATGGCGAGGCAGACGGTGCGCCAGGCCTGGACGGCCGGCTGGTGCAGCCACGGGGTATTGGTGAGGAGGAGTACGGCGACGGCGACGGCCGCGATCGCGAGAGCGGCGCCGTGCAGCCAGGGCCGGATGCGGCGCACGGGCGGATCGACGGGTACGACCGGCACGCCCTCGGCCACACCAACCAGTTCATCCGTTTTTTCCATCATCACTCCGGATGTCGGTGTCCGGCCGACGATAAGCGAGAGCCGCGGCCCGGCCGCGCGTACACGCCGCCGACCGGTCAACCCGGGCGAGGATTGGGCCCCATGGGTGGACGATGCCCGGTCCCAGGGGCCGTCGCGTGGCGTCTCAGCGGTCCGCCGGGCGCCGGGGCCGGACGATGGCCGTGGCGGTGAGCGCGGCGAGCGCGGCCAGGCAGAGCCAGGCGAAGGTGTCCCCGATGCGGTCGTAGACGGTCCGGACGCCGTGCACGGGGACGTCGGCCACCATCGTCTGCCGGCCGGTGGTGAAGTAGTCCGAGGTGGCGAGGACGTGCCCCGTGCTGTCGTAGGCGGTCGAGACGCCCTCCGCGTCCTGGCGGATCAGGGCGTAGCCGTTCTCGACTGCGCGCAGGCCGGCCTTGTCGGTGTGCGCGGCGCCGTACTCCTTCGAGTCGTGCGAGGGGACGAGCATGATGTCGGCCCGGGTGCGCATCAGGGCCGGGAAGTCGGCGTCGTAGCAGATGACGCCTGCGAGGCGGCCGTACGGGGTGCGGACGACGGGGACATGGCCGTCGCCGGGCGTGTACTTCTCCGAGCCGGGGATGGGGTGGGCCTTCTGGTAGGTCCAGAGCACCTTGCCGCTCGGGTCGATGAGGAGTGCCTCGTCCTTGCCGTAGGCGGGCGGGGTGGTGCTGTACACGCGGACGCCGATCTCCAGGTAGACGTGCGAGCGGCGGGCCTCGCGCCGTGCGGCGGCGATGGCGGCGGCCTCGTCGGCCTCCTGGGTCCGGACGGCGTTCTCGGGCCAGATCACGATCTTCGCGCCGGCGGCGGCCTCGCGGCGGGTGGTGGCGAGCAGATCGTCCTCGACGGCCCTCATCGCGGGCCGCACCGCGGCGGCGGGGGCGCCGGCCACTCCCCCGCGGCCGTCGGCGACCCGGGCGAACGTGGCCTTCTGCGTGTCGGTGACGGTGCGGGCCGGGGTGATACCGGCGATCCGTACGGTCGTGCTCTGCGGCGGGAAGAAGGCCAGCCGGGCGCCGCCCGCGAGCAGCACACCGAGCAGGACGGCCGTGCAGGCGAGGGCGCCGCGCCGCCAGGTAGCCCCCTCCCAGAGGCGGTTGACGGTACTCGCGACGTAGGCGATGAGGAAGCCGATGCCCCAGGGGCCGGTGACCGAGACGACCTGGAGGAGCGGGAGGTCTCCGTGCTGGGTGACGGCCAGCGAACCGTACGCCGTGCCGAACGGGGACACCAGGGTGATCAGGAACTCCACGGCGGCCACACCGGCCGGGAAGACCAGCGCCGCCCACGCCGGACGCAGGCGCGTCACGAGGAGTCGGTCGGCGAGGAACGGCAGCGTCTGCAGGGCGGCCAGGGCCAGGGCTCCGGCGAGCACCACGGGGTTGAAGCCGATCGCCGACTCCTGGACCCAGAAGACGGCCGCCGCGAGGTGCGCCGCCCAGATCCACAGCGCTCCGGACCAGGCGCGGCTCAGGCGGCTGAAGCGCAGCAGCAGGACGGGGAAGAGCCAGGCGGCGGCCGCGATGTCCCACCGGCCGCCGACCGCGAAGAGCATCGCCGCGGTGCCGAGCGGCAGCAAGGGCCAGGTGTGTGTGCGGGCCGGCGTCCGCTGCGGGGACCGGCCTGTCGTCGGCGGGGGCTGGTCCGTCGTCGGCTGAGACGGCGGCTGTACGGCTGTGTTCGTCATGTCCCGGACGCTAGGGCGGGCCGCCTCGGCGGCGCCTCGGGCTCGATGCCGATCCTGGGCGCGCCGACGCACCTTTCGATGCGCGCCCTGCGGTGGATCCGCTGCGCTCACCGGGTCGTCTAGCCTGACGACCGAGATGACCATCCAGGTGAACGCCCTGCCCGGAGCCGCCCTGCGCCGGCTCGCCGGCCGACCCCGGCTGACGGATGCCGTGTGGGTCGGCGGACTCACACTGTTCGACATGGCCACGGTGGTGGACCGGACGCCCGGGCCGCCCGGCTGGGGGGTGGCGCTGTGGGGTGCGCAGACCGTGCCGCTGTTGTGGCGGCGGACGGCGCCGCGAGCCGTGCTGCTCGCGATGACCGGGCTGTACGTCCTCTTCCAGGCGCTCGGCCCGGTCCCGACGAAGGTGCCGGGGCCGTTTCTGCTGATGCTCGGCGTCTACGCCCTGGCCCGCCGCAGGCCCGCGTCGGCGAGTGCGCCGCTCACCGTGCTCAGCCTTGTCTCGGCCGCCGTCACGGACGCGCTGACCGGGCACTGGGAGCGGCCGCGGCTCGGCTCGCTGGAGCCGATCAGTGTCACGACGTTCGTGTTCTTCTTCGCCCTGGCCTGGCTGCTGGGGTTCGGGCGGCGCCGGATCGACGCCGACGCGGCCCGGCTGCGTGAGCTGAACCGGCGACTCGCGGCCGAGCGGGAGCTCAACGCGCGCCAGGCCGTGCTCACCGAGCGTGCCCGGATCGCGCGCGATCTGCACGACGTCGTCGCCCATCACGTCAGCGCGATCGCCCTCCAGGCGCGGGCGGCCGAGGACGTGCTCGTCTCCGGTCCGCTCCAGCGGGAGGAGGCCGCGCAGGCCGTCGGCGTCATCGGGCGCACCGCCGACACGGCGCTCACCGAGATGCGCCGGCTGCTCGGGCTGCTCTCCTTCGGCGAACGGGACGGCGAGCGGGGCCTCGCCCCCGAACCGTCGCTCGACCGTCTCGACCAGCTCGTCGGCGTCGCCGCCTCGGCCGGATGCAGGGTCACCTGTGCCGTCGAGGTGGACGAGGTGGACAGACGGTCGGCGCCGCCCGCCGGGATGCAGGTCTCCGCCTACCGGGTCGTCCAGGAGTCGCTGACGAACGTGGTCAAGCACGCCGGTCCGGTCGCCGTACGGATCGCGGTGCACGGTGACGGCACACGGCTGACGATCGAGGTCGACAACGATCCACCGGCCCCGGGCCACCGGCCGGTGCCCGGTACCGGACGGGGGCTCGTCGGGATGCGGGAGCGCGTGGCGGCCTTCGACGGCGAGCTGGACGCCGGGCCGCGTCCGGACGGCGGCTGGCGGCTGTACGCCGTGTTGTCCGCGCGGGTGCCTCATGCTCCCCGGGGGGACCGGTGACCGTACGCGTGCTGGTGGTGGACGACCAGGAGATCGTGCGGACCGCGCTGCGTCTCGTCATCGACCGCCGCGAGGGCCTGTCGGTCGTCGGGGAGGCGGCCGACGGCGAGCAGGCCGTCGCCCAGGCCGTGGCGCTCTGCCCGGACGTGGTGCTGATGGACGTACGGATGCCCGGCACGACCGGCGTCGAGGCGACCCGGCGGATCGTCCGGGACTGGCCGGGTCCGGGGCCGGCGCCACGCGTGCTGGTGCTGACCACGTTCGACCTGGACGAGTACGTGCACGCGGCCCTGCGCGCCGGGGCCGTCGGTTTCCTGCTGAAGAACAGCCGGCCCGAGCAGCTCGCCGAGGCCCTCCGCATGGCGGCCGACGGCGAGACCGTCCTCGCCCCGACGGTCACCCGGCGCCTCGTCGACACCGTCACCGCGCTGCCGGCCGCGCTGCTGCCGACGGCGCCCACGCCCGCTCCGGCACCGCTCGACGGCACGCTCACCGAGCGCGAGATCCAGGTCCTGGTGCTGGTCGCGCGAGGGCTGTCCAATGCCCGCATCGCCGCGGACCTGGGGCTGAGCGAGGCGACCGTGAAGAGCCGGGTCAACCGGATCCTGACCCGGCTGGGCCTGGAGAACCGGGTCCAGGCGGCCCTGTACGCCCACCGGACCGGTCTCGCCTGACATGATCCAAACCAGTCCCCGGTCCCTGTGACACGCCTGTGACAGTCGGCGGACAGGCTCATGAAGTACGGCGCACAAAGTGGAGGAACAAGGGCAAACCACCCTAATCGGACAGATCCCGTCGGAGGACAGCCTCATGAGTGCCACTCTCGCCGCACCGCACTCCGAAGCTCCCGCGCCCGCTTCCGCCCCCGCTCCCCAGCCCACGCTGGCACCGCGCGAGCGGGAGACACTGCGGCACATCGCCGCCGGCCGCACCTACCTCCAGACAGCCCGCCACATGGGACTGTCCACCCACACCGTGGACGCCTACCTGCGCCGCATCCGGGCCAAGTTCAACATCACCAACACGGCCGAGCTGACCCGCGCGGCCATCGCCCTGGGCCTGTGACCGCCATGCTGTGGTGTCACCTCTCCGGGAGTGTCTCGCGGCCGACCTGCTCGCCGAGTCGTCCGGGCATCCCCGGCCGCCTCGGCTGACCCGTGCAGGCCGCCGTGGTCCGGCGGCCCCGGCCGGCCGGCGCCCCGCGTGCGCACGGGGACGCCGACTGGGTCCTGGACGCGCCGCTCGCGCGCGACCACCGGCTGCCGCGGTCGCGTCCGGTGCGCCGAGCGCCGTAGGTTGTCAGCCGACGGTCACGGTGAACGGTCCGGCGAGGACCGAGTAGCCGTCGTCGGCCAGGTAGTACACGTCGTACGTCCCTGTGCCGCCCGTCCTGCTTGTCGAAAACGTCAGCGCGCCGCTGGCGTTCGGGGCGTAGGACCAGGTCAGCGAGGACTGCTTGCCCGGGGTGACGCCCGCCGGGTAGACACCGATCCAGTTCTTGGCGTTCACCTGGCCCGCCGACGGCACCGCGTACCGGAAGGTCATGTTGCCGCCGTTCGCGACCGCGTTCAGGCCGCCGGTGAGGGTCGGTACCGTCGCGGTGGACGGTACGAACGCGTCGTTGAGCGGCGTGGCGTAGGTGTCGTTGGCGGTGAGGCCGGGCAGGCCGAGGGCGGCTTCGATGGTGCGGGCGATGCCGTAGTGGTCGTAGTGGGCCGGGCTGCTGGTGCCGGCCGGGACGCTGCCCTGGGAACCGACGAGCGTGGTGACCACGTGGTCGTAGGCCTCGTTCTGGCTCTCGTCCCAGGTCAGGATGAGCAGCGAGCGCTGCTGCGTCCAGGCGGGGGAGGCCAGGACCGGAGCCAGCGTCTGCTTCAGCCAGCCGTCCTGGGTCTTCAGGCTGGTGGCGTTGCCGTTGCCGGAGGCCTCGCCGTCGTAGTAGTCGTCGGCGGCTATCCAGGAGAAGTTCGGCGTGGCGGCTGCGGACTTCAGGTCGGTGGTCAGCTGCGAGGTGTCGACCAGGTGGGCCGCGCAGCGGGCCGCGTCACCGCTGATGTCGGTGTAGTTGATGAAGGGCGCGTCGTCCGGCTCGTAGTAACTGTCGTTGTTGTTCTTGGTGTTGCAGGGCGTGCCCATGCCCTGCTCGTACGCCTTCCAGGTCTTGCCTGCCGCCTCGATGGTGTCGCCGAGGTTGCGCTCCGGGGAGTTGATGTTCGGGAAGTACGTGGCGCCCTTGGTGTAGGTGTCACCGCCCGCGACGGCGAGGTAGTTCTCGTCGCTCGGGTGGTAGACGGCGTGGTGGTCGGTGAGCGTGGCGCCCTGGGCCATGAGGCTGTGCATGTACGGCGTGTCCGCCGGGTCGTTCATGACCTCGGAGTAGTCGGTGTTCTCCATCATGACCATGAACACGTGGTCGTAGCCCGGAACCTTGGAGACGGGCGGGGCAAGCGGGGCCGGTGCGGTGACCGGGGTGTCCAGGGTGAGGGAGAGGTTGTCGAGGTAGCCGGTCTCGTTGCTCGTCGACAGGAACTGCACCTCGGCCTGGATGGACCGGGTGCCGGTGGGCACGGAGCCGGTGGTGCTGCGCGCGAGGAACTCGGTGGCGAGGCCCCGGTCGGACGCGGAGACGGTCGGCAGCTTGGCGGTGGCGCCGAGGGGGTGTCCGCCGGCGTCGTGGAAGTGCAGGCTCACCGCGACATAGCCGCTGTAGGTGGTCCAGCCGCCGAGCCAGCCGGCCAGGTTGTAGTGCACACCGCCCGCGTCGATGGCCGAGGCGGCGGAGGACACGTCGACGGTCTGGGTCATCGCCCCGTCGCCGAGGTTGCCCGGCCCGAAGAAGGCCTTGCCGGGCGTGTTGCCGTCGCCGGGCAGGCCGAAGGAGGCGACGGAGTGGCACATGACGTCGATGCCGCCGGCCTCGGTGGTCCAGCCGGGCACCGTGGTGGCGGCCGACCAGTCGGAGGTGCAGTAACCGCCGCTCTCCGCATCGCCGTTGACGATGAGATTGCCACTGCTCCCGGCCGCCTGCGCGGGCGCGGGAGCGGAGACGATCAGTGCGCCGAGGAGGGCGAGCAGCCCGACCAGGGATCTCCAGCACGGTCGCATACGTGGTACCTCGTCCCGTTGGTGAGGATGCCGTGCGGAGCGGTGTCCGCACGGCCTGACTGTGCGCAACGAACGGGACATGAGTAGCGGGCGCCGCTGTCGAGCGGAAGAACCAGGACCAAACTTGACCAGACAAGTTCAGGGCGTGCGGCCTCCTCTCACACGCCGGGGAGACCGCGCGCCGTACGGACCGCTACCGGCGCAGCGCCGCCAGGTTGCGGTAGCCGATCGCCGCGTGTCGCAGGGACCGGCCCGGGTCGGTCGCGCTCGGGGCGTTGTCCTGCTCGACCATCGGGTTGTGATGGTTCCGGTGCCCGACGCGGGTGAAGAACGACCGGTAGTCGATGTCTCCGGTGCCGAACGGGACCATGTCGTAGCCCATCCCGTTGCCTGTGTTGACGACCCCGTCCTTGGCGTGGAACAGCGGGCAGCGCTTGTCGTGGCGGGTGACCAGGCCCGCCTGGCCGAGGCCGGTCACCCCGCCGCCGATCACCACCAGGCCGGGGTTGAAGAAGGACACGAGTCCGGCGATGACCTGGCCGACCCGGGTGCCGCCCTCACGGATCAGGTCGAGTGCGGCGCCATCGCCCGCGGCGGCCGCGGCGGCGACGTCGACGGCGGTCAGGGTGCCGTTCGCCGCCAGTCGCGCCGCGAGTTCGGCGGACAGCCCCTGTCCGGCCGCCTGCGTCGCGTCCCGGGCCAGGGCCGCGCCGCTGAAGTGGGCTTCCAGGCAGCCCCGGTTGCCGCAGACGCAGGGGCGGCCGTCGGGCACGGCCTGGATGTGGCCGATGTCGCCGGCGCTGCCCGTCGTACCCCGGTGGACCCGGCCGCCGACGACGATCCCGCAGCCGATACCGGTACCGATCTTGACGCAGAGGAAGTCCGCCGTGGTGCGGGCGACTCCGGCGTGCTGTTCCCCCATCGCCATGAGGTTCACGTCGTTGTCGACCATGACCGGGCAGCCGAGTTCCTGGCTGAGCGCCTCCCGTACGGGGAAGCCGTCCCAGCCGGGCATGATCGGCGGGGCGACCGGCACGCCCCCGGGGAAGTCGACCGGTCCCGGGACGCCGATGCCGGCCCCGTCGAAGCCCTCGGCGAGTCCTGCTGCCTTCAACTTCCCGGCCATGTCCAGGACTTGCTCGAAGACCGCGACCGGTCCCACACGGACGTCCAGCGGCTGGGTGAGATGGCCGAGGATCTCCAGTTCGGCGTTGGTGACGGCGACGTCGACCGAGGTCGCGCCGATGTCGACCCCGAGGAACCTGAGGTCGGGACTGAGCCGGACGTTGTGGGAGCGGCGGCCGCCGCGCGAGGCGGCGAGTCCGTCGGCAACCACCAGGCCCGTCTCCAGCAGCCGGTCCACCTCCACGGCCAGCTTGGACCGGGACAGATCGACCTGGTCGCCCAGCTGGGCACGGGAGTTGGGGCCGCCGTCCCGCAGCAGCTTCAGCAGGCGGGCCTGATGGGCGTTCGCCGGTCGAGCCGTCATGCGTCTCACGTGCCCCTCCCCGCCCGTTTCGGCCACCAGTACCGGGCTTTCGAAGGGACTCCGAGGACAAAGGGCAGGAGGCAGGGGCAGACGGCAGCAGGAGGCAGGTCAGTAACTCGACCCCAGCGTCCGCGTGGTGTAGGCGCACTCCGTGTAGATGTAGCCGGACCGCAGCTTGGCCGTGTCCGAAGCCGGGGTCGTACTGCCACCGTTGGGCTTGTGCACGAAGTAGGTGGTGCCCACCGGCAGGCTGAGGGTGCGCTGCGGGTAGTCCTTGCCGCTGTCGTTGCACGGCTTGAACCCGGTCAGCAGCGTGTCGGCGAGGGTGTACGACGTGCAGCCGCCGCAGGCCTTGAGGGTGAAGCTGCCGGTGACGGGGCCCGTGTAGAGGACGGTGACGTCGTGCGGGCTGTCGTTCTTCACCGTGACGGAGATGCTCCCGCCGGAGGCGGTGGTGGGCAGCTGCTTGCCGGCCTGCGGGAGGGTCTGGGCGACCTCGGCGGCTATGGCGATCTTCTTGGCGCGGGCCACGTTCCCGTCGTTCTTGTTGTCCGCGACGAACTGCTCCATGGTCTTCTGGGCCGCGTCGAAGTCGCCGTTCTTGTACTGGGCGACTCCGCAGGCGTACTCCCCCGCGTCACCGCTCCGCCCGGCGCGTCCGGCGGCCTTGGCCAGGCTGCCGTCCGTGTCGCCGGACGACTTCGACAGCCCGCCGATGCGCGTGTCCAGGTCGCGCAACCGCTCGACGGCGGCGCAGGGTTGGCCGCCCCGGACGTCCTTCTCCGCCTTCGCCACCGCCGAGTCGAGGGCGGGTGCCACCTTGGTCGCCGGCGCGGACTTCGGGAAGGTGGTGAGCAGGTCGCCGAAGCGGGCGTCCCAGTCGGTCCCGCCGGCCGTGAGGCGCTGTGTGCCGCACTCGTAGAGCGAGGTGGCGAGCCGGTCGTCGGGCCAGCGGGCCAGCGATCCGAGCTGCTGCTTCGGCATGGCGTCGGGGACCGTGCGCAGATACTTCAGCGGCTCGACGGCCTCGCAGTACTCCTGGCGGCCGTAGGGCGCGCCGACCGTCGTGTAGTAGGTCCGCAGGCTGTCCGGGACTCGCCCGGCCGCGCGGGAGCCGGAGTGGTTCGTCGCGAGGTCGCGGTAGACGGCCAGGGCCGAACGGTAGCCGGACTCGGCGGTGGTGAACGGCTGCCGGCCGCTCGCCTGGACCAGGCGGTCGGCCCGGTCGAGGCGGTCGAGCAGGGCCTGCTCGACCGCCTCGTGGTGGGCGTCCTGGTACCAGAGGGCGCCGCCCGCCGGTACGGCGAGCAGCGCCACGCCCAGCAGCACGGCGAGGGGCGCTCTGCCCGGCCAGGCGAGCCGGGTGCGGCGTCCGACGATGCCGCCGTGGACGGCCGCGAGCAGCAGGAGTACGGCGTAGCCGGCGAGCGCGGCGCCGGGCACTCCGTCGGCGTCCGCGGGCAGGGCCACCAGCAGCAGCGCGGCCGTCGCCGCCCAGCACACGGCGGCCGGCAGCCGGCGTCGCAGCAGCACGTATCCCAGGCCGAGACCGCTCAGGTTGAGCAGGGCGACCCCGGCGGCCCGCCAGGCGTCCGGCGGCGCGAGCGGCGGACTCGACGGCATCGGCGGTATCGGCGGTATCGGCGGTGTCCCGGGCCATGGCTCCGAGCCGTTCCCGCCGTACGGACCGTATGAACCTGCGGACATGACCGCTCCCCCCATCAGCAGCGCCCCCATGGCTGCGGACCCGCATTTTACGGTCCCTTGAACCGACCCGAAAGGGGCGCGGACACCGGCCGTTCCCTTGAGATGTGAACAGCCGTCCCTACACCACCCTTATTTGCCACCTGCCCCATTTGTCCGTTTATCCTGGGCGGCTCGACGGCCCCGCCGGAATCACTGGTGGAAGGGAGACGACCCCGTCATGCACAGCGCACAGCTGTCCGCCCTCATGTCCCGGATCCGCCGGGCCGGATGGGCCGAGGCGGCGCGGGCCGCCGTGGCGGCCGGGCTGACCTGGCAGGCCTGCGTACTGCTGCTGCATGTCTCCGACCCCTACGCGGGCGCCGTCGCGGCCCTGCTCGTCGTCGAGACGACCGTGGCGGCGACGATCGGCGCCGCCACGCGGTACGCCGCCGGATGCCTGCTCGGCGCCCTCGTCGCGGTGCCCGGCGCGCTGTACGCCGGGCCCGGCATGGCGGGACTGGTGCTCGTCGCCTTCGTCTCCGTGCTGCTGGCCCGGCACGGCTTCCTCGGCCACCACGGCCTGCACGTCCCGATGACCGCCCTGATCACCTTCGTCCTGGTCCGCGGCCGCCACCACAGCGAGCTGATCACCCACCTCGTGGAGATCGTGCTCGGCATCGGCTTCGGCCTGGCGTGCGGCGCGCTGCTCTTCCCCGCCGTACGCGTGCGGTCCGCCGAGCGGGCCCTGGAGGAGCTGCGGCTGCTGGTCGCGCGGCACCTCGACGGCCTGGCCGACGCGGTCGTACGACGGGAGCGGCCACGGAGCGTGCTCGGGCCGGCCTGGGAGGACGACCTCGACACGGCTCTCACCCGGGCCCGCACCGCCGTGGACGAGGCACACGAGAGCCTGCGCTGGAACCTCCGGCCGACCGCCCGGCGCCACCGCTGGCACCTGGACCACCGGGTGCTGCGCACGCTGAGCGGTGTGGCCGGGCAGGTGACCACGACGGGCCGCCTGCTCGACACGGAGTCCGGTGCGCCCGACGACTCGGGCTTCTCCCGGCCGTACGCGCGCCTGCTGCGGACGACGGCCCTGTGCGCCTACTCCTGCCGGGGCGGCCGGCCGCACCCCGCGCTGCCGGCCGCCCGGCACGCCCACGCCCTCGCCCGGCTCGGCGCCCCCGGCTGCGATCCCCCGCCCGGTGCCGCCACGGACCAGCGTCTGCTGCGGCCCCTGGAGTCGGCCCTGACCTGTCTGTCGGAACCGGCGCCCGCCCCGTCCGCACGCTCCCACCGGATCCTCGACCCGCTACGGCCCACCCCGCGACGATGACCTCTCACCCCACCGATCACCTCACCACCCCGCCCATCCCGGTACGCGCGTTCATCGTCTCGGCACCCGTGCTGCTCATGGCGGTCGTCACCGTCACCGATCTGCTCACCCCGGACTGGCTGCACATCACACCGATCCTGGCCGCCGTGCCCGTGCTGGCCGCCGTCCTGCTCCCCCGGTGGGCGACGGCGGTGCTCGCGTCCGCCGTGCTCGTGATCACGGTGCTGCTCCGGTGGGAGGCCGGGAGCTGCGGGCATCCGGACGCGGACGTCACGCTCGGCAGTCTGTTCGTGGTCGGACTCACCTCGCTGGCCGCATGCTCCCTGCGGCAGCGCCGGGAACGGCAGCTGCGACAGGTCCGCTCCGTCGCCGAGACCGCGCAGCGCGCCCTGATGCATCCGCTGCCCCGCCGCGTCGACTCGCTCGCCCTGTCCGGTGTGTACCTGCCGGCCGAGTCGGAGGCGCGGATCGGCGGCGACTTCTACGAGGCGCTGCACACGCCGTACGGCACCCGGATCCTGATCGGTGACGTACGGGGCAAGGGGCTGCCGGCCGTCGGCGCCACCTCGATCTTGCTCAACGCGTTCCGTGAACTCGCCTGTCGGGAGCCGTCGTTGACGAGGGCCGCAGAGCGGCTGGACGCCCGGGCCCGGCGGCACATCGCCGCGCTGGACGGCGCGCCGGACCTCGCGGAGACCGACGGCCGGGGGCAGGACGCCCTGTTCACGGAGCGGTTCGCGACGGCGCTGCTGATGGAGTTCCCGCCGGGCGAGTCCGTGGCCCGCATCGTGCACTGCGGCCATCCCGAGCCGTATCTCGTCCGCGCGGGCGAGGTACGGCCCTGCGAACCCGACCGCCCCGGCGCGCCGCTCGGGCTCGGCGATCTGCTGGACACCCAACTCGCCGTGCAGAACGTGCCGTTCGCGCCCGGCGACCGTCTCGTGCTGTACACCGACGGCTTCATCGAGGCCCGCGACCGCCATGGCCGCTTCCACGACCTGACCGCCCGGGTACGCGCGCACGCGGGCCGGCCGCTGGAGGCGATGGTGGCCGCCCTGCGCCGTGACCTGCTGCACCACGTCCGCGGCGACCTCGGCGACGACGCGGCCCTGGTAGCCCTGGAACGGCTGCCGTGACGGCACTGGTCAGCGGGCCGCCGCCAGGACCAGCGCGCCCACGGCCAGCGCGAGGAACAGACCCGGGAAGGCGATGTTGTGGAACACGCGCGCCCGGACATGGGCGGTCATCGCACCGGCGTAGAACAGCACCAGTCCGGCAGCGGCCACGATCCCCAGGGGGCGTACGCCGAACAGGCCGAGGAGCAGCCCGACCGCTCCGGCCGCCTTCAGCAGTGCCAGCGACGGGAGCCAGGTGCGTGGCACGCCGACCTCGGCCGAGTTGGCGAGCACGAACGGCGCCTTCGCGATGTCGGCGGCCGCGATGCTCCCGTTGGCCAGGACGGCCGCGCAGGTGACGAGCACATAGGCGATATCCATGGCTCCACCCTCACCGGACGGCCGGCATGCCGTCCAATACCAGCGTCTATAACCTGTGGGAATGGATGTCGACACGCGTCTGCTGCGTTCGTTCCGCGCCGTCGCCGAGGAGGGCAGTCTCACCCGTGCCGCCGAGCGCGTGTTCGTGTCCCAGCCGGCGCTGACCAAGCAGATCCGCCAGTTGGAGAACCAGCTCGGCGTACGGCTCTTCGACCGCTCGCGCGCCGGGATGGCACTGACGGATGCGGGCCGTGAACTCGCGTGCCGGGTACCGGAGTTGCTCGCCTCCTGGGACGACGCCCTGCGCGCCACGCAGGCCACCGGCAGGCGTTCGGCGCGGGTGCTGCGCGTGGGGTTCGTGGCGAGCGCGGCCAACGAGGCGACGCAGGAGATCGTCGCCGAGTTCGCCCGGCGGCGCCCCGGCTGGCGGGCCGAACTCCGGCAGGCGGCCTGGACGAACCCGAGCGCGGGCCTGGCCGACGGCGAGGTGGACGCGGCGCTGCTCCGGCTGCCGTTCCCGGGGCAGGAGGCGCTGCGGGTGGAGGTGCTGTTCCGTGAGGCGCGCTGGGTGGCGCTGCCGAGCGGGCATCCGCTCGCGGGGCGCACCGAGATCGCCTTCCGCGAGCTGTGGGACGAGCCGTTCGTCGCCGCGCCGGAGGAGACCGGGGCCTGGCGCGAGCACTGGCTGGCCGCCGGCGAGCGCGAGGGCCGGCCGGTCCGGGTCGGCGCGGTCACCGAGCAGCCCGACGACTGGCTGAGCGCCATCGCGAGCGGCTACGGCATCGCCCTCGCGCCCGAGTCCGCCGCGCGGTTCTACGCCCGCCCCGGCGTGGTCTACCGGCCGGTCACGGGAGTGAGTCCGACGCGGGTGGGCGTGGCCTGGGCCCCGGCCGACGACCGGAATCCGGTCGTACGGGACTTCGTGCGCTGCTGCCTCGACCTCGCGCGCTCCCCGTGACCGGTGCGGGAGGGCAGGGACCTGGGGTCAGTGCTTCTTGCCGTTCTCGCCCAGCTTCTCGACGAAGTCCTGCGCCTTGTCGACGGCCGTGTCGATCCTGTCGCTGTGCTTGCCGTCGGTGCGGTCGTCGATGAAGTCGCCGACCTTCTCCAGCCCGTCGGCGATCTTGTCGCCATGCTCCTCGGCGATGTCCTCGACCTTGTCCTTGAGGTTCTTCAAGGCATCGAACATGTGCGGTTCCTCTCCGTCGGCTGCCTGGGCGGACCTGGACCATGATCCCATGCGGGCGGGGGCGGGGAAGGCGGCGTTCGAAGCATCGGGGACGGCGCGAGCGCGCGAAGCCCGTTGGTACGGCGACCGGACCGCCGCACCAACGGGGACGTGGGCCGGTTCAGCCCGTGGGGGCGACGGCGTGGCCCGTCTGCGGGGAGATCATGCCCGCGCACAGGCCACGGCTCGCCAGTGTCTGGGCGATGCGCGGGATCGCGGCCAGCGTGTTGGCCGGCCACTCGTGCATGAGGATCACCTGGCCGTTGGTCAGCCGGGACACGGCCTGGACGATGGCGTCGGTGCTCGCCCCGTTCCAGTCCTGCGAGTCGACGTCCCAAATGACCTGCG
Organism: Streptomyces sp. NPDC020192; assembly: GCF_044388685.1. Taxonomy (NCBI): domain Bacteria; kingdom Bacillati; phylum Actinomycetota; class Actinomycetes; order Kitasatosporales; family Streptomycetaceae; genus Streptomyces; species Streptomyces sp. NPDC020192. The sequence continues at coordinate 130,702 of NZ_JBIRXG010000002.1, read as the reverse complement.
TCAGCCCGTACTTGGCGGCCACCGCCTTGACCGTGGCGTTGGTCTCGCCGTACGGCGGGCGGAACAGCTTCGGCGTGCCACCGCCGGCCGCCGCGATCGCCTGCTGGGTGCGGGAGATCTCGGAGTCGGTCTGCGCCTGGCTCAGCTGGGTCAGATGCGGATGGGTGTAGCTGTGGTTGCCGATCCACATCCCGGCGGCCGCCTCGGCCCGCACCTGGGCGGGATAGGCGGCCGCGTACCGGCCCTCGTTGAACATCGTGGCCCGGAGCCCGTACTGCTTGAGGGCGGCCAGCAGGGCCGGGGTGTGGGCGGTGGACGGGCCGTCGTCGAAGGTGAGTCCGACGTAGCCGGAGCAGCCGGCCGCGTGGGACGGGGCGGCGCCGACGGTGAGCGCGCCGGCGGCGGCCAGCGCGACGGCGGTGGCGGCCGCCGCCGCCGAGCGTGACGAGAGCGGTCGTACGGCCCTCATGACGTCAGCGTGATGTTGGAGTTGCCGCTGCTCTGGTACCCCTCGGTCGCGAGGATCATGTAGTACTTGAAGCTGCCGAGGGTCATCCCGGCGCGGGCCCAGGCGTCGAAGTGGTTGCCGGTGGTGATGGTGCCGCCGGTCCGCTTCGACTGCCGTACGCTCCAGTACTGGTTGAAGGTCCTGGTGCCCTCGACGGACGGGGCGTTGTACCGCGTCGTCAGGTAGATGTCGTACGTACCGCCGTCGCTGGTGACGCTGCCCTTGTACGTGCCCGTGGGCCGGTAGGTGCCCCAGTTGTCCACGATGTAGTACTCGACGAGCGGGTTGGACGTCCAGCCGTAGAGGGACAGGTAGCCGTTGCCGGACGGGTTGAAGCTGCCCGAGTACGTCACGCTCCGGCGTCCGCCGGTGCTCCAGCCCTTGCCGGCGACGAAGTTGCCGGTGTTGCGCCAGTTGGTGCTGTAGTTGCCGCCGTTGCCCAGGGTCATGGAGACCGTGCCCTGTGCATCGGTCCAGAACGAGTAGTAGTAGCCGTTGTTGGTGCCGGTCTGGTTCGTGGTGATGACCGTGGCGGCGCGGGCGGTGCCGGGCAGGGCCAGCCCGGCCGCTGCTCCCAGCAGCAGGGCGCCCGCGCTCCTGCGGCTCAGTACGTGATCGAACGCGTTCATGTCGTGCCTCCTCCTCGTATGGCCTGTGCGGGTGTGGCTTGGTGGGGAGTGTTGGTCTGGGCATGTCATCTGTCAACAGTTTCGGTGATTATTTCGAAACATTCGTCTAGGCGAACAAGTGGCGAGATCTTTGTTTCAGCAGTTCAAATGGCTTGCCAAAGGGGAGACTTCAACAAGATTGCCAGCATCGCAGACAGCAAGATCGTAATTCGATCTCCATACTTCGAATGTTTCGAAGCGCTGTTCGTCGTCCCCTGAGCGGCCCAATGACGGTCCTCCGGAGGGGCGAGCGGCCGTGACGGGTGTGACCGTGGGGGATAGAGATCCGCGGGTACACCGGTGACGAGGAGGCGGCATGACGGACGGAGTCGGGCCCGAGGCCTTCGACCAGGTCGGCGCCGTCGCGGACGCGGTGCTCTACGAGGGCTACCTGCTCTATCCGTACCGCCGGTCCTCGCCGAAGAACCGGGTCCGGTGGCAGTTCGGGGTGCTGCTGCCGCGCGCCTGGGCGGAGCGGGACGGCCCCGTCGAGCCCGGGATCGCCGGTTCCGCGGACTCCTGGTACCAGCGGACCGAGTGCCTGCTGCGGGTGCTGCGGGCCAACGCGGTCGTACGGGTGCGGGTGCGGTACCTGCAGATGCGGGACAAACAGGTCGAGGCGGCCGGCGGTGACGGCCGGCACCGCCCGGTCGCGTCACTGCGGTCGGCCGACGGTGCCGCGCATCTGTCGTTCGAGGAGGCGGTGCCGCGCGAGACCGAACTCGTGCTGCCTTTGCGGGACCTGCTGCGCGGCGGGCGCACCGGCGAGGTCGGCGCGCCCGCCGGCACGGAGTACGAGCCGTTGCCGTCGGACGCCGGGCGGACGGTGCGGCGGTGCCGGGAGGTACGGGCCCGTACGACGGTGGCCGCCGAGCCGCTCGCACCGGACCTGTACCGGCTGCGGGTGCGGACCGAGAACACCGGCGAGCTGCCGGATCCCCGGGCTCCCCGGGGCGAGGCGCTGCGGCAGGCACTGATCGCCACGCACACCCTCGTCGGCGGGGACGGCGTGGAGTTCGTGTCCCTGATCGATCCGCCCGAGGGCCTCGCGGAGCACGCGCGCGGCTGCCGCAACGCGTTCACGTTCCCCGTACTGGGCGGCGCGCCCCGGACGGACGGCACGGGCGCCGTGCTGCTCTCCGCGCCGATCATCCTGCCGGACTTTCCGCAGGTCGCGCCGGAGAGTCCCGGTGATCTGCACGACGCGGCGGAGATCGACGAGATCCTCACGCTGCGCACGATGCTACTGACCGAGGAGGAGAAGGCCGAGGCGCGGGCCACCGACACACGGGCCGCGCAGATCCTCGACCGGGTGGAGACGCTGCCCCAGGAGGTCCTCGCCGGGCTGCACGGCGCGATCCGTTCCCTGGCTCCCGCGCAAATCCCGGCAAGCCCCACACGGCCCACCGCAACCCCCACGCACCCCCCAGCAACCACCGCACCGACCCCAGCGGCCCGCGCTCACCCCCCGGCTTCCGGGCGGCCCGCGTGGTGGCAGGAGGGCGGGGAAGAGGGGCTGTCCCCGACCACCGACTCCGTGCTCGTGGGCGGGGTGCCCGTCGGTTCCGGCAGCCGGGTGCGGCTGTGCCCGCGCGGCCGGGGTACGGACGCCCAGGACATGTTCCTGGCGGGGCGGACCGCGCAGGTCGCAGCGGTCCTTCACGACGTGGACGGCAGCGTGCACCTGGCCGTCACGGTCGACGGCGATCCCGCCGCCGACCTGCACGGCTGGTACGGCCGTTTCCACTACTTCCGGCCCGCCGAACTCGAACCGCTCGCACCCGCGGACGGCCCGGACCCGGCGGCCCGTCAACCACTCGGGGACCGGCTGCAACGGAGGGCGCAGACATGACGACACAGCACGGTGCCACCGAGGTGCGCGACGAGCCCGGCGGGGCCGAGGCGCGGGACGGGTTCGACGAGATCCACATCCTCTGGATCTCGGAGGGCATGAGCTGCGACGGCGACACCGTCTCACTGACCGCTGCGGACCAGCCGTCGCTGGAGGACGTGGTGCTCGGTCTCATCCCGGGCCTGCCGAAGGTCCATCTCGTCAACAAGGTGCTCTCGCCCAGCCTGGGCGGCGAGGACTTCCTCGCCCCGTACCGGGCGGCGGCACGCGGCGAGCTGACCCCGTTCGTCCTCGTGATCGAGGGCTCGGTCCCGAACCAGAACGTCATCAAGGGCGACGGCTACTGGACGTCGTTCGGCAACGACCCGGACACGGGCGAGCCGCAGACGCTCAACTGGTGGATCGACCAACTGGCGCCCAGGGCCTGGGCGGTGGTGGCCGCCGGGACCTGTGCGGCGTACGGCGGCATCCACGCGATGGCGGGCAACCCGACCGGCTGCATGGGCCTCGCGGATTACCTGGGCTGGGACTACCGGTCGCAGGGCGGGCTGCCCGTCGTCAACGTGCCCGGGTGTCCCATCCAGCCGGAGAACTTCATGGAGACCCTGATCTGGGTGCTCCAGCACGCGGCCGGTGCCGCTCCCCCGCCGCCGCTGGACCACATGCTGCGTCCGCAGTGGCTGTTCGGCAAGACCGTGCACGAGGGGTGCGACCGGGCCGCGTACTACGAGCAGGCCGACTTCGGCTTGGACTACAACTCCCCCAAGTGCCTGGTGAAGACGGGGTGTTGGGGACCGGTCGTCAACTGCAACGTCCCCAAGCGGGGCTGGATGGCCGGGATCGGCGGCTGCCCCAACGTCGGTGGCATCTGCATCGGCTGCACGATGCCCGGCTTCCCCGACACCTTCATGCCGTTCATGGACGAGCCGCCCGGCAGCACCCTGTCGTCGCTCGTCATCAAGCCGTACGGCGCCGTCATCCGCCGGCTGCGCGGGCTGACCAACGACATGGTGAACCACGAGCCGCGGTGGCGGCACAACAAGCGCAAGCTGACCAGCGGTTACGACCCGCACTGGCGTGCCTGACACCGTCCGTCCCGCATCCCCGACCCGCCCGCACCACCACCCGAACAGCGAGGGGCAGCACCGCAGATGACCACCACCGAGTCCCGGCCCACAGGACGCAAACCCGCCCAGCTCGTCGACATGTCCTGGGATCCGATCACCCGGATCATCGGCAACCTGGGCATCTACACGAAGATCGACTTCGCCAACCGGGAGGTCGTCGAGTGCCACAGCACCTCGTCGCTCTTCCGCGGCTACTCGGTGTTCATGAAGGGGAAGGACCCCCGCGACGCGGGCTTCATCACCTCCCGCATCTGCGGCATCTGCGGCGACAACCACACCACGTGCTCCAACTACGCCCAGCAGATGGCCTACGGCGTCAAACCGCCGAAGCTGGCCGAGCACATCACCAACCTCGGCGAGGCCGCCGAGTACATGTTCGACCACACGCTCTTCCAGGACAACCTGGTGTTCGTGGACTTCTGTGAGGCGATGGTCAAGGCCACCAACCCCGGGGTGCTGGCCCGCGCCGAGCGCACGGCCGCGCCCCGCGGGGACGTCCACGGGTACCGGACCGTCGCCGACATCATGAAGGCCTTCAACCCCTTCGAGGGCGAGGTCTACAAGGAAGCGCTGAAGATCAGCCGCGTCACCCGGGAGATGTTCTGCCTGATGGAGGGCCGGCATGTGCACCCCTCCACGATGTATCCGGGCGGTGTCGGCACGATGCCGCAGCCGAACACCTTCACCGACTACCTCTCCCGGCTGATGCGTGTCATCGACTTCGTGAAGAAGGCGGTGGCGATGAACGACGACGTCTTCGACTTCTTCTACGAGGCCCTGCCCGGCTACGAGGAGGTCGGCCGGCGCCGCGTCCTGCTGGGCTGCTGGGGCGCCTGGCAGAACCCGGACGTGGTCGACTACCGCTACGCGACGATGAACGAGTGGGGCCGGGCGATGTACGTCACGCCCGGCATCGTCGTGGACGGTGAGCTGGTCACGAACAACCTGGTCGACATCAACCTCGGCCTGCGCATCATGCTGGGCAGTTCCTTCTACGAGGACTGGGTCAACGAGCAGCCGTTCGTCACCCACGACCCGCTCGGCAATCCCGTCGACATGCGCCACCCGTGGAACCAGACCACCGTCCCGGTGCCGCAGAAGCGCGACTTCGACGGCAAGTACAGCTGGGTGATGAGCCCGCGCTGGCAACACCCGGAGACGGGACAGCACCTCGCGCTGGACACCGGCGGCGGGCCGCTCGCCCGGCTGTGGTCGACGGCGCTGAGCGCCCTGGTCGACACGCCGTACGTCAAGGCCACCGGCGACAGCGTGCGCATCTCCCTGCCCAAGGGCGAGACGCTGCCGGAGACCACGCTGGAGTGGCGCATCCCGAAGTGGAGCAACACCATCGAACGGGACCGCGCCCGGCCCTACTTCGTCGCCTACGCCGCCGCCATGGCCCTGCAGTTCCTGGAGGAGGCGATGGGGATGCTGCACTCCGGGGACACCAAGGTGTTCGAGAACTTCGAGGTGCCGGACGAGGCGATCGGCTGCGGCTTCCACGAGGCCGTGCGCGGTGTCCTCTCCCACCACCTGGTGATCAGGGACAAGAAGATCGCCAACTACCACCCGTACCCGCCGACCCCGTGGAACGCGAGCCCCCGCGACATCTACGGCACCCCCGGCCCGTACGAGGACGCCGTGCAGGGCCAGCCGATCTTCGAGGAGAACGGTCCGGACGACTTCAAGGGCGTCGACATCATGCGCACGGTGCGCAGCTTCGACCCGTGTCTGCCGTGCGGTGTGCACATGTACATGGGCAAGGGCCGGACGCTGTCCACGGTGCACTCGCCGACGTACGGAGCGAATCATGGCTGACGCCGTACGGCTCACCGGCCCGGCGATCGAGGCGCGGCTGGCCCGGCTCGACGAGGTGCTCGCCGAGCTGGAGTCCGCACCCGGCCCGGCTCTGGAGGCGGTCTCGCTGCTGACCGAGGTCTACGGCGAGGCGCTAGCCCGGGTGCTGGACCGCGCCGACGCGCCGCTGCGGGCGGGCCTCGCCGAGGACGAGCTGGTGGGGCATCTGCTGGTGCTGCACGCGATCCATCCCGAGCCGCCGGAGCGCCGGGCGGCCCGCGCGGTCGAGCGGCTGCGGCCCGCGGTGCGCGAGCGCGGCGGCGACCTTCAGTGGGCCGGCCTCGACGGGAGTGTGGCCCGGGTCCGGCTGAGCACGGGCGGCGGGTGCGGGGCGGGATGCGGCGGCGGGGCCGGCGACGCCCTGGCTGCCGTCCGGGCGGCGGTGCTGGCCGTGGCACCCGAGCTGACGGCCGTGGCCCTGGTGCCGGAGGCCGCCGGGCGGCGGACGGCTCCGGCGTTCGTCCCGCTGGCGACGGTGACCCACCGCGCGGCACGGCCGCAGGAGGCGCGGTGACCACGGCCGGGGCGCTGGCCCGGGTCATCCGGTCCGCCGCGGACCGCGCGGCGGCCGCCGAGGCCGAGCGCTGCGACCTGTGCGCCGCTCCCGTGGCCGACGGCCACCCGCACCTGTACGAGACCGGTGCGGCCGCCGTGCGGTGCGTGTGCGCGCCGTGCTCGGTGCTGTTCCCCGGGGACGCGGCGGGCCGGTACCGGCTCGTGCCCCGGCGCCGGGTCCGGCTGCCGTCCGTGGACACGGCGGTGCTGGGCGTGCCCGTGGGGCTGGTGTTCTTCGTACCGCACGCGGACGGCACGGTCACCGCCCAGGGCCCGAGCCCGGCCGGGGCCATGCGCTGGGAGGTGGACGCGGCGGCCTGGCAGCAGCTGACCGCCGGGTGTCCGCGGCTCGCCTCCGTGGCACCCGAGGTGGAGGCGCTGCTGGTGAACACCGTGCGGGGCCTGGACGAACACTGGATCGTGCCGGTCGACGACTGCTACCGGATGGTCGCCCTCGTACGCCGTGAGTGGCGGGGGCTGTCCGGCGGCGGCCGGGTCTGGCCGGCCGTGGAACGGTTCTTCTCGGAGCTCACCGAGCGGTCGTGAAGCCGGAAAGGAGATGACCATGGGCAGCATCCGAGTGGGCCGAGCCCAGGCGAGGCCCGACACCCCCACGCACGTACCCGGTCTGCACCAGGGCAACAAGGGCCCGTACGGCCGGCAGGGCGGACACCACGAGGACGGCACCGCGGACGCGCGCCGCTCCACGGGGATCCATTCGAAGCGGCATGACGCCCTGCTGAAGGCCATGCCGAACATCTCACCGGGATGAGGGAACAGGAGTGACCGTGTTGAAGCGCTGCCCGACCGCGAGGTCGGCGATGTCCGGCCGCCAGGTGCTGATCGCCCAGGCGGCCGTGGTGGGCGGCCTGCTGCTGGCTCTGTTCATCAGGCAACTGCCCAGTGTAAGGCGTGAGTTGAAGATCTACCGGATGACCGGTGGCCCGTGCGTCGACCGCCGCCACCGCTGAGGCGGCCGTGCACGAGTTGTCGATCGCGACCGCGATCGTGGAGCAGGCCGAGGAGATCGCCCGCGCCGACGGGGCCGGCGGCGTCTCGTCGGTGACGGTACGCGTGGGCGAGCTGTCGGGTGTCGTCCCCGACGCGCTGGACTTCGCCTTCGAGGTCGCCCGGAAGAGTACCGCGCTGGCCGCCGCCCGGCTGGTGGTCGAGCAGGTGGCCGCCCATGCGTACTGCGCGCCGTGCGCCGAGGAGTTCGCGGTCGGCATGCCGCCGTTCTTCTGGTGCCCGCGCTGCGACCGGCCCTCGCAGGACCTGCGCAGCGGGCGGGAGTTGGAGATCACGGGCGTCGAACCGGCGCGCTGAACGGGCGGCCGGCCCCCCACCCGGGGCCGGCCGCCTCGCCGGTTTCTCAGCAGATGCGGGGCAGTTGCTCGCCCAGCGGCAGGTCGACCACGCGGGTGCCGCCGAGGCCGGTGGCGACGACCACCATGCCGGGGTGATCGGCCACGCACGTGCCGATGCGGGCCGCACCGGTGCCCTGCGGATGGGACCGCATCTCCGCCAGCACGGCCTCGGCGTGCTCCGGGGGCACGAAGGCGACGAGCCGGCCCTCGTTGGCCACGTACAGCGGGTCCAGCCCGAGGAATCCGCAGGCATTGCGGACCTCGTCCGGGACCGGGACGGCCCGCTCGTCCAGCCGTACCCCGGTGCCGGAGGCGCGGGCGATCTCGTTCAGGGACGCGCCGAGCCCGCCGCGGGTCGGGTCGCGCAGGACATGGACGTCCCGGGTGACGTCCAGCATCGCCGCCACGAGGCCGGCCAGCGGCGCGGTGTCGGAGGCGATCTCGACGCCGAACTCCAGGCCCTCGCGCACGCTCATGACGGCGACACCGTGCAGGCCGATGGGTCCGCTGACGAGGACGGCGTCGCCGGGCCGGGCGCGCTGCGGGCGAATGTCGACCCCGTCGGGCACGAGGCCGACACCGGCGGTGGTGACGTACACGCCGTCACCGTGTCCGGCCTCGACCACCTTGGTGTCGCCGGTGGCGACGGTGACGCCGGCGGCCCGCGCCGCGGCGCCGATGGCCCGGGCGACGCGCCCGACGACGCTGATCTCCACCCCCTCCTCCAGGACGAAGGCGGTGGAGAGGAAGGCGGGCCGGGCGCCGCTCATCGCCAGGTCGTTGACCGTGCCGTTGACGGCCAGGTCGCCGAGGCTGCCGCCGGGGAAGAACAGCGGCCGCACCACGTAGGAGTCGGTGGAGAAGGCCAGCCGGGTGCCGGCGAGGTCGAGGACGGCCGAGTCGGTGAGGGCGGCCAGGGTGGGGTTGCCGTAGGCGGGTGCGAAGACCTGCTCGATCAGTTCGGCGGACAGGGCACCGCCTCCGCCGTGTCCCATGACGACGACCGGCTGGTCGCGCAGGGGGGCGGGGCAGGTCCAGTTCGCGGGGTCGACGGCCGCGTCGGTGGCCAGGTCAGCCAACGGGGTTCACCTCCGTCTGCAGGATGCGGGCCCCCTGTCCTGCCGGGCCGTCGGACATCCGGCGATACAGGTAGTAGGCCGCGCAGGCGCCCTCGCTGGAGACCATGGTGGCTCCGAGCGGGGTGCGCGGTGTGCAGGCCGTGCCGAACGCCTCGCATTCGGTCGGCTTGATCAGCCCCTGGAGCACCTCGCCGGCCCGGCACACGGCGGGCTCCTCGGTGCGGATGCCGGTGACGTCGAACCGGTGCTCGGCGTCGTACGGCCGGTAGGCGTCGGACAGCCGCCAGCCGCTGGCGGGGATCCGGCCGATGCCGCGCCAGTTGCGGTCGGTGACCTCGAAGACCTCCTCCAGCATGCGCAGGGCCGCGGGGTTGCCCTGTTCGCGTACGGCGCGCGGGTAGGCGTTCTCCACGAGGTGCTCGCCGCGCTCCAGCTGGCGCACGGCACGGCGGATGCCCTCCAGGATGTCCAGGGGTTCGAAGCCGGTCACGACGATCGGCACCCGATGCCGGTCGGCCAGGCCGGGATACTCGGCGGTGCCCATCACGCTGCACACGTGCCCGGCGGCGAGGAAGCCCTGCACCCGGCACTCCGGTGCCGTCATGATGGCCTCGATCGCCGGCGGGACCCGGACGTGGGAGACCAGCAGGCTGAAGTTGCCGACACCGAGACGGCGGGCCTGGTGGACGGCCATCGCGTTGGCGGGGGCGGTCGTCTCGAAGCCGATTGCGAAGAAGACGACCTCGCGGTCCGGGTTCCTCCGGGCGAGGTCGAGGGCGTCCAGCGGCGAGTACACGACGCGTACGTCACCGCCCTCGCCCTTGACCCGGAACAGGTCGCGGTCGGTGCCGGGCACGCGCAGCATGTCCCCGAAGGAACAGAAGATCACCTCGGGGCGGGCGGCGATCTCCAGGGCCTTGTCGATGACGTCGAGCGGGGTGACACATACCGGGCAGCCGGGGCCGTGGATCAACTCGACCTCGTCCGGGAGCAGTTGGTCGATGCCGTGGCGGATGATGGAGTGGGTCTGGCCGCCGCACACCTCCATCAGCGCCCAGGGCCGGGTGGCCGTGGCGCGGATCTCGTCAAGCAGCCGCCGGGCCAGCGCGGGGTCGTTGAACTCGTCGATGTACTTCACCGGGCCTCACTCCCGTTCCGCTGCCGTGCCGCCTGCTCCCAGGCGTCACCGAACTCCTCTTCCAGCAGCCCCAGTTGTTCGAACAGCTCCAGGGATGCGCGGGCCGACTCCTCGTCCAGGCGCTGGAGGGCGAAGCCGACATGGACGATGACGTACTCCCCCGCCCGCACGTCGGGCAGGTATTCCAGGCATGCCTGTTTGCGCACACCGCCGAAGTCGATCAGTCCGGTCAGTGGACTGGCATCGCGGTCGATGGACACGACCTTGCCGGGCACTGCGAGACACATGGGTCACTCCGTCCGTCGGTTCCTTGCCGTTCCCGCGACCAGGAGCTGACCGAGCGCCAGTCCTCCGTCGTTCGGGGGGACTTCGCCGTGTCTGAGGACCGTGAAGCCGTCGGTGGCCAGCAGCGCGGTGCACTCCTGCTCCAGCAGGCCGTTGGCGAAGACGCCGCCCGTCAGCGCGACCGTGCGCAGGCCGGTGTCGGCGCGGGCGCGGCGGCAGATCCGGGCGACTGCATGCGCGACACCCCGGTGGAAGCGGGCGGCGAGCACCGGTGCGGGGGTGCCGCGCCGCCGGTCCGCGAGCAGGTCCCGCAGCATCGGCGCGGGGCTGCACACAATGACATCCCTGCCGGTGACGCCGAAGGGGTACGCCACCGCGTCGTGGTCCGCGGCCTGGAGTGCCGCCGCCTCCAGCTCCAGCGCGGCCTGCGCCTCGTACCCCGCCCGCTGGCACACTCCCGCCAGGGACGACACCGCGTCGAACAGGCGGCCCATGCCGGACGTCGGGACGCATGCCGTCCGCCGGGTCAACTGCTGCCGTAGCAGGCTGAGTTCGGCCTCGGTGCAGGCCCGCACGCTCGGCAGGTCCGGCTCCCAGGCCAGCCCGGCCGCCCACAGCCTGGCCAGCGCCTGCCGGCACGGGTTGGCCACGCCCGCGTCCCCGCCGGGCAGCGGGGCGGGCGCCAGATGCGCGTAGCGCCGGTATCCGCCGTAGTCGGCGAGCAGGACCTCGCCGCCCCACACGGTGCCGTCGTCGCCGTACCCGGTGCCGTCGAAGGCGACCCCGATGACGGGGGTGGTGCCGTCCAGGCCGTGTTCGGCCATCGCGGAGGCGATGTGGGCGTGGTGGTGCTGGACCTGCCGCAAGGAGCCGCCCGGCAGCCCGGCGGCACGGTGCCGGGCCTGGCGGGTGGAGTGGTAGCCGGGATGCCGGTCGGCGGCGACGAGGGCCGGAGTGACCCCGGTCAGGCGGGTCAGGTGCCGCTCAGCGTGCTCGGCAGCCTCCAGGGCGGCCAGTTCGCCCATGTCGCCGATGTGCGGCCCGAGCCAGGCGTGGTCGCCCTCGCCCAGGCAGAGGACGTTCTTCAGGTCGCCGCCGACCGCGAGCGTGGGGCGGACCGGGACCGGCAGCCGCAGCGGGCGCGGCACGTATCCGCGGGAGCGGCGCAGCACCTGGGTGCTGCCGTCGGGGCGCACCCGCAGCACCGAGTCGTCGCAGGGGCAGGCGATGGGCCGGTCGTGGGTGAGCCAGGCGTCGGCGAGCCCGGCAAGCCGGGTGAGCGCCTCGGTGTCGTCGGTGACGATGGGTTCGCCGGAGCGGTTGCCGCTGGTCATGACGAGCATGCGGGGGCCGGGGGGATCGCCGGGCAGCCCGAGCAGCAGCGTGTGGACGGGGGTGTAGGGCAGCATGACCCCCACGTGCGGGCTGCCCGGACAGACCTGGTCGGCGAGGCCGGGGCCGTCCGCCGGGGTGCGCCGGCGCAGCAGGACGACCGGGCGGTGCGGGCCGGTCAGGGCCGCGCGCTCCGCGTCGGAGACGACCGCGATCCGCTCGGCCGTGGGCAGGTCCGCGCACATCACCGCGAAGGCCTTGCCGCCCCGTTCCTTGCGGCCGCGCAGGGTGGCCACAGCCTGGGCGTCGGTGGCGTCGCAGGCCAGGTGGTAGCCGCCGAGTCCCTTGACGGCGATGATCCGCCCGGCGGCCAGCAGCACCCGCGCCGCCGCGAGGGCTTCCGCGTCCCGGGCCGGGCGCACCCCGAGGCCGTCGGCGGGGATCAGGGCGAGCCTCGGGCCGCAGTCGGGACAGGCGACGGGCTGGGCGTGGAAACGCCGGTCGGTAGGGGCGCCGTACTCGCGGGCGCAGGCGGGGCACATCGGGAAGCCGGCCATGGTGGTCGCCACGCGGTCGTACGGCATTCCGGTGGCGATGGTGAACCGGGGGCCGCAGTGGGTGCAGGTGACGAACGGGTGCCGATGGCGCCGGTCGGCCGGATCGGCCAGTTCACGAAGGCAGTCGGCGCAGGTGGCGGTGTCGGGCGGGAGCTGGGTGCGGCCGCCGGCCCGCTCGGTGGAGCGGATGGCGAAGGGACCGGTGTCGCCCGTCGCGGGCAGGTCCGCACAGTCGACGGCGGTCACGGTGGACAGGGGCGGCGGCTGCTCGGCGAGGCGGACGCAGAAGCGGTGCACCTCCTCCGCGGGGCCCTCGATCTCGATGTGCACGCCGTCGCCGGTGTTGCCGACGAATCCGGCGAGGCCCAGTCCGGCGGCGAGGCGGTGCACGTACGGCCGGAAGCCGACCCCTTGCACGGTGCCCCGCACGATGACGACGCGGCGCACCAGGCCGGCGGCGGGGGCGGTCATGCGAGGGGGGCGGAGGTGGCGGAGTGATGGCCGTGCGGACGCGGGGCGAGGGGCGGGCGGTGCGGGGTGCCGTCCCGGGCGGCGAGGGCGCGGTCCAGGAGGGTGTCGACACCGGCGCCGGTGCGGGCGCAGGACCGGACGATCTCCACGCCGGGGTTGACCCGGTGCACGTTCGTCCGGAAGGCGCTCTCGTCGAAGCCGGCAGGCTCGGCGAGGTCGGTCTTGGTGATGACGACCAGATGGGCCGAGCCGAACGCGGTCGGGTACTTCAGCGGCTTGTCCTCCCCCTCGGTGACCGCCATCAGCACGATCCGCAGGGTCTCGCCGAGGTCGTACGCGGCGGGGCAGACGAGGTTGCCGACGTTCTCCACGAAGAGCAGCCGGGTGTCCGGCGGCAGCCAGCCGTCCAGCCGGGCGCGCACCTGGCGGGCCTCCAGGTGGCACAGTCCGTCGGTGAGCAGCTGCTGGACGGGCGCCCCGGACCGGGCGAGCCGTACGGCGTCGTTCTCGGTGGCGAGGTCCGCGGTCAGCGCGACCACCGGCACACCCCGCCCCACCGCGCGGGCCAGGACCCGGCCGAGGAGTTCGGTCTTGCCGCTGCCGGGACTGGACAGCAGGTTGACGACGCTCACGCCCTGCCCGGCGAGGTCGCCGCGCAGGCCCGCGGCCAGGTCGTCGTTCTTGGCCAGGACGGCCTGGCGGACGTCGGACCGGCACATGGGCGCTGCTCCTCGAATACGGCGGCGGGGACCGGGCCGCATCGGATGCGGCCCGGGATCTCACCGATCTTCGGCTCCGCCGGCCGCGCCGCCGGGCAGCGCAGCCGGTCGCGGGGGCCCGGATTCCACCGGGCGGCCCAACGCGGGGACGCGTCCGGCGGGGACAGGGCGGCCCGACTTGGGCGCGGGCCCGGCGGGGATCGAGTGGCCCGACGCCGAGATGGGCATGGGACCGGCGGGGTCGGCGAGCAGGGCTGGGATCAGGGTGTGCAGGGCGGCCACGGCATGGTCGACGGCCGCCCGGACCGGTGTGCTGAGCCCGGGGAGGATGTCGTCGTCCCCGCTCGGCAGCACGGCGGGCTCGCAGGCCAGCAGGAGAACCCGGGGCAGTGGCTCGTCGCCCAGGTGCCGGGCCAGGGCGAGCACCTTCGCGGGGTCCATGCCGTGGGCCTCGGGTACGACGGTGGCGTCGGGCGGTTCGGTCTCGATCAGGGTGAGGGTGCCGGGGTGGTGTCCGCGCCGCGCGGTGTCGACGAGGACGGCGGTGTCGTATCCGTCGAGCAGGTCATAGGCGAGGTCCATGCCTCGGATGCCGTAGTCGCGCACGCGCACCTGGGACGGCAGCGGGCGCTGTGCGAGGGCGCGGATCACCTCGGGGCCGAAGGCGTCGTCGGCGAGGAAGACGTTGCCGACGCCCGCCACCAGCAGGCGGGCCGTCACCGGACGTCCCCGGCGGGCGCGGCCAGAGGCCGGGGCGAGCCGGAGGGTGTCTTGCGCACGAAGGCCGAGCGCAGCGCGTGGTAGGGGGCCCGCGGGTCGAAGAAGAGGGCGTGCATGCGGGCGAGTTCGGCCGCGCGGTAGTCCGCGAGGGGACGCTCGTGTTCGTCCGCGGCGCGGGCGGCGGCCTTGTCGGCGATCCGCCGGTCCAGGCCGGGTGCGGCGGCGAGTCGGGCCGCGAGCCGTTCGACCTCGGCCGGGAAGGCACCGGTCGTGGCGGGTACGAGCCGGTCCACCAGTCCCAGCCGCGCGGCGGACGCGGCGCTGACGGGCAGTGCCTCGGTGGTCAGCCGCCCGGCCTGCTCGGCTCCGGCGCGGCGCGGCAGGGTGTAGGTCCAGAACTCGGAGCCGTACAGACCCATGCGCCGGTAGTGCGGGTTGAGGACGACTCCGGTGCGGCACCACACCTCGTCGGCGGCGAGGGCGAGCATGGCTCCGCCGGCCGCCGCGTTGCCCGCGAGGGCGGCCACCACCAGCCGGTCGGTGGTGCGCAGCACCGCCTCGACCAGGTCGTCCATGGCGTTGAGGTTGGTCCACGACTCCTCGGCCGGGTCGGGGGCCGCCTCGATGACGTTCAGATGGATGCCGTTGGAGAAGAAGTCGCGCTCCCCGCCGAGCACGAGGACCCGGGTGGGGCGGGTCAGCGCGTACCGGTAGGCGGCGAGCAGCCGGCGGCACTGGTCGGCGCTCATCGCGCCGCCGGGGAAGGTGAAGCCCAGGAAGCCGGTGTCGCCGCGCTGCCGGTAGCGGATGTCGGTCCAAGTGCGCCGACCGGCCGGCAGTTCCAGCGGGGCGGCGGCGTCCGGGAGGCGCAGGCCGGGCTCCCAGGCTGCGAGGACGGAGGCGGCCGGGCGCCGGAAGGGTGCGGGGTCGCCGGAGCTCTTGCGGGGGCGCAGTTCCGGGATCCAGACGGCGCCGTCCCGCGTGGCCCGGCAGACGGCGCCCGCGCGCTGTGCCAGCAGTTCGCCGGGCCGGCCGCGCAGCTCGTCCTCGGGGTGCCCGCCGTGCAGGAACACCTCTCGTCCGAGGAGCTCGTCCAGGACGCCGGGCTGCGAGTCGGCACCGCGGAGTTTGCGCAGGACCGTCCCGGTGTCGTCGCCTGCCCAGTCGATGCGGCGCCGCTCCTGCTTCAGAGCGTCCTGCCAGACCACACTGACGGACTCGTCGGTCTGCGGGCGGGGCTTGTAGGACCCTTTGGCGTAGCGCCGTACGGCCGTGAGGACGGCGGTGACGGCGGCGTCGGAGACCTCGTTGCGGTACAGGTTGCTCTTGCCGACGGGTTGTACGGGGAACGCCTGCGCGGCCCAGATGGCGCCTGCGTCCATCGCCGCCTCGGCCTGCAGGACGGTCACTCCCCACTCCGCCGCCTGTCCGTCGATGGCCCAGTCCAGCGCGGACGGGCCGCGGTCGCCGGGCGGCCCCGGGTGCACGATCAGGCAGGTGTGCTCGCGCCACACGTCCTCCGGCAGGGCTGTTCTGAGCATCGGCGCGACGACCAGATCCGGCCGCGGGTCGCGCACGGTGGCCCGGACCGGGCCGGGGCCGTGCGAGGCGAGGACGACGTCGACGTGGTGACCGAGATCCGACAGTTCGGCGTACAGACGCTGGGAGAGGCTGTTGAACGCGCTGGCCACGAGCAGAATGTTCATGACATGCGATGGTCGTCGCTGTTCCGGGTGCGGTGAAGGACCGCGGCGGCGTTTCGTCGGCGCGGCTCAGGTCATTTCCTCCATCCGGATCGCCTGGCGCAGGTCCTCGAACGCCTGAGAAGTGTGCCGCACCCGCGTGTCGCTCGCTCACCCCGGGGAACCCAGTGTTCTCGGCATGGACGGCCGACCGGGGAGAGCCTGGGAGAACTTCATCCGGAAAGGACCGGCCTCATGCGGCACGACGAGATGATCGCAAAGGTGCAGGCACTCGCCCAGTTGCCCGACCGGGGGTCGGCCGAGCGGGCCGCGCACGCCGTGGTGTGCACACGGTCGGAGCGGCTGCCGTCCGGCCTGGCCCGGCATGTGGCCGCTCAACTGCCGCCCGACATGGCAGCGGCGATGCGGGAGGCGGCCGACGCCTGCGCGGGTGCCGACGCCGGCACGGCGGCCGAAAGGTTCGGGCTGACCGCGTTCGCCGGCCGTATAGCCGGCCGGGCGGGCACAAACGAGGACACGGCGCTGCGGGAGGCCGCCGCCGTGCTGGAGGTGCTGGACGCCGCCGTCGCCCCGGAACTGACCGAGCGGATGGCGGCCGCGCTGCCCGCGGACATCCGCGCGCTGCTGCCGGTGGGCCGGGCGGCCGAAGAGACCGAGGGCACCGAGGGCACCGGGAACACGGGCTGAGCCGGGGCGGCGGCCGGCCGGTGCGGGCGCGCGGCGCGGTGGCGGGGGCTGCCAGATCCGGACCAGCTCATCGGCCGCCGTCAGGCGGGTCCCGGTGGCCGCTCAGCGACGGCCGGCCGGGAAACGGCCCGGCGGCGGTGGCGAGCGTGGTGGGGGGCCGGAGGGCGGACGATCCACCGGTCCTCGACCTGGTCGAGGCCGAACAGCAGAAACGTCAGGACGGGCAGCGGCAGAACCGCGACGATGATCACTGGAGGCTCTCCCTCCGCGCGGGGACATCTCCCGAGTCCCCCGGTCCGCGGGCACCCGCCGTCCGCCGTTGTGAAGGTCCTGTGACCGTCTTCTGCGGTCCCCGGTCACAGGCGATGATCTGTCCGACAGGTGAGCAGGCGAGGACCGCCGGGGCGGGCGGGTGTGCGGAGGGGGACGCGTGGAGGCTGGGATCGGCATGGAGGCGGTGGCCGGGCGGGTCGCCCCGTTGGTCGGCCGGGACGCCGAACTCGCGGCACTCGAAGCGGTGTTGGCGGGCGGTGGCGAGCGCGGGACGCCGTCGGTGGTGGACGTCACCGGGGAGGCCGGGATCGGCAAGAGCCGGCTGCTGAGCGAGGTGGCCCGACGGGCGCGGCAGCGCGGGTTCACGGTGCTGCGCGGACGGGCAACGGAGTACGAACGGCATCTGCCCTTCCAGCCGTTCACGGACGCCTTCGCCGACCTCGACCCGCGCGCACCGGAGGGTTTCGCCGCGCTCGCCGACGCCGCTCCCGTGCTGTACGGCTCTGTACGGAGCGGGGTGGAACGGTTCCGGCTGCACCGGGCGACGGCCGCACTGCTGTCCCATGTCAGCGGCCCGGGGCTGCTGTTGGTGCTGGACGACCTGCACTGGGCGGACCCGGCGTCCTGGGATCTGCTGGACCATCTGGTACGGCACCCCGCGCCCGGCCCCGTCGTCCTGCTCGTCGCCCGCCGGGCCCGGCAGAGTCCGGCGCCGCTCGCCGCGTCGCTGACCCGGGGCGTCGAGGCCGACACCGTGCTCCGGCTGGACCTCGGCCCGCTGCCCCGGCAGGCGTGCGCCGAGCGCCTCGCCCCCGATCTGGCGCCCGCGGAGCTGGACCGGCTGCACACGGCGAGCGAGGGCAACCCGCTCTATCTGCTGGCCCTGTTGCACGCCCACCGGACGGCAGGCACCCAACAGGCCCTGCCCGCAGTGGGGTTGACGTCTCTGCTGCTGGAGGAACTGAGCCCGCTGGCCGAGGAGCAGCTGCGCGCGCTGGAGACGGTCGCGATCCTCGGTGACCAGGCGACCCCCGCTCTGGTGCGGGCGGTCAGCGACCGCCCCGAGGCCGAACTGCTGGACGACCTGGGCGTGTTGGCGCGTCGCGATCTGCTGCGCTCCGGCCCGGGCGACCGGCTCGCGCTGCGCCATCCGGTGCTGCGGTCGCTCGTCCATGACGAGATGGAGCCGTGGCGGCGGGCCGCCGTGCATCGCCGGGCCGCCGCCGCACTGGCCCGGACGAGCGCCGCCGCGGCCGAGCAGGCGCACCATGTGGAGCGGGCGCTGACCGGCTGGGACCCGGATGCGGCGGGCGTACTCGTTCGGGCCGCCCGGCAGACCGCGCGGACGGCGCCGGCGAGCAGCGCGCACTGGTGGGAGGCGGCGCTGCGCCATCTACCGCACACCGCGGAGCACGCGGGCCGGCGCCGGGGCTGGATGCTGGAGCGGGCCCGGGCGCTGGGCGCCGCCGGGCGGCTGCGGGACAGCCGTGACCTGCTGCACGAGGTGATCGCCCTGGCACAGGGGCCGGACGACGCCTCGGTGCGGGTGCCGGCCGTGGTGAGTTGCGCGGACATGGAGCGGCACCTGGGCCGGTACGCGGAGGCGGTCGCGCTGCTGCGCCGGGAGCTGGAGCGACGGCCCGGCCCGGCTCCGGCCGACGTGGTGGCGCTGGGCCGGGAGCTGGGCTCGTCGGCGTCCCGGGCCGCCGCCTACGGGGAGGTCCGGGCGACCGTCGTACGGGCGCTCGCGGCGGCCCGGTCACTGGGCGACGAGGTGGCGGAGGCCGGTGTCCTCGCGGTGTCCGCGCTGGGCGAGGCGTACGAGGGTGACATGGCGGCGGCGCGCCGGGACGCCCTGCGGGCCGCCGCGCTGGTGGACGCGCTGCCCGACGACGATCTGACCGGGCTGTGCGAGCCGCTCGCCCGTCTGGCCTGGGCGGAGACACTGCTGGAGGCCTTCGCCGACGCGGGCCGGCACGCCGACCGGGGTCTCGCCGTCGCGCGGTGCACCGGCCAGGTGGCCCAACTGCCGTATCTGCTGCTGGCGAAGGCGCACATCGGCAATCAGACCGGCGAACTGCGCACCGCACTGGAGCAGGTCGCGGAGGCCGAGGACGTCGCGCGCGGGCTGGGCAGTGACGAGGCGCTGTCGTTCGTGATGGCGCTGAAGGCGCAGGTGCTGACCGCCGCCTGCCCGCCCGGCGATCCGGCTCCGGTGGCCGCGGCGCGCGAGGCGGTGGCCGTGTCGGGGCCGGGCGTGGACTGGTGGGCGTCGACGGCGTGGAGCGTGCTCGGCTACACGGCGTTCCTCAGCGGCGATCCGGAGGGCGCGCGGGACCTGGTGCTGCGAGCGGGCGGGCCCGGTCTGGAACGCTTTCCGCCCTCCCGGCACCTGCTCTTCCTCGAGATCCTGGTCCGGGCCTGTCTGGCCCTCGGAGACCTGCCGGGCGCCCGTGCGCACGAGGGACGGGCCCGCGAGATCGCCGGCCGGCTGGACCTGCCGCTGCAACGGGCGCTGGCGCTGCGCATCTCCGCGCAGTTCGCGGTGGCGGAGGGCCGGCCGGGAGACGCCGCCGGGCTGCTGACCGAGGCCGCCGCCGAGTGCGAGCGGTCGGGGGCGCGGTTCTGGGAGGCGTACTCGCTGCTGCTGGGCGCCCCGCTGATGGCGGCTTCGCCCCGGCATGCCGCCCGGGCCGGGCAGGCCTGGCGGCGCGGCCGGCGCCTGGCGCTGGACGGGGGTGCCGCCGCGCTCGTGGGCCTGGCCGACGCCACCCGGAACGCCGTACTCGGCGCGTCGGACCGGCCGGCCGCGCCGCTGGCCGGGCTCACCGCGCGCGAACGGGAGATCGCCACGCTGGTCGCCGAGGGACTGACCGGCAAGGACATCGCGGCCAAGCTGGTGCTCAGCACGCGCACGGTGGAGACCCATCTGTCGCGCATCTACCGCAAGACCGGCGTGTCGTCCCGTACCGCGCTCGCCGCGCTCGTGCCCCGGCCCGACGAGGCATCGGGGCCGCACTCGCCGTACCAGGGGCTGCGGGCCACGGAGTGAGGCCCGAACGCCTTCGTACTCCCCGGATACGTAGGAAGTTACGTGGTCACACGGACGTAGGAGCCCGCTGTGATCTGCGAGATTGACCGGTGACCGGCGGTTGTTGGATCTCCGGGACGAGGGCGGAACGGAACGGAGAACGGTGGGAAACGCAGGGACGCGAAGGCACGGCGGGCGCGCGGGCGCCGCGCTGGCCGTCTGCGGGGTGCTGCTCGCGGGGTGTTCGGGCTCGGACGGCGGCAGCGGCGGGTCGGGGACGGCGAACCCGTCCGCGTCGGGTTCGGTGAGCGCGCGGGCGAGCGACGGCGGTACGGCCGAGACCACACCACGCTTCACGGCCGATCCGGCGAAGCTGCCCAGGACCCGGTCCGCGGCGCTGGAGTTGCTGCGTGCGGTGACCGCCGGCCCGGACAGCTACGGGCCGGGCTACACCAAACGCAGCCCGTTCGAGAGCGACCCCGCCGACTGGCCGGTGCTCGGCACCGACTGTGTGTGGCAGCAGCAGGCGCTGCCCGGTGACGTGCTGGCCAGCCTCACCCGTTACAGCAGGCTCCCGGCCGGCGGCGGCAAGGGCGAGGTGCACACCGCGGCGACCGTGACCGTCCACCGCACCGCAGCACAGGCCGACCAGGAGATCGCCGAGACGCTCGAGGAGGCGCTGCGCTGCCCCGACCAGCAACTGCGCGCCACCGAGCGGATCTCCGGGCTGAACTCCGTGGGCGCAGGGTACGGCTCGAACGGCAACGTGTCCGCCGACGACTACCTGCAGGAGGTGGGCAGTTACCTCAACCCCGCCCTGGACAAGGGCCCGTTGTTCTATCTGTGGGATCAGGTGCGGCTCGGGCCGGTGACGATCGCCGTCGCCGTCCAGGGCGGCAAGGGCTTCCAGCAGGCCGATCTGCTGACCGTGCAGGCGCGGGCGGTCGCGGACATGGAGACCGGAGTGCGCAACCAGCTGGGGGCACCGAAGTGATCGACCGTTCGCTGCGTCCGTCCGACCCGTCCTTCGTCGGCGGCCACCGGCTGCTCGCCCGGCTCGGCGAGGGCGGCATGGGTGTGGTCTACCTGGGCCGTACGGAGTCCGGGGCGCTCGCCGCCGTCAAGGTGATCCAGGCGCAGTTCGCGCACGACGAGGAGTTCCGCGTCCGGTTCCGCCGCGAGGTGCGGGCCGCCCAGAAGGTGGCGAGCCCTTGGGTGGTGAAGGTGACCGGCGCGGACGCCGAAGCCGAACAGCCGTGGCTGGCCTCGGCGTTCGAGCCCGGCCCCGCCCTCGCCGACGCCGTACGGCGGCACGGCCCGCTGCCCTCGCGGGCCGTGCGGGTGCTCGGCAAGATGCTGGCGCGGGCGCTGGCCTCGGTGCACGAGGCGGGTCTGGTCCACCGGGACGTGAAGCCGGGCAACATCCTGCTGGCCGTCGACGGCCCGCGGCTGATCGACTTCGGCATCGCCCGCTCCCCGCACGACACCGCTGTCACCTCCACCGATCTGGTCGTGGGCACCCCGGGCTTCCTCTCCCCCGAGCAGGCGGCGGCCGGGGATCTGTCCCCCGCGAGCGATGTGTTCTCGCTGGGCTGTGTGCTGGCGTACGCGGCGACCGGACGGCCGCCGTTCGGCACCGGGGCGACCGACGCCCTGCTCTACCGGACCGTGCACGACGAGCCCGATCTCGACGGCGTGGACGAGGAGTTGGCTGCGGTGCTGGCCCGCTGCCTGGCCAAGGATCCCGCCGCCCGGCCGACACCGGCCGAACTGGACGCGGCGCTGGTGGAGGACGTGCCGTCGGGGACCGCCGACTGGCTGCCGGCCGATGTGGTCCGCATGATCGCCGAACGGTCGGCGCAGATGCTCGCGCTGCCCGAGATCGAGGCCACCCTCGCCGAGCCGCCGGCCGTCAGGGCTCCCTCCCGCCGGGGTTTCCTCACGGCCGCGTCCGCCGGGGCGGCCGTCCTGGCCGTCGGCGGCGGGGCGGCGGCCTGGGCCGCGCTGCGCGGCACCCCCGACGGGTCGGGCAGACCGGCCGCGCCCGGCTGGGCGATCGGGGTGCAGGCCGATCTCAGCGGTCCCGGCAAGTCGGCCGGGCAGGCGCAGGAGCAGGGCGCGCGGCTCGCCGTGGAGCAGTTCAACGCCCGCCGCGACAAGCCGTTCACACTGGAGCTGCGCACCGCCGACGACCGCGGCGACACCGGCCGCGCGACCACGGCGGCACGGCAACTGGCCGACGACAAGGACGTGTTGGCGGTGATCGGGTCGAGCACGGACGTCACCACACAGGCCGCGCTCCCGGTGTACGACGCGGCCCTGCTGCCCCTGCTGAGCATGTCCGCCGGGCAGAACCTGTTGCAGAACACCCGCTCCTTCCTGCGCGGCCGCCCGCTGCACAACGCGGTCGCGATGAAGCTGGCGTTCCAGTGGGCGGCCACCAGCGCGGCCGGGCCCGTGGGGATGCTGCTGGACCGCAGCGGCGGTGACGTGTCCTGGATGACCATCCAGATGGTCAACCTGATCGTCCGCGAGTACGGCCGCACCACCCACCCCCGGGTCGTGCCCGCCGGTACGACCGACCTGAAGCCGGTGCTCGACGAGATGCGCTCGGCGGGCATCAAGGCCTTCGTGTACGCGGGCCCGCTCGACGGGGCGCTGCGCGCCGCCCGGGGCATGGCCGACTTCACGGGCCCCAAGTACGCGGCCGAGCCCGCCCTCGACACCCGCTTCGCCGCCGAGCCGACTGCCAACGGCTGGACGGTCCTGGCCAGCGCGATCGGCCCCGGCGCCGCCCAGGTCACCTCCTTCGCCACGGCGTTCCGTACCCGGTACGGGCACGCGCCCGGCTTCTGGGCGGCCGAGGGCTACGACGCGGCGAACCTGCTGATCCAGCAGCTGACCGCGACGAAGGGCGGGCGACCTGCGCGCAGGGACCTCATCGCGCCGCTTCAGAAGGCCAAGTACCGGGGTATCACACGAGAGTTCGTCTTCGACTCCAAGACCGTGGGGACCCCGATGCTCGCCACTCCGGCCAGCTTCGTCCACCAGGTGCGCGGCGGCGCCCTGCGCTACGTCGGCCCAGCCCCGGACAAGGCGCCCCTGCCCCGGGGCAAGTGACGGTGCGTCCGCTTCTCGCCGCCGACCCCGAGTCCATCGGCCCGTACCGGCTGCTCGCCCGGATCGGTGCCGGTGGCATGGGCGTGGTCTACCTGGCCCGCTCCGAGGGCGGCGCCCTGGCCGCCGTCAAGGTGATCCGGGCGGAGCACGCCACCGACCCCTCCTTCCGGGCCCGGTTCCGGCGGGAGGCGCGGGCGGCGGCGCGGGTCGACGGCCGCTGGACCACTCCGGTGCTGGCCGCCGACCCGGAGGCTCCCGAGCCCTGGCTCGCCACGGCGTTCGTGCCCGGCCCCTCGCTCGCCGAGATCGTCGCCGGGCACGGCCCGCTGCCCCCGGGCACGGTACGGGCGCTGGGGGCCCGGCTGGTCGAGGCGCTCGCCGCCGTGCACGCGGCCGGGCTCGTGCACCGCGACATCAAGCCCGGCAACGTCCTGCTCGCGCTCGACGGACCGCGGCTGATCGACTTCGGCATCGCCCGCGCGGGCGGTGCGACCGCGCTGACCGAGACGGACGTCGTGATCGGCACCCCCGGCTATCTGTCGCCGGAGCAGGCACGGGCCCGGGGCGGTGAACTGGGCCCGCCGAGCGACGTGTTCGCGCTGGGCTGTCTGCTGGCCTACGCGGCGGCGGGCCGGCCGCCGTTCGGCACGGGCCTGGCGGCGGCGGTGATCTTCCGCACCATCCACGAGGCACCGGACCTCACGGGCGTCCTGGACGAGCCGCTGCGCGCGCTGATCGCCCGCTGCCTGGCGAAGTCACCGGCCGCCCGTCCCACGGTGTCCGAACTCCGGGTCGCACTCGGCCACTTCGGCACCGACGACTGGCTGCCACCCGGCCTGCCCGCGATCATCGCCGAACGCTCGGCCCAGGTCCTGGAGCTGCCCGAGCCGCAGCGCGCCGAGCCGCCCACGCTCGCGGAGGAAGCACCCGCGCCGACCAGACGCCGCTTCCTGCTGCTCGGCACCTCGGCGGGAGTGCTCGCGGCGGGCGGGGCCACGGCAGCCTGGCTCGCCACCCGGCACTCCGCCGCCCCCACCGCCGTACCCTCCCGCACGATCGCCGTACACGCCGACCTGACCGGTCCCGGCAAGGCCCTCGGCGCGGCGGTCGAACGGGGCGTACGACTCGCCGCCGCGCAGCACAACGCGCGCGCCGACCGGCCCTTCGACCTCGTCGTCCGGGCCTACGACGACCGGGGCGAGGCCGACCGGGCACGGACGGTGGCCCGGCACCTGGTCGCCGCCGGGCGGGTGTCCACGGTGATCGGCCCGACCTCGGACACCACGGCGCTCGCCGTGCGGGACATCTACAACACGGCACACCTGCCGCTGGTGACGGCCTGGTCGGGCTCCGCCGATCTGTACGCCACGGCGTCCACCCCGCCCGCCGTGTTCCAGCTCCGCCCGTCGGACGACGCGATCGCCGCCCCGCTCGTCCACTACCTCGCCACCGTCCGCCCGGCCCCCCGCCGGGCACTGATCAACGACGGAGCGGCGAGGTACTACAGCTGGCAGATCTCCAAGTCCCTCGCCCAGTCCACCCTGCCGCACGGCACGGCCGTCACCGCCACGGTCTCCGCCGGCAGCGACGACTTCGGCCCCGCCGTCGCGCAAGCGATGTCGGCGCGTGCGCAGGCCGTCGTCTACTGCGGACGTTCGCCCCAGCGGGCCGCCGCCTGCGCCCGGGCCCTGCGCGCCGCCGGGTTCACCGGCACGGCCGCGGCGACGGAACCGGTCCTCGACGCCGCGTTCCTGGCCGCCGCGGGTACGGCGGCCGAGGGCTGGGTCTTCTCGGCCACCTTCGTGGACCCGGCCCGCCTGGACTCGGCCACCGGGTTCGTCCGGGCCTACGAGAAGCGGTACGCCGTGGACAGCGTCCCGGTCGGTGCCGCCGAGGCCTACGACGCCGCGGGGATGGTCACCACCGCGCTGACGGCCGCCGGGACAGGCCACGTGGACCCGGGAAACGTGGCCCACCGGCTGCGGGCCCTGTCGTACCGCGGCGTGACCCGCACCTTCGCCTTCGGCGCGAGCGACGGTGTGGTGCAGATGAACCCGGGCCTGTTCCTGTGGCGGGTGCAGAACGGCAAGCCGGTCTTCCTCGGGCAGTACCAGCAGGTCAGGAGCGCCTGAGGAAGCGGTCGCATCCGTCGCCCGGGCGCGTTGTACGAGGCCCTTCCGTGCCGTGCGCTTACGGTTCTCTCAATGTGACCGACCGTCAGCAGGGGTGACGGAGAGGAGCCGTAAGCGGTGGTGGGCGATGCGCGTCGGCGGACTCGGCGGACGGCGGGGCCGGGCGGACGGCGCCGGACGGGGGAGGTGCTGGGCAGCCGGCCGGCGTACTCCGTACGGCTGCCGCCCACCGCGCGCACCGAGCCGGTGCTGGTGGCCGAGCGGACGGTGCCGTGGCTGCGGGTCGCGGCGGCCTACGCCTGGCGGCTCATCCTCGTCGGCATCGTCGTCTATGGCATCTTCATCATCATCGGCAGCTTCCAGCTCATCGCCGTGGCCCTGTTCCTCGCGCTGATCATCACCTCCGTGCTGCGCCCGCTGACGGATCTGCTCAACCGGGTGCTGCCGCGACCGCTGTGCGTCGCCGTCGCGCTGGTGGGCAGCATCCTCGTCCTGCTGACGCTGCTGGCCCTGGTGGGCAACGCGGTGGCGGGCGAGTCGGGCCGGCTGGCGGGCGAGTTCCGGGGCGGCGTGCACCGGATCGAGCAGTGGCTGCAGCGGCCGCCGTTCCGGCTGAGCCCCGGCCGGCTCTCCGAGCTGCAGAGCCAGGTGACGCACTACATCTCCACGCACCGCGCGAGCCTGCTCAGCAGCGCGGTGAGCGGGCTGAGCCGGGCGGTCGAGGTGGTCACCGGGGGCGCGCTCGCGCTGTTCGCCTCGGTGTTCTTCATCCACTCCGGCGAGCGCCTGTGGGGCTGGATGCGCGACGAGCTGCTGCCGAGCGGTGCCCGGCCGGCCTGGGACCGGGCGGGGCGGGCGGCCTGGCGGGCCTTCGCCGGGTACACGCGCGGCATCATCATCGTGGCCGCCACCAACGCCGTACTCGTCGGGATCTCGCTGCTCGTCCTGCGGGTGCCGCTGGCGCTGCCGCTGACCCTGCTGGAGTTCTTCGCCGCGTTCGTGCCGCTGGTGGGCTCGCCGGTGGCGCTCGGTGTCGCCACGATCGTCGCACTGGCCGGGCGCGGACCGCTCACGGCCGTGGCGGTGCTGGCGCTGATCGTGGTGATCGGCCAGTTGGAGGGGCATGTGCTGCATCCGCTGGTGATGAGCTGGGCGGTACGGCTGCATCCGCTGGTCGTCGCTGTGTCGGTGATCGCCGGGAGCATCGTCGCGGGGGTCATCGGCGCCGTCGTGGCCGTACCGCTGGTCTCCGTCGTCTGGTCGGTGCTGCGTGCCCTGCGCGCGGTGCCACCGCCCGGTCCAACTCACCCGTGAGACAAGGAACTCACCGCCGATGGTGCGGCCGTCGTGTTGCCGCTCGGCTCAGCGCAGCGCCGCGGCCACGAGTCCGCGGATCTCCTGCTCGTGCACGCTGCCGCCGTTCACCAGCCGGTCGAAGACCAGGCCGTCCACGCAGGTCAGCAGCGTCACCGTACGCTCCTCCGCGTCCGCCACCCCCTGTGCGGCGAGGAAGTCGCGCACCGTCCGCCGGCCCCGGTTCTCGCGCGGCACCAGGATCTCGCGCAGTTCGGGGTGGTGCACGCTCTCGACGGCGCACGCGTAGCGCGCGAGCGAGCGTCTGCGTCCGTCCCCCGTGAGCCGTGCCCCGGCCAACGCGGCGATGCCCTCGGCCAGTTCGGCCGCCGTGCGCACCACCGGCACCCTGGCCCCCGCCTCCTCCAGCTCGGCCTGGTCGAGCGCCACCAGACGCCGTACCAGCGCCGTGAGCAGGGCCTGGCGGGTGCGGTAGTAGGCGGACGTGGTGCCGGGCGGGAGGTCCGCCGCCCGGTCCACGGCGCGATGGGTCAGCCCCCGCATGCCGGTGTCGGCGAGCACCGCGATGGCCGTGTCGGCGAGGAGAGTACGTCGGTCTGCGGTCACCCCCTCTTTCTACACCCCCGCTTCTACACCTGTAGAGGGTGACAGGTAGGGTCTTCTACACCTGTAGAAAGACGCGAGGAAAACGCGAGGTCGAAGGGGGTCCGGCATGGGTGGTACGGCGGTGGTGGTCGGGGGCGGCATCGGTGGGCTGGCCGCGGCCATCGGTTTGCACCGGATCGGCTGGGACGTCCGGGTGGTGGAGCGGGCCGGCACCCTGGCCGACGCGGGCGCGGGCATCTCGCTGCACGCCAACGGGCTGCGCGCGCTGGACGCCCTCGGCGTCGGTGAGGCGGTGCGCGCGGCGGCCCGCCCGCAGTACACCGGCGGCACCCGCACCCCCGAGGGCCGGTGGCTGGCGCGGATGGACGGCGCCGCGCTCGAACGCGCCCTGGGCACGCCGATCGTGGGCATCCGGCGCGCCGACCTGCACCGGCTGCTGCGCGCGGCACTGCCCGCCGAGTGCCTGCGCATCGGCGTCACCGTGCCCACCCTGGACCGCTCGGCACCGGACCGGGTGGCCGTGCCGGTCGCGGACGAGGTCTGGGACGCGGACCTGGTCGTCGCGGCCGACGGCGTGAACAGCCGACTGCGCGGACTGCTGTTCCCCGAGCATCCCGGACCGGTCTACGCCGGTTCGACGGTCCTGCGGGCCATCACCGACCACCCCCTGGACCTGGACACCGACTTCGAGCTGACGTGGGGCGAGGGCGCCGAGTTCGGGCACATCGGCTTCACCGACGGCCGGGCCGAGTGGCACGCGGTGCTCACCGCGCCGGCCTCCCTCCGCCATGGCGACCCGCTGGGTTGGCTGTGCCGTCGGTTCGGCGGCTGGCACGCTCCGATCCCGGAACTGCTCGCCGCGACCCGCCCGGAGGCCGTGCTCCACCATGACATCCACGAACTGGTCACGCCCTTGCGGTCGTTCGTCGCCGGCCGGGTCGCCCTGCTCGGTGACGCGGCGCACGCCATGACGCCGAACCTGGGCCAGGGCGCGTACCAGGCCCTGGAGGACGCCGCCACGCTGGCCGCCGCGCTCGCCACGCGGACCTCGGTCGCTGCGGCGCTGGCCCGCTACGACGCGGAGCGCCGACCCCGCTCCCAGGCGGTCGCCCGCGCCGCCCGGCAGGCAGGCCGTATGGGCCAGCGGCTCGCCCACCCGCTGGCCGTCTCCCTGCGCAACACCGCCCTGCGGCTCGCCCCGTCCGGGGCGACGATGCGGGCGATCCTGCGACACGCCGACTGGACACCGCCGAGCCTCGCGTCCTGAGGTCCCACGCCGACGGCGGCGTTGGGATCCGGCTGGTCCGGCTGCGGGACGACGGCGCCGTGGAAGGTGACCGTGGCCGAGATCCCGCCCTCGGTGACGGCCGGTATGTCCGTGGTCGCCGTGGCACTCGCCACACCAGAACCGGCCGGCACCAGACCGGCTCCGACGAGCAGCGCCAGGGCCAGTCCGGCGAGCGTTCTGCGAAGTGAATCCGAACGGCGCGAAATCGGCCACCGGTCGCACCACCGGAGCGCGTCCGGCGCCTTGTGGAGCCGCACCGGGCTGGCGAAGCTTCACCCATGCCCACTTCCGTCATCGCGTTCATCGGCGCGGCCTTCCTGATCGCCATGGTCCCGGGCCCGAGCACCGTCGTCATCCTGCGCCGGGCGGTGGTGAACGGCCGGAGAACCGGCCTGGCCACCGTCCTGGGCAACGAGTGCGGCGTCCTGCTGTGAGGCCTCGCCGCCGCCTTCGGCCTCTCGGCCGTGCTGCTGGCCTCACGGGTCGCGTACGACGTCACACGTGTGACGGGCGCCGCGGTGCTGGTGTGGATGGGTGCGCGCGCCCTGTGGCAGGCGCGGCGGAGCGGCGGGGAGCAGGAGGAAGCGGCAGAACCGGCCGGGGTCCCGCTCCGGCGAGCGTACGGCCAGGGCCTGGTGACCAACATCGCCAATCCCAAGGCGGGCGTGTTCGCTGTCTCCTTCCTGCCGCAGTTCGTGCCGCACGGTGCCCCCGTCCTGCCGTATCTGCTTGCCTTCGCGGTGATCTGGGCGGTGGCCGACCTGATCTGGTACGTGCCGCTGATGGCCACGCGGGAGGCCACGGCCTCATCGAGACACCCTGATGCGACGAGGCGGAGGAGGTGTGGGAGAACTCCAGCTCCTGGTTCACGACCCCGACCGAGCAGCACGTGCGTGCGTGAACCGGGGTCTGCCTCACCGACGCCCCCGACGGCAGGCTCACCGCGCACGGCTGCGTGCGACCTCGGCGGGAGGTGAGTACCCGTACTCATGTGTGCGCCGCCCCGGCACGGCACCGTGGCGGTCATGAATCTTCCCGTCGCCCCGCCGGCGTTCGACGCCACCGAGGGCCCACGGCAGCGTGAGCGTGCGGACACCGGCGCGGACATCGCGGCCGGCTGCGGACTGGTCTTCCTCGAACTCGTGGCCCTGGTGGCCGTCTTCGGGCGCTGGCTGCTGTCCGGGTTCACCTTGGACACCGCCAAGACGGTCCACGCGGACTCGTTGTGGGGCTATCTGACCGCCGCGGGTGCGGTCGGCGCGGTCGCCCTTCTGGCCGCCCTGGTCGCGGCCCGCGCCCGCGCGATGGTGACCGTCGTCGGCCAGACCGTGATGGCCCTCCTGGTCACGGTCATCGTCTTCACCGGCGCGCTGGCCCAGGCCCACGACGACGCCTCGGTCCGCGGCCGCGAGCAGACCTGCCGGTCCGCGCCCTCGGCTCCGGGGTGCCCCCGCTGAGTCGGACACGGGCCCGCGGTCTCCCTTGAGCTCCGGATCCTGGGCTCCGAGGCAACCGCTACGGCAACTCCCCCAGGAACGCGGACAGTTCGGCGTCGAAGCGCGCTGGGTTGTCCACATTCGGGTAGTGCGCCGCGCCCGGCACGGTGACGGCGCGGGCGCCGGGGACGAGGTCCGTCAGACGCGTGGCCATGGCGAGGTGGTCCGGGGCGTCGAGGGCGCCGTTGATCGCGCACAGCGGTACCGCGATGTGCGGGGCCCGCTCCCAGGTGGCGGTGACGGGCACCCGGTGGAGGGGCTCGTCGGCGGTGTGCTTGGCCAGGGTGTTCAGCGCCATCTCCCGTATCCGGCGCAGCACATCGGCGGACACGTCGGCCGGGTCACGGTGCGGGCCGACGGTGAACCGCTGGAAGGCGTCCACCCAGCCCTCCAGATCCCCGGCGGCCAGCGCCCGCTCCTGGTCGGCGAACACCTTCAGCACCCAGGGGTCCTCGAAGACCGGCTCGCTGGTGCCGACCCCGCTGACGACGACCGCGCGGACCAGTTCCGGGTACTCCAGCACGCAGTCGACCGCGATGGCCCCGCCCATGGACAGCCCGACCAGCACGGCGGGGGCAGCGTGGAGGCCGCGCAGCAGCGCGGCGAGGTCGTCGGCGTCCCGGTACGCGCCGGAGGCGTTGGCCGAGCCGCCGTGGCCGCGGACGTCGTACGCGATGACGCGGTGATGCGGGGCGAAGGCGCGGATCTGCTCCGCCCACATGCGGTGGTCGAGGAAGCCGCCGTGCACGAACACCAGAGGCGATCCGGAGCCCGCTGCACGGTAGGCGAGTGAGCCGTCGGCGGTGGGCAGTGAACGGGTCGGCGTGGAAGTGAAGTCGACTGTCATGACAACCAAGGTGTCATCCCCGTCTCGATATTGGCAACCTAGGTGTCAAACTGGTCTCATGAACGAACGGACCGCATCCGCCGCCAGACCCTCCCCGGACGAGCTGGGCGAGCGCCTCACCGAGGTGTTCGACCTGGTCGGACCGCTCTACCGGCGGGTGCACCGCAAGGTGGAGGAGGCGGCGCCGATCGAGGGCCTGTCCGTCGGGGTGCGTGCCGTGCTCGATCTGCTGCGCACGCAGGGGTCCATGACGGTGCCGCAGATGGGGCGGGCTCAGGCGCTCAGCCGGCAGTTCGTCCAGCGCATGGTGAACGACGCGGCACGGCTCGGTCTGGTGGAGAGCGTCACGAACCCGGCCCACCGCCGGTCCTCACTCATCCGACTCACCGACCGGGGCCGGGACGCGATCGGCGCGGTACGGGCCCGCGAACACGCGCTGCTGCGCCGCGTGGGCGGCGATCTGACCCTGGACGACATCGACGCGTGCCTGCGCGTGCTCGGCGCGATGCACGCGCTGTTCGACGACGTGGAGGTGGACTGAACCGGACCGGCTCACCCGGCCGCGAAGTCCCGCAGCCGGTCCTGGGAACCGTTGAAGCGGTCGTGATCGCCGACGGTCTTCCCGGTCGAGGTGTACTGCCACATCGTGTACGTCGACCAGCCCGACGGCAGCGGTCCGGCGCTGGAGGCGTAGCGGGCGATCCACAGCGGGTTGTTCGCCGCGAAACCGCCGTAGTCCCCGGTGCACTGCTCCCACCAGCTGGTCGCCGTGTAGATGACGGCGTCGCGGCCGGTGCGTGCCTTGTAGCGGTTCAGGAAGTCGCGGATCCAGCCGGTCATCGCGCTCGCGGACTTGCCGTAGCACGCGTCGCCGTACGGGTTCCACTCCATGTCGAGGGCGCCGGGCAGGGTCCTGGCGTCCTTGGACCAGCCGCCGCCGTGCTCCACGAAGTGGTCGGCCTGAGCGGCGCCGCCGGAGGTGTCCGGGGTGGCGAAGTGATAGGTCCCGCGGATCATGCCGGCGCTGTACGGGCCGTTGTACTGCTGGGTGAAGTAGGGGTTCGTGTAGCTCGTCCCCTCGGTGGCCTTCGCGTACGACCACTTGGTGCCGTCGCCCCACAGGGTGGCCCAGGAGACGTTGCGCTGATAGCTGGAGACGTCCACGCCCTCGGCCTGGCTCGCGCGGATCACGGGGAACGGGGCGTCCGGGCCGCTGCCGCCGCCGTCGTGGGCGAGCACGCCCATGCCCATGTACGCGCTGCCGCGCAGGGGTGCGTCCGGGGCCGACGCGGGCAGCGCCGCGGGGACGGACGCGCAGAGGAGGAGGCCGGTCAGGGCGCCCGTGAGGGCCAGCCGGGACGGGCCGCGCTGAAGGGATATGGAGCATCTCACGCCCACCATCTGACCCGCGGTCGGGCCGGAGCGCACTCCGGATACCGCCCAACGAGGCCGTTCCGGGCCGTGTTTGGTCCGTTCGGGTGCCCCCGTGCCCCTGTGCCCCCGTGCCCCCGTGCCCCCGGAGCCGCGGCCGGGGCCGGTCACGGGGGACGCGAGGGGCGCCTTCCGCGACCGGCCCCGGCCGGTCAGCCGTTGTCGGACGGTGTCAGCCCTGGTCAGCCGTCGATGCGGTGCTGGGTCCAGAAGGAGGTGAGGTCGGTGCTGGTGGCGGCCTGGGCGGCGGCCTTGAACTCGGCCGTGGTCGACACGCCGTACCAGTGCGCGGTCGCGTAGTCCTTCAGCAGTTTGGCCATGACGGTGTCGCCGAGGACGCGGCGCAGGTCGTGCAGGGCGCACTTGCCGTAGCCGTAGACGACGGTGGAGTAGCGCGAGGAGTGCGCGTCCCAGTAGGCCATCGAGTCGGTGATCTTCTCGTCGGCCGAGGCCCAGGAGACGCTGTTCCAGCAGCCGCTGCCGGTCTTGCCGAGGGCGAGGTCGGTGGCGTAGTCGGTGAACGCCTCGTCCAGCCAGGGGCCGTTGTACTCGTCGTCGCCGACGAGGCCGTACCACCACTGGTGGCCGATCTCGTGGGTGAGGGCGGTGGTGCTGACCAGGTCCAGGACGAACCCGGGGTACTCCATTCCGCCGAACCAGTAGTTGTTGTCGAGCACCGCGTCCAGCTCGCCGTAGGGGTAGGCCCCGAAGCGGCTCGCGTGGGCGTCGACGGCGGTCTTGGCGGTGCTGAGCATCGACTGGGCGCTGGAGGAGCTGATGCCCGAGACGGAGTAGACGTTCACCGCGACGCCGGACGACGAGGTGCCGGAGATCTTGCTGAAGGGACCGGCGGCCCAGGCGAAGTCACGGACCTTGCTCGCGGTGGCCGTGGTGACCGTACGGCCGCTGGAGCCGGGCGTGTCGGTGGAGGTGCCGGTGGCCGGGACCAGCAGGCTGCTGGGGTGGTCGAGGGTCACCTTGAAGTCGGCGGCCAGGGAGTAGAACGACTCGCCGTTGTTGGTGTACGGGTCCAGGTGCCAGCCGGAGCTGTCGCGTATGGCGAGGACGGGCAGGGCGTTGCCGATGAAGCTGTAGGCGCCGTCGTGGCCGAAGCGGTCGGCGCCGCTGGGCACGGTGATGCCGAGGTCGAAGCCGATGGTGGCGCTCTGCCCCTGGGTGAGCGGGGCCGGCAGGTCGACCTTGAGTGCGGTGCAGGCCACGGTGGGCGGCTCGGCCGTACCGCCGGTGACGCCCGTGACCCGGATCGGCATGGCGTCGCAGGTGCCGTGGTAGTTGTCCCACAGCCGCAGGTAGACCTCGTTCAGCGCGGTGGCCGAGGCGTTGGTGAAGGTCACGCTCTCGTGTCCGGTCCACTCGGTGCCGGTGGTGTCACTGCTGAGGTTCACGGTGTACGAGGGTGCGGCCGGCGTGCGGGTGGAGTCGCTCGGCGGAGCGGTGCCGCCGGAGGTGTCGAGCGCGATGTCGTCGAGGACGAAGCTCGTCTGGAGGCTGGAGTCCTCGGTCCCGGTGAAGGACAGGCTGACGGTCTGCCCCGCGTAGGCCGACACGTCTATCGACTTCTGGACGTAGCCGGTGTTCTCGTCGAGGTTCGAGTAGGTGGCCAGCGTCGTGCCGCCGATCTTGGCCGTGAGCCTGTCGTAGGCGGTGGACGACGTCGTCTCGTCGGTGTCGATGTGCAGCCAGAAGGTGAGCGTGGCCTTGTCGCACCCGGCCGGGATGGTGACGCTCTGGGACAGGGTGTCCGTGTGGGTGGCGCCGGTGCCGTCCAGCCAGGCGTAGGAGCTGCCGCCGTGGGCGGTCTCTCCGGTGCGGCTGGTGACGACGTCTGCCGTGGACTGGGTCCAGGGCGACGTCCCGTTCTCGAAACCGCCGTTCGCGACGACCTGCGCCGGGGTGCAGGCGGCGGCCGCTCGATGCGTGGCCTGGTGCGTGGCCGGTTGGGCGGCGGCGGGGCTTGCGGGGAGTACGAACGCGGCCAGCGCGGCGACGACGGTGAGCGCACCGGCGCCGAGGGCCTTGTGGGGGGTCGGTCTCACACGCTACTCCTTTGCGGCGGCCGGGATCCCGGCCTGCTCGATGGCGGCCGGCGCCGGCTGGGGTGCGCCGGGCGGCCGCGGACGGGGCTTGCGCGATCGCTGCACCGTGAGGTGCGCCGCGCCCTCGAGGGGTCAGGGCGAGGACTGGCGGAAAGCGTGACAGATTTGACCCGTCCATGCCAGAAGGCCCGGCAGGAGTGGCGTATGGACGTTCCGGATCAGCCGGTGTGCAGCGTCATGAACAGCGCGGCCAACCGGCCACCGTCCGGCGCCTGCCAGCCGCGCGCCACATGGCCGATCGCTCCCTCGGGGCGCTCCGGCGGGTTCCCCGCGACGGGGTTCAGGACCCGGTGCACGCGCAGGACCGTGCCGTGCGGCGCGGGAAGGCGGGTGCCCTCCTCGTCGTCGGCCGGGACGGGGGTGAGGCCGTCCAGGGTGAAGGGGGCGCCGGTGTAGGAGCGGACCACCTCGTGGTCGGGGGTGTCGTCGATGCTCTGGGCCTGTGCCTGGGCCCGGCCCTCGATCAGCGAGAGCGACTCGGCGACCAGCACCGGGTCGTGGCAGCCGTCGTAGGCCCAGCGCTTGCCCAGCACACCGTGCTCCATCGTGCCGATGAGCGCGTGCTCGGCGCCGGCCAGCGGTGCGCCGCGGTAGGTCAACGGGACGAGGTAGGCGGTCGGTTCGGGCGTGGAGGTGTCGGTGGCCACCATGAGCTCGATGCCGACCTCGCCCTCGGGGTCGTCCAGCCGGAAGCCGCCGGACTTGGTCAGCACCGGGGCGCCGGGGCCGCCACGGTACCAGGGGCGGGAGGGCAGCCAGTCGGTGAGCAGCCCCAGCTTCGTGGGCTTCAGCGTGGTGTGGTGGATGATGGCCATGCTGGCGCCTCCCCTCCGTAGCGCGGTTGTGGACCCCCACAGCTTCGCATACCGTTCCCCCAGGTCACTCGTCCGCACCGGGTAACGCCGACGTCAACACCGCCCAGGGATCGGGCGGTTCGCCGGTCACCGGACCGCGAACCGGTCGGGGTGATGACGGCCCGTCCAGGCAGGCCGGGTGAACGCACCGACGTACCTGGACCAGTGGCCCTCGAAGGTGACGGTCAGGTCGGCGAGACGGGCGTAGCCGGGAGCCGGGTGGACCCCCGGGTTGAGGATGACGGTGGCCGCGCCGAGCCGCCGCATCTCGCGAACCGGACGGCGACAGGCGGGCAGGCCCTCCCGGTCGGCGGTGACCTGGTCGAGGAAGCAGCCGTCCGCCGCGTACCAGGCCTGGTGCCGGCGCACGTCCTCGGTGATCCGGTCCCGGTCCCGGACGCCGTAGTCGGTGTCGACGTACCCGAGCAGTCGGGCCCCGGCCGCGCGCAGCGCCCGCACGACCGCCGTGAACGACGGGTCCGCGCGGTGCCGGGTCCGCCGGCCGGGTTCAGGACGACGGCGTAGGTGCCCGGGGCTGCGGTGATCAGCCGGTGCCAGGCGGCGGGGTCCTCGGCCGGGTGCACATACAGCGGGACCAGCAGGCTCACGGCACGCTCTCCGCCGCGGCCGCCCAGAGTTCGGCGAGGGCGTCGTCGAGGGTGTGGGCCGGCCGAGGGGCCGGGCCGCGGCGGCCGGCGGGCGGCATTGGCGAGGACGTGACGGTCTGTGCCCTTGGGTGCCGCCCGGCAACTCGTTGCTTCCCGCTTCTGGTCGGCGAGACCTACCGGACGGTATACAGACTCCGTCGAACTCAGGGGGAGGATGTCATGGCGAAGGACATACGTCCGGCGGACGGGACGAGAGGCCGGCGGCGGGTCGCCGTGCTCGGGGTGGCGCTGGGTGGTTGCGCGCTGGTTGCCGCCTCCACCACCCCGGCCGCCGCGCACCCCGCCGGGCACGGCCGCGGCACCGGCTATGTGGCGCTCGGCGACTCCTACACCTCGGGCCCCGGCATCCCCGCCCAGGTGGACACCAACTGCGCCCGCTCCGACCGCAATTATCCCTCACTGGTGGCCGCCCAGCGGGAGGTGACCTCCTTCACGGACGTCAGCTGCGCCGGAGCGACGACCGCCGAGATGTGGCAGGCGCAGGGCACCAACAAGCCCCAGCTCGACGCGGTGAACCGGGACACGGACCTCGTGACGCTCCAGATCGGCGGCAACGACGTCGGGTTCGGCCCGATCATCGGCACCTGCGCCCGGCTCGCCGCCCAGGACCCGGCGGGCAACCCCTGCGAGCGCTCCTACCAGGCCTCCGGCTACGACGAGTTGACCCTCGCGATCGCCAGGACCGCGCCGAAGGTCGACCGGGTGCTGCGAGCCGTGCACGCCCGGGCACCGCACGCCCGCGTGGTCGTCGTCGGCTACCCGGACCTGCTGCCCGACGACGGCACCGGCTGCTTCCCCCAAGTCCCCTTCGCTCAGGGCGACTTCCCCTACCTCCGGGACACCGAGAAGCGCCTGAACCTGATGCTGCGGCTGGTGGCCGCCGTCAACCGGGCCGAGTACGTGGACACGTACGGCCCCACGGTCGGCCACGACATGTGCAAGCCGCCCACGGACCGCTGGATCGAACCGCTCCAGCCCACCTCCCCCGCGGCCCCGGCACACCCCAACGCCAAGGGCGAGCAGTCCATGGCCCAGGCTGTGCTGAACCGACTCGACCGGGGACGCGGCCGGGACTGAGCCCGGCGCGCGGACGGCGGCCGGCCGCGGCAGGACCTGCGGCAGGCCGCCGTATCCCCGTGCCGGGGACCGTTCCACGACGCTCAGCCGCCGAGCGCGCTCAGCACCACGGCCTTGGCCTCCTCCTGCACCCGGGCGAGGTGGTCCGGGCCGAGGAAGGACTCGGCGTAGACCTTGTAGACGTCCTCGGTGCCCGAAGGGCGGGCCGCGAACCAGGCGTTGTCCGTGGTGACCTTGATGCCGCCGATCGCGGCGCCGTTGCCGCGCGCCTCGGTGAGGACGGCCGTGACGGGCTCTCCGGCCAGCGTGTCGGCGGTGACCTGGGCCGGGGACAACTTACCCAGCAGCGCCTTCTGTTCGCGGGTCGCGGGGGCGTCGATCCGGGCGTAGGCGGGCTCGCCGAAGCGGGCGGTCAGGCCGGCATAGTGCTCCGACGGGGTCCGGTCCGTGACGGCCGTGATCTCGGAGGCGAGCAGGGCCAGGATGATGCCGTCCTTGTCGGTGGTCCACACCGAGCCGTCCCGGCGCAGGAAGGACGCGCCGGCCGACTCCTCGCCGCCGAACCCGAGCGTGCCGCCGACCAGTCCGTCCACGAACCACTTGAACCCGACCGGCACCTCCACCAGTTGACGGCCGAGGTCGGCGGCGACCCGGTCGATCATCGTGGAGGAGACCAGCGTCTTGCCGATGCCCGCGTCGGCGGGCCACTGCTCGCGGTGCCGGTAGAGGTAGGAGATGGCGACCGCGAGATAGTGGTTGGGGTTCATCAGGCCCGCGTCCGGGGTGACGATGCCGTGCCGGTCGGCGTCGGCGTCGTTGCCGGTGGCGATACGGAACCGGTCGCGCTGCTCGATGAGCGAGGCCATCGCGTACGGCGAGGAGCAGTCCATGCGGATCTGGCCGTCCCAGTCCAGCGTCATGAACCGCCAGGTGGGATCGGTGTGCGGGTTGACCACGGTCAGGTCGATGCGGTGCTGTTCGGCGATCCGGCCCCAGTAGGCGACCGAGGCGCCGCCGAGCGGGTCGGCGCCGATGCGCACCCCGGCCGCGCGGATCGCGTCCAGGTCCAGCACGCTCGGCAGATCGGAGACGTAGGCGCCGAGGAAGTCGTACCGTCCGGTGGTGTCGGCGGCGAGCGCCCGGGCGTAGGGCAGCCGGCGTACGTCCTTCAGGCCGCCCGTGATGATCTCGTTGGCCCGGTCCTGGATCCAGGAGGTGGCGTCGGAGGCCGCCGGGCCGCCGCTCGGCGGGTTGTACTTGAAGCCGCCGTCGGCGGGCGGGTTGTGCGACGGGGTGACCACCACGCCGTCGGCGAGACCGGAGGTACGGCCGCGGTTGTGGGTGAGGATCGCGTGCGAGACGGCGGGGGTGGGCGTGTAGCCGTCCGCGCTGTCGACGAGGACGCTCACACCGTTGGCGGCGAACACCTCCAGCGCGGTGACCTTGGCGGGCTCGGACAGAGCATGGGTGTCGGCGCCCAGGAAGAGGGGGCCGTCGGTGCCCTGGGCCGTGCGGTACTCGCAGATGGCCTGGCTCGTGGCCGCGATGTGGTCCTCGTTGAACGCGCTCGCCAGGGAGGAGCCCCGGTGCCCGGAGGTGCCGAACGCGACCCGCTGGCCCGGGTCGGCCGGGTCCGGGTGGAGCGCGTAGTACGCCGTGACCAGCCGGGCCACGTCGACAAGGTCCTCGGGACCGGCCGGCCGGCCCGCTCGCTCGTGCGGCATGAGTCCGTTCCTCCGCGTCGGTGGGATCGACATCCGTGTGATCGATCGCTCACCGCCCATCTTTCCTCGTCAGGGCCCTGACACGCGAGTGCGCCCCGCTCTATGATCCGGTCCGCCGATCGTCGCGCCGTGCTGCCGTCCGTGCAGGGGCGCCTTCCACAGACAGGGCTTCAACCGTGACCGCATCCGCCGCCCAGGCTCCTTGGCTCCTCGCGCGTTGCGCCCAGTTCGCCGTGGCAGCGGCGGCCGGCGTCGAACTGGTCCGGGCGCTGACGGCCCGTGCTCATCTGCTGCATCCGGCGACGACCACGGCCTCCGATTTCGGGCGGGTGTCGATGATCTTCGTGAACGTCATGACGGCGGCGATCGTGCTGTTCCTCCTCTGGTTCGCCCGCTGTTGGCGCAACGCCGGACTCCTCTCGCCCGGTGCGGTGCGCGGCTCTGTCGCGTGGGCCGTTGTCGCCTGGCTGATACCGGTGATGAATCTCTGGGTTCCGCACGGGCTCGTGCTGGACGTACAGCGCGCGAGCGACCCCGGCCGTGCGGATGAGGGGCGCGAGAACGTCCTGGTCAACGTGTGGTGGGCGGCCTGGGTCGGGCACGCGACGCTGTCCCTGGCCGCCATGAACCTGGGCGGCGGCACCTCTCTGCCGCTGCTGGTGGCGTCGGAAGGCCTCGACCTCCTGGCCGCCGTCCTGGCGATCGCCGTGATCCAGCGCATCACGGCACGTCAGGCCGCCGGGCTGCGGTCCGTGACTCCGGTGCCCGCGCCCGCCGGCCTGCCGCACGCCTCCTAGGACAGGCGCGTCACCCGATGTGGTAACTGTCCCCGTACACCTTCCAGTCGAGCGGGGTGTTCAGGTCCAGGTTGCCCTTGCGCAGGAAGACCCGCTGCTCGGTGTCGACACGTGTGGTGTCGCTGTGCGCCTCCTCCTGCTTCATGGCCCACACCCGGGCGTCGAGGAAGGCATTGAGGTACGTCGTCTCGTCGCCGCCCTGCGCCGGCGGCTTGGCGCTGCGCAGGGCCCGCTTGCGGATGTTGCGGAAGCTGGTGGGGTCGTCGCCGTCGCCGTGCATGACGATGGCGTCGTAGTAGCAGAACTGGCCGAGGGTGTGCAGGCCGTCCGCCTTGCCCTGGGCGACCGCGGGATTGAAGTAGACACGGTCGCGTTCGTCGTTCTGGCACTGCTGGAAGACCGTGTCCTGGGCGGCCTTGCGCCAGTCCTTGGGGTAGTTGGGGTCGAGGCCGTCGTGCGAGTCGGTGCCGTTGACCTTGCGCAGGGCGGGCAGGTACTTGGCGAGGACGTTGCCGGGCTTGCGGTCGGCGTAGAGCTGGACGAGGTCGAGCATGTCGCCGGTGCCGGAGCAGAAGCCGATGATGCCGGCGGTGTAGCCGCGGCCGTCGCCGATGTCCTCGATGTACTTGTACTGGGCCTTCCAGTCGAGCGAGGAGTTCTCCGCGCTCGAGACGAGTTCCATGGCGATCTCCTTCTTCGCCGGGTCGTCGAGGCCCGTCGCGGCCGCCCGGCCCGCCGGGGCCGCGGTCGCGCGCTGGGTTCCTATGAGGGCGCCGGAGGCTACGGCGGCGCCGAGCGCGGCGACGACGGTGCGGCGGGAGACGGTGGCGGGGGCTGGGTCGCGGTCTGCGTGCACCACAGGGACTCCAAGTCGGGGTGGGGGGCGGGGAGTTGGTCCGTTCCGTTACTGGTAGGAAAGTTTCCTATCAAA
Source organism: Streptomyces sp. NPDC020192 (assembly GCF_044388685.1). Lineage (NCBI taxonomy): Bacteria > Bacillati > Actinomycetota > Actinomycetes > Kitasatosporales > Streptomycetaceae > Streptomyces > Streptomyces sp. NPDC020192. The sequence goes on along the minus strand of NZ_JBIRXG010000002.1, from coordinate 90,371 downwards.
GCCAGTGAGGAGCCGTAACCCGGTCTGCGTGAAGTTCGTAGGATCGAACAACCGTCTGCGGGATGAGGTCGATTCAGAAACCGAACCGCTCAATCCCATCCGGTACGGCGGTTGGACTTGCGCGGCGCGCGGGCGCAGGGTGGACGAGCCCGTCCGTATCCGGAGGGGCACCCCCTACAGCACCTCCCGGAGAACGACCCGATGACCTACGTCGCGGACCCCGCTCGCTACGACGGCACCATGCGCTACCGGCGCACCGGCCGCTCGGGACTGGACCTGCCGGTCCTGTCGCTCGGCTACTGGCACAACTTCGGCGACGACCGCCCCTTCGAGACCCAGCGTGAGATCGCCCTGCGCGCCTTCGACCTCGGGATCACCCACCACGACCTGGCCAACAACTACGGCCCGCCGTACGGCGCGGCCGAGCTGAACTTCGGCCGGCTGCTACGGGAGGACCTCGCGCCACACCGGGACGAGCTGGTGATCTCCACCAAGGCCGGCTGGGACATGTGGCCCGGCCCCTACGGGCAGGGCGGCGGCTCGCGCAAGTATGTGCTGGCCTCACTGGACCAGTCACTGCGCCGTATGGGCGTGGACTATGTGGACATCTTCTACTCCCACCGGCTGGACGCGAGCACGCCGCTGGAGGAGACGATGGGCGCGCTCGACACCGCCGTACGCCAGGGCAAGGCCCTCTACGTCGGCATCTCCTCCTACGACGCCGAACGGACCCGGCAGGCGGCCGCGATCCTGCGCGAGCTGGGCACGCCGCTGCTGATCCACCAGCCGTCGTACAGCATGCTCAACCGCTGGATCGAGACCGACGGTCTGCTGGACGCGGCCGAGGAGGAGGGCTTTGGAGTGATCGGCTTCACCGCCCTCGCCCAGGGCCTGCTGACGGGCCGTTACCTCGACGGCGTACCGCAGGACTCGCGGGCGGCGAAGGGTACGTCGCTGGACGCCTCCTGGCTGACGGACGACATGCTGCACCGGCTGCGCTGCCTGAACGACATCGCGGGGCGGCGCGGGCAGACCCTCGCGCAGCTGGCGCTGGCCTGGGCGCTGCGCGACGAGCGGGTGACGTCACTCGTCATCGGGGCCTCGCGGACCGAGCAGCTGGAGCAGAACGTCGCCGCGCTGGAGAACCTCGAATTCAGCACCGAGGAGCTGGCCGAGATCGACAAGTACGCGACCGACGGTGGCGTGGACCTGTGGCGGGAGGCCCGGCTGGGCAATCTCGGCTGACATGAGGGTGATGTGACGTAGGTCACTGACATAAGGGATAAGTCAGACATAATTGAAGTCGCCTGACAGCGTTGTCACTGCTCCCAGCAGCATTACTCCGCTTTCCCCGCGACTTCCGAGGAGCCGCATACCGCATGGCACACGGAGCCCAATACAGCCCCCTCCTGACTCCCCGTCCCGACCTGAGCCTCGCGCGTGACTGCGCGGTGTGCCTGGGCTGGGGAACCGTCGTCACCCGCGACGGGGACCACGAGCTGTGCCACGGTTGCCAGCCCCTTCCCGGCGAGGACGAGGACATCCGCCGCTCCGACGCGTAAAACCGCTGCCCTGCCCGACCGGGGCGCTCCCGGCGCCCACCTGCCGCCGGGACAAGCTCCGAGTAATGGTTTCACCAAGAAACATTCACCAAGATCGCGACGACCGGGATCGACTCCGGCCTCGGCCCGCCGGCCACGGCCTAGTACTGATCCTCGTGGTCCTCGGCCCGCTGACCGCCCGGTACACCGAGCCGGTCGCGCGCCGGCCGACCGGGGGCCGGGGCGGGCGGACGGTGCCGGCCGAGGCTCCGCTCGCCGTCGTACCCGACGAGGACACGGTGGGCCGCTCCTGACGGCGGCCCGCCCGGACGTACCGTGGTGTCATGTCCGCCCCTCCGCTCCCGGGCCCGCTCGCTCATCTGGCCCCGCTGCTCGAACACTACGGTTACTGGGCGGTGGGCGCGGTGGTCCTGGTGGAGGACTTCGGGGTGCCCGCGCCCGGCGAGACGATCCTGCTCGCGGCGGGGGTGTACGCGGGCGCGGGACGGCTGAACGTCATGGCGGTGGCGGTCATCGCCTTCGTCGCGGCCGTCGTCGGGGACAACATCGGCTATCTGATCGGCCGGGTCGGCGGGCGGGCGTTCGTGCACCGGTGGGGGAAGTACGTCTTTCTGACGCCGGAGCGGTTCGCGACCGCCGAGGAGTTCTTCGCCCGGCACGGCGGCAAGATCGTGACCGTGGCCCGGTTCATCGAGGGCCTGCGCCAGGCCAACGGAATCATCGCCGGCACCTCCGGCATGCACTGGCGCCGCTTCCTCGCCTTCAACGCCCTCGGCGCGGCACTGTGGGTGGGTCTGTGGACGACCCTGGCCTATGTGGCGGGCAGTCACATCACGGTGATCTACGAGGAGTTCAACCGCTATCTGCTGTACGTCGTCATCGCCGCCGCCCTCCTCGTCGCGGCGTTCGTCGTACGGCACGTCGTGCGCAGGCGCCGCGCGGACTGACCCCTGAGGTGCCGGCGACGGCCGCGCCCTCACGAGGAGCGCGCTGTGCCCCGCGCGGGCTGTCCTTCCGTGTCGTGCGTGGCCTTGGGGGTGTCGTCGTCGGCGCGCTCGTGGCCGCCGCGCAGGGCGGAGGCGAGCGCGGAGACCAGGGCCATGCCGGCGGCCACGCCGAAGACGATGGTCAGGCCGTGGTGGAAGGGGCCGGAGACCAGTTCGGGGAAGAAGGTGTGGCCGGTCAGGGCGGCGCGCTGGGCGGTGGTCAGCCGGTCCAGGGTGCCGGCGGAGCCGAGCAGATGGCCGACGGGGTTGTCGCCGAGGAACGTGGCGAACAGGGTGCTGACCGGCGGCAGCGTCGCGACCTGGTGGGCGGTGCCGGCGGGGACGCCGTGCGCCTGGAGCCCGTGTGCGAGCGTCTTCGGCAGCGTGCCGGCGAGACCGGACACCATCAGCGAGAAGAAGACGCCGATGGACAGGGCCGTACCCGAGTTCTGGAAGGTGGAGCGCATCCCGGAGGCCACGCCCCGGTGGCGGGCCGGCACGCTGCCCATGATGGAGGAGGTGTTGGGCGCCGAGAACATGCCCTGGCCCAGGCCGTTGAGCAGCAGCAGCGCCGCGAAGAGCCCGTAGTCGAAGTTCACCGGGAGGGCGAGCAGGCCGAGGAAGGACCCGGCGACGACGAGCAGCCCGGCGGTGGAGAAGAGCCGGGCGCCGAACCGGTCGGACAGATAGCCGGAGACGGGCCCGGCGATCAGGAAGCCGAGGGTGAGCGGCAGCATGAAGATGCCGGCCCACAGCGGGGTGTCCCCGAAGTCGTAGCCGTGCAGCGGCAGCCAGATGCCCTGGAGCCAGATGATGAGCATGAACTGCAGCCCGCCGCGGGCGATCGCGGTCAGCAGGGCGGCGAGGTTGCCCGCGGCGAACGCCCGCACCCTGAACAGCGACAGCCGGAACATGGGCTCGGGGACCCGGGTCTCGACGTAGCCGAACACCAGCAGCAGGACGAGGCCGCCGCACAGCCCGGTGAGCACCCAGGGGTTGGTCCAGCCGGTGGAGTGGCCGCCGTAGGGCTGGATGCCGTAGGTGATGCCGGCGAGCAGGATGCCGGCGCCGGTGGCGAAGGTGAGGTTGCCGAGCCAGTCGACACGGCCGCGTCCGCCGGCCGCGGTCTCGCGCAGGCTCAGGTACGACCAGACGGTGCCGGTGACGCTGACCGGCACGCTCACCCAGAACACCGCCCGCCAGTCGACCACGGCCAGCAGACCGCCGGCGAGCAGACCGAGGAACTGCCCGGCGAGCGCGGTGATCTGGTTGATGCCGAGGGCCATGCCGCGCTGCCGGGCCGGGAAGGCGTCGGTGAGGATGGCGGCCGAGTTGGCGGTGAGCATCGATCCGCCGAAGGCCTGCACGATGCGCCACAGGATCAGCCACAGCGCGCCCGCTCCGGCCCGGAACGGGTCGAGGGACAGCGCGACGGAGGCGCAGGCGAAGACCAGGAAGCCCAGGTTGTAGATCCGGACCCGGCCGAACATGTCGCCGAGTCTGCCGAGGACGACCACCAGCACGGCCGAGACCAGCAGATAGCCGAGGATCATCCACAGCAGATAGCCGATGTTGCCGACCGCGAGCGGGTCCAGGCCGATCCCGCGGAAGATAGCCGGCAGCGAGATGATCACGATGGAGGCATCCATCGTGGCGATCAGCACGCCGAGCGTGGTGTTGGAGAGGGCGACCCACTTGTAGCCGGGGCCTGGCGTATCCCTGAGGCGCGCCGAGCGGGCGAGGAGGCGGCCGCGTACGCCCGCGGCGGGCGTACTGCCGCTCACAGCCGGTCCGCCAGTCGGTCGAGCAGGGGCAGGGCGTCCTGCAGGGCCTGGCGTTCCCGCGGGGTGAACTCGTCCAGGGCGTGGGCCAGCCGGGCCACGGACTCGGAGCGGCGCTGCTCCAGCATGGCCCGTCCCTCGTCGGTGAGGGAGACGATGGCCCGGCGCCCGTCGGCCGTGTCGGGGGTACGGCTCACCAGTCCGCGCTGTTCGAGCCCGGCGAGCGTACTGGCCATCGCCTGCGGCCGGACCCGTTCCAGCTCGGCGAGCGCCCCGGGCGAGTCCGGACCCGTGCGGGCGAGCCGGGCCAGCACCGAGACGCCGGAGAGCGACACGTCCCCGACCGCGTGCGCCTGCCGCAGTCGGCGGACGATCCGGCCCATGGCCAGCCGGAGTCCGGCGGCGAGTGCAACCGTGTCCATGTTTGATAACGGTAGGTTTATCAGTCTGGACTGTTCAACCACGGGTAAGTAATCAGGCGGGCGGTGGCACCGTGCGGACCGAGCCGTGGGCGCCGCGGCGGGTGTCATGAGGTCGAGCGCGACCGGCCGGTACGTGGATCCTCCCGGCCCTCGGCGTCCGGGCGGGGGCGCGGTCGCGGGGCCTCGCCCGCGGTGAGGTGCTCCAGGACCTCGACCAGCTCCTGGCAGGCCTGCTCCACCGAGCGGCGGGTGTTGCGCTGTTCGGTGATCACGGCGGACAGCAGCAGCGCGGTCAGGGCCATCGAGCCGTTGAACGCCTGAAGCTTGGCCATGACCTCGATCCGGCTCAGCCCGGCGAAGGCGCCGACGCCGTCCGTCGCGGCCACCGTGGCGAGCACGGAGGTCAGCAGCGCGCAGAGCACGCTGCCGGCGAGCTGGAAGCGCAGGGCGGTCCAGATGAGGAGGGAGTAGACGAGGTAGAGCAGGCTGAGCGAGCTGTAGACGGCGGTCGGCAGCAGACAGCAGGCGACGACGGCCAGCGCGGTCGCCTCCTTCCAGCGGGCCAGGGGCGGTGGCCGGCGGGCGCTCCGCAGCAACAGCAGCAGCGGGGTCACGAGCAGGACGCCCATCGCGTCGCCCACCCACCAGGCCAGCCAGACCGGCCAGAAGCTGTGTGCGGCCAGATGGTCCGTGACGACGAGGAGGCCGACGCCCACGCTCGCGCTGATCAGCATGGCGCCGAGCGCGCCCAGGAACACCAGGGCGAGGCCGTCGCGTAACCGGCCGAGGTCGGTGTGGAAACAGGCCCGGCGCAGCAGCAGCGCCGCGCACACCGGTGCGGCGGTCTGACCGGCGAGGGTGCCGAGCACGTCGAGGCGGGGACTGGCGATGGACAGCACGACGAAGTAGGCACCGATCGTGATGCCGGGCCAGCAACGCACACCGAGGATCAGCAGGGCGGCTACGGCCACGCCGCTGGCGGGATAGACGGGAGTGACGACCGCCCCCTCGACGACCAGCTCCCGCATGAGCCCGAGCCGGCCCGCGGCGAAGTAGCAGGCACCGACGGCCAGCACCTGAACGACGTAACCGCCCGGCCGACGCAGATCCTCATAACCCACCACAGCAGTAATCTCACACCGCCGCCCTCAGCTCGGCGAGGCGAGAGCGGGCGCCGTCCGCTCCCATGGGCTAATGCGGCCGTGTCCGGCCGGCGGCTGGTAGCGCCGGGGGCGGAGCCTGCGCGGGCCGACGACGGGGCGGTCAGGGGCGGGGCGGGATCCGTCCAGGCCGATCGAGACGGTCAGAGCCCGGGGGCAGAGCCCGTCCAAGCCGACCACGGAACAGGCACGACCCAGGGCAGGACCCGCGCGGGCCGACGACGGGGCGGCCAGAGCCCGAGGGCAGGACCCTGTCCAAGCCGACGGCGAGGACGGCCACGACCGCAGACACAGCGCACCCAGCCGACGGCGAGGACGGTCACGGCCAGGGACCCGGCCCAGCCAGCCGACAACGAGACGGCTACGACCGCAGACCCGGCCCACCCGACCGACAACGAGGACGGTCAGGGGCGGGTACAGGGGACGTCCAGGCCGACGACGAGGACCGCTGCGTCGTCCTCGTGACCGACGCTTTCCGCGCCCTTGATCACGGCGGCGGCCAGCGCGTGTGCCTCCAGGCTCGCGACGGCGGCGATGCCGGCGAGGCGCACCACCTGGTCGAGGCCGTCCTCGATGGTCAGCGACGGTCCCTCCACCACGCCGTCGGTGAGCAGGACGAACACCCCGCCCGTGGTCAGCCTGTGCCGGGTCACCGGGTACTCCATGCCCTGCCCGATGCCGAGCGGCGGCCCTCCCTCGTCGTCGACGACGCCCGACCTGCCGTCCGCCGTGGCCCACACGAAGGGAATGTGGCCGGCCCGGGCGCTCTCCAGCACCCCGCTCTCCAGGTCGAGGCGCATGAAGGTGCAGGTGGCGAACAGGTCGCTGCCCAGGGAGAGCAGCAGCTCGTTGGTACGGGCGAGCAGTTCGCCCGGGTCGCCGGTGACCGAGGCGAGGGCGCGCAGTCCGGCCCGCACCTGGCCCATGAAGGCGGCGGCCTCGATGTTGTGCCCCTGGACGTCGCCGATGGACAGCCCGATCCGGCCGTCGGGCAGGGCGAAGGCGTCGTACCAGTCGCCGCCCACGTTGAGACCGAGGTTGGCCGGGGTGTAGCGCACGGCGAGGTGCAGGCCGGGAGCGGTGGGCAGGTCCCTGGGCAGCATCCCGCGCTGCAGGGCGATGGCCAGCTCGACCTGGCTGCGCTGCACCTCCGCGCGTTCGCGTGCCTGGGCGGTGAGCGAGCCGAGTCGGGCCAGCAGCTCGTCGCCTTCGTCCATGGAGCGCTTACGGGGCATCGATCACTTCCGGCGCGGCGGTGACCCTCGGCGGCCACCCACCTGAATTTTCGGCAAACGCCTAGATTTTACCGAAATCTGATGATCCCGCCTTTGGGCGGGGCTTCGGTGAAGGGGGTCAGCGGCGCGATCCCTGCCGTCCCCCGGACGGTGGACGTGCCCGTGTCGGGCCCATGCCACGCCGGACCGGAATGGGAGATTACGGCTGCGGCCCCGGGCCGCCCCTTCTCTCACCCCCCTTCACCCCCGCCCCCCTTTTTTCACGCCCACGGAGGATCACCGTCATGCGCCTGCGCCGTCCGCTCGTCGCCGTACTCGGCGGGCTCGCCCTCGCCCTGACCACCGCCGGTTCCGCGCTCGCCGCGGACGGCATGTTCGTCTGGGTCGGCCCCCAGGGCAAGGCGTACTACCTGGAGAACCCGCCGGAGAACAAGTGCCTCGACATGGGGCAGGAGGCGCGCGGCGCCCGCAACGCCATGAAGAAACCGCTGGTCGTGTACACGCAGAAGAAGTGCAAGGGAGCGGCGACGCGGCTCGCTCCGGGCAAGTCGGCGCCCAGCGGCGCGCACTTCGCCAGCATCGTGTTCAACCCGCGCTGACGGCCGGCCCACGCCGAAAACGGGTGGCACGCGTCCGCGCCCAGGCGTTGGCGTGCCACCCATGTCCAGTCCCGAGGCATCCAGGCGCTAGTCACCGGCCGTCCGGTGGCGTTCTTGTCCTGTCTCTCCGTCCAGGCCGTGCAGGCCGTGCAGGCCGTGCGACGTACGCCCCTCACCGGACCGCCGTTCCGCACGCACTGACCCGTGCGCCCGGCTGGATGTCCGATTCCGACTGCGCTCATCTGTCGTGAACGACCGCACTCACCGGTCGTGACCGTCGCGGGTCCGCGTTCTCGCTACCCGTCCGCGACACGGTGTGTGGAGTCTTCATGCCTTTCGCTCTCTATCTGCTCGGGCTGGCCGTCTTCGCCCAGGGCACGTCCGAGTTCATGCTGGCCGGCCTAGTGCCGGACATCGCCCGGGACCTCGGGGTCTCCGTCCCCGCCGCGGGCACGCTCACGTCCGCCTTCGCCGTCGGCATGATCGTCGGGGCGCCGCTGACGGTGCTGCTCGGCCGGCGCCGGCCGCCACGCCAGGCCCTGCTGGTGTTCCTGGGCGTGTTCCTGGCCGTCCATGTCGTCGCGGCGCTCACCTCCGACTTCGCCGTCCTGCTGGCCACCCGGGTCCTCGCGGCCCTCGCCAACGCCGGTTTCCTGGCCGTCGGGTTGACGGCGGCGACCGGCATGGTCGCGTCCGACGCCAAGGGCCGGGCCACCGCGGTCCTGCTCGGCGGCACCACGCTCGCCTGTGTGATGGGGGTGCCCGCCGGTGCCGCCCTGGGGCATCTGCTGGGCTGGCGCTCGGCGTTCTGGGCGGTGGTCCTGCTGTCCGCGCCGGCGCCGGCCGCGATCGCCCGCTCGGTGCCGGGCGGCCGGAGCGAGCCGGACCGGCCCGGCACCGGGGCACGTGCGGAGCTGCGGGTGCTGCGCCGGCGCCGGCTGCTGGTGACGCTGGGCCTCGGCGCGCTCGTCAACGGCGCCACCTTCTGCACCTTCACCTACCTCGCGCCGCTGGCCACGGAGGTGACCGGACTCGGGGCCGCGTGGGTGCCGGGTGTGCTGGCGCTGTTCGGGGCCGGCGCGTTCGCCGGGGTGACGTCGGCGGGCCGGCTGGCGGACCGGCGGCCCCTGCCGGTCCTGCGGGCGGGGCCGCGCTGCTCGCCGGCTGGGCGCTGCTGGCCGTGGTCGCCGGGCACACGGCGGCGGCCGTGCTGCTCGTCCCGGTCCTGGGGCTGCTGGCGTTCGGCGTCGGCTCGACGCTGATCACCCGGGTGCTGTACGAGGCGGCGGACGCACCGTCCCTCGCGGGCGCGTTCGCGACGTCGGCGCTGAACGTCGGCGCCGCCCTCGGCCCGCTCCTGGGCGGTGCCGCGATCGACGGCGGGCTCGGCTACCGCTCCCCGGTCTGGGTCAGCGTCCTGCTGATGGCACCGGCGTTCACCGCGCCGGCCCTCGGCCCCGTCGTGGAACGCCTTCGCCCACCCCTCGCCCGGCAGGCGCCCCCGGCCCCGTGAGCCCCGCGCGCCCGGCGCGGGAGGCCCGCCGCTCGACGCGCCGGGCACAAACCCCCGGGATTCCCCACGAGGGCACGCGCCCGGCGCCGTAGGACCCGCCGGCCGTGGCTCACAGCGGGGACTTGGCCACCGCCGTCACATAGGCGCCGAACAGCAGGGACACGACGGTGAGGGTGCCGTAGACGAGCACCGCGTGGGCCGGGCGGACCCGCCAGGTCCGCATCAGCGCACGGGCCATGGGGATCAGCAGCGGGAAGGCCGGCAGCAGGAACCTCGGCTTGGAGGAGAAGGAGCCGGATGCGCCGACCACGAGCAGGATCAGGACGCCGGAGAAGACCAGCAGCGCCAGCGGGGCCCGCTCCAGGCACAGCAGCGCGAACAGCAGGACGCCCGCGGCGACGAGCACCAGGGCCATCGGGTAGACCACGCCCCCGCCGTGCAGCAGCAGGGCCTTGACGAACTTGGCCGAGCCGATGCCGCCGTCGAACTTGGAGTCCCAGGCGCTCTGCACCTTGAAGTAGCCGCCGAGCAGGTCTCCGGTCTGGCTTCCGACCCACAGCACATAGCCGAGCCAGCCCAGCGGGGCGAGCACGGCGCCGGCCCACAGGCTCACCGGGACCCGGCCGCGCTGTCGTAGCACCTCGTAGGCGGCGGCGAGGGAGACGGCCAGCGCGATCGCGAAACCGCTGGGCCGGGCCAGACCCGCCAGCGCGGCGAGCGTCCCGGCCCACAGCCAGCGGCCCTTGAGCACGTGGTAGAGGGACCAGATGGCGAGCGCGGCGAACAGCGACTCGGTGTAGGCGATGGTCAGTTCGACGGCGTGCGGCATCGCGGCCCACAGGGCGACCAGTGCGGTGGCGACGCCGCGCCCGTAGAGCATGTGACCGATGGCGTAGACGCCGTACGCCGCGACGACGGCGGCGATCCAGGAGATCAGCAGCGCGGCCTGGCCGGGGGTGAGCGGCAGGACCGTGGTCAGCGCTCTGATCATGCCCGGGTACAGGGGGAAGAAGGCCCAGTCGGCCTGGACGGCGCCCTGCGGGGTGATCCAGATCTTGTGGCCGTAGCCGTGGGCGGCGATGTGCAGATACCAGCGGGAGTCCCAGGAGTGCGCGAGGCTCTTGACGAGCGGGTGGCCGCGCTGGGCGTTGGTGAGGATCACCACCAGAATCCCGGCGAACCGGACTGCCGCGAACAGGGCGAGGGCCGGCAGCGCGCCCTCGGGGATCCCGCGTCGGGCGATCCGGGGCAGGGTCGGTCGTCGGAGCGGACGACTGGGGGCGGCCGACTCGGGCCGGGGTACGGATGAGGTACTCACCCTATTGACCTTGAACACGCCTGGTAAGACGTTCAATCCGCGACCCGGGTTTCTTACACACTTCCACCCTGATTCAGGAAATTCCCCCTTCTTTCGGAATCGGGGCAATCCTGGCAAACAACCCCGACCGGCACCCCGATGACGGCTCCCGGAAAGATCGACATAGGGTGTGGTAAACATATGAGCGCTCCCTAGCTCGAAAGATGGATGTAGTGACTGTCAACGACGACTCGTTCACCAACTGGAAGATCCGCGAGGAGATCGCGGAGTCGATGATCCCGCTCATCGGGAAGCTGCACCGCGAGCGGGACGTGACCGTCCTGCTGCACAGCCGCTCCCTGGTGAACAAGTCGGTGGTCAGCATCCTGAAGACGCACCGCTTCGCCCGGCAGATCGCCGGCGCGGAGCTGTCGGTCACCGAGACCATGCCGTTCCTGCAGGCCCTCGCCACCCTCGACCTCGGGCCCTCCCAGATCGACCTCGGCATGCTGGCCAGCACGTACAAGGCCGACGACCGGGGCCTGAGCGTGGCGGAGTTCACCGCCGAGGCCGTCGCCGGTGCCACCGGCGGCAACAAGATCGAGCGCCGTGAGCCGCGCGACGTCGTCCTGTACGGCTTCGGCCGCATCGGCCGGCTCGTCGCCCGGCTGCTGATCGAGAAGGCCGGCTCCGGCAATGGTCTGCGCCTGCGTGCCATCGTTGTGCGCGGCGGCGGCGGCCGGGCCGCCGAGGATCTCGTCAAGCGCGCCTCGCTGCTGCGCCGTGACTCCATCCACGGCCAGTTCCAGGGCACGATCACCGTGGACGAGGACACCAGCACGATCGTCGCCAACGGCAACGCGATCAAGGTGATCTACGCCGACGACCCGTCGCACGTGGACTACACCGAGTACGGCATCCGGGACGCCATCCTCATCGACAACACCGGCAAGTGGCGCGACCGCGAGGGCCTCTCCCGTCACCTGCGCCCCGGCATCGACAAGGTCGTGCTGACCGCGCCGGGCAAGGGCGACGTCCCGAACATCGTGCACGGCGTCAACCACGACACCGTCAAGCCGGACGAGCGGATCCTGTCCTGCGCCTCCTGCACGACCAACGCGATCGTCCCGCCGCTGAAGGCGATGGACGACGAGTACGGTGTGCTGCGGGGCCATGTGGAGACCGTCCACTCGTTCACCAACGACCAGAACCTGCTGGACAACTACCACAAGTCCGAGCGCCGGGGCCGCTCCGCGCCGCTCAACATGGTGATCACCGAGACGGGTGCCGCCTCTGCAGTCGCCAAGGCCCTGCCCGACCTCAAGGCGAAGATCAGCGGCAGCTCGATCCGCGTCCCGGTGCCGGACGTCTCGATCGCGATCCTCAACCTGCAGCTGGCCCGCGAGGCCACCCGCGAGGAGGTCCACGACTACCTGCGCGAGGTCTCGCTGACCTCGCCGCTGCGCCGCCAGATCGACTTCATCACGGCGCCCGACGCGGTCTCCAGCGACTTCATCGGCTCGCGCCACGCCTCGATCGTGGACGCCGGCGCCCTCAAGGTCGACGGCGACAACGCGATCCTCTACCTCTGGTACGACAACGAGTTCGGCTACTCCTGCCAGGTCGTCCGCGTCGTCCAGCACGTCTCGGGCGTCGAGTACCCGACGTTCCCGGCGACGGCGGTCTGATCCGTTTCGTCGACACGCGTACGGCCGCCGACCGGGTTCTCCGGTCGGCGGCCGTTGTGCTGGGGCGCGTGCGGTCAGGCCTTCGCCGGCCTGGCGCAGGCGCCCGCGGCACACGCGGTCAGCCACTGGTCGAAGTCGGCGTCGTAGCGGGTGCCGATGCCGTCGTGGTAGACGGCGTATCCGCCGGCGTAGTCACCGACGCGGAAGCGGGCGAGCATGTGCTGGAGGTCGTCAGGGTGCTTCTCGGCCATGTAGCGCACGGCGAGATAGCCCCACGGGTAGGTGCGGATCACGTCGCTGTTGTCGTAGGTGCTCTGCCACAGGGTGCTCAGCTTGTACGTGTGCTTTCCGGCCTCCTGGGTGGCCTGGTCGTCGGCGAGACCCCGGTAGCTGTAGGAGACGTACTCGGCCAGGCCCTCGATCCACCAGATGTCCGGCACCGAGATCTGCTGGTCGAAGGCGCCCTTCATGTCGTCGCGGCCGTCGAGGAAGTGCGTGTACTCGTGGTTGAGGTTCCATATCCGGGCCGTGAAACCGTCGTCGTAGTCCTTCTGGTACATGATCGACGTGACGTGGTTGGCCGGGTCGGACGGGTCACCGTCCAGGGTCATGCCGCCGTTGTCGGTGCTGATGCCGTAGATCGGGCCGGCGTAGGTCTGGTAGTCGGCGCGGCTGGCGAAGACCACGAGCTGGATGCTGGACACGTACTGGCCGGGTATCTCTCCGTCGGCCTTCACCACACCGCGGAAGTAGGCGCTCTGGTTCAGCACACTGGCGCAGGCGGAGTCGAGGTCGGCGGCGGTCAGCGACTGGGCGAGGATGCTGACGTTCGCGTCGCACCGGCGACTGACCGGCAGGACGGCCCTGGTCAGCTTGCCGGGCAGGTCGCAGACGTCGTAGTACGCGCAGTTGGCGCTGTCGTAGGCGTTCGCCTGCGTGGCCACGGCGACCCAGAGCCCGGCCGTGGGGCCGGTCATCGCGGTCTCCTCGAGCAGGTCCTTGGTCAACGGGCGGACGGTGTCCTGCAGTTCGGGGTGCTCGACGTAACGGGCCAGGTTCATCCCGGCGTTGGAGTCCAGGAACGCCCGGTCGGTGCCGAGCAGGTCGGTGTTGGCGAGCGCGAAGTCGTCCAGGGTGTCGATGATGCCCGGGTCGGCCTCGACCGCCTTGACGTAGTCGGGGTTCCAGTTGCCGCGCCACAGCGGGGTGTAGACGTTGTTGACGGCCCTGACCATGCTGTCGACGGAGTCGTACGAGCTGTCGTAGTCGTTCAGCAGCCGCCGGTACACGGAGAGATAGCGGCCCTGCTGGTCGGCGCTGTCGGTGAGGATGACGGTCTCGCCGAGGATGTCGCCGTTGACCGCCGTGACATCACGCGAGTACGACCGGGCGAAGAAGGCGTCCAGGCCCGCCGTGACGGCCGTGGTGAGGCGGGTGGTGTACGCGCCCACGTCCGCGGAGTGGTTGAACTGCACGTAGTAACCGGCTCGCAGGAAGAGCACCAGCTGCTCCAGGCCGCCCGAGTTGTCGCCGCGGTACAGCTTGGCCGTGCGGGTGTACGCGGCCGCCACGCTGAGCATCTGGGCCTGCCGGAAGACGTCGTGCGCGTCTTTGCCGGTCACCGAGAACAGGGTGTTGACGCAGTCCGTGGACGAGGCCTTCACGAAGGACACGAGGGCGGAGCCGGTACGGCTGCCGAAATCGGCCGGAGTGCAGGAGGCCGCCTTGGCCGCCCTTCGGGCCGGATGGGCCGAGAGGGGCTGCAGAGGCGGGAGCCGGTCCGGGCTGAGCCGCCGGGCCTGGCTCGCGGGACGCTCGGTGACGGGGGTGGTCGCGCCGGTCGGCGACGGTGTGGACGCGTGCTGCCGGGGCGCGGTGGCGGCAGCTGTGTGCGGCCGCTGCGGGGCCGCCAGCGCGGGCGTGGACAGCAGTCCGGCCACGGTGACACAGACGACCACGGCACCGGCCATGCGCGTGGCCGTACGAGGGTGGCTGCGGCCGGGCATGCGTCTGGGCAGCGCGAAGCGATAGCGCATCGGGGTTCCTCCACGAAGGGATGCGCCTCGGTGGGGTGTTGAGGCGTGTGAGGCACTGTCTCAGCGGGCCGCGCGCTCCAACAATGCCGTGTGACATAGCACATGACACTGACGCCTCATAACATCGCGGTGTGCTCGTGACGTGCCGACAGGCAGCCGTGCCGACGTGCCGCTACACCCCGGTGACGCTCCAGGTGCGCGAGGCCCAGGCCCGCAGATGGGGTGCCTGGGCGACGAGATCGCGGTACGCGGCCGTGGCGGACTGGGCCAGCGCCTCCAGGACCTCGTCGTCGACGGTGTCGGGCCGCCAGGCCAGCACATAACGGCACCACAGCGGCGAGCCGACCAGCGGTTTGACCACGACGTGCGGGATCGGCCGCAGCGTCGGCTGGACGAGCGACACCCCGAGACCGTCGGCGATCATGCTCTGCAGCTGGCTCTGGTCGCCGAGGAACTCATGGACCGTGACCGGGGTGAAGCCAGCCGCCGCGCAGGCGTCGTAGAACACCCCGGGCCAGCCGGCGCCGTCGTCCGGGGTCACGAACCACGCGTCCTCGGCGAGGTCCGCGAGCTGCACCTGGGCGCACTGGCGCAGCCGGTGCCGGGAGGGCAGGGCGACGAACGTCGGCTCGGTGACGATCCCGCGGTGCTTCACGGCGTCCGAGTGGCGCAGCTCCATGCCGGGGTAGTCGGCGGCGATCGCGGCGTCCACCGCGCCCTGCTCCAGCAGCTCCACGATCCGTGAGGAGGCGTAGACGCTGTTGACCGCGAGGGACAGCTCCGGCAGCCGGGTGCGAACGCGGGAGACCGTGCCGGACAGCATGGGCGAGTTGGTCGCGGCCACGCGCAGCGTACGGCGAGGCCGCGACGACGTCGGGCGGTGACCGATGGCGTCGGCACGGGCCAGCACGTCGCGGGCCTGGGCGACCACCTCGGCGCCGTATGCGGTGGGCCGCACCCCACTCGTGCCGCGCTCGAAGAGGGGCTCGCCGAAGTGCCGTTCGATACGGCGCAGTTGAGTGCTCACGGCGGGCTGCGAATACCCGAGCTGTGCCGCCGCGCGCCCCACACTGCCGACGTCGGCGATCGCGCACACCACCCGCAGATGCCGCAGCTCCAGCTCCATCGCACCCCTCCTCATCCCCACACCCGAGTACCACCCGCCCCGGAAACCCCGCCGCTCACCACCACCGCCGCACCTGACCACACCCGGCGGCCCGAAGCGTTCCATTGTGCCGCACCCGACACAAGGGGCAGGTCAGCCGACCTTGGGGGTCCGGGCGAGCAGACAGCCCACCATCCCCGGGGCCGGGCCGGAGGTCCGCCTCACCTCAGGCCCCAGCCCGGCCGCAAGGATCCGCCGACCTCGGGCCCCAGACCCACGGCACGCAACCACCGGCCTCCGGCCCGCACCCATCACACGGCACCGACGGCCACGCAGCCACGCCGAACACACAGCCACCGGCCACGGCCCAGGCAGGACACCCCACCCCGGACCCCAAACCCGCACCACACAACCACCGGCCCGGGGCCAGGCAGGACACCCCGCCCCGGGACCCAGACCGACAGCACGGAACTACCGGCCTCGAGCCCGAACCGAGCACACCGCACGGACGGCCTCACAGCCGCGCCGAACACACACAACCACCGGCCCAAGGCCAGACAGGACACCCCACCCCGGAACCCGAACCCGCACCACACAACCACCGGCCTCCGACCCGCACCGAACCCACCGCACCGCCGCCCCCAGGCCCTGGCCGAGCACACGGCACCGACGACCTCGGCCCCGGCCCACCGGCCCCGGAGCCCGCCCCGAGGGTGGCCGACGCTTCTCGGGGGTGGACCGGTGCCGCCCCGCCCCGACCCCGCCCCACTCCAGCGCGGCCCTGATCTCTCAGCGCCGGCGCAGCGCCCCGCGCCGCTCGGCCCCCTCACCGGCGGCCCAGTACCTCGGTGGTGCGGATGAAGCCGTCCGTCCCGTGGCCCAGCCCGATGGCGCGGCGGGCCATGGCCTCCGCGGCGCGCATCACGCCCGCGTCGATGCCGTGGGACTCGGAGAGGGCGATGACGTGGGACATGGTCGAGACGGCCGAGGTGATGGGGTTGATCTCGCCGGAGTAGGTGCCCTCGTCGGCGTCCTGGGCGAACGTGGCGAACAGGGGTGGCAGGATCGCGCCGATGCCCTGCGCGAAGGGGGCCAGTTCGCCGGCGGTGACGCCTTCCGCCCGGGCGATCGCCATGGCGTGGGCGTAGCCCGCCATGGCGGTCCAGAAGATGTCCAGCAGCGCGATGTCGAACGTCGCCGCGCGCCCGATCTCCTCGCCGAGGTGGGTGTGCGTCCCGCCCAGCGCCGCCAGGACAGGTCGGTGCTCCTCGTACAGGTCCTGCGGGCCGCTGTGCAGGAACACGGCCTCCGGTGTTCCGATGCTGGGCGCCGGGGTCATGATCGCGCCGTCCAGGTAGCGGATGCTGTGTGCGGCCGCCCAGTCCGCCATGTCCCGGGCCCGTCCGGGGGTGTCCGCGGTCAGGTTCACCACGGTACGGCCCTTCAGCGCACGCGTAACCGCCTCGGGCCGCAGCAGTTGGTCGACCGCGTCGTAGTCCACCACGCACACCACGGTGAGGTCGGAGGCGGCCACGGCCTCCTCGGCCGAGCCGGCACCGGCGGCGCCCCGCTCGATCAGCTCTCGGTCCCTGCCCGGCGTACGGTTCCAGACCGTCGTACGCGCCCCCGCTCCCAGGAACGCGGCGGCCAGCGAGCGGCCCATGGGGCCGAGTCCGAGCACGGTGACGGCAGGAAGATTCGAGGATGCGGACATGTTCCAACTCCTGTACGTGTGCGAAACATACGTGTTCAAGAAAATGGCCTTACGGCCTGGTGAGGAACCGAGGACGCCAATGACACGCAGCCGCGCCCAGGACCCGAACGTCTGCGGGGTGACCGCCGCGATCGCCGTGATCGACGGCAAGTGGAAGACGTCCCTGCTGTGGCTGCTGGAGTCCGGCCCGCACCGGCCCGCCGCCCTGCGGCGCCGACTGCCGGGGCTGAGTGAGAAGGTGCTGACGCAGGCGCTGCGCGAGATGGAGGAGGACGGCCTGGTGCACCGCGAGGTGCACGACGTGCTGCCGCCGAAGACCGTCTACTCGCTGACCGCTTTCGGCCGCGACCTGTCCGAGGCCCTGGGCCCCGTCTCGGACTGGGGACACCGCCGCCTGGAGCGCCTCCGCGAACGCGGGGTCGCGTCCTTCTGACGCGCGGTCGCCACACCTCCACCCCCGTCCGTTGTGCCACCGCGCACGTCCCTGACCTCGTGGGACGAGCCTCTCCCGGCCAGGTACCGGCTGCCAAGTACGCACAAAAAAGTGGGTGTACGAGAGGGGCGGCCCGCCAACGCGACCCGGCCCGCCCCTCAACGGGGCAGGTGCACGCGTACCGGATGCCCCTCCCTCCCCCTGCCCCTCCCGATACCGCCGGCTCCCGGCCTCTTGACGCGCCCCGATCCCGATGTGATTTTTTATCGATACAAACGATCTCGGATTGGAGTACCGCGTGCCCACCGCCACCGCGATCATCAACCTCGACATCGAGGGCCCCACGATCAGCCGCCACCTGTACGGGCACTTCGCCGAGCATCTCGGCCGGTGTGTCTACGGCGGGTTCTGGGTCGGTGAGGACTCCCCGATCCCGAACGAGGGCGGTATCCGCCTGGACGTCGTCGAGGCACTGCGCGCCCTGGACATTCCCAACCTGCGCTGGCCGGGCGGCTGTTTCGCCGACGAGTACCACTGGCAGGACGGCATCGGACCCCGCGAGCAGCGGCCCCGGATGGTCAACACCCACTGGGGGAACGTCGAGGAGAACAACCACTTCGGCACCCACGAGTTCATGGCCCTGTGCGAACTGCTCGGCGCGGAGCCGTACATCAGCGGCAACGTGGGCAGCGGCACGGTCCGCGAGATGAGCGAGTGGGTCGAGTACCTCACCCGGGCGGGCGACAGCCCGACGGTGCGGCTACGCAAGGAGAACGGGCGCGAGGAGCCGTGGCGGGTGAGGTTCTGGGGCCTCGGCAACGAGACCTGGGGCTGTGGCGGAAACATGCGCGCCGAGTACTTCGCCGACCTGGCCCGCCAGTACGGCACGTACTGCCGTGACCACGGCGACAACAAGCTGTACCGGATCGCCTCGGGCGCCTCCGACGAGGACTACAAGTGGACCGAGACGCTGATGCGGCAGATCAACTGCTTCGGCTGCGAGGCCACTCCGCGCACCTACTACCAGGCGCTGTCCGTCCACTACTACACGCTGGCCGGACCCTGGGAGGCCAAGGGCAGCGCCACGGTCTTCGACACCGACGACTACTACCGCACGATGGTCTCCGCCCGGCGCGTCGACCGCATCCTCACCGGTCACTCCACCGTCATGGACTGCTACGACCCGGGGCGCACGGTCGGCCTCGTGCTGGACGAGTGGGGCACCTGGTGGGACGTCGAGCCGGGCACCAACCCGGGCTTCCTGTTCCAGCAGAACACGCTGCGGGACGCGCTCGTGGCGAGCACCCACTTCGACGTCTTCCACCGGCACGCCGCCCGCCTGGTCATGGCCAACATCGCGCAGACCGTCAACGTGCTCCAGGCCATGGTGCTCACCGACGGGGACGCACTGGTGCGGACACCGACGTACCACGTCTTCGAGATGAACAAGGGCCACCAGGACGCCACTTCACTCCCCGTTCATCTGCGCGCGGACGGCGCCCGGCGCGCCGTCGGGGACGCCGAGCTGGAGACGGTGTCCGTCTCGGCCAGTGTGAAGGACGGGACCGTCCTCGTCTCGCTGAGCAACCTGGACGCCGAGGAGGCCGCCGAGGTGACCCTGGACCTGCGCGGCGGCCGGATCGGTGAGGCGCGGGCGCGGATCCTCACGGCGGACAAGCTCCAGGCGCACAACACCCCGCAGGCACCGGAGGCGGTGGCCCCGCGCGCCTTCGACGGCGACGGCGTACGGGTCACGGACCGGGGGCTGGCGCTGACCCTGCCCCCGCACTCCTTCGTGACCGTCCAGGCTCCCCTGACCGTGGAGGGCTGAGAGATGGCGACCATGGAACGGCCCCTGCCCGAGCGGCGGTCGCGTCCCCCGATGGGCTGGAACAGCTGGGACTGCTACGGCACGACCGTCACCGAGGACGAGGTGCTCGCCAACGCGGTGTTCATGCGCGATCACCTGCTCCCGCACGGCTGGGACACGGTGGTGGTGGACATCCAGTGGTACGAGCCGACGGCCCGCTCCCATGGCTACAACCCGGACGCGCCGCTGGTCCTGGACGCGTACGGCCGTCAGCTCCCGGCGCCGAACCGGTTCCCCTCCGCCGCCGGCGGGGCGGGCTTCGCGCCGCTGGCCCGGCGGGTGCACGACCTCGGGCTGCGCTTCGGCCTGCACATCATGCGGGGCATCCCACGCCGGGCCGTCGCCTCCCAACTACCCGTGTACGGCACGGAGTTCACGGCCGGCGAGATCGCCGACACGGACTCCGTCTGCCCGTGGAACTCCGACAACCACGGCCTGGACCACGACCATCCGGGCGCCCAGGCCTACTACGACTCCCAGCTCGCCCAATTCGCCGACTGGGGCGTGGACTTCGTCAAGGCCGACGACATGCTCTTCCCGTACCACGAGCGGGAGATCGCGGCCTACGCGCGGGCCATCGAGCGCAGCGGACGGCCGATCGAGCTGAGCCTGTCCCCCGGTACCGATGTCTCCCTCGCCCACCTGGACCATCTGCGCAGGCACGCCACGATGTGGCGGGTCTGCGACGACCTGTGGGACCGCTGGGCGGACGTGGAGGCCCAGTTCGCGCGGATGGCCCGGTGGGCGCCCTGGCAGGGTGAGGGCGGCTGGGCGGACGCCGACATGCTGCCGCTCGGCCGGATCGGCATCCGCGCCGAACGCGGCGCGGACCGGCTGTCCCGGCTCACCCGGCCCGAGCAGATCAGCCTGCTCACCCTGTGGCTGATCTCCCGCTCGCCCCTGATGATGGGCGGCGACCTGCCGACCAGTCCCCCGGAGACCATCGAACTCCTGAGCAACGACGAGGCGTTGGCCGTCCTGTGGCACAGCACCGGCAACCGCGAGGTGCTGCGCGAGGGCGACCTGGTGCTGTGGACGGCCCGCGACACGGACGGCCGTACCCGTTACGCCGCCGTGTTCTCCCTCGCCGACGTGCCCCGCCGGTACGAGGTGCCGCTCGGCTCGCTCGGTGGCCGGCCCGCCGACCGGGTCCGGGAGCTGTGGAGCCACAGCGACGTCACGCACGACGGCCGACGGCTGACCGTCGACGTGCCCGCCCACGGCGCCGCCCTCTATCGTCTTGCGGAGGACACCGGGCGGGAGTGAGCGTGGCGACGATCCAGGACGTGGCGAAGGCGGCCGGGGTGTCGGCGATGACCGTCTCCAACGTCATCAACGACCACCCCAACGTCCGCCCCGCCACCCGGGAACGCGTCCTCGCGGCGATGGCCCGGCTCGACTACCGGGTCAACGTGGCCGCCCGCAACCTCCGCAAGGGCCGCACCGGCACCATCGGCCTCGCGGTCCCCGAGGTGAACCGCCCGTACTACGGCCGGCTGGCCGCGGCCATCATCACCGCGGCCGCCCGGCACGGACTGCGGGTGAGCGTCGAGCAGACCGGCGCCCGTCGCGAGAACGAGCTGGCGGCGCTGTCGCTGTCCCGCAACCGGCTCTACGACGGGCTCATCCTCAGCACCGTCGGCATGGGCCCGGCCGATGTCGCGGCGCTCGAGGTGGACCACCCGGTGGTGCTCCTCGGCGAGCGGATCTTCGGCGGGCCCGTGGACCATGTCGCCATGCCCAACGTCGAGGCGTCCGCCGCCGCCACCCGGCATCTGATCGAGCGGGGCTGCCGGCGCGTGGCCCTCGTGTGCGGGGAGCTGCGCGACGAGGTCCATATGTCGAGCCTGCGCCACACCGGCTACCGGCAGGCACTGCGGGCCGCCGGGCTGCCCGCCGACCCGGCCCTGGTGCAGAGCGTGCCGGCGCTCACCATGGCGGAGGGGGCCCGGCGGGCGCGGGCGATGGTGGCGGGCGGCCTGGACTTCGACGGCGTGTTCTGTGTGACGGACACCGTGGCGATGGGGGTGCTGCGGGGGCTGGCGGACGCCGGGGTGCGGGTGCCGGAGCAGGTCAAGGTGATCGGTTTCGACAACGTCGACGAGAGCGCCTTCCTCGTGCCGTCGCTGTCCACGGTGGATCCCGATCACGATCTGATGGCCGAGCGCGCCGTCGGGCTGCTCGTCGCCCGGCTCGGCAGCGCGGGGCCTCCGGCGGAGCAGGAGGAGTTCGTCAGCCCCTTCTCGCTGGTGCTGCGCGAGTCGACCGCCCACTGAGCGAAGCCGTCCACGTTTCGACGTGGCTACAGCATATCCTCGTTTGCCTAATACTTTTAGGCAGTGCCATAATCGATTATGGCAGAGGGGAGATAATTTATGGTTCGCGCAGGTCTGAGCACCGAGCGTCTGGTCCGTGCGGGCGCCGAGCTGGCCGACGAGGTCGGTTTCGAGCAGGCGACCGTGTCCGCGCTGGCCCGGCGGTTCGACGTCAAGGTCGCGAGTCTCTACTCGCATCTGAAGAACTCCCAGGACCTCAAGACCCGGATCGCGCTGCTCGCCCTGGAGGAGCTGGCCGACCGCGCCGCCGAGGCGCTCGCCGGCCGGGCCGGCAAGGACGCCCTGATCGCGTTCGCCGACGTGTACCGCGACTACGCCCGCGCACACCCCGGCCGCTACGCGGCGACCCGGCATCCACTCGACCCCGAAGCGACGGCGGCGAGCGCGGGCGGCCGGCACGCGCAGATGACCCGGGCGATCCTGCGCGGCTACGACCTGCCCGAGCCCGACCAGACCCACGCGGTCCGCCTCCTCGGCAGCGTCTTCCACGGCTACGTCAGCCTGGAGACGGCCGGCGGCTTCAGCCACAGCGCCCCCGACTCGCAGGAGTCCTGGACCCGGATCCTGGACGCGCTGGACTCCCTGCTGCGCGACTGGCCCACCCCCTGACCCTCTTCGACCCCTTCGAAACGCAGGCCGACACCATGCACACCATCCCGCTGACCCCCGAACTCCTGCGCGGCGCGCTGGACGTGGAACGCACCGGGCACGGACTGCTGCCGCACCGGCTGCCCGCCCGCGCCCGCGCGCAGTGCGCCGACCCTCAGCTGGCCCTGGCGGAGTCCCAGCCCTCCGGCGTACGGCTGGTCCTGCGCACCCGCGCGACCACCGTCGAGCTGGACACCCTGCCGACCAAACGGGTCCACGTCGGCGCGCCGCCCCGCCCGGACGGCGTGTACGACCTGCTGATCGACGGGCGGCTCGCCGGCAGCGGCCGGGTCGAGGGCGGCAACACGCTCACGATCGACATGGCGGCCGGCAGCGCCGCGCACCGGCCGGGCCCGGTCGGCACCATCCGCTTCACGGACCTGCCCGGCACCGTCAAGGACGTGGAGATCTGGCTGCCGCACAACGAGACGACCGAGCTGGTCGCGCTGCGCACCGACGCACCCGTGGAGCCCGTACCGGACCGGGGCCGCACGGTGTGGCTGCACCACGGCAGTTCGATCAGCCACGGCTCCGACGCCGCGAGCCCGACCACCACCTGGCCGGCGCTCGCCGCGTCCCTGGGCGGGGTGGAGCTGATCAACCTCGGGCTGGGCGGCAGCGCGCTGCTCGACCCGTTCACCGCGCGCACACTGCGCGACACGCCCGCCGATCTGATCAGCGTCAAGCTCGGCATCAACGTGGTCAACACCGACCTGATGCGGCTGCGCGCGTTCGGCCCCGCCGTGCACGGCTTCCTCGACACCGTCCGCGAGGGCCACCCCGACACCCCGCTGCTCGTCGTCTCGCCGATCCTGTGCCCGATACACGAGGACACGCCGGGTCCCAGCGTCCCGGACTTCTCCGCCCTGAGCGAGGGACGGCTGCGGTTCCGGGCCGCCGGGGATCCGGCGGAGACCGCGAGCGGCAAGCTCACCCTGCGGGTCGTCCGGGAGGAGCTGGCCCGGATCGTGCGCGAGCGGGCCGCCGAGGACCCGCACCTGCACTACCTCGACGGCCGTGACCTGTACGGCGAGGCCGACTTCGGCGAGCTGCCGCTGCCCGACGACCTCCACCCCGACGCCGCCGCACATCGCCGCATCGGCGAGCGGTTCGCGGCGCGGGCGTTCACGCCGGGCGGCGCCCTCGGAAAGGGCGCCGCCTGAACCGTACAAGCCTGCTCACACCAGGTGGGCGAAGACCACCAGGTTGTCCTTGTAGTCCTTCGCGTCGTGGTCGTACGGCCCGGCACAGGTGATCAGCCGGACCTCGGGGCGCGACGCGTCGGCGTACACGCGCTGGTCGGGGAAGGCGTCCTTGGCGAAGGTCTCGGTGTCGTCCACGACGAAGTCCGCGTCGCGACCGTCGGCGCGCTGCACGGTGAACGTGTCGCCCTCCTTCAGCTCGTCGAGGCCGGCAAAAACGGCCGGGGAGGTCGTGGTGTCGAGGTGCCCCGCGATGATCGCGGTGCCCTTCTCACCGGGCGAGACGCCCTGGGCGTACCAGCCGACCAGGTTGGTGTCTTCGGCGGCCGGAGGCTGGAGCTCGCCCCCGGCGCCCTTGGCCAGGGTGGTGAAAGGGGCGTCCACGTCGATCTTCGGGATGAGCAGGCGGGTCGGTGCGGACCGGGGCAGCTCCTCGTCGAGCTCCTGCGGATCGGCCGGCGCGGCAGTTCCCGCGCCCGGGCCGGTACGCGCACCCGGGCCCGCGCCCGCGCCCGCGCCCGCGCCTGCCCCGGCGCCTGCGCCAGCGCCGGCGCCCGCGGGACGCGCGGTCTGCGGGGCGTCGCCCGTCTTGTGGTGGCCGCCGAGCACACTGACGAAGAGGACGACGATCGCCACCACCCACAGCGTCAGCCGCCCGCTGCGGCTGGAACTCCGCCCGTCCACCGGTGTCGGGGAGGAGGGATTTGCTGCCATCGGACACCACCTCGCTCGGACACGGCAGCACAGGAATCAGAACAAGGGCGCCGGCGCGAAGCCCGGCGCACAGGGAGGAACACGGGGCCTCGCTCGGGCGGCGGGCCGCCGACGCGATGGGCGCGTCGGCGGCGGCCGCTCTCGGCAACGAGCCGTCGGGTCAGTCGGGTCAGGACTGCTGACCGGCCTTCCGACGGCGCATCACGTAGATGCCGGCCGTGCCCGCGGCCAGCACCGCCAGGCCGCCCGCGGTAACACTCGGACCGGCGAGAGCGCCGCCACCCGTGTGCATACCGCCGTTGGGCCGGTCGCGGTCGTTGCCGCGCTCGTCATCGCCACGACCGTTGTCCCGGCCGTTGCCGCGGTCGTTGTCCCGACCGTTCCCACGGTCGTTGTCCCGACCGTTGTCCCGGCCGTTCCCACGGTCGTTGCCCTGGCCGTTGTCCCGGCCGTTCCCACGGTCGTTGCCCTGGCCGTTGTCCCGGCCGTTCCCACGGTCGTTGCCCTGGCCGTTGTCGCGACCCGAGTCCGAACCCCAGTTGTCGCTACTCACCAAGGCGAGGGCGCCGCCACCGGTGTGCACACCGCCACGCGGCTCGCCACGCCCACGGTCGCCGCCCCGACCACGGTCGTTGCCGTGACCGCGGTCGCCGCCCCGACCGTGTTCGTCGTCGCCACCGCGGTCGCCGCCCCGACCGTGTTCGCCGCCGCGACCGTGTTCGTCGTCGCCACCGCGGTCGCCGCCCCGGCCGTGGTCCTCACCCCGACCGTGTTCGTTGTCCCGACCGTGGTCATCGCCCCGGCCGTTGTCGTCGTCACGCCCGTGGTCGTCATCGCCACCGCGGTCGCTGTCGCCGCCGTGGTCATCGTCGCCGCGACCGTTGTCCTCGTCGCCGCCCCGGCCGCGGTCGCCGCCGTGGTCATCGCCACGCACGACGGAGAGTGCTCCGCCACCCGTGTGAATTCCACCGCGCGGCTCGTCGTGTCCGCGGCCCCTGCCGTGGTCGCCTCCGCGATCGTTGTCGTTGTCCCGGCCGTGGTCGCCGCCACGGCCGTGGTCGTCGTCGCGACCGTTGCCCTTGTCGGACCCGCGGTCGTCGCCGCTGTCCCGGTCGTTGTCCTGGCTGTGAGAATGGTTGCCCCGGCCGCCGTCGTCGCCCATATGGGCGGCGAACGCGGCGCCGGGCGTGGCGAAGGCGAGAGCGGCGCTGACGGCCGCCGTCGCCAGAAGCCTGCGGGCAGAACGCATAGCGATGTCCTTCCGCCGTGACCGGGCAGCGGATACCTCATCAGCTGGATAGACCCGGCCTCGACATGAACCACCGTCAGCGCGTGGCCGGACTCGCACCATCCGAGCCACCCAGCCGGGTCACCGAGCCACCCGTCTGTCCCAGTGATCGCCTTCTTTAGACCGCCGTTCGGGGGAATCGAGCGGCGTGGCGCCACCGTCGTACGGCGCATCACGTCGTAGACGCCGGCGACGGGTGCGAGGTGGGCCGGGGCAGCCGCGCGCGGTCCGCTCGTCCGGCACTACGGCGGCGCCCGCCCGCAGACCGCCTACCAGCTACTCGTCGCCGGTCCGGCCCTGTCCGGCCTGGCGTCCGCCGCCGTCCTCGCCCTGCTGCCACCGGTGGCGTCCTCGCCCGCCGCCCGGGGCCGCGCCGGACAGCCCTGGGCAACCTTCCCTACCTGCTGCTGACCGCCCTGGACGGCGTGAGGGCCGTGCAGTTCAAGGTGCTGACGGTCACCGTGCCGCTGTGGCCGGTCGGTGGCGGACGGGCCTACCGCCGGGCGGGGTTCGCCTTCCTCGCCCCACACGGTCGGGGAGTTGTGGCACTCCGCGGCGGGCTTCGAGGCATCCTTCACGCTCGCCCCCCGAGCACGCGACGGACCAGTACCTCGGGGTGTTCGGGCCCTGCGGGCGTCGGCGGCGGGCCCGGCGTCGTACTCCGTCTGCGACGGCGGAGGCGTACGGCCGCGCCCTCGGTCCTAGCCTGAATCCGACATTCCCTCGGATTCAGGCGGTGCCCCGGCGGCCCGTCCGTCGAGAAGGGGCTCCCTGCCCGAGACCTCGCTCACCCGGCGGCTGCTCGCGGTGCCGCTGGGTGCGCTGATCGGCCTCACCGCCGTCGCCGCCCCCGCCCGGGCCGACGTCGGCGAGGTGACGGAGCATCCGGTGACCACCGCGCCCGACAGCGGTCCCGTCGGCATCACTGCCGGGCCGGACGGCGCCCTGTGGTTCACCGAGAACGGCGTCGGCCGGATCGGCCGGATGGCCCTCGACGGCACCATGACCGACTTCCCCACCTCCGGTCCCGGCACCGGGCCCACCGAGATCACCCAAGGGCCCGGCCGGACCCTGTGGTTCACCGAGACGGGCGCCGGCCGGATCGGCCGTCTCACCGTCTCCGGAGGGCTTACGGAGTTCCCGGTCCCGACGGCCGACAGCGGGCCGGCCGGGATCACGCTCGGGCCGGACGGGGCGCTGTGGTTCACCGAGGCGGACGCGGACAGGATCGGCCGGCTCACGCCCGACGGCCGGTTCACCGAGTTCCCGGTCCCCACCCCGGGCGCCTCACCCAAGTCCATCGCGCCGGGCGACGACGGCGCACTGTGGTTCACCGAGCTGGTCGCCGGGAAGGCCGGCCGGATCACCACGTCGGGCCGGGTGACGGAGTATCCGCTGCCCGGGGCCGCCGGCCTGCCCGACGGCATCGTCGCCGGACCGGGTGGTATGTGGCTGACCGCGCCCGGCGCGCACGCGGTCGACCGGATCGACCGCACCGGCCACGTCACCCGCTTCCCGCTGCCCGATCCGAACGGCGACCCGAGCGGCATCGCACGCGGGCCCGACGGCGGGATCTGGTACGCCGACCGGTCCGGCCGGATCGGCAGGATCGACGCGCGGGGTAAGGTGACCGCCTTCCCGGTGCCGGACGGCGCCGCCGAGGTACCCTTCCGGCTGGCCACGGGACCCGACCGGGCCGTGTGGTTCACCGGGTTGATCGGCAACACGCTCGGCCGCGTCCAGGCTCTTCCCCGCTGACCCCCTTGTTATGACCGCCGTCATAACGCAGGCTGGTGCCGACAAGCACGGCAGGCCGACGCGGTGGGAGGAAGCAGTGGCGGACGGGATGGCGCGGGCCCTGTGGGAGCGGTACGAGCCGGTGCACGACCTCGTGTACTTCGCACCGGAGGCGCACAGGGCGGCGGACGCGCTCGGGATGCGCGGGTACTGGATGGGGTACTTCGCGCTGCGCGCCGCGCCGCTCGGTGCCGTGTCCCCGTCCGTGGTGACCAGTTGCTTCTACGTCTTCCACCCCGCCCGGGTGGCTCGGGCCCTGCCGGACGCCTGGCGGTACGCGGCGCCCGGCGACGTCCTGGCCGCCCGGCTGGAGGCCCTGGAGGCGGCGATGACCGGCCTGTTCGGGCCGGACACGGTCGGCTCCGCGGACTTCGCCGAGGCCGCCGACCTCGCCTGGGAGGCCGCGGCCGCCGCGGACACCACGGGCCGGGTGCTGGCCGCCGCCAACCAGGCGCTGGAGCGGCCGGAGGGCCCGGCAGCCCGGCTGTGGCAGGGGCTGACCACCCTGCGTGAGCACCGGGGTGACGGGCATGTCGCGGTGCTGGTGAGCCAGGGGCTCGGGCCGGTCGAGGCGATGGTGCTCAAGGCCGCGGCCGGCGAGTCGGACGCGGCGTTCCTGCGCGAGACACGCAAGTGGGAGCAGCCGGACTGGGACGCGGCCGGGGCGCGGCTGCGCGAGCGGGGTCTGCTCGCGGCGGACGGGTCGCTCACCCCGGCCGGGGCGGCCGTACGCGCGGAGGTCGAGGCACTGACCGACGCGGCGGCCGAAGCACCGTGGACCGCCCTCGGCACGGACCGCGCCGCCCGTCTGGCCGAGCTGCTGGATCCACTGGCCGACGCCGTGGAGACCTCGGGTCTCCTGCCCCCGACCAATCCGGTGGGGCTGACCCGGGCGTCGTAGACCGTCAGCGCCCCCGCCCGGGGTGCCGGGTCGGGGGTGCCGTGCGGGCGGTTTCCGGGTTACCAGGTCACCGGCAGGCGTTCGGGGATGCGTTTCATGAAGCCGGTGCGCCAGACCAGTTGGGCGGGTGGGACGGCGAGGGCGAGGTCGGGCAGGCGGTCGAGGAGGACCTCCAGGGCGATGCGGGCGTGGGCGCGGCCGAGGGCGGTCGCGGGGCAGTAGTGGGCGCCGCCGCCGAAGGAAAGGTGGTCGGCGGTGTTGTCGCGGTGGACGTCGAAGCGGTGCGGGTCCTCGAACCTGGCCGGGTCGAGGTTGGCGCCCTCGACCAGTACCAGGACCAGTTCGCCCTTCTTCACCACGGTGTCGCCGAGCCGGATGTCGGCCAGGGCCAGCCGGGGCAGGGCGTCGCCGATGGAGAGGTTCACCCGCAGCAGTTCCTCCACACCGGGGCCGATGAGGTCCGGGCGGTCCCGGAGGAGGTCGCGGGCGACGGGGTGGGTGAGCAGGTAGACCAGGGCCATGGCGAGGAAGCCCGAGGTGGAGATGACACCGGCGCCGAACAGGGTGACGCCGACGGTGGCCAGCATCTCGTCGGTGAGGTGGGCGTAGTCGGGGTCGTCGCGCAGGGCGGCGAGTTCGCCCATCAGGCCGCCTGTCGCGGGATCGTCGAGCAGGGCCGTCATCCGGGCGATGTCCCGGTCCCAGTTGATGCGCGCGCCGGCGACCGGGCCGGGCGCGTTCATGAAGGCGATGTCGAGGCTGCGCAGAAAGGCCGGGGCCTCGGTCTGCGGGATGCCGAGGAGGTGACAGTGCATCCCGGCCGAGTACGGCTCGCAGAACGCGCCGCGCAGATCCGCCGTGGGGCCGTCCGCCAGCAGCCGGTCCACCAGGCGGTGGGCCTCGGCGCGCAGCCACTCCATCAGGCCCGGCGACTTGGGGTTGAGCGCCTTGAGCACCGCCCGGCGCAGTCCGGCCCCGGTGATGTTGCCCATGTTGTTCACGACCTCGGGCGGGATCGTGAGCGCGTACTGGCGGGGCACGCCCGGGGCGGAGGTGTCCTTGAGGGAGAACCGGTCGTCCTTGAGCACCCGTGCGCACAGGTCGTACGACGACACCAGCCAGGCCTCGTCGCCGGCGATGGTCCGCACCCGCCGCACGGGGGTGGTGGCGCGCAGTTCCTCGACCTCGGCGGGCACCCGGGTGCCGTCCCAGGAGAACGGGAAGCCGAGCAGCGGCGGGGCGTCGGGGCGCAGGGCGGGGGCGGTGGTCATGCGGCGGTTCCTTCCAGGGCGGCGGGGGTGACGACGGCGTGGCCCTGGTTGCGGGAGGCGCGCAGGCCGGCGCCGCGGGAGTACAACAGCTCGGCCATCGGCAGCAGTTGGTGGTAGCAGTTGAGCGAGGAGGGCACCTGGAGGATCGCGGGGGTGTCCAGGAACAGCGGGGCTTCGGCGCAGACGTACTCCAGGCACACCGCGCGCTGCCGCTCGGTCGGCGTCCCGCCACGAGCCGTGAGGAAACGATTCACCAAGGCATCGCACACGGCACGGAAGGCCCCGTCGGTGGCCAGTCGCGTCGTCAGCTGCCGGTGGATCTCCTGGTAGGCGGGGTTGGTACGGAACTGCGACATCGGATGCCAGTCCAGCCGGGTGCCGTCCGGGTCGGCCGCCGTCACCGCGTCCCGGACCTTGGCGCGCACTCCGCGCAGGTTCTTCACCGCCTTGCGCCGGGCCTCGTCCGGGGGATAGCCGGACGCCTCGTACATCTCGGCGACGTACAGGTCGGTGTAGACGAAGTCGACGCGGTCGAAGCGGTCCAGTCCCCAGCGGGCGAGGTCGTGCAGGCGGCGGGCCGAGAAATAGCTGTTGCCCGGGGACACACCGATCACGGCGTGCGCGCCCTCGCCGAGGATGATCTCGCAGTGGGAGGTGTACGGCTGGACTTCGAAGACGTCGGCCATCAGCACGGATGCTGTGGTCACAGAGGGAATCCTCCGCCGCGCGCTAGTCCCGTCGGGGCCCGGTGCCCCTGGTGTGGCTGCGCGACGCCCTCACGCTAGTCGTACGGAATCAGCACGGGTAGTGACCATCTGAGTTTGACTGAAAACAGTCGTAGCAATGCTCGAAGTTCCGTGCATCGTGCATCCGTTGAGGGCCGTACTCTGGGGCCGTGGACAACCGGGACGAGGCCGCGGGCAACCGCGACGACGCGCACGAGGACCCGGGCCGGGCGGCGTCCCGGCTCACCGGGCGGCCGGTCGCCGGCGCGCCGGTGGGGTCCGGATCACCCGCCGAGGTCACGCTGGACGGCGGTGTCCGGGTGATGGTCAAGCGCGGGGACGCCCCCGGGGCCGTACGGGCCGAGGTGGCCGGACTGCGCTGGCTGGCCGCGGCGCACGCGGTCCGGGTGCCGGAGGTGCTCGGGCACGACGAGCGCTGGATGGTGACGGAGCGGGTGCCGACCGGGCGTCCGGACCCGGACGCAGCGATGCCTTTCGGCCAGTCCCTGGCCGCCTTGCACACCGCGGGTGCTTCGGATTTCGGAGCGCCGCCACCCGACGGCCCCGAGGACGCGTTCATCGGCCTCGCTCCCATGCGCAACACGCCCGGCACCGACTGGCCGCGCTGGTACGCCGAGCACCGCGTGCTGCCGTATGTGCGCGGCGCCGTCGACCGCGGCACGCTCCGGTCGCGGGAGGCCGAGGTGTTCGAGCGGGTCTGCGCACGGCTGCCGGAGCTGGCCGGGCCCGCCGAGCCGCCCGCCCGGCTGCACGGCGACCTGTGGAACGGCAACGTGCTGTGGGGCGCCGACGGCGAGGTCCGGCTGATCGACCCGGCCGCGCACGGCGGGCACCGCGAGACCGACCTGGCAATGCTGCAGTTGTTCGGCTGCCCCCATCTGGACCGGGTGCTCGCCGGGTACGAGGAGAGGGCTCCGCTCGCGGGCGGCTGGCAGGACCGGGTGGGCGTGCACCAGCTGTTCCCGCTGCTGGTGCACGCCGTGCTGTTCGGACGCGGATACGCGGAACAGGCCCTGGGGGTGGCCCGGAGCGCCCTCGGGGTGTGAGGCGGGGCTACTCCTCCGCGTCCGGGGCGGTGATCAGCCCGGACTTGATGTAGCGGGCGAGGTTGAGGTGGTCGCCGTACTCCTCGCGCAGGCCCTCCGCCCACAGCACGCTCTGGGTGCCCTCGTGCTTGACCATGCCGGGGCTCACCCCGATCCGGAAGCCGCCGGGCAGCGGCTTGCCGTCGCGGTACGGCAGGAAGTCCAGCGGGGTCGGACCGGCGGAGGCGTACACCGCGCAGTCGGAGAGGACCGCGACCGGGTACCGGCCGGTGGCGCGGGCGGTGGCGAGCATCTTGCGGTGCATGTTGACCCGCGCCTTGGCGATGACCGCGGCCCGGATGTCAGGACGCCAGGTCGGCCGGTCCAGCGCCGGCCACCGCTCCCCCGGCCGCCAGCCGGAGCGGCCGCGCTCGCGCAACTTGCCGATGCCGCCCTTGACCGTGGCCTTGATCGCCGAAAGCACGAGCGCGAGGTGCGGGTCGCGGTCCTTGTGCCCCTCCATCGCCGTCAGGTACTCCTCGGGCGTCATGCCGGTGGTGACGCCGAGGTCGGCCATCGTGGCGATGTACGCGTCGCGCAGCCTGGTGTACCAGCCGTCCAGGTACGGGCCGTGCTCAGGGCGGACGTGGGCCTCCAACGGCGCGACCTCGTAGCCGAGTTCGAGCGCGTACGCCACGGTCGGCGTCGCGTACCAGGCCGGGCCCTCGGGCGGCTCGCCGTCCGGTGTGAAGGGGCTCGGCAGGCGGGGGTCGAGCCGGACGTGGGAGAGGTCGACCAGCCAGGAGCCGGGCAGCGCCGGGTCGAACTCCGGGTTGAGCACATGGACCGGGGCGCCGAGGCCGACGACGGTACGGTTGGCCGCCGCCGCGAACGCCATGTTGACGTCGACGCCGACGAGGTACGGCAGCATGCACTCCTCGTCGGTCAGCGGCCGGGCCCAGTCGTAGGCCTCCTCGCGGAGCATCTCGCCCGGGGTGCGCTCGTGGAAGCGGGGCAGATGGGCGAGGAGCGGATGGCCGTCCGGGGCCTCGCAGGGCGCGCAGTCGACGGCCTCGGTCAGGGCGCCGGGGTTCGGTGCGGACACCCACGTGCCGTGCTCGTCGCGCACCGCGCGGGTCGGCGGGTGCAGGGCGGTCATCAGCTCCAGGCCCGTCACGGCCGTGGAACCGCACGGGGTGAGCACGCGGGCGGCGTACGCGCCGAGGACACGGGCGAGTTCCGCGGGGGGCAGACCGGCCGCGTCACCCCAGTACCGGCTGTCCAGCGCGTTCCAGGACGGCACACAGAAGTGGACACTGTGGCGCCGGCTGCCCTCGGCGGGGCGGTAGACCCAGGCCCAGGGCCCGAAACCGCGCCGGGTGAGCAGCCAGTCGGCCTTCCGCAACTGCCGGACCGCTTGGTGCGCGTCGGGGATCCGGCCGGCGAGCCGCTCCTCGGCGCTGAGCCGCGCCGGCAGCCCGTACCGCACACATGCCGACTCGGTGAGAACGACGAGGGGGTCCGCGTCCTTGCCGGACCGGTGCAACCGCGGCTGCCCGAGCCGCGCCTCGGCGAGGATCCACTCCACGAGCCCGGCCAGTGAGGTGGCGGGCACGTCGAGCACGAGCCCGCCGACGCAGTACGCGCTCACCCGCCCGTCGTCATCGGCATCGACCACGGCGAGGGGGCCGTGCGCGAAGCGGGGGTCCACGGGGTCGGGGGCCGAGGGGGAAGGGGAAGGGGCGCGTGACGTGCCGGCCGCGACCTTCTTGGCGGCGGGGCCGCGGGCCGGACGGGGGGCCGAGGTGCGGGATGCGGGGCGGCGGGCTGGGGCGCGGGTTTCCGGAGCGGCCGCAGGCGTGTCAACCGGAGCCGACGCATGTCCCGCAGCGGCCCTGGGCGAGGCAGGCGTCTGCGGGCTCGGTACGCCGGCCGACGGCGCCGGAGGCGCGGCGGACACGGACGGAGTCGGCCCAGGCGTCGCTACGTGGGCCTCGGGCGCCGATGCGGGCGGAGGCGTCCCCGGTGGTGTCGTGGGACGGGGTGCGGCCGGGTAGCGGTGGGACAGGCCTTGCAGGAGGCGGTGGTAGGCCTCGCGGCGGTCGCCCTTCGGTTCGGCGCGGCCCGCCTCCCAGGCCTGGATGCTGGGCACGCGGACCCCGAGGGCCTGCGCGACCGCGGCCTCGGTCAGGCCGGCCGCCTCGCGCAGCCGCGTCCGCTCCGCCGGGGCGGGGAGCACCGTGCCGTCGTCCACCGCGGCGAGCAGCGAGTCCACCGCGGAGAACAGATCGTCGGGCTGGTCCGTCATTTCCACATCCGTCTTTCTCTCTGACGCCTTTCTACCGCACGCCCTGGCGGATCTCTTCCAGCCGGGTCGTCAGCCGCTGGTGGCGCTGCGAGGCGGCCTGGGAGGAGTTCAGCCCCAGGTGCAGCGCGATCTGCCGCCAGTCCATGCCCCGGCGCCGTGCCTCCATCACCACCTGGCTCTCCAGCTGGTCCAGTTGATGGCGCAGACCGTCGACGAGGCTGAGGGCGGCGCCGATGTCGTCGGCCGTGACGTCCGGCGCCGCGTCGTTCCCGGCCCTGCGGCGGTCGGTCGCGCTCAGCAGCCGGCCGAGGAGTGCCGCGTCCTGGGCGACCCGGTGTGCCGGGGCACCGTCGAGCGCGGTGTCGGCCGCGGCTTCGGCCGCGAGGGCGGCGAGCCGCAGCCGAGCCGCGCCCTGGGCGTCGTGGGCGTCGTAGGCGTCCTGTGCCATGCGGGCATGCTATCCGGCCCGCACAACGGAACAACGTTGTGTTGTTTCCTTGCGGGGGACCCGTGCGGCGCCCGCTCCGAGCTGCGGTTACGCAGCGTAAGGAAACCAATCACCCGTTCGATTCGTATAAGGACGTGAAAGCCGAACCAGGGAGAGACCATGCAACCGTTCACGCTCAACTACGCGCGCCCCGCTGTGCAGTTGGACGTCACCACTCCGTATGCGTATGACTCCGGACTGCAGTTGAACGTCCTCCCGGACGGGCGGATCGCCGCCACCGACCACGCGACGCTGAGAGCTCTGGGGACGACGACGTCGACCGCCGGTTCCAAGACGCACTTCGACGACTGAACCGCGGATCCGAGAACATGACCGTGCTCATCCTGACCAGTGAAGAGGACGTGACGGCGGACATGGTGGTCCTCCGGCTGGGCGAGGCGGGCGTGCCCGTCGTCCGGCTCGACCCCGCCGATCTGACCAACGGGGTGGCGCTGTCGGGCGAGTACGTGCAGGGCGCCTGCCACGGACACCTGTCCGTCGGTGGGCGCCTGGTGAGCATCAGCGGCCTGCGCTCCGTCTGGGTGCGCAGGCCCGGGGCCGCGGCCGCCCGCGCCGCGCACCCGTCGGCCTGGCTGACGGAGGAGTCCACGCAGGCGCTGTACGGCATGCTGCGGTGCGGCGACGCGCGCTGGATGAACCATCCCGACGCGGCCCGGCGCGCCCGCCACAAGCCCTGGCAGCTGCATCTCGCCCAGCGCAGCGGCCTCCCGGTGCCGGCCACGCTGATCACGACGTTCCCGCAGGCGGCGCGGGAGTTCGCGGAGCGTTACCCGGACCTGGTGGTCAAGCCCGTCTCCGGCGCGCATCCGCAGGAGCCGCCACGCGCGGTGCCCACCAGCCGGGTCGCCCCGGACACGGACTTCGCGGCGGTCGCCTTCGGTCCGACGCTGCTGCAACGCCGGATCGCCAAGCGGGCCGACATCCGGCTCACCGTCGTCGGCGACACCCTGCTGGCCGCGCGCAAGCCCACCGCCCCCGACGCGCACCCCGACGACGTGGACGTCCGTTTCGCCCCGTCGGCCTCCCCCTGGCTGCCCGCGGACGTCCCACCGCGCCTCGCGGAGGGCGTACGGCGGTACATGAGGGGCGCGGAACTGGCGTACGGCGCATTCGACTTCGCCGAGGACGCGGACGGGATCTGGTGGTTCCTGGAGTGCAACCAGTCGGGTCAGTTCGGGTTCGTGGAGATGGACACAGGTCAGCCCATCGCCGCCACCATCGCCAACTGGCTCGCCGGGCACGGGGATTCGGACCTCAGGTGTGCGAAGGGCGAGCGGAGCGCAGCATCTTGAGGGTGCGGGGATCGGCTCGGAGGAAGGAACGCTGCATGCGCATCGGACTGCTGGGAACGGGCCCCTGGGCCCGGGCGGCCTACGCCCCGGCGCTCGCCGGGCACACCGGCCTTCGCTTCGCGGGGGTGTGGGGCCGCCGGCCGGAGGCGGCCAGGGAGCTGGCGGAGCAGTACGAGGTCACGGCGTACGCCGACGTGGACGCGCTGCTGGCCGACGTGGACGCGGTGGCGGTGGCCCTGCCGCCGTCCGTGCAGGCCGAGCTGGCGGTGCGGGCGGCGCGGGCGGGCCGTCATCTGCTGCTGGACAAGCCGCTGGCGGTGTCGGCCGCCGAGGGGCGGGCGGTCGTGGAAGCCGTGGACCGGGCCGGGGTGGCGTCGGTGGTCTTCTTCACCGCGCGCTTCCAGAAGGAGCCGGAGGCCTGGATCGAGGAGCAGGCGGCCGTGGCGGGGTGGTTCACGGCGCGGGCGCAGTGGCTGGGGGCGGTGTTCACGTCCGACAGCCCGTTCGCGGCCTCACCGTGGCGCCGGGAGAAGGGGGCGCTGTGGGACGTGGGCCCGCACGCGCTGTCCGTCCTCCTTCCGGTCCTGGGTGACGTACGGCAGGTGGTGGCGGCGGCGCACGGTCCCGCCGACACCGTGCACCTGGTCCTCGACCACGCCACGGGCGCCTCGAGCACGCTCACGCTGAGCCTGACGGCGCCGCCGGCTGCCGCCGGGGCCGACGTGGAGCTGCGGGGCGAGGCGGGGACGACCCTCCTCCCCGGCAGCTCCGAGGGCGCGGTCCCCGCGCTCGCCCGAGCCGCCGACGCCCTGCTGACCGCCGCCCGGACGGGCCGCCCGCACGCCTGCGACGCCGCGTTCGGCCTCCGCGTCACCGAGATCCTGACCATGGCGGAGACCCGCCTGACCGCCGGCACGGACTAGCGTCCGCCCCTGCACCCGCGCCCCACCGGCCGGGAGCGGTACGGCACGGACGGGGTACCGCACCCGTCCCGCCCGACCGCCCCGGCCACCGCGACACCCCGGTATCTCCGCCCAGCCCCTCCACACCCCCCGCGGCAAGAGGCCCGGCAGGGGGTGGCGGCGTAGTTTGGGGGTGTGGGATCGGTGCGTGGCTGGGTGTCGCGTGGGGAGCGGGAGGACCGCGGGTGGTTGCGAGGGGCGCCGCCGCCGCGGTGGGTGCGGGTGCTGCCCGTCGCGCTGCTCGTCGCCGTCAGCTGCGCCACGCTGATCACCCCGCATGCGCGTGACCTCGGCTTTCTGCTGGGCGCCATTCCTCCGCTGGCGGTGCTGTCGTACGGCCCGCTGGCCACCGCCGTCCTCGGTACCGCCGTGGTCGTGGTGCTGAACGTCCCGGCCACGCATCTGAACCGTCCCGGCAACACCGACCTGCTCACCATCGTCTTCGTCGCCGCACTGAGCGTGTTCGTGTCATTCGTACGCAGTCGCCGCGACGCCCAGCTGGACGCCGAGCGGGCCGTCGGCGAGGCCGTGCAGCGGGCCGTGATGCCGCCGCTGCCGGAGCGGGTCGGGACCGTGGGCTGCACGGGTTTCTACCGGGCCGCGCAGGACGGGACGCTGGTGGGCGGGGACTTCTTCGACGTGCGGGACGGGCCGTACGGGGTGCGCGCGGTGATGGGGGACGTCCGGGGACACGGGCTGTCGGCGGTCGCCACGGTGGTGTCCCTGCTGGGCGCCTTCCGGGAGGCCGTGCTGGACCAGCCAGACCTGGAGTCGGTGGCGGCGCGGATGGACCGCCGGCTGGCGGTGGACTCGGCGGGGGTACCGAACGGGGAGCTGTTCGCCACCGGGGTGCTGCTGGAGTTCTCCGCCGACGGGCCTGCGGTGCGGGTCGTGGCCTGCGGTCATCCGGCGCCCGTCCTGCTGCACGGGGAGCACGCCCGGGAGGTGACGGTCGCGCCGGGGCCGCCGCTGGGGATCGGGCTGATCGGCGTCGAACCGCCGAAGGAGGTCACCGTGGCGCTCGGGCCGGGCGACCGGCTCTTCCTGGCCTCCGACGGGGTGTGGGAGGCGCGGGACGAGGCCGGCGTCTTCTATCCGCTGCCGGCCCGGCTGGCCGCCCTGGCCGGTACCGCGTCCGCCGCCGAGCTGCCCGATCTGGTCTGGCAGGACCTCGTACGGCTGCGGTACGAGGTCCGGGACGACGTCACCATGCTGGTGCTTGCGCCCGGCTCGCAGCCCGCCCGACCACGCCGGTCGCCCCGGAAGAGTGACGCATCCGCCTCTCCCAACTGACGAACCGACAGCCGGAGTTCGAACGAACGGGCTCAAACGCCACGCCGCGCCACCCCTTCCGCCACGTAGAAATATCTACGAGCATGCATATGCCGGGTTGCTGTGCGGGTGCACGGAGTGCCCGGCCATGGTCGCTGCCTGCGCCGAGGCGGGCGAGCGAGGACATCCGGAGCAGCGCATGACGAACACGATGTGGATGCGGGGCGTGGAGTGGCTGGCCGCCGCGGCGGCGGACCCTCGGTCCTGCAAGTGGGAATGGGATCATGGCGAGGGGATCGCGCTGCTGGAGGCGGGCCGCTTCTGGGACGTGCTGAGCGTGCCCGACCGGCTCGGCCTGCTCACCCTGGACCTGCTGTGGCGGCCCGGGATGCCCGTGCCGGGGCCGACGCTGGTCGACTCGGCGGCGGGCCGGGTCGGGTTCTTCGTGCCGCCGGACCCGTCCGGGGGCTGGGTGGGCGACGGTCTGCGGTACGCGACCAAGGGGTCCTGGGTCGCCGTACCGCCGCCTTACCGCCCGGCCCGCTTCCTGGAGTGGCTCGTGCCGCCCGACGGCACCGGCACGCTGCACGCGCCCGGCACCCTCGAGGACGCCCTGCGGCAGGCCAACGGCACCCTCGCCGTCCTCGCGCCGGTGTGCGGGCAGTGACGGGGGCGGCGGGTCAGGTGCGCTCGGCCGTGGACCGGGCGCGCGGGCTGAACCCGGGGACGGCCCGCAGCACGTCCGCTTCCGCGGGCACGTCCCGCCCCTGCGCCCGCCACTCGGCGACGAGCCGGGCGTAGATCGGCTCCCGGGCCCGGTCCGCATGCTCACGCCGGTCCGCCCGGCGCGTCCGATCGGCCCGGTCCCCGGGGCTCGACCGCTCCGGCCGGCCGATGGGGTACCTCTGCTCCATCCGGTCCAGGCGGTACGCCGGGTCCAAGCGGTACAAGCGGTCCATGCCGGAGCAACGCCCGTGAGCCGTCGCCGGTACGCCCGGCCCCGACGGCTCACCGGGTCGGGTGAGGCCATCGCTCGAACGGCCCCCCACCCGTCGGACAAGCATCCCGCCGGCACTCCCGCGCGCCCCGCCGCCCCGTTCAGCCCGACGGGCGAGCCCGGGTGTGCGCTCCTATGCTGGTGAGGTCCGGGTTCCGACGTCCCGCTCAGCGCACGTTCGGCTCTCACGTGCTTGGAGTCAGCCCATGTCGCGTTCGTCCGTACGCCTGTCGAGGGGGGCAGCGGCGGCCGTCACGGTGGGGACGTTGACGGTATCGCTCGCCGCCGGGCCGGTGTCGGCGGCACCGGCCTCCGTACCCGCCGCCCCGACCGTCCGCGCGCCGGGCCCCACCCCTTCGGGACCGGCCGTCCGCGACCTCACGCCCGCCGTGGCCCGCCAACTCGACGCCGCCGTCCAGAAGATGATGCACGAGGCGGACATCCCGGGCGCGATCGTCGGCATCTGGACGCCGGGGCAGCCGGGTTACGTCCGCTCGTTCGGTGTCGCCGACACCGGCACGGGCCGGAAGATGACGCCCGGTCTGTACATGCGCATCGGCAGCGAGACCAAGACGTTCACCGTGTCCGCGCTGCTGCAACTCGTCGACCGGAAGAAGGTCGGACTCGACGACCCGATCGGCAGGTACGTCGACGGCGTGCCCAACGGTGACAAGATCACGCTGCGTCAGCTGGCCGAGATGCGCAGCGGGCTGTTCAACTACTCCGAGGATCCGGGCTTCTTCAAGGCGCTCACGACCGATCCGCAACGGCCCTTCACACCCCAGCAGTTGCTCGCGTACTCCTTCAGGCACCCGGTGCTGTTCCAGCCGGGGCAGAAGTTCTCCTACTGCAACACCAACCTGATCCTGCTCGGTCTGGTGGTGGAGAAGGAGAGCGGACAGCGCCTCGGGGACTACATCAGACAGCACGTCACCAACCCGGCCGGTATGAAGGACACGCTCTTCCCTGCCGGCAACGCGTTCCCCCGCCCGCACGCGCAGGGCTACACCGAGCAGACGGCGAACGGCAGGGCCGCCGACGCGGCCGACTGGAACCCGTCCTGGGGCTGGGCGGCCGGCGCGATGATCTCGACCCTCGAGAATCTGCGGATCTGGGCGCCCACGGTCGCCACGGGCCGGTTCCCGGACGGCACCCGGATGGTCAGCGCCGCCACCCAGAAGCAGCGGCTGATCACACCGCAGGCGAACTCGGACAAGGGCGCCGGATACGGGCTGGGCATCTTCGACGTGCAGGGCTGGATCGGCCACAACGGCTCCCTGCCGGGCTATGAGTCCCTGACGGTCTACCTGCCGTCCACGCGGACGACGCTCGTCGCGCTGCTCAACACCGACACCGACTACCAGGGCCAGGAGCCCAGCACGGTGCTGGGGAAGGCGATCACGACGATCATCTCCCCCGCGCACGTCTACAACCTGCCGGTCACCCGGACGGGTTGACACTGGCACAGGGATGCGGGCGCGGGGTCGCGACCGGACCCCCGTGCCGGTCGTACCCCGCGGAACACTGAACTTACGTGCGACACAAGGCCCGGGGTAGCGCACCGGTGCCCGGCGCGGCCCGCCGGGCACTCACCCGTGCACAGGTGAGTCCGGTTGCTCCCGGTTCGCCGTACCGAGTTCGGGTACGGGCAGCTCGCCGGCGACCAGATGGGCGAGGACGGTCTCGTACAGATCCGTGCCTCCGGCCGTCAGCCGGCGTTCCAGGACGGGTTCGGTCGACCGGAGGTGTTCGCGTACGGTCTGGGCGTGGACGCCGAGCGTCTCGGCCGCGTGTTCGGCGTGCGCGCCGGCGGCGATCCAGGCGCGCAGGGTGCCGCGCAGGTCCCGGCCGTCCTCGTCGAGCCGGCCGAGGAGCCCCTCGGCCCAGGTGCGCAGGGCGGGCGTGCCGAGCAGGTCCGCGAGCCCGTCCCGGCCCGCCGGACGGGCCACGGGACCGCC
The DNA here is from genome assembly GCF_044388685.1 of Streptomyces sp. NPDC020192. Lineage (NCBI taxonomy): Bacteria > Bacillati > Actinomycetota > Actinomycetes > Kitasatosporales > Streptomycetaceae > Streptomyces > Streptomyces sp. NPDC020192. The sequence goes on along the minus strand of NZ_JBIRXG010000002.1, from coordinate 49,745 downwards.
GGGATCGTACGGGCCGTGTGCCGCCTCGGTGTTGAGCGCGAGGTGGGCGACGGCGCGGACGGCGAGCCGGGAGAAGTCGGCGCCGAGCAGCGCGGCGACCCGGTCCATCCGAGCGCGGACCGTGTTCCGGCTGACGCCGAGCACCTTGGCCGCGCTCACGGCGGTGAACTCCAGGCCCAGCCCGGTGGTGGCGAGCAGTTCGGCCCGCACGTGGTGCGGCAGTGTGTCGAGGGGGCGCAGCACCGCGGCGGCCCAGGTGCGCAGTCCGGCCGGGTCCATGAGCTGGGCGGGGCGGGTGCGGGCGGCGTAGACCGCGGCGCGCTCGGGCCGGAAGCGGGCGACGGCCAGGGCGGTGACGGCCTGGCCGTAGGCGGTGGCGGTCAGGGCGAGGCGCTGGCGGGGACTGCCGCCGAGGAAGGTGCCGGGGCTGCCGGAGACGAGGGACCGCAGCCGCTCCCCCACCTCGGCCGACGGGCCGACGACGATGACGTGTCCGTCCCTCGCGGGGCAGCGCACGACGAGCGCCCGGCCGTCGGTGGCGGCCGCGCAGGCGTCGGCGAGCCGGTCGCGTTCGGCGGTGGAGGTCTCGACGACGTACACGCGGGCGGTGTCCTCCTCCAGCAGCCCCGGCCACAGCCCGGCGGCGACCCGGCGGGCGGAGACGGTGTCCTCCACCATCAGCAGTTGCAGGATCGCGAGGCGCAGATCGGCCGTGGCCCGCCGCAGTCGCCGTCCGGAGTCGGCCAGCTCCCGTTCCCTGAGCAGCAGTTCGAGGACGCCTGCGGTGTGGTTGAGGATCTCGGCGGTGTGCCGGTCGAAGGGCGCCGGGCGGGCCACGGCGAGCACGGCGCCGGCCGCCGGTCCGGGTCCCGGGTGCCGTATCCCGACCAGGCGTACATGCCGTACGCCGTCCTGCAGGGCCGCGGCGGCGACCCGGCCGGCTGCGACGTCGTGGACCACGGCGGTGTCGAGCGGCAGGGGCTCACCGGCGAGCAGGCTGCCGCGCGCGTCCTGGAGGCACACGGTCGCCCGGGTGCTGCGGGCCAGCCAGGCGACAAGCCGGCCGAGGTCGCGTCCGGCGGGCCGCAGATGCTCCAGCAACTGCTGCGCCCAGGCGCCGTCGCCGCCGTAAGGCGGCGCGGACGCCGTGTCCTCGTCGGGTCGGCCCGCCATGTCTGTCCGCCCTCCTCATGTCCGCGTTGACCTGGGCATACGCAGCGGCAGGTTACCCGAAGGGGCCCGCTCGCGTCCCTGCCCCCGGACACGGCTCCGCCGACGGCCCGGGGGGGATGGGCCGTCGGCGGAGACGCGGCGCCCGGAGCGGGGGGTGCCCCGGACGGCTCAGGGGTCGCATGCCCCGGATTCCGGGACGTACACGGGAGACCGGCGGGGACTTTCGGGGCGGCCGGGGCGCAAGCGGCTCGGTCGGCCCCGGCCGGCGCGGCTCCGGCATCTCATAGGTAATTCACACAGGTATGACGCCATAGGTTCCTCGCAAGGTTCCTCGCAACAGGCCTCCGGCGCTACGAGTGCCGCACCCGGCGACGGCATAAGCTCGACGGGTGGCGAAGTACTTCGACGTGCATCCCGAGAACCCGCAGCCGCGCAGCATCGCCCAGATCGCTGACGCCGTGCGCTCGGACGCGCTCATCGCATATCCGACCGACTCCTGTTACGCGCTGGGCTGCCGGCTCGGCAGCCGGGACGGCATGGACCGGATCCGGTCCATCCGCCGGCTGGACGACCGGCACCACTTCACGCTGATGTGCCGGGACTTCGCGCAGCTCGGCCAGTTCGTCCGGGTGGACAACGACGTCTTCCGTGCCGTGAAGGCGGCCACGCCCGGCAGCTACACCTTCATCCTCCCGGCGACCCGCGAGGTGCCGCGCAAGCTGCTGCACCCGAAGAAGAAGACCGTGGGCGTGCGCATCCCCGACCATGTGGTCACCCAGGCGCTGCTGGCGGAGCTGGGCGAACCGCTGCTGTCCAGCACGCTGCTGCTGCCGGACGAGGAGGAGCCGCTGACCCAGGGCTGGGAGATCAAGGACCGGCTCGACCACGCGGTGGACGCGGTGGTGGACTCCGGCGACTGCGGCACCGAGCCGACCACCGTCGTGGACTTCTCCGGCGGCGAGGCGGAGATCGTCCGGCGGGGCGCCGGGGACACCAGCCGCTTCGAGTGAGCTCGAGGGAGTCCGGGTGCGGGGTTCTGGATCTTGCGTGACAGCATGGGCGCAGCCCTGGCGCCGGAGGCGACCGCCGTCCGGCGCCCGTTCCCCTAGGGAGGCCTGCCCACCATGACCGATGTCCAGGGAACCGACCTCGACATCCAGACCGAGGACGGCGTCGCCGACGCCTACCTCGTCCACCCCGCGGACGGTCGTCCCCGTCCGGGTGTGCTGTTCTACCAGGACGCCTACGGCCTGCGCCCGCACCTGAAGGCGATGGCCGACCGGCTGGCCGCCGCCGGCTACACGGTGCTGGTGCCCAATGTGACCTACCGCCTCGGCCGGGCTCCGGTCGTGGAGCTGCCCGAGTTCATCGACCCTGACGCCGACCCGACGATCTGGCAGAAGCTCGGCCCGATCGTGTTCTCGCTGACCCCGGACCTGATCGAGCGGGACTCCGCCGCCTATCTGCGCTGGATGGCCGACAGCCCGCTGGTCAACGACGGGCCGGTCGGGATCACCGGCTACTGCATGGGCGCCCGGCTCTCGCTGTGGACGGCGGCGGCGCATCCGGACCGGGTGGCGGCCGCGGCCGGGTTCCACGGCGCCGCGCTCGCCACCGACGATCCGACCAGCCCGCACCTGGGCGCCCCGCGCATCAAGGCGGAGCTGTACCTCGGGCACGCCGACAACGACCCGTCGCTGCCGCCGGAGCAGATCGAGCGCTTCGACAAGGCCCTGACCGATGCCGGGGTCCGGCACACCTGCGAGGTCTACCCGGGCGCCCAGCACGGCTACACGCAGGCGGACACCCCGGCGTACAACAAGGAGGCTGCCGAGCGGCACTGGGCGGCCCTGCTCGGCCTGCTCGAGCGTACCTTCTGACACCGGCTCACGCACCGGACCCGCGACCGGCTTGCGGCGCCTGCCACCCGCTGGGCGCCGCAAGCCGGTCTGCTCTTCGCATTGACACGCACGCGGTGCGGCACGACGCTGAGAGCGCTCTCAGACAGGTACGGACCAATGTCCGTACGACCCCGACCCCACACGGAGGCAGAGAGTGCCGCATCACCTCACGCGCCCCGCACTGCCCTTGGCGGCCGCCGCGGCCCTGGTCGGCGGGGTGCTCGCCCTCGGTGTCCCGGACCGCGCCGGCGCCGCCGTCCCGGACACCGTCCCGCTGAAGATCACCAACAACTCGGGCCGTTCCGAACCGGTCTACGTCTACGACCTCGGCACCCAGCTGTCCTCCGGCCGGCAGGGCTGGGCCGACGCGAACGGCGCCTTCCACGCCTGGCCCGCGGGCGGCAACCCGCCGACGCCCGCGCCGGACGCGTCGATCACCGGCCCGGCGCCCGGACAGTCGACGACGATCCGGATACCGAAGTTCTCCGGCCGGATCTACTTCTCCTACGGCCGCAAGCTCGACTTCCGGCTCACCACCGGCGGGCTGGTGCAGCCGGCCGTACAGAATCCGTCCGACCCGAACCGGAACATCCTCTTCAACTGGTCCGAGTACACGCTGAACGACTCCGGCCTCTGGCTCAACAGCACCCAGGTGGACATGTTCTCGGCACCGTACGCGGTCGGCGTGCAGCGGGCCGACGGCAGCGTGAGCAGCACCGGGCACCTCAAGTCCGGCGGTTACACGGGCTTCTTCGACGCGCTGCGCGCACAGCCGGGCGGCTGGGCCGGGCTGATCCAGACCCGCTCCGACGGCACCGTGCTGCGCGCTCTGTCCCCGCTCTACGGCGTGGAGACCGGGGCCCTGCCGGCGAACGTGATGGACGACTACGTGAACCGGGTCTGGCAGAAGTACGCGAGCAGCACGCTGACCGTGACGCCGTTCGCCGATCAGCCTGGCATCCGGTACTTCGGGCGGGTTTCAGGCGACGTCATGAACTTCACCGACGCCTCCGGCGCGGTCGTCACCAACTTCCGAAGGCCGGACGCGGACAGCGTCTTCGGCTGCCACAAGCTGCTCGACGCACCGAACGACGCGGTCCGCGGGCCGATTTCCCGCACACTGTGCGCCGGCTTCAACCGCTCGACGCTGTTGGTCGGTTCGAACCAGCCGGACACCACACCGGCGGACTTCTACCGGGACGCGGTGCCGAACCAGTACGCCCGCGCGGTCCACGGACAGATGGCGGACGGCAAGGCCTACGCGTTCGCCTTCGACGACGTCGGCAACCAGGAGTCGCTGGTCAACGACGGCGATCCGCAGCAGGCGTATCTCACGCTGGATCCGCTGAGCTGAAGATGACATGCCGCGGTCCCGCACCCTGGGGGGTGCGGGACCGCGTCGTACGGGTAGCCGCTCAGCCGGTCGTCAGGGCGGTGTCGTCCACGACGAAGCTGGTCTGCAGGGAGGAGTCCTCCACGCCGTTGAACTTCAGGGTGACCGTCTGGCCCGCCGGCGAGGACAGGTCGAAGGTCTTCTGCGCGTACCCGGAGGCGGCGTTGACGTTCGAGTACGTCGCCAGGGTCGTCGAACCGGCGCTCACCGTCAGCTTGTCGTACGCGGTGCTGCCGGACTCGGCGGTGCCCTCAGACGGCGAGGAAGGCCGCGGTGGAGATCAGGGCGGCTCCGACCGTGGCGCGCCTGCGACCTGCGTGGGGAACGGGTCTGTGGGGTCTCACTGGTACTCCTCCTGCTGCGGCCGCCGGGTCGCGGCCGGTGACAGACAGCCTGGCGGACGGGTCTGCTGCCCGGGCGAGCTGAGTTGTGCGGGATCCGTGCGCACCTGGGAGGTGCGGTGTGCTGGGGAAGGATCCCAGCCTTGTCCCGTACATGTCAGTCACGTGAGGTCATTCGAGGGCTTTCCCTATGCGGCTCGCGCGGCTGCGGGAGGCCCTGAGAGTCCAGCGGGGGCGGGGCGGCGCCGGCCCGTGACAGGATCCTCGATCATGAGGAGCGAACAGAGCGATCGGCCCGTTGCCCTGGTCACCGGATCCACGTCGGGGATCGGGGAGGCCGTCGCGCGCAGGCTGGCCGCGGACGGCATGCGGGTCGTCGTGCACTCGCGGAGCAGCACCCGGGCCGGGGAGGCGCTGGCGGCCGAGCTGCGCGGTGCGTACGTACGGGCCGACCTGGAGGTGGAGGCGGAGGCGCGCGGGCTGGTCGAGGCGGCGCTGGACCGGTACGGGCGGCTGGACGTGCTGGTGAACAACGCGGGCATCAGCTGGCCGATCCCGCACGCCGACCTCGCCGCCGCGACCCCGGCGGACTGGCGGCGGCTGCTGGAGGTGAACCTGATCGCGCCCTGGGTGCTGTGCACCGCGGCACTACCGGCGCTGCGCACGTCCCCCGGAGGCGGCGGGATCGTGAACATCACCAGCCACGCCGGGGTGCGCCCCAAGGGTTCGTCGGTGCCGTACGCGGCGAGCAAGGCGGCGCTGAACCATGTGACCCGGCTGCTCGCGGTCGCGCTCGCGCCCGACGTGCGGGTCAACGCGGTGGCGCCGGGACTGGTGGACACACCCATGACGAAGGACTGGACGCAGGCGCACGAACTGTGGCGGGACCACGCGCCCATGCGCCGCCCGGCCCAGCCCGCCGACGTGGCCGACCTGGTCGCGTCGGTCCTCGGCAACACCTACCTCACCGGCGAGGTCATCCTGCTGGACGGCGGCCTGAACCTGACCTGACGGCCCGCACGTACCGCGTTCCGTCAACCTCACGACATGTCCGCATCCACCGGCCCCCGGTCCCGGGACCGCGTACAGACCCGTCAGGACCTCGCCGCCTACCTGCGGTTCCTGGCCGTCGACTGCGAGCGGGCCTGCGCCGGCTCCCCCGCCGTTCTGACCTGGGACAACCGGACCATCGGCGACTTCCTCCGGGGCTGGGCCCGGCTGCTCGGCCCCCGGGCCGGCGGCGGCATCGCGGTGCCCGAGCCGGCCCCCGGCGCACCGGGCTGGCAGGGCCTGGCCCTCCTGCTGGACAACGCCCGTACGGCACCGCCCGGTTACCACTGCCTCCTCGCCGACTCCGACACCGGCGCGGACGACGTCGACACCGCCCGGAACCTGCGCGGCTACCTGGGCGCACGGCACACTCCCCGACTGGCTGGACGCCTGGTCGAGATGGGTCGGCGCCACGTCCCCGCTCCACGCCCGCATCGAACCGGTCACCTGGCACGCCATGGCCCTGCAACTCCGTGCGGCGCGGAGGTACGAGTAGCGGACGCGCGTGTCACAGCCGTACGGTCATCGCGACCGTCACCTCGTCCCCCTCCGCAAGCCCCTCCGGCCGACGCACCGCGGTCTTCAGCGGCAGCAGGTATCCGCCGTCCTTGGGGAAGAGGGACGTGGTGAAGGCGGTGGCGCCGATGCTGGCCTCGACGGGGATCACACCCCAGCCGTAGCTGGCGAGCGCGGCCACGTCTCGGATGTCGGCGCACTCCGCGTCCGGTACGGCGACGAAGTAGTACGGGGCGGGCCCCCGCCACTCCACCACCCGCCCGGCGAAGGCGAGTTCCATGGTCAGCCCCCTCCTGAAGGAAGACGACAGCCTACCGGCGCCCGCCCCGCGCTCCGCCGCTCAGTAGCCGACGGTGAACCGCCGCTGGACGAAGCGGGGCAGCTCGGCCTCGTCGAGCAGGGCGACGGCCGCGTCCTCCGCCGAGATACGGCTGCGGCCCTCGGCGTCCAGGACCGGTTGGTCGCCGCCGGTCCGGAAGCGGCCGGTGCGCTCGCCGGGCGCGATCTCCTCGGCCGGGCTGAAGTAGGTCCACAGGCGGTTCGAGGTGCGCAGGACGTTCAGGGCGTCGCGGTGGCCGCGGACCGCCGCCGCGTAGGCGCGGGGCAGCCCGATCCCGTCGAGCGCGGCGTGCAGCAGCTCGTCGGAGTCGGCGCGCACCACCCCCGGTTCGAGCTCCAGGCTGCCCGCGCCGCCGATGACGATGAGCCGGGTGCGCGGGTGGCTCTCCAGCGCCTTGAGCAGGGCCCGGGCCGCGGTGGCGTACAGCGTGGGGTCGGCGATCGAACGCCGCACGGTGTCCTCGATGTCCTTCGCGGCGTTGCCCGGCTGGAACCCGCTGATCAGCACGTCCAGGCCGGGCAGGACGCGCGCGATGCCCGCCGCGTCCAGGGCGTCGACGCTCTCCCAGGTAATGCGGTCACGCCGCTCGGCGCGCCGCGGCCCGGTCGCGTCCCGGCTGAACGCGGTGACGTGGTGGCCGCGGTCCAGGGCCTCCGTGACGACCCGGCTGCCGATCGTCCCGGTGGCTCCGATGACTCCGATGTGCATGGCTCTCCCCTGTGCATGCGGACATGGATGTGGGGACGCCTCCCCGAGTGGGTGACGCCGTACAGAAACTATACGGCGTGAAGTTCACACACGGTGTACAGAATTGGTGACGCTGTAGAGTGACCGCGTGACAGCGACAGCGGGCAGGGGGCGGCGCGAGCGGCTGCGGGCCGAGACGACGTCCGAGATCAAGAGCGTGGCCATGGGGCTGATGGCCGCGGGCGGGCCCGACGCCATCACGTTGCGGGCCATCGCCCGCGAGATGGGCATGACCGCCAACGCCATCTACGGCTACTTCGCCACCCGCGACGACCTGGTGACCGCGCTCATCCACGACGTGTACACCGCGCTCGCCGACGCCGTGGACGCCGCCTGGGAAGCCGCCCCGCAGCAGGACGCGGGCCCCCGGATCCAGGCCTGGGCCACCGCCTTCCGCGCATGGGCGCTGGCCAATCCACAGGGCTTCCGGCTGATCTACGGCGACCCCGTCCCGGGCTATCAGGCCCCCGCCGGCGGCGCCGCGCCGGACGCCGCCCGCCGGGTCTGCACCGGACTCACCGCCCTCGCGGCGGCCGCCTGGCCCCACACCCAACACCTGTACGAGGACGGCGACTTCAGCTGGTCCGACTTCGACGCCGGGCTCCTCGACAAGGTGCGTCCCGCCTTCCCCGAGCTGCCGCCGGCCGGGGTCGCGCTCGCGCTGCGCATCTGGGGGCATCTGCACGGACTGGTCTCGCTGGAGATCTACGGGCATCTGCAGACGCAGACCAATCGGCCGGACAAGCTCTTCCAGGAGGAACTCGCCCAGCTCGTACGGAACTTGGGCGTACCCCACGAATGACCCCCTGCGCCGCACTCGGGCACCGGGCCCGCCAACCGCCGCTGACCGGCGCGTTGTTACGGTGCAGGCGTGTCTGACTCCTCACGCGATACCGCACAGGGCGCCGGCTGGGGCTCGGCCGAGCCCGGCGCCTACAGGCAGCTGATGCCGGACCACGTCGAGAAGGTGTCGTGGCTCGATCCGCGGACCCTGTGGGCCGCCCGCAACGGCGTGCTGGCGTCCTGGTTCGGCGATCCGACCGGGCGCACCCGCAGCCGCTGGGCGGCACGCCGGGAGGCGGCCGGGGCACCGGCGGACAAGGTGATCCGGCGCGAGGTCCCCGACACCTTCTCCTTCATGGTCATCGGGGACACCGGCGAGGGCGACGACTCCCAATATGCCGTCGTTCCGGGCTTTCTGAAGGCGAGTCAGGACACCGAGTTCGCGGTGATCGCGAGCGACGTGATCTACCCGGTCGGCAGCACGGACGACTACGGCGGCAAGTTCTTCCGGCCGTACCGGGACTATCCGGCGCCGATCTACGCGATACCCGGCAACCACGACTGGTACGAGGATCTCGGCGCGTTCATGCGGGTCTTCTGCGCGGACACCCCGCCGCTCGCCCCCGAGCCCCGGCCCCGCCCGCTCACCCGCGCCTGGTGGCGCGCCCTGCTGTGGCACCGCCCGGCCCCGGCCGACGAGCAACGGCTCGCCATGGCGCGGGAGTTGCGCTCGGCGCCCGGTCAGCAGGCCGAGCAGCCGGGGCCGTACTGGGCGATCGACGCGGGCCCGGTACGGCTCGTCGGCATCGACACCGGTCTGCTGGGCACGATCGACGCCGAGCAGGGCGCCTGGCTGCGCGCGGTGTCCCGGGGGCCGAAGCCGAAGATCCTGATCACCGGCTCCCCGCTGTACGTCGACGGCGAGCACCACCCGTGCGCCATCGAGGGCGGCGGCACGGTGGACGACATCGTCTGCGACCCCGAGCACCACTATGTGGCCGCGATCGGCGGCGACATCCACAACTACCAGCGCTACCCGGTCGACGTGGACGGGCGCACCATCCAGTACGTGGTCTCGGGTGGTGGCGGGGCGTTCATGCACGCCACGCACACCATCCCGCGGGTGTCGGTCGGAGGCGTCACCGAGCGGGACTTCCGCTGCTATCCGCTGCGCGGCGACTCGCTGGCCTTCTACAGCCGCCTGTACGGCCGCCGGCTGCGGCTGCCCCGCTTCTTCACTCTCACCGAGTCCGAGGCGATGGCCGTCGTCGCCGAACGGCTCGGCATCGAGCCGGGCCGTGCTCCCGCCCCGGACGCCCGGGTGACCCGGCGCACCCGCCTGGTCGCGAGCCTGCTCGGCACCGGGGGCCGCCCGGACCGTACATCGAGGTTCCGGCTGCCCGTCCGCAAGCTGTACGCCCAGCTGTTCTCGCCCAGCTCGGTCACCTACAGCCCGCCGTTCTTCAAGTGCTTCCTGCGGCTGGACGTCGCCCCGGAGGAGGTCCGGCTGCGCTGCTTCGCCGCGACCGGCAACCGGGCACAGGAACTCGATCCGCCGGTCGAGGACGAGGTCGTCATACCGTTGAAGTGATCACCCGCTCGAAGTGAGCAGCCCGCCGGAATGAGCAGAAGTGATCACGTGGTTGTCACATTGGCCTGCCAGAATCGGGGCAGAGCCGACGTACGACCGCTGGAGGAGCCCGTGCCGTCCACCCCTCGCCCGTTGCGCAAGCTGGGCTTTCTCACGATCGGCCTGTTCGACGCGGCGGACCCGGCCCGGGGCCACGAGTCCACGCTGCGGATCATCGAGCTGGGCGAGCGGCTGGGCTTCGACAGCGCCTGGCTCCGCCACCGCCATCTGCAGTACGGCATCTCCTCCCCGGTGGCGGTCCTGGCCGCCGCCTCCCAGCGCACCCGGCGCATCGAGCTGGGCACGGCCGTGATCCCGCTGGGCTGGGAGAACCCGCTACGCCTGGCCGAGGACCTGGCGACCGTCGACCTGCTGTCCGGCGGCCGGCTGAACCCGGGCGTGAGCGTGGGCCCGCCGATGCACTACGAGCAGATCAAGGAGGCGCTGTACCCGGACACCGCTGGCGTGGAGGACTTCTCCTACGAGCGGGTACGGCGGCTGCTGGACTTCGTACGCGGCAAGCCCGCCAGCGACTTCAGCGGAGTCGAGGGCTTCGAGGTGTTCTCGGACGTGGTCCAGCCGCACTCCCCCGGTCTCGGGCGTCGCCTGTGGTACGGCGGCGGCAGCCTCGGCTCGGCACGCTGGGCCGGCGAGCACGGGATGAACCTCCTGACCAGCAGTGTCGTCAAGGCCGAGAACGCCGAAGACGCAGCCGGGCAACCGGACTTCGCCGCGATCCAGCTGGCCCTGATCAAGGAGTTCCGCGCTCATCACCCCGACGGCGAGGCGGCCCGGGTCTCCCAGGGGCTGGTGGTGATCCCCACCGACTCCGCGAGCCCGGAGCAGCGCGCCAAGTACGAGGCGTACGCCGCCAAGCGCCTGCCCCGCACGGCCACCCCGCAGGGCCCGGCCCGGCTGCTGTTCGCACCGGACCTGGTGGGCACGTCGGAGGAGATCGCCGAACAGCTGCGCGCGCACGCCGCGTTCCGCGAGGTCGACGAGGTGGCGTTCGCGCTGCCGTTCACCTTCGAGCACGAGGACTACGTTCAGATCCTCACCGACATGGCGACGCACCTGGGCCCGGCCCTGGGCTGGCACCCCACGAACTGACGCCCCGTGCTCGCTCCGGCGGTGCTCAGCCCGGCCCGCCCCCCGTCGCCGCGGCCGGGACCTGCGCGGAGGAGTAGGCCACCTTCACCGTCGAACCCCTCGGCACGGTCGCTCCCCGCGCCGGGTCCTGACTGGAGATGGTCGCGGGCGGTGCGGGCGGTCCCGAGCCGGGCGCCAGGTCGAGCTGGAGCGATGTCCTGCCGAGCATCGAGGCCGCCTCCTCCTCCGTGTGCCCGATCAGATCGGGGACGACGTCCTGACCTCCGAACGCGGCACTGAGCACGTCCTGACGGGCCTCCTCGGCGTGTTTGCCGGAGAAGTAGAAGGCGATCGTCGACCCGACGGCCGCGGCGAGCGCTCCGATCAGCGTGCTGCGGAGGTTGGAGTCCTGGATCGCGAAGGCCATCGCGCAGAACACCAGAAGGCCGGCGACGAGGGACAGGGCGATCCAGCTGCGGACGATGCCGTCCGACGACGCCGAGCGACTCCGCACGGTGTACCGGGCGACCACCAGGACGATCCCGATGAGCGCGATGGCGCCCAGGAACAGCCACAGCAGAACCTGGATGTGCCCCCAGGAGATCGCCGGCGGATCGCCGCTGGTTCCGGAGGGACCGGCCAAGGCGTCGAAGTGAAGTGAATGAACCGAATGAACTGAACGGAGAACCAGCACTGTTGCGTCCTCCCGCCAAGCGTGGCGCCGAAAGTGCGGCCGAGTCGGACGCTGCCGTCGACCTCGTGCGCGCCGGGGCGGCGATCCGCCGTCTCCCCCTCCGTATTCCCGCCCTCACCCCCGCTCTCGAGTTTCCCGCCGGGACGGTGGGCCCGCAAACCGTGCCGAGGATCATCGCCGTTCCGTGAAGTTGCACGGCCCGGCCGCACCGGCTGAAACTGATGGCGCGAGAGGCTTCCCTTCACGGGGTGCGCTCCCGCTCGCCACGGTGAGCGAGGCGGTCACGGTGCTTTCACCTCCCCAGTTGCGGTTGCTCGGTCAGTTCCGGCTGGAGTGCGACGCCCAGCCCGTCGAACTGTGCCGCAGCGGCCAGCGCCTGCTCGCGTTCGTCGCACTGCGGCGGCGCGTGTCCCGTACGGTGCTCGCCGGGACGCTGTGGCCCGAGGTCACCGAGGATCACGCCAGGGGCAGTCTGCGCACCGCCCTGTGGAAGCTTCCGCGCGGTGACCAGCCGCTGATCCGGTGCAGCGGGGACTCGCTGGCGGCCGCCACGGCCCTGCGCGTCGACGTGCACGCCTTCACCGAGACGGCGCTCGGTGTCCTTCAGGGCCGCGGCCCCGCGCTCACCGCCCAGCTTCCGCAGGGCCTGCTCGGTGGAGACGATCTGCTGCCGGGCTGGGACGAGGAGTGGGTGCTCCTCGAACGTGACCGCCTGCGGCAGTTGCGGCTGCACGCCCTGGACGCGCTGGCCGAGGCGCTCGTACGAGAGGGACGGCCGGCGCTCGCTCTGGAGGCGGCGTGGGAGAGCGTGCGCACGGAACCGCTGCGGGAGAGCGCGCACCGGGCCGCCGTGTCCGCGCATCTCGCGGAGGGCAACCTCATGGAGGCGGTCCGTCACTATCACTCGTTCCGGCGGCTGCTGCGGGAGGAACTGGGGGTCGAGCCGTCGGCTCAGTTCGCCCGCATGCTCTCCCGCCACGGGGTCACGGCCTCCTGGGCGGATGACGCCGGGGTGACGACGCGGTGACGGCGCATCGGTAGCGTCTCTCCGCGAGGGCGCGCGCATCCGGCTCACCATGCCCCCGGAACCGACAAGCCGAAAGGAAGCGAGCCGTCATGGTCGCTCTGTCCAACGTCCGCTTCGGCGCGACCAACGAGGACGTCCGTGCCGTACAGAAGGCCCTGATCAAACGAGGTCGCACCATCCCCCACGGCCCGACGGGCTTCTTCGGCGACGAGACGAAGGCCGCCTACCGGGCCGAACAACTCGCGCAGGGCTTCACCGGGGCCGACGCCGACGGCATACCGGGCTGCACCTCCCTCACCGCGCTCGGCCGGTTCGCCGGCTTCGCCGTCGACTGCACGTCCGCCGCCCCCGCCGGGGGAGGCGGAAGAATCACCCTCGGCCAGGTCACCTACAACGACCCGCACGACGACTCCGGCGAGGCCGCCATGCAGCGCTACGCGCAGAGGGCGTGCCAACTCACCGGCATGGACCCGAAATTCGGCGTGCCGGCTCTGGTCACCATCACCCTGCGTGAGTCCTCCTACAACAGCCCGGGGTCCAGGATCAACCTCACCGACATGAACGCGAGCGGTCCGAGAGTGTCCGACGGCCACCCGCAGAACTGCTCACGCGGGGCCACCCAGTGCGTTCCCACCACGTTCGCGAGCTACCATCAGGCGGGCACGGCGACCACGCCGTACGACGTGGTCGCGGACATGTGCGCCACGATCAACTACGTACGCGACCGCTATCACGTGAACACGTCCGGCTCCAACTTCGCGGCGCAGGTACAGCAGGCGGACCCGCACCGGGCTCCCCACTGGTATTAGCGGCCCCGGACCGGCATCCCCTCACACCGCGAACTCCCGGATCACCGTGTCCCGGAACACGGCCGTCCCGCCCGCCGTGAACAGGGCGAGCCGGTCGTCCACGAGGTAGGGGAACACCTCACTGGTGTGGACGTACCGGCCGTCGTCCACGAACATCTCGACAGATGTGCGGTCCACCAGGATGCGCAGCTTCACCCGGCCGGCGCTCGGGTCGAAGGGGCTGTGGCTCTCCTGGCGGGTGCCGCTGGTGTCGGGGTTGACGGTGCCGCGCCGGTTGAGGAAGGCGTAGTCGTTCCAGACGCCGGCGTCGATGTGCCGACCGCCGTCGGGTGAGCGGCGCAACTGGACGCCCGCGCCAGTGAGTTGGGACCAGGTGATCTCGGTCGTCAGCTCGTAGGAGACACCGGTGTAGTCGAGCGGGCGGGTGCCGTCGACAGTCAGGTCGCCGAGGTTCACCGTGCGGGAGACATACGTGTCGAGTGCGGCGACCGGCTGGGAGGCGAGGTGATAGCCCCCGGAATTCGACTTCTTGAGCGTGATCTCACGGACCACGGAGTCCGTGCCGTTGAAGCCGTCCGCGTCGATGGTGGGTGTCGTCTGCGCGTAGGCCCAGTCGTTGAGCCAGCCGAGCGCGTACCGCGCGGCCGGGTCGACCGAGCCGTCCGCCCGACGTTTCTCGAAGGTGACCGCCGCGTACCAGTCCCAGCCGTGGTCGAGCCACTGCGGGTCGGCCGAGTCGGGGGTGAAGGAACCGCCGTCGAAGGAACCCGTCCAGTAGGCATAGGTGTTGGGCTGCCCGGACCCGGTGCCGTCCGCGCTCGCACCCAGTACCCACTTCGCCGTGCCGTCGTCGGCGACGACACGGAACAGGTCGGGACACTCCAGGACCCCGATGCCGTCCTTGACGTAACCACCCGCGCGTGTCCAGGACTTGAGGTCTGCCGAGTGGTAGAAGCCGATCGTGTTCCGCTCGGCGAGAGCCATCGTCCAGCGGCCCCGGTCCTCGTCCCAACTCACCTTGGGGTCACGGAAGTCCACCCCCGCACCCGGGCTGGGCAGTACGGGATCGGTGCCGTAGTTCGTGAACGTGAGGCCGCCGTCGGTGGAGTAGTACAGGAACTGCTCCTGGTGGTCGGTGCCGCCACCCGGTGACATCGTGACGACGGCGACGACCGCGCCCGCGCCGAAGCCGGCCGTGTTCGCGCTGTCGACCACCGCCGAGCCCGACCAGACGTCGCCGTTGACGGTGGTGTCCTTGGGCACCGCGATCCCCCGGTCGGTGAAGGAGACCAGGTCGGTGCTGGTGGCCAGGCGCCAGGCGGTGCCCACCTCGCCGCCGGAGAGGTAGTCGGCGTTGTAGAGGTAGTAGTAGTGGTACTCGCCGTCGATCCAGACCGGGCGCTGGGGGTCGTTCTTCCACTGGTCGGGGACCGTGAAGTGATAGCCGGCCCGGTAACTCACGCAGCCGCGGGCCGACTTGGGGCGCGGCCCGGCCTCGGCGGGTGCGGTGGTCAGCAGTGCCGCACCGGCTCCCGCGGCGGTCGTGGTGAACAGGGCTCTTCTCGTCAGGCCATGGCCGCGCATCGCGCATCGGTCCTCTCGTGACGGTTCTTGACGATCCATGGGACCAGGACTGTGGGACCTAACTCGTTAAAGGTCAAGCGTTCCCGCACCTTGACAGGGCCGTAACGCGCTTCACATCATCTGGGACATCACACCTTGGCTAACACGAGTTAGGCACCTGATGACCGACTCGCTTCTCTCCCGCCGCGCCCTGCTGCGGTACGGCGCCTACGGCGCGGGGGCCGCGGCGCTCGCCGGTACCGCCGCGAGCTGGGACCGCCTCACCGGCGCCGACATCCCGGGCCGCGACGACGGTTCGCTGGTGGTCGCGACCCTGGGCTCCGCGTTCTCGCCGGACGGGATCCGCACGCTGCTCGCCGGCTTCCGCAGGCTGCACCCCGACATCAAGGTCCGGATCAACGCGGTGCAGGCCGTGGACTGGCCGGACTTCTTCGCCAAGATCCTCACGCAGATCGCGGCGGGCACCGCGCCCGACCTGGTCTATGTGGCCACGGAGGGCGTGCAGTTGTTCGCCCGGCATCTGGGCGTGGCACTGGACCGCTGGGTGAAGCGGGACGCGGCGGAGCTGACGGAGTACTTCGCCGACGTCCATCCCTCGCTGGTGGAGTCGATGATGTACGAGGGCAGCCTGTATCAGCTGCCGATCGAGTTCAACGCGGCCGACATGTACCTCAACACCCGGGTGCTGGAGCGCGCGGGCGCGGATCTCCCGGCGGACGACTGGACCCGGGACGACTTCACCGCGCTGCTGCGGCGGATGAAGAAGGCCAACGACTCCCATTTCACGCCATACTTCTGGACGAACCGGCTGTGGGGCGGGGTGGTGCCCTGGCTGTTCGCGAACGGCACCGATCTGCTGACCGAGTCCAGGGCGTCCGGCGGCAGTTGGCTGTGGGACGCCTTCTATCCGGCGGGACAGCGGCAGGGGCGCGGGGGCGGCTTCCGCTGGACGACCCCGCAGGCGACGAGCGGCCGGGTCGAGGAGGCGTACGACTATCTCGCCGACCTGATCGAGGAGGGGCTGTGCACCCGGCCCGAGGGCGGCAACGGCCAGAACCTGATCGGGGTGTTCTCCACCGGCCGGGTCGGCGTCACGCCCGCCGGCGGTTTCTGGGCGGGTGGTCTGCATCTGGCGGGCATGCGTGCGGACGCCTTCGACGTTCGGTACTTCCCGCGCTGGCGCACCCAGCGGCACCAGTTCGGCGCGGCGGGCTACGCGCTGCTGCGCACCTCGAAGAAGCAGGACGCGGCCTGGGAGTTCATCAAGTACTCGGCCCGGCTGGACACCCTGACCGCGCTCTTCTCGACCAACCAGACGACACCCGCCCGCCGCTCGATGCTGACGGCGGCCCGCTACCGGGAGACCGGCCCGGCGCACTGGCGGGTCTTCTACGACACCCTCGACAAGTTCCCCGACACCGGCCCGATTCCGGCCCCGCCGCAGGTCGCCGAGGTGACCCAGGTGCTGCTCAAGCACACCGGGACGGCGCTGGCGAGCCCGCACTCGGTGCGGCCGGCGCTGCGGCGGATGCAGGGCGATCTGGAGCAGGCCATGGAGCGTGACGCATGATGGACACGACAGGTACGACGGACACGGCCGGCACGACGGGCACCCGGATTCCCGCCGTACGGCCCCGGGCCGCGGGCCCGCGTGCGGCGGCCGTGCGGCCCTCGGCACGTGAGCGGGGGACGCGGCTGCTGGCGGCGCTGTTCCTGGCCCCGACGGTGGTGGGGATCGTGGTGTTCACGGTCGTACCGATCACCGGTTCGGTCGTGCTGAGCCTCTTCCACTGGAACGTGATCGATCCACCCGGTTGGGCAGGGGCCTCCAATTACCGTGCCGTGTTCACCGATTCGACCGTCCTGGTCTCCTTCCGCAACACGCTCGTCTTCATGGTCTTCGCGGTCGCCGCGCAGCTGCTGATCGCTCTGTCGCTCGCGCTGACGCTGAACGGCCGGATGCCGGGCTGGCTGCGATCGGTCTTCCGCTCGGCGTTCTTCTTCCCGCTCGTGTTGTCCGCCGCGTCCATCTCGGTCGTGATGAAGTACCTGTTCAACCAGGACTTCGGAGTGATCAACTGGCTGATCGGGCTGTTCGGGATCGCTCCCGTGCCCTGGCTGACCTCCGAGCACGGCGCGATGGCCACGGTGATCATCGTGTACGTGTGGCAGCAGTTCGGCTTCTCGTTCCTGCTGTTCGTGGGCGGGCTGAACAACATCCCGAAGGAGATCCACGAGGCCGCCGCGCTCGACGGCGCGACCGGGCTGCGCAAGCACCTCGCCATCACCCTGCCGCTGCTCTCCCCCACCCTGCTGGTGGCCTCGGTGGTCGGCATCATCAACGCGCTGCAGGTCTTCGAGCAGCCGTACGTGCTCACCGACGGCGGGCCCGGCGACTCCACCCGCACGGTGGTGATGGTGATATACGAGAAGGCCTTCGAGCAGCTGCGGTTCGGGGAGGCGTCCGCGGTGGGCGTGCTGCTGTTCGTGCTGATCATGGCGGTGACCGCCGTCCAGTTCCGGCTCAGCCGGCGTTTCGTCCACTACCAGTGAGCCGGGTGAGTCCCATGAGCCAAGCAACCCTGAACATCGGCCGCGCCCGGTACGCGCTCGGGCCGTGGGCGCGGATCGCCGGGCTGACCGTGTGCGCCCTGCTCACGCTCGGCCCGGTCGTGTGGACCGTTTCCACCTCGCTGCGCACCCCGGCGGACTCGTTCAACCTGCCGCCGCAGATCGTCCCCACTCATCCGAGCACGGCCGCCTATCGCGGTGTCTTCGACCAGATCGACGTATGGCTGCTCGCGCTCAACTCGACCCTGGTGACCGCATTGATCGCGGCCGGCCAGATGATCACCGCGGGGCTCGCCGGTTACGCGTTCGCCCGGCTCGACTTCCGCTTCAAGAAGCCGCTGTTCGGGCTGGTCCTGGCGACCATGATGGTCCCCTTGCAGGTCACGATCGTCCCGGTGTTCCTGGTGCTCAAGTCGATGGGTCTGACCGACACCCTGCTCGGGCTGATCATTCCGGCGTTCCCGACCGCGTTCGGCACCTTTCTGATGCGCCAGTACTTCCTCGGGATGCCGAAGGACCTGGGCGAGGCGGCGATGCTGGACGGCGCCGGGCCCTGGCGGATCTTCCGGTCCGTGTACGCGCCGCTGGCCCGGCCGGGTCTGGCGATCGTCGGGGTCCTCGCCTTCAACTACCACTGGAACGAGTTCTTCCGCCCGCTGATCCTGGAGACCTCCGGCCAGAACTACACACTCCCCCTGGGGCTGGTCTCCCTTCAGGGCAACCTCGGCACCGGCTCGATCTCGGTCGTGCTCGCGGGTGTGGTCCTGTCGATGATCCCCGCCGTCGCCGTGTTCGCCGTCGGCCAGCGCCCTCTTCGCGAGGGCATCACCTCCGCAGGAGTCAACCGTTGAGCCTCGCCGCTCCCGCTCCGGACCCGGCCGCCCCCCGCTTCCGGGTCCGCCCGCCCGTCCACTGGATCAACGACCCCAACGGCCCGTTCCGCTGGCGGGGCCGCCACCACCTCTTCTACCAGCACAACCCGGCCGCCCCGGTGCACGCGAACGTCCACTGGGGCCACGCCTCCAGCCCCGACCTGGTCCACTGGGAGCACCATCCGATCGCCCTCGCCCCGGCCCCGGGCGGCCCCGACGAGGCGGGCTGCTGGTCGGGGTGTGTGGTGGACGACGCCGGCGTGCCCACGGCCGTGTACACCGGGGTGGACCACACCCACACCGGCGTCGGCACCATCTGCCTGGCCCGTGCGGCCGACCCGGGCGACGACCGGCTCCTCGACTGGCGGCCGCTGCCCGACCCCGTGGTCACGGCGCCGCCCGCCGGCCTGGACGTGGTGATGTTCCGCGACCCGTTCGTCTTCCACCACGGCGGCAGGCGCTGGGCGCTGGTCGGCGCGGGCCACGCCGACGGCACCGCGTCGGTGCTGCTGTACGACTGCCAGGAGCTGACCGACTGGCGGTTCGCGGGCGTCCTGCTGGACGGCACCGACCCGGTCGCCGCCGACGCCTTCGGCGACAAGGCCGTCGGCTGGGAGTGCCCACAACTGTACGAGACGAGCGACGGCGAACACGTCCTCGTGGTGTCCCTGTGGGACGGCGAGCCCTGCTCCACCGCGTATCTGACGGGTCATCTGGAGCCGGGCGGTGAAAACGGGTTGCGCTTCACGACCCGGGCGGGCGGCCGGCTCGACCACGGCCGGGACTTCTACGCCCCCGCCGTCCGCCAGGATCCCGACCGCGCCCTGCTGTGGGGCTGGTCATGGGAAGCCCGGGACAACTCCGCGGTCCTGGCGGCCGGTTGGGCGGGCACCCTGACCGCACCCCGGGTGGTCGACGTCCATCCGGACGGCTCGCTGCGGGTGTTCCCGGCGCCGGAACTGGAACTCCTGCGCGCACCCATGCCGTTCGCGACCGCGCCGGGCCGGGCGCCGCTCCCGGTGTCGTACGACCTGACCGTGACCGCGCGCGGCACCACCACCCTCACCCTGCTGCGGGCGGCGGACCGAGCACTCACCGTCCGGCTGGACCCGGCGGCTGGCACCGTCGTCCTGGACCGCAGCGGCTGGCCGCGCGTCGGCCCCCGGGGGACAGCGGGATCGGCACCGATCACGGTGAGCGTGCCGCCCGGTCCGTCCCTCACCGTCCGGGTGCTGGTGGACGGCTCGCTCCTCGAACTGTTCGCCGGGGAGCGGGCGATGGTGACCGAGCGGGTGTATCGCCGCCCGGACGACGTGGCCGAGCTGGTGGTCGACGGGGACGCCGAGGTCAGTGCGTGGGAGCAGGTCCCACCGAGGCACGGCTGACCACGGGGCAGGCGAGCCGCCGTACGGTGGCGGGCGGGGTGCGGCCGGTGTCGATCGCGTCGAGCAGCAGCCGGGCCGCCGCCTCGCCCATCGCCCGGTGCGGCAGTCCGACCGTGGTGAGGGCCGGGGTGAGGAACGCGGCCATGTGCTCCTGGTCGTCGTAGCCGACCACCGACAGCGCGCCGGGTACGGCGATGCCGAGCCGGGTCGCGGCATGCAGCACGCCTGCCGCGACCCGGTCGTTGTAGCAGAAGATCCCGGTGGGGCGGCGGTTCGGGTCAGTGCCGTCGAGCAGCCGCATCGCGCCCTCGTGGCCGCCGCTGATCTCGCCGCCGGTGCGCACGACCCACTCCTTGGGCACGGCGACGCCCTCGGCGCGCAGCGCGTCCCGGAAGCCGCGCAGCCGTTCCACCGAGGCGATGTCGTCCTGCCCGCCGACGAGGGCCACCCTGCGGTGCCCGGCCTCCAGCAGCAGCCGTGCGGCCGTGCGCCCGCCGGCCCGCTCGGCCGGGATGACGGCGGGCAGCGAGTCGTCGTCGGGGACGCAGTTGGCGAGCACGGAGTGGGTGCGGTGCAGGCCCTCGGGGACCCGGACCCGGCGCAGGGACATGGCCGCGTAGATGATGCCGTCGACCCGTCGGTCGAGGAGTTCGGCGACGGCCGCGTCCTCCTTGGCCGGATCGCCGCCGGAGTCCACGGTGAGCACGAGGTGGTCGCTCGCCCACGCGGTCTCCATGGCGCCGCGCAGCAGTCGGCCGGCGAACGGGGAGGAGGCGATCTCGTCGGTGACCAGTCCGATCACGGCCGTACGGCGGCGGCGCAGGCCGCGGGCGACCGGGTCGGGCCGGTAGCCGAGCTGGGCGGCGGCCTGCCGGATGCGTTCCTGGGTGGCGGGCGAGAGGTTGCCCTCGGCGCGGCCGTTGAAGACGAAGGAGACGGCGGTGTGCGAGACCCCGGCGAGCCGGGCGACATCCCGCGAGGTGGGCCGCCCGCCCCCCGCGCTACCGCGCTCCGCGCCTGCGCCCATACCGTCCGCTGCCCTCTCCCCACCCCGTGCGCTTGATCACGCTCACCCTATCCGTGCGGCCGACGCCGTGGCCTACTGGTCCTCCACGCGCTCCGGGGCGGCGCCGTGCGCGGGCGCGCTGAGGCTGCCGAGGATGTCCAGGAGTTCGGCGCTGCGGCTGCCGGGTTCGGCGTGGAAGACGACCAGGGTGAGTCCGTCGGTGCCGTCCACGGAGAGCTTGGTGGAGTGCAGGTCGAGGTCGCCGACCTGGGGGTGGGTGAGGTGGCTGGTCCGGCCGCGGCGGGGCCGTACCTCGTGCCGGGCCCACAGGATGCGGAAGCGTTCGCTGCGCAGGGACAGCTCGCCGACCAGGTCGCGCAGCCGGGGGTCGTCCGTGTCCGCGCCCGCCTCGGAGCGTAGGGCGGCCACGCCCTCCGCGGTGAGGTCCTCCCAGTCCCGGCGAAGCGCGCGCTCGGCGGGGTCGAGGAAGACGGCCCGCAGGAGGTTGACGCCGGGGCGGTAGTTCGGGGTGAGCGCGGTGGCGAGAGCGTTGGCGGCCAGGCAGTCGGAGTAGCGGTTCTGCACATAGGCGGGGTTGCGCGGCCAGTCGTCGATGAGCTGGAGCAGGCTCGGTGGGACCTGCCGCGAGCGGCTCCCGTGCCGTACCCCGGCGGCGAGCCGGTCCTGGGCGAGGGAGACGAGGTGGGCCGTGGCGTCGGTGTCCAGCCGCAGCACGCGCGCGATGGCCTCGATGACCTGCACGGACGGATTGCGGTCGCGGCCCTGCTCCAGCCGCAGGTAGTAGTCGGAGCTGATGCCGGCCAGCATGGCGACCTCCTCCCGGCGCAGCCCCGGCACCCGGCGCAGTCCGCCGCCGGGCAGCCCCACGTCCTCGGGCCGCACCAGGGCCCGGCGGGCGCGCAGGAACTCACCGAGCGCGTTCGATCCGTCCATGGCACCCACCGTACGGCCGGACGGGCGACGGTGGCTGTCCCTGCCACTCCCAGGATCGCGGGGGTACTGCCACCCGGGTCGGCGCGGGCGCAGGGTGGAGCGCGAGGCCCCGGGAGGGACCCGTGGCCCGGACAACCTGAGAGGTACGACATGACTGGCAAGCTCGGCGGCACCGTCACCCCGGCCGACGGCCTGACCCTGACCCGCGTCGGCTACGGCGCCATGCAGCTGGCCGGGCCGCACGTCTTCGGGCCGCCGAAGGACCGGGACCGGGCCGTGGCGGTGCTCCGCGCGGTGGTGGAGGCGGGCATCACGCACATCGACACCGCCGACTTCTACGGACCGGTCGTCGTGAACGAGATCATCCGCGAGGCCCTGCATCCCTACCCCGAGGGCCTGCACCTCGTCACCAAGGTCGGCGCCCGCCGGGGAGCCGACGGCAGCTGGATCATGTCCCGGCACCCCGAGGACCTGAAGGCGCAGGTCTACGACAATCTGCGGAACCTCGGCGTGGAGGCCCTGGACGTCGTCAATCTGCGGCTCGGCGACGTGGACACCCCGAACGAGGACTCCGTCACCGAGCAGTTCGGCGCCCTGGCCGAGCTGCGGGAGCGGGGGCTGATCCGGCATCTGGGGCTGAGCGCCGTGTCCGCCGCACAGCTGGACGAGGCCCGCGCGATCGCGCCGGTGGTGAGCGTGCAGAACCTGTACAACCTGGCCAACCGGCAGGACGACGCGCTGCTGGAGCGTACGGCGGCGCAGAACATCGCCTTCGTGCCGTACTTCCCGCTCGGCGGCTTCACGCCGCTGCAGTCCGAGACGCTGGCGAAGGTCGCCGCGCGGCTCGAGGCCTCGCCGCAGCAGGTGGCGCTGGCCTGGCTGCTGCGCCGCTCCTCGAACATCGCCCTGATTCCCGGCACGTCCTCCCCGGAGCATCTGCGGGACAACATCGCCGCCGCGTCGCTGGAGCTGCCGCGGGACGCGGTGGCCGAACTGGACGGCATCGGCGGCTGAGCCGCGCGCAAGGGGGCCGCCTATGCCCGGCCCGTGTGGAGGGTGACCGCGTGGCGGAGGGCGTCCCGACAGGCGAGGACGGCGGGGTGCCGACTGCCGCCGCCGCGTACGACGGTGAAGACCCGGCGTGCGCGCTGCCCGCGCGGGAGCCGCCGCAGCGCGACGGTCGGGGACCGTCCGCTCCACACCAGGTCGGGGCGAAGGGCGGCGGCGTGGCGCTGTTCCACGAGGCGGAGGTGGAGCAGCAGGTCGGTGGTCTCGAACCGGACGTCGGGCTCGAAGCCGGCGTTGCGGCACAGGGTCATGGCCCAGTGCCTCGCGGCGGTGCCTTCGGGTTCCATCACCCAGGGGTGGCCGGCCAGCGAGCGCAGGGCCGCCGTCGGGCTGTCGGTGTCCGTGCCGTCGGCGGGGCTCGGCAGGGCGAGGTGGAGGGGGTCCTCCAGGAGGTCCTCCTGTTCGAGTCCGGCGGGCCGGGGGTTGGGGTTGCCGGGGTACTCCTCGGCGAGGACCAGGTCGAAGTCGCGGGCCTGGAGGGCCGGGAGGGCCCTTTCCGGTTCCAGCTGGGTGACGTGGACGCGCAGATGGGGATGCTGTTCGCGGAGCGTACGCGGCGAGTACGACGGGATCAGCCACAACCCCCGTGAGTACTCCACCCCGCAGGCGTGCGCCCACGGTGATCTCCGTCGACTCCGTCAACCCCGACCTCGTGCCCGGCGGGGCGGGTGAGAGCGTCGTCGCCGACCTCTGCGGCCGGTGGCTGACCGCTCGCGGTTTCGAGGTGCACCGCCTGGAGCGGCGCCCCAGGCGCCCCTCGCTCGTCGCGATCGCCCGTGGCACAGGCGGCGGGCGGTCCCTCATGCTCAACGGCCACCTCGACACCGTGGGCCTCGCCGGCTACGACGGCGACCCGCTCGCCCCGCGGGTCCACGACGGCAGGATGTACGGCCGCGGCGCCTTCGACATGAAGGGCGGCACCGCGGCCATGATGGTCGCCGCCGCCCGCGCCACCGCCCACGGGTTCCTTCGCGGCGATGTGATCCTGGCCTGCGTCGCCGACGAGGAGCACGGCAGTACGGGCACCGAGGAGGTGCTGAAGTCCTTCACGGCCGACGCGGCGATCGTCACCGAGCCGAGTCAGCTCCAAGTCACCCTCGCCCACAAGGGCTTCGCCTGGTTCGAGGTGGAGATCGAGGGGCGGGCGGCCCATGGCTCGCGGCCCGAGCTGGGCGTCGACGCCATCGCCAAGGCCGGGCACTTCCTGGTCCCCCTGGAGGATCTGGGCCGGCGCCTCGCCCGGGGTCCGGCACACCCGCTCCTGGGCACCGGGACCGTGCACGCCTCCGTCATCCGGGGCGGCGAGGAGCCCTCCACCTACCCGGCGCGCTGCCGTATCACCCTGGAGCGCCGCACCGTCCCCGGCGAGAGCGCCGACGGCGTCGAACGCGAACTGACCGCACTCCTGGACCAACTCGCCTCCACGGTCCCCGACTTCCGCTACCGGCTGACCCGTGGCCTGGACCGCGAACCGTTCCAGGCCGACCCCGGGGCCCCGATCGTGTGCACCCTCACCCGCCACGCCGAGCGGGCCCTCGGGCACCCCCCCGTCGTACGTGCCGAACCGTTCTGGACCGACTGCGCCCTGCTCGACCGGGCCGGCATCCCCTGTCTGCTCTTCGGAGTCGACGGCGCGGGCGCGCACGCGGCCGACGAGTACGCCGACCTCGGCTCGCTGGACCGTCTCACCGACATCCTCACCGGCACCATCGCCGAGTTCTGTTCCTGAACGATTCGGCGAAGGTTGGCGTGCGGATCACCGGATTCCGGCCACCACGGGCGTCAACTCGCCTAATCTTCACGGCGACACCCGCTGTGTTCACGGCGACATCCGCTCGCATCCCGGGAGGCTCCCGTATGCGCACCGCACTCCGCGCCGCCGTCACCGGCGCCCTGACCGCCGCCACCGTCCTCCTCTGCGGCACCGCCCAGGCCACCCCGCCCGGACCCGGGGTGACGGCCCGGATCATCGCTCAGACCACCGTCGACGGCACCGACTACACCCTGCGCGAGATCACGATCCCGCCCGGGCAGAGCACCGGCTGGCACTACCACGACGGTCCGCTGTACGGCGTGGTGAAGCAGGGCACGCTGAGCCACTTCAACGCGTCCTGCGCCTCGGACGGTGTGTACCGCACGGGGGCGACGATCCAGGAGCCGGCCGGCACCGACCACGTCCACATCGGGCGGAATCTGGGCGACACACCGCTCGTGCTCGACGTGCTGTACGTGCTGCCGCACGGCTCACCGTTCTCGGAGGACGCGCCGAATCCGGGCTGCCCGTTCCAGTGATCCGGTGACAGGGATCCAGTGCCGGTGATCCGGTGATCAGGCTTCCGGCAGCGCCTGTTCGGCCCAGATGGTCTTGCCCCGGCCGGTCTGGCGGCTTCCCCAGCGCTGGGTGAGCTGGGCGACCAGGAGCAGTCCGCGGCCGCCCTCGTCATAGGCTTTGGCCCGGCGCAGATGCGGAGAGGTGGAACTGGCGTCGGAGACCTCGCAGATGAGGGCGCGGTCGCGGATCAGCCGGAGCTGGATGGGCGGTTCGCCGTAGCGGATGGCGTTGGTCACGAGTTCGCTGACGACGAGTTCGGTGACGAAGGCGGCCTCCTCCAGGCCCCAGGTGGCCAGTTGCTCCCCGGCCGCCTGCCGGAAGGCGGCGACCTCGGCGGGGTCGGGCGGGACGTCCCAGGTGGCGACCCGGTCGGCGCCAAGGGCGCGCGTGCGGGCGAGCAGCAGCGCGACGTCGTCGCCGGGCTGGTCGGGCATGACGGCCTTCAGGACGCTGTCGCACAGGGCGTCGAGGGAGCCGCTGGGCGCGGCCAGAGCCCGGCACAGGGTGCCGGTGGCACCGTCGAAGTCCCGGACGCGGTCCTCCAGCAGACCGTCGGTGTAGAGCGCGACCACGGACCCCTCGGGCAGCTCCAGTTCCGTCGCCTCGAACGGCAGCCCGCCGACCCCGAGCGGCGGTCCGGCGGTCATGGGGACGATCTCGGCGGTGCCGCCGGGCAGGACGACGGCGGGGGCCGGGTGGCCGGCGGCGGCAAGGGTGAGCCGACGGGAGACGGGATCGTACACGGCGTACAGGCAGGTCGCGCCGAGCTCGGCGACCTCCTCGCCGATGTCTCCGGCGGACAGGTGGACCACCAGGTCGTCGAGGTGGGTGAGGAGTTCGTCCGGCGGCAGGTCGACGTCGGCGAGGGTGCGTACGGCCGTGCGCAGCCGGCCCATGGTCGCCGAGGACTGGATGCCGTGGCCCACCACGTCGCCCACGACCAGGGCGACCCGGCCGCCGGAGAGCGGGATGACGTCGAACCAGTCGCCGCCGATGCCGGCCAGGGAGCCGCACGGCAGATACCGGTGGGCCACATCCAGCGCGGCCTGCCCGGGCAGGCCCCGCGGCAGCAGGCTGTGCTGGAGGGCGAGGGCGGTGCTGCGTTCGCGGGCGAAGCGGCGGGCGTTGTCGATGCAGACGGCGGCGCGGCTGCCGAGTTCCTCGGCGAAGACCGCGTCGTCGGCGCCGTAGTCGTCGGGGTGGGCCATGCGGACGCAGACCGCGACGCCGAGCGTGGTGCCGCGGGCCCTGAGCGGCACCGCGATCAGGGAGTGGACGCCGTGGCGGAAGGGGCGGCCCTGCGGGGAGCGCGCGTTGAGTTCGGCGAGCCACTCGGTGAACTCGGGCTCGCCGGCCTGGCTCAGCATCGCGTGGCCCTCGCGCAGGGCGCGGGCGGGCGGCGAGGAGGGCGGGTAGCGGTCGGTCTCGCCGATGCGGACGGCCGCGCCGGGGTTGCCCTTGCGGGTGGAGCCGTGGGCGACTCGGTGCAGGACGACATCGCCGTCGGCGATCATCGGCGGTTCGTCCGCACCGAGCACCCAGTCGAGCAGGTCGACGCTGGCGAAGTCGGCGTAGCGCGGCACGAGCAGCGCGATCAGTTCCTCGGCGGTGCGGACCACGTCGAGGGTGGTGCCGAGGGCGGCCGCGGCCTCGTTGAGCAGGGTGAGGCGCTGCCGGGCCCAGTACTGGTCACTGCTGTCGAAGGCGGCGAGCGCGACGCCGGTCTGCGCGCCGGAGGCGTCGCGCAGCGGCCACATCTCGGTGGTCCAGGCGTGCTCCCGGTTCATGGCGGAGGCGCCGGTGAAGCTCTCGTAGCGCTGGGGCCGGCCGGACTCGGCGGCCTGGCGCAGATGGGCGAGAAAGCCCCGGCTGTGCTCGGCGTCCTCGACGGTCTCCAGGAAGTGCCGGCCGAGCAGCACCTCCTCGGGTACGCCCATCACAGCGCAGGCGGCGTCGTTGACCCGCAGATAGTGCTGCTCGAGGTCGAAGACCGACATGGACATGGACGCCTGCTGGAAGGCCTGGGCGGCCAGGGCAGTGGCGGTCTCCGCGTGCGGGTCGGCGGTGACGACGAACCCCGTGGCCTGGCCGTCCGGACCGAGGACCGGGGACGCGGTCAGGGCCAGCTCCACGCGGTGGCCGTCGCGGTGCCGCAGGGCGACGGTACCGGCCCGCGCGGCAAGGATCTCGCCGGGGATGTCCCCGGCGAGCAGTTCGGTCGCGGGCCGGCCGACGACGTCCCGAGCCAGATGGCCCGTGAGCAGCCGCGCGCCCTCGCTCCAGCCGGTCACCGTACCCAGGGCATCGATGACCGCCACGGCGACGCCATGCTTCATATGCCCCAGGATGATCCGACTGTCCCAGGTCATCAAGCGCGGAGCGGAAGCCGGTTCGCGTCGGCGGGCGGACGGGCACCGGTCGGCCTCCGCGAGCGGAGGGACGCCGGACGACCTCGGGTGGGCGGACAGCGGCGAACAGCCTCGGCAGGCGGACGCGCACTGGACGGCCCCGGTCAGCGGACGGGCACCGAAGAGCTTCGGGTGGGCGGACGGGCAGCGGACGGCCCCGGTCGGCCCCGGCTGGCCGGCGCGCGCCGGACGCCCTCGGGCAGGCGGACAGCGGCAACCGCCCCCGGTGGAGGTGTCGCCGCTCGTGTCGTCCGGTGCGGAGCTGTCGGAGGCGGAGACCAGGGCGGCGGCCACGACACCGGCGCCGGACGGCGCGAGCGGACCGGCGGCGGCGAGGTGGCCGGCCCTGCGGAGCGGAACGGTGCGGCTCAGCCCCGGTGGGTGCGCAGGGCGGCGAGGGCGCGGTCGGCGTGGGTGTTCATGCGCAGCTCGCTGCGGACGACCTCCAGTACCGTGAGGTCCTGGGCGATGACGTAGGTGACGCGCTTGGTCGGGGCGAGGGAGAAGCCGCGTTTGACGCCGAACCGCTCCCGCACCGTGCCGTCGGCGTCGGAGAGCAGCGGCATGCCGAGGCCGTGCGCGCCGGCGAATTCCTGCTGCTTGTCGACGGTGTCGCCGCTGATGCCGACGGGCCGGGCGCCGGCGGCCGCGAACTCGGCGGCGAGGTCGCGGAAGTGGCAGGCCTCGGCGGTGCAGCCGGGGGTCATGGCGGCGGGATAGAAGAAGAGGACCACCGGGCCGTCGGCCAGCAGTTCGGTGAGCCGGCGGGTGGTGCCGGTCTCGTCGGGCAGGGCGAAGTCCTCGACCTTGCTCCCGACCTCGATACGTTCCGCCACGACCAGTCCCTCCTCGTTCCCGGCGACTCCCCGCGCCCACCGCGCCGGCGGCACCGTCTTCGCCTCCGATGACCTGCCGCCGGATATTACTGGACGGTAGACGCCGCGTGGGCCCTTCTCACCCTTCCCACGCCGACAGCCGCCGTCAGCCCGTCGTCAGCGGGGCCTCGTCCGCCTCCCGGCCGGCGTCCTCCTCGATGGTGTACGCGAGGAAGTCGTCGACCATGCGATGGAAGAGGGCGGCCAGCTGCCGCAGCTCCTCCGGCCGCCATTCGGCGAGGGCGAGCTGCATCCCCTGGGCACCGGCCTGCCGGATCCGCCCCACGGCCTCCCGCCCGGCGTCGGTGAGCTGGATCCGCTGGGCGCGCCGGTCGTCCGGATCCGGGACGCGGCTGACGTAGCCCGCCCTCTGCAGCTGCTGCACGGTCCGCGTCACATGGGAGGCCTCCACGCCCAGCCGCTGCGCCAGCTCCCCCGGCCGCAGCGGCTCGGAGTCGGCGATCTGCCGCAGCAGCGCCACCGCGGCCCGGTCCAGCGGCACGCCCGCCAGCGCCATCAGCCGGTCGTGCTGCCGGGCCCGGGTGCTGAGGTAGGTGACGCGCGTCAGGGCACGCTCGATCTCGACGACCTCCGGGGAGGCCTCGGGCAGGTCGGACAGCGATTCCGTGGGCATACCCGGCAGCTTACCAGCTCGTTGCGTAAGTCAAGTAACTTCCGCACCCCATCACCCCCGGGCCGCGTGTCGTACAGGCCGCTCACCAGCGGCTCCGTGCTGCAATCGGCAGGACCACGACCCTTTCGCACCCCGGAGGAACCCATGGCCTTCGCCGTCGTCGCCCAGTACCAGTGCTCGCCCGCCGACGCGGACACCGTGCGCGACGCGCTCCGCAAGATGCGCGAACTGGTCCCGTCGTCCGAACCCGCGAACCTCGCCTACGAGGCGCACGAGGTGGTCGACCAGCCCGGGGCCTTCGTGCTGTACGAGCGGTACACCGACCGCGCCGGCTTCGAGGCGCACAAGGAGACGGACCACTTCGCGGAACTGATCCGGGGCACGGTGTTCCCGTTGCTGAAGGAGCGGACGATCACCTTCACCGAGACCGTCTGACCGGAATCCGCCGCCGCTCCCCTCGGGACGCGTCATCCGGACCGGCACGGAGGCGGGCGGGACGGCGGTGCGCCTCCCCCCTCTCCCCCGGTCGGCCGGACCGCGGCGCCGGCGCCCGTTCCGGGGGACGTCCCGGGCGTCCCGGGGGACGACGGAACGGCATCCTGACGGTCCGTCACGGAAACGCTGGCCGTCGTGATCACTGCTCGTGGTCACGAGAACGACAGCCGGAGGTTGCCATGATCCGACGGACCCTCAAGAGCGGTCTGCTGGCCACGGTCGCGATGCTCGCGTTCCTGCCCACGGCGGCCGGGGCCGCCAGCGCGAGCGCCGCTCCGTATCCGGTGCCCGGCGCCATCGCCCAGCACCACATCGGCCACATCAACCCCTTCCAGTACCGCGTCCATCACCTCGGGCACGCCGCGCACCGGGCGCCGTACCGTGTCGTCCGGTACACCACCGGCCGCGTCACCACCCGACACGCCCGGCTCAACGTCCGCTCCGGACCGGGCACCGGCTACCGGGTGATCGGGCACCGGCACACGGGTTGGTATCTGCACCTGACCTGCAAGGCGCGCGGCTCGTCGGTCGCCGGTAACCGCGCCTGGTACCGGCTCGCGCACCACGGGGGCTACGTCTCGGCCCACTACGTCCGCACCAACCGCGCCCTGCCCTGGTGCTGACGGTCTCTCACCGACGCACCGCCCAGCCACCGAAGGCCCGTTCGACGACCCCCGGACGGGCTTTCGGTACGCCCATGCCTCACCTTCCTCCTACCTCACCGTGTGTTGCGTTCGCCGCACTCCTGGGAAGCCATCCCGACAACAGGGGCTAAATAGCCCATAGCGGAAAGGGAGTCGAGGACGCACGATGCGGCACCCCCAAGCATCGACAGCATCGACCACGCCGGACGAGCCACTGGTGGCGGAACTGCGCGAACTGAAGGACCGTACGGGGCTCAGCCTGGCGGCGCTGGCCGCGCGAACCCCGTACAGCAAGTCCGCGTGGCACCGCTATCTGTCCGGCGGCACACCGCCGCCCCGGCCCGCCGTGGAGGCGCTCTGCCGGCTCGCCGGCGCCGACCCCGACGCCGTACTGGCCTTGTGGGACGCGGCCGACCCGGGCCCGTCGGACGCGAGTCCGGCCGCGGACTGCGGCCGGGGCCGGAAGCCGGGCCGGTTCCGGCCGCGACTCCCCTCCCGGCTTCCGCTGTCCGCGCTCGCCGTGTTCGGCGTGGCGACGGTGGTGGCCGCCGCCGTCACCCTGACCGCGCGCTCCGGTACGGCGCCCGCCGCGCAGGACCTGTCGGTGGCGCCTCGCTGCCACGGCCGCTCGTGCCAGGGGGAGCTGCCGGACGCGTCGAGGTGTGCCCGGGACGCGCGGACCGCGAGCACGGTCACCGACCCCGCCTACACCGTCCGGCTGCGCTGGTCACCGGCCTGCGGCACCGCCTGGTCCCAGGTGCGGCTGCGCTCGGCGCGGGCCCGCGAGGTGGCGGTGCGCAAGGGCCAGGACGTGCTGTCGGCCGGCTATCCGGCAAACGACTCCGCCGGCGACAGCAGCCCGATGCTGTCGGTCTCCTCGCCCCGTGGCGTGGAGGCGTGTGCCGAGGTGGACGGCGAACTGGCGTGCACGGGCCGGGACGTGGAGCCGGACGAGGAGGGGTAGGAGGCCGCCGAAGGAGGCCAGCCAGTACAGCACACCGGGACGAAGAGCAGCGGCAGCACGCAGACCCGGAAGGCGACGCCAAGCAAGATTGTCGACAAATTTGTCCACGCCGTGGCCGTCATGTCCGTGGGCCGCTCAGACCGTGCGGTACAGCTCGGTGAGCAGTTCGACGACCGCCCGGCGGGCCGGGTGCGGGTCGTCGCGCCACCAGGCGAGCCGTACGGCGACGGGTTCGGCGTCGCGCACCGGCCGGTAGACGATGCCGGGCCGCGGGTACTGGTGCGCGGTCGACTCGGCGGTGACCCCGATCCCGCGCCCCGCGGCGATCTCGGTGAGCCAGTCGTCGACGTCGTGGATCTCCTCGACGGCCGGGCGGGCGTCCGGCGGCCACAGGTCGAGGGTGGCCGTACCGGTGCGGGGGTCCACGAGCAGGGTGCGGTCGGCCAGTTCGGCGAGCCGCACCGAACGGCGCCGGGCGAGCCGGTCATCGGCGGCGAGCGCGCACAGCCGACGTTCCAGGCCGACGATCGCCGTGTCGAACCGCCGGTCCTCCAGCGGCCTGCGGACGACCGCGAGATCGCAGACGCCCTCGGCGAGCCCGGCGGAGGGCGCGTTGACGCGCACGAGGTGCAGGTGGATGTCCCCGTGCTCCGCGCTCCAGCGCCGCTGGAAGGCGACCGTGTGCCGGCCCACCGCCGACCAGGCGTAGCCGACGCGCAGCCGGGTGTGCCCCGAGGCCGCCTCCCGGACCAGGCCGGAGACGTCCGCGAGCACCCGGCGGGCCCGCTCCACCACCCGCAGCCCCGTCGCGGTCGGGGTCACCTCACGGGAGGTGCGGCGCAACAGCCGTACACCCAGGGCCTGTTCCAGGGAGGCGAGGGTGCGGGAGACGGCGGCCTGGGAGACGCCGAGGGCGATCGCCGCGTCCGTGAACGTGCCCTCGTCCACGATCGCCACGAGACAGCGCAGCTGGCGCAGATCGATGTCGTGCATACGTTCAGCGTATAGATCGGGCGGTGCATGCATTTTGCGCAAGAGTGCGGGCGGCGCACGATCCGGGTCATGCGACGCGCTCCCCAACGCCCGGCCGTGGCCGCCGCGCCCACGGCCCTGCCCCCGTCCCCCGTCAAGGCCCGGCGGCTGGCCGGCGTGGCCACCATGTTCGGCAGCGGGCTCTCCAACCAGACCGGCGCCGCCGTCGGAGCGCTGGCCTTCCCCGTCCTCGGCCCGCTCGGTGTGGTCGCGGTACGTCAGTACGTCGCCGCGCTCGTCCTGCTCGCCGTCGGCCGGCCACGGCTGCGCGGCTTCACCTGGCGGCAGTGGTGGCCGGTGCTGCTGCTGGCGTTGGTGTTCGGCACGATGAACCTCAGCCTGTACAGCGCCGTCGACCGGATCGGCCTCGGCCTCGCCGTGACCCTGGAGTTCCTCGGGCCGCTCACCATCGCGCTGGCCGCCTCGCGGCGCCGGCTGGACGCCGGGTGCGCGGTGCTGGCCGCGGCCGGGGTGGTCGTCCTGATGCGCCCGCGCCCCTCCGCCGACTACGCCGGGATGGCGCTCGGCCTGGTCGCCGCGTGCTGCTGGGCGTCGTACATCCTGCTCAACCGCGTGGTCGGCCGGCGCATACCCGGCGCGCAGGGCGCCGCGGCGGCCGCGACGGTCTCCGCGCTGGTCTTCCTGCCGGCTGGCATCGCCGTCGCCCTGCGCCATCCGCCGACGGCCGGTGCCGTCCTGTGTGCGGTGACGGCCGGCGTCCTGTCCTCCGCCGTGCCGTACCTGGCCGACCTGCTGACCCTGCGCCGTGTCCCCGCGCAGACCTTCGGCCTGTTCATGAGCGTCAACCCGGTCCTGGCGGCGCTGGTGGGGTGGGTCGTCCTCGGCCAGGGCCTGGGCGCGACGGAGTGGGCGGGGATGGGGGCGGTGGTGGCGGCGAACGCCATGAGCATGGCGACAGCAGGGAAGTGAAGCGCGACCCGCACCCCTACGGCGACCGGTGCGACATCAGCCGACGGCCTCCCGCCAAGCCGCCCCCGCCGCGATCGTCTGGCGCCACGCCCGGATGGCTTTGGGCGGCATCCCGACCGCGAGTGCGCCGGTCACCCGGTCGCCCCGGCGGTAAGCGACGAGCACTCCGCCTTCCGCCACACTGCCCTCCACCACCACGACCTCGTCATGCCCGCGCAGCACCCCGTACGCCTGGATCTTCAGCTCGTACTGGTCCGACCAGAAGTACGGCACCGGTGCAAACGGCTTGCGCGCCTCGGGGTTGAGCAGGTTGCGGGCCGCGGCCATGCCCTGCTCGGCGGCGTGGGTACACCCTTCCAAATCCAGGCATGCCTCAACTCCCCTGCAATCAGGGAAAGTTGAGGTGGTGTCTCGTTACGACGGCCCGCCGAGCCAGTAGCCGAAGCCCCGGCGTGTGTGGATCAGCGCGGGACCCTCCCGGTCCACCTTGCGCCTCAGCCGCGAGACGAGCTGCTCGATCGCGTTGTCACCGCGGAACTCGCCCCACACATGCCGGCTGATCTGCTCCTTGGAGAGCACCATGCGGGCATTGACGAGGAGGTGGCGCAGCAGCCGGTACTCGGCCGGGGTCAGATCCAGCACCCGGCTCCCCCGGCGCGCCCGGCAGGTCACGTCGTCGAGGGCCAGGTCGGCGTGGTGCAGGGCGCCGCTCCGGGGCCGGGTTGCCCGGGGCGTGCCGGTGCCGCGCAGCAGCACCTGGATCCGGGCGAGGACCTCGGCGATCCGGACCGGCTTGGTGACGTAGTCCCGCTCGGCCCCGCCGAGTTCGGGCACGAGCCGGGGCAGTTCGTCACAGCCGGCGAGCAGCAGCACCGCGGGGCGGTAGGCAACGGCACCCGCGGCACTCAGCTCGGCCAGGCCGGGCAGGTCCACATCGGCGACGACCAGTTGGCAGGGCCGCTCGGTGAGCCGTCGGGCGACGTCGGCGCCGGTGTCGGCGGCTGCGACCCGGTATCCCGGCGATCGGCTCGCCCTCGGGCACCCAATCATTTGCTTGACTCAAGTAAGTCATATGTGCTTGCCTAACTCAAGCAAGCCACTCCGAGCCGGGCGGCTCTTGAGCGGAGGCCGCCCCCGGGCGCCGTATCCCGTGGGGACGGGGACCGGCGCCGCCCCCGGACCGGCCGCCGGGCCACTCCCCCCGCCCGGCGCCCGTCCGGGGGCACCCCCACGTCCCGTCCCGACCCTTCGAAAGCGAGCCACCCATGGCCACCATGAAGTCCGTACGGACCGGCGCCCCCGGGCAGATCGAGAGGGTGGACGTCGAGCGTCCGCGGCCCGGGCCGAAGGACGTCCTCGTCAGGATCCGCGCCTGCGGCATCTGCGGCACCGACGTCACCTTCCTGCACATGGGCGGTATGCCGGCCCGGGCCCACCTGGGCGGCGAGCTGGTCCCGGTGACCCTCGGCCATGAGCCGGCCGGGGAGATCGTCGAGGCCGGGGCGGAGGTCACGGGTCTGAGGGCCGGTGACCGGGTGGTGGTCAATCCGCAGGACGCGCCCACCGGGATCATCGGCTGTGGCGGCCGGTACGGCGGTAT
Source organism: Streptomyces sp. NPDC020192 (assembly GCF_044388685.1). Taxonomy (NCBI): domain Bacteria; kingdom Bacillati; phylum Actinomycetota; class Actinomycetes; order Kitasatosporales; family Streptomycetaceae; genus Streptomyces; species Streptomyces sp. NPDC020192. The sequence goes on along the minus strand of NZ_JBIRXG010000002.1, from coordinate 14,898 downwards.
GAGCGAGTACCTGCTGATCGAGAACGCCGAGGCCGGCAAGAGCGTCGCCGTGTTCCCGGACACCGTGCCCTTCGACGTCGCCTCGCTGAACGAGCCGATGGCGGTCGCGCTGCACTGCGTCAACCGGTCACGGGCGCGGCCGTCGGAGCAGGCGGTGGTGTTCGGCGCCGGGCCCATCGGACTCGGCGCCGCGATCTGGCTGAAGCTGCGAGGCGTGGCGCATGTGGTCGTGGTCGACGTACTGCCGGACCGCCTGGAGACGGCCCTCGCCGTCGGTGCGGACGCGGTGATCAACTCGGCGGAGGAGGACGTGGCCGCGCGGCTGACCGAGTTGCACGGGCAGAGCGCCAACGCGCTCGGCCAGCCCCGGCCGGGCACCGACGTGTACATCGACGCCGCCGGGGCCGCCGCCGTCTTCAACACGGTCGTCGGCGCCGCCAAGTGGGGTGCCCGGCTGGTCATGGTCGCCGTACAGAAGAAGGGGGCCGAGATCGACCTCGGCGGCATGCTGCGCAGCGAGCTGACGCTCATCGCCTCACAGGGCTACCCGACCGAGATCTTCGAGGTCACGCCCCAGCTGATCGAGCACCACGAGCGGTTCGCCCGGCTGATCAGCCACCGCGTCCCGTTCGCCGAGGCCGACCGTGCCTTCGGGCTGGCGCTCACGCCGGGGGCCGCGGAGAAGGTCGTGGTGACCTTCGATGCGTGAGCGGGTGCGTGAGCGTCAGGCGCGCCGGGACCGGCGGGCGGCGGCGCTCACCGGGGCCAGCCACAGGCCCACGATCGCGTCGGTGAGTCCGCCGGCCGCCTCCGCCCAGGTGGCGCGCGGGGTCGGGGTGCCCTCGGCCAGGGCTCGCTCCCGCTCGGCGCACGTGTGCAGGATCAACTGCCGGACCATCTGGCCGCGTTCGGCGCTGACCTCGGGCGGCAGCTCGGGCAGCACGCGGTACAGGGCCTCGAGCGCCCGGCGCAGCGCGGGTGAGGTCATGGACTCCTCGACCATGATCTCGTGCAGCACCGGGTCGGTCATCACCTGGGCGCAGAAGCGGGCGTACCAGGTGGGGCTGCCGAGCCCGGCCAGGTGCTCGGTGATCGGGCGGACCAGGCAGTCGACCCAGTCGCGCACGTCCGTGGAGTCGCCGGCCGCCTCCAGCGCCCGCTCGCGGAGCGCCTCGATGCGCTCGGCGTGCCGCCGGGCCACCGCGCGGACCAGGTCGGTCTTGGTGCCGAAGTGGTAGCCGACGGCGGCGTTGTTGCCCTGGCCGGCGGCCTCGCTGACCTGGCGGTTGGAGACGGCGTACACGCCGTGTTCGGCGAACAGCCGCTCCGCCGCCGTCAGGATGGCCTCCCGGGTCGCGCTCACCTGCTCGGCCCGCGCCGTCCTGCGCGCCATGCTCACCACCGCTCCGGGACTGCGCACCGCCCCGGGGCGGCCAGTCCCGCGCACCGCCCCAGGTCCTCGGCCGGGGCGGCGAGGTCCAACCGGATCACCCTACGGTGCGCGCCCGCCCCACCGGGGACAGGCCCCGCGTGCGCCGCCTTTTCGGCTCGCTAAAGTAAGTCAATCGCTTGACTTAAGACATTCTCGTTCCGCTCCTCCTCTCCGGAAGGTTCTCCTCTCATGTCCGACGCCCTCACCCGGCCCGCCGAGGCCGGCAGATCCGCTCCGGTGCGCCCGGGTGCCGTGGTCGCGGTGCTCGCCCTGTCCGGCATCACCGTCTCGCTGATGCAGACCCTGGTGATCCCGATCGTGCCGGAGCTGCCGAAGTACCTGAACGCCTCCCCGTCGAACGCGGCCTGGGCCGTGACGGCGACCCTGCTGGCAGCGGCCGTGGCCACCCCGATGGCCGGCCGTATCGGTGACATGTTCGGCAAGCGGCTGATGCTGCTGATCAGTCTGGTGCTGCTGGTGGCCGGCTCGGTGGTCTGCGCGCTCAGCGACGCGCTGGTCCCGATGATCGTCGGCCGTGCGCTCCAGGGGCTGGCCTCCGCCGTGGTCCCGCTGGGCATCAGCATCATGCGCGACGAGCTCCCGCCGGAGAAACTGGCCGGTTCGACGGCGCTGATGAGTGCCTCGCTGGGGGTCGGCGGCGCGCTCGGTCTGCCGGCCGCGGCCTTCCTCGCGGACCACTTCGACTGGCATGTGCTGTTCTGGACGTCCGCGGCGCTCGGTGTCGTCGCTTTCGCGCTGGTCATGATGCTCGTGCCGGAGTCCAGGGTGCGCACGGGCGGCCGCTTCGACGCGGTCGGCTCCGCCGGGCTGGCGGTGGGCCTGGTCTCACTGCTGCTCGCCGTCTCCAAGGGCGCCGACTGGGGCTGGGCGAGCGGCACCACGCTCGGCCTGTTCGCCCTCGCCGTGGTCGTGCTCCTCGCCTGGGGCGTCTTCGAGCTGCGGACCGCCCAGCCGCTGGTCGACCTGCGCACCACGGCCCGCCGTCAGGTGCTGTTCACCAACCTCGCCTCGATCGCGTTCGGCTTCTCGATGTTCGCGATGTCCCTGGTGCTCCCCCAGCTGCTCCAGCTGCCGACCCAGACGGGCTACGGCCTGGGCAAGTCGATGCTGACGGTCGGTCTGGTGATGGCTCCGCAGGGCCTGGTGATGATGGCCATGGCCCCGGTGTCCGCCGCCATCACCAAGGCCAGGGGGCCGAAGATCACGCTCATGATCGGCGCGGTGATCGTCGCCGCGGGCTACGGACTCAACATCGTCCTGATGTCCGAGGTCTGGCATCTGGTCCTGGTGTCCTGCGTCATCGGCGCGGGCGTCGGCTTCGCCTACGGCGCCATGCCGGCCCTCATCATGGGCGCGGTCTCGCCCTCGGAGACGGCCGCCGCGAACAGCCTCAACACGCTGATGCGGTCCATCGGCACGTCGGTGGCCAGCGCGGTGGCCGGTGTGATCCTGGCGCAGATGACGATCAACCTCGACGGGCACGCACTGCCGTCCGAGAACGGCTTCAAGGTCGTCATGGCGATCGGCGCGGGCGCGGCCGTCCTCGCCTTCATCCTCGCCTCCTTCCTCCCCCGCCATCGCCCGTCGGCCCCGTCCCCGGAGCCGACGGCCGCCGAGCCCTCGACGGAGGCGGTGGCCTGAGAGGGTCGGCAGCGGGCCGAGCGGCTCGGCGTAGACGGCGGCTGAGCCCGGCAGTAGAGGCGGCGGGCTGGACGTCTCGACGGAGACGGTGACCTGAGCCGAATGGCGAAGGCAGCGGGCTGGGCCGCTCGGCCCGAGGTCGCCGTAAGGCACCCTCCGGCCAGGACGTCGGCGTGCGGGGCCGTACGACGGCAAGGGCATGGGACAACGCGGGACACCGTGACCGCCCCGGCCCACGCCGAACAACCGCCGCGCCCTCAGCCGAAGCGGTCGCCTGAGTCGCCCGGCGGGGGGCCATGCCGAACGGCAGGGGCAGCGGGCCGACGGACAGCGGGGGCGGTGTGACCAGAGCCGACCGGTGGAGGCAGCAGACCGAGACAGGCGGCAGAGGCGATGCCCCCGGCCGACCGGCGGGTGCCGCAGACCGAGCCGCTCGACGGGGCGGTCACGACACCATCCGGCCGGGCCATCGGGTGCGTGGCCTGAGCCCATCGGCGGAGGCCGCAGGCCGAACCGGACGGCAGCGACGGCGAGCCGAGCCACCCGGCCGGGCAGTCACGACACCTCCGGCCGAGCCACCGGCTGCGCAGCCCGAACCCATCGGCACAGGCCGCAGGCCGAACCGGACGGCAAAGGCCGTGACCCCAACCCGTCCGCAGACGTTCGCAGACCGCACCGCACCGCACCGCCCGACCGGGCAGTCACGACACCTCCGGCCGAGCCACCGGCTGCGCGACCCGAGCCGATCGGCACAAGCCGCAGGCCGAGCCCTGCAGCCGAGGCGGTCGCGGGACCCTGTGGCCCGGCCGGCAGCTGCCACGGCCGTCGTGCGGGAGAGCGCGTGAGGGGGTTACGGGGCGCGTCCGGGTCATCTGGCACGGCGGCCGCCCCGCACGCCTCTCGCGCTCTCCCCGGGCGAGCCCCTCTCCCCGTTTCCGTGACGAGGGCCTGCGGGCGGCGCTGGAGGCGCGCGAGCGGCTGCCAGGACTGCCGGTCCTGGTGCTCTCGCAGTACGTCGAGGAGTCGTACGCGGCCGAGCTGTTGAGCGGCGGCGCGCGCGGGGTGGGCTATCTGTTGAAGGACCGGGTGGGCTGCGTGGACGAGTTCCTCGACGCGCTGGAACGGGTCGCACGCGGTGGCACGGCCCTCGACCCCGAGGTGGTGACGGAACTGATGACCGGCCGCGCGGGCTCCCCCCTGGACGCGCTCACCCCGCGCGAGCGGGAGGTGCTGCATCTGATGGCCGAGGGGCACGACAACACGACGATCGCCCGGACGCTCGTCATCACCGAACGCTCCGTCAGCAAGCACGTCGGCAACGTCTTCCTGAAGCTGGGGCTGCCGCCGAGCGACAGCGGGCACCGCCGGGTACTGGCCGTGCTCGCCTATCTGCGGCACGCCTGATCCGGTGGCGGGCCCGTTCAGGGGAACCCGCGGCCCGGAGCGCGTGCGGCCCCGGTGCGCGGTCGAGACCTTCAGCCGTGACCGCCGTATCCCTGCCGCTCATCGCGCCGATGCTCGCCACGCCCGGCAGGCTGCCGCCCGCCGCCCAGGACGCGCGGTGGGCGTACGAGACCAAGCAGGACGGGCAGCGGGCGATGGTGTACCTGCCCGGCGACGGCAGTGTGCGGCTGCGCGCGCGGTCGGGCGAGGACATCACCGAGGCCTATCCCGAACTCCGGCCGCTCGGCACCGCTCTGGGCAGCACGCCCGCCGTGCTGGACGGCGAGGTGCTGGCCCTGGACGAGCGGGGACGGGCCGACTTCCAGTTGCTGCAGAGCCGGATGGGGCTGGCGCACGCCCCCGCGCGGGCGGCGCGCCGGGCCGCCGAGGTGCCGGTCCATCTGGTGCTGTTCGACGTGCCGTACCTGGGCGAGTCCCTGCTGCGGCAGCCGTACGTCCAGCGGCGGGCCCGGCTGGAGGAGCTGAATCCGGCCGGGCCGTACTGGTCGGTCCCGGGTGCCGTCACCGGGCACGGCGCCGAGGCGCTCGCGGCGACCAGGGAGCACGGTCTGGAGGGCCTGGTGTGCAAGCGGCTGGACTCGGTGTACGAGCCCGGGGTGCGCTCCCGCGCCTGGATCAAGATCCGGAACATGCGGGCCGAGGACGTGATCGTCGGCGGCTGGCTGGCCGGCAAGGGGCGGCTGACCGGACTGCCGGGCGCACTGCTCCTCGGCCAGCGCGACACGGCCGGCCGGCTGCGGTACGTCGGCCGGGTGGGCACCGGCTGGAGCGAGGCGGAGCGGACGGAACTGGCCCGGCTGCTGGCGGCCGTCGCGAGCAACCGGTGTCCCTTCGAACCCGTGCAACGGATCCCCGACGCCCACTGGGTGCTGCCCCGGCTGGTGGGCGAGGTCAGTTACAGCACGCGGACCCGGAACGGGCTGCTGCGCCAGCCGTCGTGGCTGCGGCTGCGCCCGGATCTCACCCCGGAGGAGTCGGCCGCCGACCTGCCCGAAAGCCCGGCTTGAGGGGCGAAGGTCTATCGTGTGCCCATGCCGGTTCCCGAACTGATCCGAATCGTCTCCCGCGACTCGCCCATGGCCCTGGCCCAGGTCGAGCGGGTCCGCGCCGAATTGGCCGTGCTGCACCCGGGGTTGCGCACCGAGGTCGTCCCGGTGAAGACCACCGGCGACAAGTGGCTCGGCGATCTGTCCCAGGTCGAGGGCAAGGGCGCGTTCACCAAGGAGGTCGACGCGGCCCTGCTGGCCGGGAAGGCCGATCTCGCGGTGCACTGCGTCAAGGACGTGCCCGCCGACCGGCCGCTGCCCGCCGGGACGGTGTTCGCGGCGTTCCTGAAGCGGGACGACATCCGGGACGCGCTGGTCCACCCGGGCGGGCTCACCCTGGACGAGCTGCCGGCCGGCACCCGGATCGGCACCTCCTCGGTGCGCCGGATCGCCCAACTGGCCGCCACGCACCCCCATCTGGAGTGCGTGCCGTTCCGGGGCAACGACAACAGCCGGCTGGCGAAGCTCGCCGCCGGCGAGGCGGACGCCCTCCTGTTGGCCGTCGCGGGGCTGGAGCGGATCGGCCGGACCGATGTGATCAGCGAGGTGCTCTCGCCGGAGACGATGATGCCGCCGATCGGCGCGGGCATCCTGGCCCTGCAGTGCCGGGACGACGACACCGACGTCATCGACGCGGTCAGCGGGCTCGGTGACCCGGACACGCACCGGGAGGCGACGGCCGAGCGGATGTTCCTGCATGTGCTGCAGGGCCACTGCAACAGCCCCATCGCCGGGTACGCGCGCGTGGACCGCGGCGGCGAACTCTCCCTGAGAGCCTGTGTGTTCACCCCCGACGGCAAGACCCGGCTGAACGCACACGAGTGGGCCGGCCGGCTCGATCCCGCCACCCTCGGCACCTCGGTGGCGGTGTCCCTGCTCCGGCAGGGCGCCCGGGAGATCATCGACGGCATCCCGCACTGACGTCGTACGACGCCCGGGGCGGCGTGGTCAGGCGGTGCCCGGCTCCGTCTGGTCCCGCAGGAAGGCGCTGACCTGGTGGGCCAGGCTGCACTGGGGGGCGCCGGCGGAGGCGGCCGCGGTGGGCGCCTCCTGGACGCCGATGCCGCCGGCCCACAGCCGGCGGTCGGTCCACTCGTCCTCCACCCGCAGCTGCACCTGGACGTCCACGTGGCTGAGGGCGGCCTCGGGAGCGGCGGCGTAGAGCACGGCGGTGACCCGGCGCAGCGGATAGACGTCGAAACCCTCGATGAACTGCGAGTTGCGCCAGTCCATGAACGCGGACTCGCCGTCCGCGCCGACCCGGACGTCGATCTGGCCGTCCTCCAGGTGGATGCAGTACTGCCGCGCGCCGCGGTTCTCGACGGTCACGCGGACACTGAAGTACGTCAGCCCCACGGCGGCGTCGTCGCGTCCGCGCGGCGGCTCGCCCGCCTCCAGGCGGTGGACGCGGACCCGCAGACCGGCATGCTCGTCGTACTCGTGCCAGTCCCCGACCACGTTCGGCTCGTACACAGTGCCCCTCTCGACCTTCGAGAGCTGCTGTCTATCTGTGCGCGGATCGCACTGTCAAATGCGCAGAATGCGCTGTGGCCAGCGGGTTCGCCCGCTTTGATCGCTGATCAAGCGCTGCCCAGGAAGAATCCGTTCACGGTCCCTTTTCGCGGGGTACGCGCGCGTGCCGCACATCACGTTCCCGGCAAGATCATCGGGCCAGCCGGCCGAGCAACGAGGAGGCCGCGGCGACGCCGAGCGCGGCGGCCACCGACAGCACCGCGAAATCGGAGCCGAGGTGCGACGGCGTACCGAGCAGCAGCCCGCGCAGCGCGTCGACTTGATAGCTCAGCGGGTTGACCTTGCTGACGGCCTGGAGCCAGCCCGGCATCACCGAGACGGGGTAGAGGGCGTTGGAGCCGAAGAACAGCGGCATGGTGATCGCCTGCCCGAAGCCCATCAGCCGGTCCCTGCTGAGGACGATGCCCGCGATGGTCATCGACAGGCAGGAGAAGAACACGGAGGCGAGGACCACGGCGACGGCGACGCCGAGCAGCTTCAGCGGGTTCCAGGTGAGGGCGACCCCGAGCAGCGCGGCGATGACGATGACGACGACCGCCTGGATCAGTGACTTCACACCGGCCGCGAACGCCTTGCCGGTGATCAGCGCCGAGCGCGGGGTGGGGGTGACGAGGAACTTGTTGAGGATGCCCGCGTCCCGCTCCCAGATGATCTGGATGCCGTAGAAGATCGCGATGAACATCGCGGACTGGGCGATGATGCCGGGCGCCAGATAGTCGATGTACGGCACGCCGCCGGTGGGTATCGCCCGGATCCGGGTGAAGGTCTGGCCGAAGATCAGCAGCCACAGGGCGGGCTGGACGGCGCGGGTGTACAGCTCGGTGCGGTCGTGGCGCAGCTTCTGCAGTTCGACCGTGCACATGGCGACGACCCGGGCGGGCAGCAGCCGCCAGCCCGCGCGGGGCACGGGCGGGGTGAGCAGAAGATCCGTACGGTCAGCCGACGCGGTGTGCGGTGCGGCGGGTGCTGCGGACATCGCGGAAACCTCCTCCGGACGTGTCGTCGAGGCCGCTGCCGGCGACGTCGCGGAAGACGTCCTCCAGCGTGGGCAGGGTGTCGGTGCCCTGGCGCTCGGCGAGGCCCCGGCGCAGCTCGGCCGGTGTGCCGAGGGCGCGGATCCGGCCGCGGTGCATCAGGCCGACCCGGTCGCAGTACTGGTCGGCCTCGTCCATGTGATGGGTGGTGACGAGGACGGTCATGCCGGTGGCCGCGCGGACGGCGTTGATGTGCTCCCAGACGCCGGTGCGGGCGATCGGGTCCAGGCCGATGGTCGGTTCGTCGAGGATCAGCAGCCGGGGCGCGCTGACCAGGGCCTGGGCGAGTTCGAGCCGGCGGACCATACCGCCGGAGTAGGTGCCCGCGAGCCGGTCGGCGGCATCGGTGAGGCCGACGGCGGCGAGGGCCTGCGCGACGCGTGCGGCGCGCTCGCGGCGGGGCACGTCGAAGACGCGGGCGAACAGGGCGACGTTCTCCCGGCCGGTGAGCCCGCTGTCGGCGGACAGCTGCTGCGGGACGTAACCGAGCAGCCGGCGCACCGCCATCCGCTCCTTGGCCGCATCGTGGCCGAAGACGCGGACCATGCCGGCGGGGACGGGCAGCAGGGTGGTGACGCAGCGGATGGCGGTGGTCTTGCCGGCGCCGTTGGGGCCGAGCAGTCCGAACACCTCGCCCTCGCGGACGGCGAGCTCGAGCCCGTCGACGGCCCTGGTGTCGCCGAAGGCATAGGCGAGACCGGTGCAGGTGACGGCCTCGGCCACCTCGTCGGCGGTCGTGCCGGGCAGCGCGGCGGTGTGATCGCCGCTCTCGGCGGGGGTGCCGGGCGGGCCTCCGGTGGGGCTGTCACTCGTCATGGTTCCTCGGCCTCCTCCTGCAGGGTGACGGCCAGCTTGCGCAGCGCCGGAAGCGCCGCGCGGAGGGCTTCCCGGTCGGCCTCGTCGAGCCCGGAGACCTGCCGCATGACCAGCTCGGCCCGGCGGCGCCGCCAGTCCGCGAGCCGCTGCTCGGCGGCCTCGGTGAGCAGCAGGCGCGCGGCACGGCGGTCGGCCGGGTCGGTCTCCCGGAGCAGATATCCACCCTTGACCAGCTGGTTGACCAGGGTCGACACGGAGTTGCCCGCCAGGTGCAGCGCCCTGGCCGCGTCCGAGATGCCGATGCCGGGCCGGGACTCGACCAGCCGCAGCAGCTCCACCTCGGCGCCGCGCAGCCGGGGCCGGGTCAGCCCGCCGCGCAGTCGCCGCCGGATCAGCCGCTGGATGCGTACGAGCGTGTCGGCCAGCTCCTCCGGGAAGGTCTCGTGCTCCACACTCGAAAGATTACCTCTGCTACAGAGGTAATTCCTCCGGAGGAGAGCTCAAAGGAGAGGTCAAGGAGCGCGAACCGGCTCGCGCAGTGGACACTGGTGCCAGACCGTCCCCTACGGCAGGACGCGAGCGCCATGAACCACAACACCCCCGCCGGCGGACCGCGCAAGCGCGACGTCATGTCCACGCACTCCGTCTTCGGCGCCCCGTGCTGGGTGAGCCTGACCAGCCGCGATCTGAAGACCACCCAGGACTTCTACACGGCCGTCCTGGGCTGGCGCTGGCGCAGCGCGAAACTCGGTGAGCACTTCCGTATCGCGCTGGCGGACGGGGTGCCGGTGGCGGGGATCGCCGCCATCGCCGCCATGTGGCAGATGGCGGTGGCCTGGACGCCGTACTTCGCCGTGCCGGACGCCGACGTGGCCGTGGCCCGGGCCCGCGAGCGCGGCGGTACGGCGGCCGTAGGACCGCTGTCCTTCCCGCCGGGCCGGGCCGCGCTGCTCGCCGACCGGGACGGGGCGACCTTCGGCATCTGGCAGGGGGAACTGGTCGGAAACTGGGAGGCCTGGCGGCGGGCGTCGCCGACGTTCATCCGGCTGCACACCCGCGACGCCTTCGACGCCGCCCTGTTCTACGGCGAGATCCTCGACTGGGCGTCCGGGCTGCCGGGCTGCTGCCAGGTGGAGTACGAGGGCAGCGAGGTGGTGCTGCGCAGCGAGGGCGACATCGTGGCGCGGATCGACTCGGGCGCGGTGGAGTCGGCACCGGATCCCTCCGTACGGCCGCACTGGCAGGTCCACTTCGCCGTCGCCGACGTCCTGGACTGCGCCCGCACGGCCGAGAAGCACGGGGGCAGTGTGCTGAGCGAGGACGAGGACGAGGCGATTCTGCGGGATCCGGACGGGGCGCAGTTCACGGTGACGTCACGCCGGCAGCGTTAGCCGGCGACTCGCGACGGTCTCGACAGCACGACCAGACTCCGCGCCTCCACCCGGACCCTCGTCCCCGCCTTGCGCTCCCGCTCGTCCGGGATGCCGTCCGGGTCCGCCGTGTCGACCAGGGTCGTCCAGCGTTCGGCGAACCTCGTGCCCGGCAGGCGGAAGTCGACCGGTTCCCAGTAGCCGTTGACGAGGAGCAGGAAGGAGTCGTCGGTCATCCGGCGCCCGTAGGCGTCGCGTTCCGCGATGGCGTCGCCGTTGAGGAACACCGCGACCGAGTGCGCGTCGCCGCACTGCCAGTCCCGGTCGGCCATCTCCCGGGCGTCGGGCCTGAGCCACATCAGGTCGGGCAGCGGCTGGTCGGCGTTGGTCGCGGTCTCGCCCCGGAAGAAGCGGCGTCGGCGCAGCACCGGGTGGGCGGCGCGCAGGGCGATGAGGTGCCGGGTGAACTCCGTCAACGACCGCTGTTCGCGGGTGAGTTCCCAGTCGACCCAGGAGATGTCGTTGTCCTGGCAGTAGGCGTTGTTGTTGCCGCGCTGGGTGCGGCCGAGTTCGTCGCCGTGACAGAGCATCGGGATGCCCTGCGAGAGCAGCAGCGTCGCCAGCAGGTTGCGCTGCTGGCGGGCGCGCAGTTCGAGGACGGCCGGGTCCTTCGTCGCGCCCTCCGCCCCGCAGTTCCAGGACCGGTTGTGGCTCTCGCCGTCGCGGTTGTCCTCGCCGTTGGCCTCGTTGTGCTTGTCGTTGTACGACACGAGGTCGCGCAGGGTGAAACCGTCGTGCGCGGTGACGAAGTTGACGCTGGCGCGCGGCCGGCGCCGGCTGTGCTGGTACAGGTCGGAGGAGCCGGTCAGCCGGGAGGCGAACTCACCGAGCGAGCCGCGCTCGGCCCGCCAGAAGTCCCGTACGGCGTCCCGGTACTTGCCGTTCCACTCCGACCACAGCGGAGGGAAGTTGCCCACCTGGTAGCCGCCCTCGCCCACGTCCCAGGGCTCGGCGATCAGCTTGACACGGCTGATCACCGGGTCCTGCTGGATCAGGTCGAAGAACGCCGAGAGCCGGTCCACCTCGTGGAACTGCCGGGCCAGGGTGGCCGCGAGGTCGAAGCGGAAGCCGTCGACGTGCATCTCGGTGACCCAGTACCGCAGCGAGTCCATGATCAGCTGGAGCACGTAGGGGTGACGCATCAGCAGGCTGTTGCCGGTGCCGGTGGTGTCGTAGTAGTGCGCCCAGTCGCCGTCGACCAGCCGGTAGTAGGAGGCGTTGTCGATGCCCCGGAAGGACAGGGTCGGGCCCATCTCGTTGCCCTCGGCGGTGTGGTTGTAGACCACGTCGAGGATCACCTCGAGGCCGGCCGCGTGCAGCGCCTTCACCATCGCCTTGAACTCGTTGACCTGCTGGCCCCGGGTGCCGAAGGCGGCGTAGGCGTTGTGCGGGGCGAAGAAGCCGACGGTGTTGTAGCCCCAGTAGTTGGCGAGGCCCCGGTCCTGCAGCACGCCGTCCTGGACGAACTGGTGCACCGGCATCAGCTCCACCGCCGTCACCCCGAGCCCGGTCAGATGCTCGACGACCGCGGGGTGCGCGAGGCCGGCGTAGGTGCCGCGCAGCCGCTCCGGGACGTCGGGGTGGGTGCGGGTCAGGCCGCGCACATGGGCCTCGTAGATGACCGAGTCCGCGTACGGCGTGCGGGGCGGGCGGTCGTCGCCCCAGTCGAAGTACGGGTCGGCGACGACCCCCAGCATGGAGTGCCCGGCGCTGTCGGCGGGCGCCGGGCCGTCGGGGGCGCGCTCGTACAGCGAGGCGTGGTTGTCGATCTGGCCGTCCACCGCCATGGCGTACGGGTCGAGCAGCAGCTTCGCCGGATTGCACCGGTGGCCGAGCGACGGCTGCCAGGGGCCGTGCACCCGGTAGCCGTAGCGCTGGCCGGGGGTGATGCCGGGCAGATAGGCGTGCCAGACGAAGCCGTCGACCTCGTGCAGCCGGACGGGGGTCTCGGTGCCCGCTTCGTCCAGCAGGATCAGGTCGACGCGCTCGGCGACCTCGCTGAACAGCGCGAAGTTGGTGCCCTGTCCGTCGAACGAGGCGCCCAACGGGTAGGGCTGCCCGCTCCACACGGGCAGCCCGTTCCGGGATTTCCGGGAGGTGCGGGACGTCACCGGCTGCCCTCCAGGGTGTCGCCCAGAACACCGGCCGGTACGGCAAGCCCGTGGTCCCCGGCTGCCGCCGTGGCGGCCAGGGTGTCGTCCGGGGCCCCCGCCGGAGCGGCCAGCCGCGCGACCGGGAGCTCGCGCGGCACGGGGAGGCCCTGGCTCAGAGTGGGCTCGGGCGCGGTGGGCACCAGCGGGACGCGCTGGCCGGCCCGGGCGCGCTGCGAGAACCAGATGATCTTGCTGCCGCTGTCCGAGGCGCAACAGCCCCAGCCGTCGCTCATGGCGGCGATGTCCGCGAGACAGGACCGCAGATGGGGGTCGGGGCGCAGATCGGGGTCGTCGTCACCGAAGGCGGTGATCAGGTGCTGTCCGTTCCACCACATCTCGATCGACGTGTGCTTGTCGGAGGCGTGCTGGTGGATCGCCCGCAGCAGCAGTTCGGCGCCGCGGCAGACGGGGTCCGCGAGATTCTCGAGGTCCCAGTAACGCAAGTGGGCGGCCAGGATGCGGCTGACCTGTCCCACCCGTTCCGGGCTGACTTCCACGTCGAGGTGGTAGTAGCAGGGCACTGCGGTCTTCATCGTCGCTTGCTCCTCACCGGCGAAGCTCTGGCTCCCCTCGCCTTTCCGGGAGGGATCCCGGACACACAGCGTGAGCGCTGATCGCTTCTGAGTCACCTCCACGGTGCGGTCACTACGCCATTCGTGCAACACGAGCACCCGACACCCGTCATGGTTGAAGCTCCAACAAGACGCTGCGTCGTCGTGCGTGCACCATAAGTGAAAGCCTCGATCGCCGTAACGGTGCCGTGCCCTCCCGTGCGCGGACACCACCCGACCGTCGGGAACGCGCCCAGTCGAGAGCGTGAAAGGTGAAGACGGCGATGCTGCTCCCCGCCAAGGCCGAAGTGGCCCGGCAGTTGCGGCGTTACCGGGCGTGGGAGCGCGTGATGCTCGCCTCGCCCCACGACCGCACGGTCCGGGCCACCTTCGAGGACTCGGGTTACACGCTGTGCGTGCTGATGGGCAAACGCTGCGCCCGCGAGGCGGCGGACGCGGCCGAGCGCTATCTGCGCACCAATCTGGTCACCTACCTGCGCGAGCAGAACGGGCGTCCGAAACGTCGCCGGAAGGCGAGAAGACCGCCGCCACCGGAGCGGCGTTCCACGGCGTCAAGCCCCTGACCTGGCACCGTACAAAGGCGTTCCCCCCGGGACCGACGCGAGTCGGCCCGTCTCGGACCGCGAAGCCGGGCCAGGTGCCCGGCTTCGCGCACGGCGGAGGTGAGATACATGCGCAGGACCCCGGCCATCGGCCGTGTACCGGTACGTGACGTCCGGCCGGCCGTGGAGTGCGGCAGGCGCCCGGCGAAGGCGGTGGCCGGGGAGACCTTCCAGGTCACCGCGTCCGTGTTCCGCGAAGGGCACGACGCCGTGGGCGCGAATGTGGTCCTGCGCGATCCGAAGGGCCGCCGCGGCCCGTGGACACCGATGCGGGAACTCTCCCCCGGCAGCGACCTGTGGGGCGCGGAGGTCACACCGGACGCGACGGGCCGCTGGACCTTCCGTGTGGAGGCCTGGTCCGACCCGGTGGCGACCTGGCGGCACCACGCGCGCGTCAAGATCCCGGCCGGCGTCGACATCGGGCTGGTCCTGGAGGAGGGCGCCGCGCTGTACGAACGGGCGGCCGCCGGAGTGCCGAAGGGCCCGGAGCGCGACCTCGTCCTGGCCGCCGCGCGCGCCCTCGGCGACGACTCCCGGTCGGTACAGGAGCGTCTGAGGCCGGCCCTGTCCCCGGAGGTGGACGCCCTCCTGGCCCGCTACCCTCTGCGGGACTTGGTCACCGCCTCGGATCCGATGCCGTTGCTGGTGGAGCGGGAGCGGGCCCTGTACGGCTCCTGGTACGAGTTCTTCCCGCGCTCCGAGGGCACCCCGGAGCAGCCCCACGGCACCTTCCGTACCGCCGCCCGTCGGCTGACGGCCATCGCGGACATGGGCTTCGACGTCGTCTATCTGCCGCCGATCCATCCGATCGGTACGACGTTCCGCAAAGGCCCCAACAACAGCCTGACCGCCGGGCCCGACGACGTCGGCGTGCCCTGGGCGATCGGCTCCCCCGAGGGCGGGCACGACGCCGTCCATCCCGACCTCGGGACCATCGAGGACTTCGACCATTTCGTGGGCCGGGCACGGGAGTTGGGCCTGGAGATCGCCCTCGACTTCGCCCTGCAGTGCTCCCCGGACCACCCCTGGGTGCAGAAACACCCCGAGTGGTTCCATCACCGGTCCGACGGGACGATCGCCTACGCCGAGAACCCGCCGAAGAAGTACCAGGACATCTATCCCATCGCCTTCGACGCCGACATGGACGGACTGGT